>NC_014759.1:1340000-2010000 GCF_000183425.1 Marivirga tractuosa DSM 4126
ATACCAAATACGGCCACGAAACCGATAATAAACCCTCTGAACATTTCCAGATCATGTGGTTCGCGGTCATTGCCCATTTGCACAATAGTAAGCAGTAGAAATATAACTCCTACATATGCTACAGATGCAAATAACAATAGCTTTTTGTTTTGGATATAATGCTGTTTGGCCAACATTATAAACCTTTTGAGATTGAATATATTATTGGACATATTTTTTCAAGTTTTCATGGCCATTGGCTATGGCGTTAAACAATAGTTCTATATCAACATTGGAATTTCCGTTTTCCTGTGGCGTGATGACGCGGAAACCGCCCGGCACCATTTCGCTATACAAAATATGCTCGCCTTCTGCCGAGGATACCGTGGAGAAATTCAGCTGTGAGCCAATTTCATAAAGGCCTTTTTGCATAATGAACTTGCCATTATCCAGCATTAAGACCTTATCGATTAGATTTTCTACATCTTTCACCTGATGGGTAGAAATGATAACCAACTGATCTTCATCCAAGGAACCCGCCAATACTTTTCGGAAAATAGATTTTGAAGGAATATCCAATCCATTGGTAGGTTCATCGAGTACCAACAAGTGGCATTTGGTAGCCAATGCGAAAGAAATCAAGAATTTTTTCTTCTGCCCGTAAGAAAGCTTTTGCAAGCTTTTGGTTTCCGGTAGTTCGAAATCCTTGATCAATCGAAGAAGCAATTCCTTATCAAATCGCGGATAGAAAGCTGCATTGGCCCTAACATAGTTATTGATGGAAATAGAAGGGAGATGAAACTCCTCCGAAACGAAAAAGACATCCTGCAAAAGGGAAGGCTGTCTCTTTGAAGGTTCGTGCCCCAAGATCGAAATATCACCCTTGTCAGGAAATAACAAACCGATCATGAGCTTGAGCAAGGTGGTTTTACCTGCTCCGTTTTTACCCAGAAGGCCGACTATGCTGCCCGTCTGCAACTCGCAATCCAGTTCATTGAAGAGCGGTTGCTGCTTTTTGGCGTAATTAAAAGTTAGATTTTTTATTGCAATCATTATTACTGATTTAGTGTACTACTTAACTAATACAGTGCAATAGTAAAAGAATGATTTTAAATATGCAAGGGAATGGGAAAAAAAGTTGAGCCCCTAACCCCCAAAGGGGGGAGTTGGAAGTAGGAAGTTGGAAGTGATGATGCCATTTAGGTCAGTACCGAAGGTCAGACCGGCAACAGAAAAAAACTGAAAATTGGCAGTAGGGAGACTAGCTGCTCAATAGTGACAACAGCCTTGACCCCTATTTCTCAACAAAAATTCCACTAAGACTATATTTTTAACGTATAGCCTTTAACTTTGCACCGAATTTAAGCAAAGACTTTTTTATAAAATGAAATATATTTCACCTATTGAAACAAAGACTTGGAAAAAGCTGGAGAAGCATTATCAAGCTACTAAAGACATACATCTAAAAACACTTTTTGAAAACGATAAAGATAGGTTCGAAAAATTCAGTTTAAACACTGAATCTCTTTTCATTGATTTCTCCAAAAATAAGATCAATGAAGAAACTCTTGGGTTATTATTAGAGCTTGCTGTTGAGATGGAACTACCAGAAGCCATTGAATCCATGTTCTCAGGTGAAAAAATAAATCAAACAGAGCATCGGGCGGTCTTGCATACTGCGTTACGAAATTTCTCGGACAATCCCGTAATGGAATCAGGCCAGGATGTGATGCCTTTGGTACAAAAGGTGAGAAAGCAAATGAAAACTTTTAGCCAAAAGATTCATTCTGGTGACTGGAAAGGCTATTCAGGAAAGCAAATCAAGCATATTGTAAATATTGGAATTGGCGGCTCGGATTTGGGACCTGTAATGGTTACTGAAGCTTTAAAACCTTTTAAAGTACAAGGAATTGAAAGCCACTTTGTGTCCAATGTGGATGCTACTCATATAGCAGAAGTATTACAGAAAATTGATCCTGAAACGACCTTATTTCTAATTGCTTCCAAAACGTTTACTACTCAAGAAACCATGACCAATGCACATACTGCAAGAAAATGGTTTTTAGAAAATGGGGGATCTGAGGAAACCGTCAAAAAGCATTTCGCTGCATTAAGTACAAACAAATCGGGAGTTGAATCATTTGGCATAGACCCAGCCAATATGTTTGAATTTTGGGATTGGGTAGGTGGACGTTATTCGCTGTGGTCCGCTATTGGCTTATCCATTGCCTTAAACATTGGCTATGACAATTTTGAAGAATTGTTGAAAGGAGCTCATGAAATGGATATGCATTTCAAAAAATCTCCTCTGTCTGATAATGCTCCGGTTTTGCTAGCTTTAATTGGTGTTTTATACAATAACTTTTACAAAGCTGAAACAGAGGCTATTTTACCTTATGACCAATATCTACATCGCTTTGCTGCTTACTTTCAGCAAGGAAACATGGAAAGTAATGGGAAATCGGTTGACAGAAACGGAAAAGCGGTTACTTATCAAACAGGTCCAATTGTATGGGGCGAACCCGGTACAAATGGCCAGCATGCGTTCTATCAGTTGATACATCAAGGCACTAAAATGATTCCTTGCGATTTTATAGCTCCTGCTGTTTCTCATAATCCAATTGGTGACCACCATCAAAAATTACTTGCTAACTTCTTTGCCCAAACGGAAGCTTTGATGAATGGAAAAAGTGAAAAAGAAGCACGTCAGGAATTAGAACAAAAGGGTTTAAATTCTGATGAAATTGAAAAGTTATTACCTTTCAAAGTATTCAAAGGAGATAATCCCACCAATTCTATCTTAATGAAGAAAATAACGCCTAAAAGCCTAGGTAGCTTAATCGCACTTTATGAGCATAAAATTTATGTTCAAGGAATCATCTGGAACATTTTCAGTTTTGATCAATGGGGAGTGGAATTAGGAAAGCAATTGGCTGGATTAATCCTTCCTGAACTGGAGCATGATAATCCTGTAATTGGACATGATGCTTCTACCAATGGCTTGATTAATGAGTACAAGAGGTTGAGAGAGGAATAAATTGACCAAATTCATAATCATAGGAGCTGGTGCAGCCGGTATTTTTGGGGCTATTAATATTGCTTCTAAAAATCCTGATGCAGAAGTAGTGGTTTTAGAGAAATCATCTAAACTTCTTTCCAAAGTAAAGATTTCTGGTGGTGGCAGATGTAATGTTACTAATGTTTGCCAAGAGCCAAAAGAGCTTATCAAACATTATCCCAGAGGAAATAAAAAGCTCAAAAAAGCATTTGAGCACTTTGGTACTGTCGATACTGTGAATTGGTTTGAAAACCGAGGTGTAAAACTTAAAGCGGAAGCAGATGGCAGAATGTTTCCTATCACGGATGATTCCCAAACCATTATCGACTGTCTGCTGACTGAATGTGAAAAACTTAAAGTAGACATTAGAACAAAAGTTGCAGTAGAATCAATTGAGAAAACCGAAAAGGGATTTTTGTTAGATATTAAAGGTGCTGAAAAAATTGAATGTGATAAGATCTTAATCGCAACTGGTGGACATAATAAATTGGAGGCTTTTCAATGGTTATCAGATTTGGGGCATAGCATTTCTGAACCTGTCCCCTCTTTATTTACTTTCAACCTTCCAAAATCAAGCGTTACAAACTTATCGGGTGTTGCTGTTCAAGATGTGGAAGTAAAAATAGCCGGCACTAAGCTATCCCACCAAGGGCCATTATTAGTTACACATTGGGGTATGAGCGGACCAGCCGTGCTCAAACTTTCTGCTTGGGGAGCCAGAATTTTGAATGAAAAAAATTACGAATACTCTGTGTTGGTAAATTGGCTTAAATCAGCAAATGAAGAAGAAGCTCGTCAAATCCTAACTGAATTTCAAGCGGAAAACCCAAAGAAGAAACTTTTCAATAGCAATCCTTTTCAACTACCGAAAAGATTGTGGGAATATCTATTAACCAAAAGTGAAATAGATGAAGAACTGCGCTGGAATAACTTCTCAGGAAAGAAGTTCAATAAATTAATCAACCATCTAATAGCTGATTTATATGAGGCTTCTGGCAAAACTACTTTCAAAGAAGAATTTGTAACAGCAGGCGGAGTAAAATTAGGCGATGTGAATATGCAAACAATGGAAAGCCGTAAATGTCCTGGACTCTTTTTCGCTGGCGAAGTGTTGGATATTGATGGTGTAACCGGTGGCTTTAATTTTCAAGCTGCCTGGACTACGGCTTGGTTGGCATCGGAGGGGATAATCCTAAACTAAGCCTCATAGAGCCAATCTCAAGCAAAAGTTAGATGTAAAAAAAACTCGATTAAATTAATTAACAAGGTTACAGAGGAAAATTTGTTAAAAGGTTAAAACCCAATTGAAAGATATTAAAACTTTAAGTCTGAAAAATCGATAATAAAAAGGCCAATTGATTTAACCTTTAAAGATCAAGATATTATTTTGAAACCTACTGAAAATCAAAATCACCACATATTTATTTGCACGGGAAAAGACTGCAAGAAAAATGGTTGCGAGGAGCTAAAAAACGACCTGAAAAAATCACTGAAATCTAAGGGTATTAAAAACCTAAAGCTTATTAAAACCAAATGCATGGATTACTGCAAATTAGGACCTAACATTGTGGTCACTGGAGAATTACTACATCACTGTAAATCAACGGACATTCCAGAGATTATAGAAAAAGTTAAAAATTAAAACTAAGCAAGCAGATCATAATTCTTCCCTTTAATAGAAAAATTCGGCAAAATTTAGAAACTTAGTACCTGTTACATCAGTTAGCAATGATCATTTGTATGTAGCAACATAAATTTAATCTAATACTTTCCATAAAAATCTAACATGACTAAAGCTCCATTATATACTAAAGACTTTCTCCTCCATTGCTTTAGCTATTTATTAATGGCTGTATCATTTTATTTTTTACTTCCTACCCTACCGACCTTTGTAACCGATGTTTTAGGAGAAAATGCTGATAAGGTAGGCTACATTATTGGAATTTATGCATTATCAGCCTTAATCGTAAGACCATTAAGTGGTTATGCTTTTGACAAATACGGAAGAAGAAAATTATTTCTCTTTGCAATGATTTGCTATGCCATTGTAATGGCCGCTTATGGTTTGGCAACTTCATTTGTCTTTTTACTATTTCTAAGATTAGTAAATGGAGGCTTTTGGGGAATAGTGACAACAGGAGGTGGAACTATTACTTCTGACCTTGTTCCGGATAGCAGAAGAGGAGAAGGTATTGGAATCTTTGGCTTGTCGATGACCTTAAGTATGGCAATTGGTCCTTTGATTGGACTGCAAATTTTGAAAGAAACGGGCAGCTATCAGTTTTTATTCATCACCTCGGGTATACTTTGTTCTTTGGCTGTTTTAATGTCATTTTTTGTCAACCATCCAAAAATCAGTAGTCGAAAAAATATATTGAGCTGGGAAAATGTATTTGAACCAAAAGTACTGAAAGTGTCGATGGTCATGCTGCTGCTAGCTTTTCCCTTTGCGGGAATCATGTCTTTCATTACGCTTTTTGCCAAAGAACTTTCTATAGAAAGTACTGGAATGTTTTTCTTGATTTACGCCATCGGTGTAAGCATCATAAGACCAACCACTGGTAAAATGATGGATAAAAAAGGCCCTGCATTTGTAATGTTGTTGAGTTTCATAGGCACGATTTCAGGTTTGGTACTTCTATCTCAAAGCACAACAGAACCGGGATTTCTAGTTGCTGCATTTGTCTTAGGTTTAGGAAATGGGATCGTAATGCCCACGCTACAGACTATGGTGATCAATATGGTAAAACCTGAAAAAAGAGGTGTTGCAACCAGTACTTTCTTCTCATCTATAGATTTAGGTATAGGAATTGGTGCTTTTTTCTTAGGAAACATCGTGGAAATTTTTTCGCTATCTCAGATGTACTTATTTTGCGCTATCGGTATGATTGTTCCAGCCCTTTTGTTTTTTGGAATAACCTTATCCGATTACAAGAAAAAATCCAAAATAAGTATAGAAACAGCCAATGTTTGAATTATTCTTTACCCCCGGTCCATCAGCTCTATATTTTACAGCTGAAGAGCACATTAAAACTGCTTTAAAAAAAGGTGTGTGCAGCACTTCTCATAGAGGACAACAATTTAAGGATATCTATAAAGAATGTCAGCAAAACTTAAGAAAGTTAATGGACATTCCGGAGGATTACCATATCTTGATTACCTCATCGGCCAATGAAGCCTGGGAAAGAATTATTGAAAACTGCGTTGAAAAAGAAAGCTATCATGTCAGTATGGGGGCTTTCTCACAGCGTTTTGCCAAAATAGCCACGCAACTCGGCAGAACTGCACATGAATTAGTAGTAGAGGATGGAACTGTTCCAAATTTTGACGCTATTGATGTTCCTGAAAGTGCAGAAATTATTACGCTTTGTCTGAATGAATCAGCATGTGGCACTTCCTTTCCTTTGGAAACCATCAATGCTTTGAGGGAGAAATATCCTAATAAATTAATTGCCATAGATGGGGTTTCAGGTGTTCCCGTAGTTCCTATTGATTTTAGAAATATAGATACACTTTATTTTTCTGTTCAAAAAGCTTTTGGACTTCCTGCTGGCTTAGGTATATGGATTGTAAATAACAGATGTTTAGAAAAGGCAGAAAAAATGGCTGCAGAAGGAAATACAATTGGGTCCTATCACAGATTACCTGATATGGTGGAAAAAGCGCAAGTATTTCAAACTGCTGAAACGCCCAATATTTTAGGTATTTACACCTTAGCAAAAGTGGCTTCTGATATGCTGGAAAAAGGCATTTTAGCTATCAGAAGGGAAATTGATTATAAATCTGCCATTCTCAATCAGGTTATTGAAGCTCACCCACAACTTCATCATTTTGTAGAAAAGGAAAAGTATCGTTCCAAAACAGTAAAAGTGATTAGGTGCGATTTTGAAAGTAACTTGTTAATAGACCATCTCAAACAGAAAAAAATTCATGTTGGAACCGGGTATGGAGGCTACAAAAAAGAACAAATCAGGATTGCCAATTTCCCCACTCATTCAAAGGAACAGACTGAAATGTTAGTGGATTTGATTGAAGCTTTTAAGTTTTAGGTAGATATTTTTAATTAAAAATATTCGTTAGCAAATTCTGTTTACATCAAAAAGAAGCAATATTGGCAAGAAAAATCCTCGGATTATCCCTTAGGACACAGATTAACATAGAATCGTGAATTTATCATAATATTTAGCTTAAAATCAGTAGTATGTATGTTGCATAGAAAAGCGTTTAGCTATTTCTTTTTGGCGAATAAATAATGATTAGCTGAATTACAATAGCTAAAAATATCATGATATATATTTCAATTTGAGTGAAAAGCTCTACGGTGTCCATAGCTTTACGGCTCTTTTCGAATTGTCTAGTCCCTTCTCTAAGTTGAATCTCAGCCAAATTTTTAAGATCTCTCTTTATGATCTGAAAAAGGTCTTCAAGCGCAGGATCTTTTGTAAAATTAGACTGAACATAATTCATTTCTAAAGTTCTCAAATCGTCTAAATGCCTCTTAAAGTCGTTCAAGAATTTCTCTTCTTTGCTAGTCAACTTCGTTTGTTCAAAACTAGCAAGATGTGCTTCAATTTCACTATTGATTTGTTTGTTTTGATCAGTATAAAAATCTTCGTCTTCCTTAATGGCAGCAATTTCTTTTTGATGGATATCATTAGAAATCTTAAGTATTAAATCTTTTACTACTAGTCGATCTTCATAAATTGATTCTACAGCTTCATTCATTCGAGAAAAATTACTTCTATCTACCATGTTAGTGGTAATAACAAGGGTGAAAACTATTAAAATACCTAGTATCCATTTTATTTTGTCAAGGAGATTCATTGAGTAGTGTTTTTATGTAATAATAGGAATATGAATGGATATAAAAAAAGCTGCCTAAATATATTTTGGCAGCACTGAAATAGTTAAAGGGAGAAGGGAATTATTCTTCTATCTCTACTTCCTCCGTCTCTTTTATTTTTTCTTTTTTAGCTTTTTTGGTCTCCATCATCTTTTCATGCACCTGATTATGCTGCATTTTTAATCGCTCTTTTGCTTCGGCTACTTTTCTTTCAGCTTTCCGTATTTTATCCTGCTTTTCAGCTATTTCCTCTTCCGTCATATTTGCTTCTTCTTCCGCTGCTTGCAATCTTTCCTTAGCAGCAGCAATTTTTTCTTCTGATCTTTTAATGGCCGCTTCTGCCTTTTGCATATTTTCGTGAGTTGCCATCATTTTTTGCTTGGCTTCTTCAGAACGAATATGACCAAATTCTTTACCGGTCATCTCACCTTTCATTTTGCCATGCATTTTTCCTTTTTCCGATTTACCTTTTTCTTTTTGTAAAGGCTTGCCATTCATATGCTCATCTGATTCATGCATTTCTTTATGCTGCTCTTTCATCTCAGCTTCTCTTTCAAGCTCCTTTTCCACCTCTTTGCTAATTTCACTAGCTGACTTATCTTTAGCCATTTCCTTTTTTTCTTTGCCTTTTTCAGACTTCCCTTGAGCATGGCTTTCGAGTTGGAATCCTGCCACAAACAATACTAAGAATAAACAGGTAGTCGTTTTTTTTAAAATAGTTTTCATAATTCAAAAGTTTAAATATCCTCCAATAATTTGTCAACTTCCTTCTCTGTTTTTTCTGCATCAGATTTTGCCTCTTTAGAAGATTCAACCACCTCATTTGCGATCTGTTCTTCTTGCTCAGTACTCGCTTTCTCTGTATCCTTTGCTGAATTAGAGCCTCCACAGGAAGCGATTAAAAAAATTAAAGCTGAACACAGCATAAAAATATAGTTTTTCATAATCGTACGTTTAATTTGGTTTGCACTTGAATATAACAATATTTTCACTTTATTAATCAATCACAAGCAGTATTAATATTTTTCAAACAAAGAAACATCCAAATTATCTTCACAATTAGCCAAGAGCTCTTTTTGTGATACTTTCAGTTTGGGATGCAGAAAATCAGGACAAAGTTCAACGAGTGGAATTAAAGTAAACCTTCTATCTGGTATGCCTGGATGTGGGATACTCAAGTCATCTGCTTCGCATAGGTAATTATGAAAGTAAAGTATATCTATATCGATTAGCCGTTCTCCCCATTTTATTTTCCGAACTCTGCCTAATTCAAGTTCAATTTCCAAAATCACATTCAATAAAGCTGCAGGTTCCAAGCTAGTATCCACTTTTACTACTTGGTTCAAAAAAGCTTGTTGATCGGTTTTGCCCCATGCTGCAGTTTCATAAACTGAAGATTTGTTCAAGACCTTAATTCCCTTTTCTTCTAGTGCTTCATTTGCTTGTATCAAGCTATTTAGCCTGTTTCCTAAATTACTACCAAGCAACAAGAATATCCCTTCCATAATTAAGTTTTGCCTTCAATAGAATTATACTTTTATATCAAATTAAATTATAGCTAATTTGTAAGTTGATGCAATATTAAATGAATTAACATTGCATAAAAATTTAATTGATTATCAATCTTTAATTATTGTTATGAAAAACTTCTTTAAAATCTTCTTTGCCAGCTTATTAGCCTTAATCATTTTCTTTGTAGGCTTCTTTTTTATTTTTGCTGGAATAGCTTCACAGGACAGTGAAGTGAAAATATCAGAAAATTCTTTCTTGGAAATAAAGCTAAACCGTCCTATAGTAGAGATGACATCTGAAGACCCTTTTGCTGAGTTTAGTCAGGCACTTACAAATGAACCTACTCCTATCAGCCTTAAGGATATTTTAGAATCAATTGAGCATGCCAAAACAGATGAAAAAATAAAAGGGATTTATTTGGATGCACCTTTCGTATTAGCAGGCTTTGCACAAATGGAGGAAATTCGTAATGCCCTAATCAATTTCAAAGAATCTGGAAAACCAGTTTTAGCTTATGCAGAAGCTTTTACCGAAACTGGCTACTATGTTGCTTCTGTTGCTGACAATATCGTTTTAAATCCTGCTGGAATGCTTGATATGAGCGGACTATCTTCGGAAGTTACTTTCTTTAAAGGGACACTTGAAAAATTGAAGGTAGAACCTCAAATATTCAGAGTAGGAACTTTCAAAAGTGCTGTTGAACCATTCATTAGAAAAGACATGAGTGAAGCCAGTAAAGAGCAAATTAGCGTGCTCCTTAACTCAGTATATGGAGTTTTTATTGAAAATATTGCCAAATCAAGGGGCATAGATGCCAAAGAGTTAAGAGCTATTTCAGATCAGCTTAAAGTAAGGACTACTGAAGATGCCTTGAACTTCAAACTGGTTACCCAACTAGGATACTATGATGAAGTATTAACTAAAATGAGAGAAATAGCTGGGCTTGGAGAAGATGCTAAAATACCGGTGGCATCCGTTAAAAAGTATAGCAAATCGTTTGTAGCAGATAAATATAATTCCAATAGAATTGCAGTAATTGTAGCAGAAGGAAATATAGTTTCTGGTAAAGGTGGAGATGGAGCAATTGGTTCTGATGTATTTGCTAAAGAGATAAGAAAGGCCAGATTAGATGACAAAATCAAAGCAATCGTATTAAGAATTAATAGTCCGGGAGGAAGTGCTCTAGCTTCTGATGTGATGTGGAGAGAAGTGAAGTTAGCTAAAAAGGTCAAGCCTGTTATTGCATCTATGTCCAGTGTTGCAGCTTCTGGTGGCTATTACATGGCTATGGCTTGCGATACAATTGTAGCTCAACCAAACACTATTACCGGTTCTATTGGTATATTCGCCATCATTCCAGATTTATCTAAATTTATGGATACTAAATTAGGCATCACCTTCGATAGAGTAAGCACCGGTGAATATTCAGATTTATATACCGTAACAAGAAGTTTGAATGAAGCTGAAAAGCGAATCATTCAAAATTCAGTAGAAAGAGGTTATGAAGATTTTACATCAAAAGCTGCGGAAGGTAGAAACATGCAAATTGATGAACTTTTAGCTGTTGCCTCAGGAAGAGTTTGGTCTGGAATTGAAGCTAAGGATAATGGCTTAGTGGATGTATTAGGCGGGTTTGATGATGCTGTAAATATTGCTGCAAATTCAGCTGGATTAGAAGAAGGAGACTACATGAAAGTATATTACCCTGAAAAGAAACCTTTCATCCAACAATTATTAAACGAAATGGGTTCTTCTGCTAAAATTCTGCATAAAAAATATACTTATGGTGAAATGGCAAAGCATGTCGAAGAATTGGAATACCTAATGGAAAACAAAGGATTGCAAACAAGAATGCCTTTTGATTTGGAAATCAAATAATTTGACCCTTTTTTTACATTATAGTCTGAAATTCAGTTATGCTGATTTAAAATAAAAAAACTAAAATGACAGAGATTAGGAACGATTGGACCAAGGAAGAAATAGAAAAAATATATAACCAACCTATATTAGAACTTATTTATCAGGCAGCCACCGTGCATAGAGAGTTTAATGATCCTTCTGAGGTGCAGGTTTGTACATTATTGAGTGTTAAAACTGGCGGATGCCCAGAGGATTGTGCGTACTGTCCGCAAGCTGCTCGTTATCATACGGATGTTAAAGTCCATAAATTATTGCCTACTGAGCAAGTATTGGAAAGTGCAAGAATTGCAAAAGAAAACGGAAGCACAAGATTTTGCATGGGTGCGGCATGGAGAGAAGTAAGAGATAATCGTGACTTCGACAGAGTGCTAGACATGGTGAAAGGCATTAATGAGTTGGATATGGAGGTATGCTGTACCTTGGGTATGCTAACGGAATCACAAGCCCAGAAATTGAAAGAAGCTGGTCTTTATGCGTATAACCATAATTTAGATACCTCAGAAGAGCACTATGACGACATTATAAGCACTAGAACTTATGATGACAGATTAGACACGATTGGAAACGTTAGAAAAGCAAAAATTTCCGTTTGCTCCGGTGGAATTATCGGTTTAGGCGAACAACATGAGGATAGAGTGGGAATGCTTCACACCCTTGCTACTATGGAAGAACATCCAGAATCTGTACCGGTAAATGCATTAGTACCTGTACCTGGAACACCATTAGAAAAACAACCAAAAGTTTCTGTTTGGGAAATGGTAAGAATGATAGCAACTGCTAGAATTACGATGCCGAAAGCAATGGTTCGTTTATCGGCAGGAAGAGTAAGAATGAATCAAGAAGAACAAGCTCTATGTTTTATGGCTGGAGCAAATTCGATTTTTGCAGGTGATAAATTATTAACTACTCCGAATCCTGAAGTAAATGAAGATGCAGAGTTATTCCAGACTTTAAATTTGAAGCCTAGGAAAGCATTTAAAAACGGGGAACCTGCTGTTGAATTTCAGCAAATACCAGGCGCCAATTAAGAATTAGTAATTATATAATTAAGAATTAAAGGGTAGCTATTGGCTACCTTTTTTGTTTTGTACACGAGCTGGGAAGCTCCGTTAACATTTAATTTAGTTTTGTTTTTTTAATCAGAGATTAAAATCTATAGATTCCTTTCTTCAAAGGAATGAGGCACGGATTTTATAGAGTAGTTTAATTATTCGGTTTGCAAGAAAAACAGGTTTTCCTTAATATAATTATAGCACAAAAGATCATTAGCACATCATTCCTGCGGAACTTGTCCCGTACTGAAAGTCGGGAGGCAGGAATCTTGCCTAACTCAAACTTGTTTTCAATTAATCAAATCATATCAAAAATTGCCAAAATCAATTTTTATTAGCAATTTCAATCCTTCATTTTCTAAACCATTATTAACTATGAAAACCACACCATTTTTACTATTTCTATTCCTAATTTTTGGATGCAATACTCCCCAAGAACAACAATCTACTGCTAAAAAGGACGCTCCTTTTATGTGGGAGAATGCAACAGTGTATTTCTTGTTGGCAGATCGGTTTAACAATGGCAATCCGGACAATGACTTCAACTTTGGAAGAGTGCAAGATGGTGCAACACTCAGAAATTTTATGGGAGGCGATATAAAAGGCATCACTCAAAAAATAAAGGAGGGCTATTTCAATGACTTAGGTGTGAATGCCATTTGGGTAAATCCATTGGTAGAGCAAATCCACGGATCTGTTGATGAAGGAACCGGTAAAACTTATGGTTTCCATGGCTACTGGACCAAAGACTGGACTGCATTAGATCCAAACTTTGGAACAATGGAAGATTTAGCGGAATTAGTGAAAACTGCCCATGATAACGGGATAAGAATCTTATTGGATGTAGTGATGAATCATACAGGACCAGTAACAGAACAAGACCCTATTTGGGATGGTTGGGTTAGAACTGATCCTAATTGCACCTATCAAGATTGGGAAAGTACGGTAAAATGCACCTTAGTGGATAATCTTCCTGATATTTTAACTGAATCAGAAGAAGAAGTTGAATTACCTCAACATTTATTGGACAAGTGGGAAAAAGAAGGAAGACTTGAAAAGGAATTAGCGGAATTAGATGAGTTTTTTGAGCGTACTGGCTACCCAAGAGCACCTAAATATTACCTGATCAAATGGATCACGGATTATATAAAAGAATTTGGTGTAGACGGATTTAGAGTAGATACGGTAAAGCATACTGAAGCTGGTATATGGGGAGAACTATATGCAGAAGCTTTAAAGGCTTTAAGAGATTGGAAAAACGAAAATCCAGATGAAAAATTAGATGATCTAGATTTTTATATGGTCGGGGAAATTTACAATTACTCTATTTATGATGGATTAAATTATACTTACGATGGAGATACAGCAGTAAATTTCTTTAATGAAGGATTCCATAGCATGATTAATTTCTCATTGAAATGGGAATTAAAAGATAAGCATCCAGATGAGGTTTTTGCTACTTATGATAGCCTTTTAAATGAAGGTGAATTGAAAAACAAGTCAGTATTAAACTACCTTTCTTCTCATGATGATGGAAATCCCTTTGATGGTGATAGAACCAATGTATTCAATACTGCAACTTACTTGATGCTCACCCCTGGCGCAGCACAAATCTACTATGGAGATGAAACCGCACGCCTGCTTAATGCTGAGGCTGAGGGAGATGCCAAATTACGTTCTTTAATGAATTGGGATGAACTGAAGGCGAATGCCAAAAGAGACGGATATAGTATTCAAGAAATTCATAATCACTGGCAAAAACTAGGCCAGTTTAGAAAAAACCATCCAGCCATTGGAGCGGGTACTCATCAAAAAATTTCGGATGCTCCTTATTCATTTAGCAGAACATTAAATCAAAATGATTTCAAGGACAATGTAATGGTCGTAATGTCTGAAAACGTTAAAGAGATAACTGTTGAAGATGTTTTTGATGAAAATCAAGAAGTGAAGAACTTCTACACTGGCGAAATTTCCAAAGTAAAAAATGGAAAACTGACATTCGAAAAAGACAGTAGGTTATTGCTTTTGGAAGGGGTATAAAATATGAAGCCCGCAAGCTTATGGTAAAGCTTGCGGGTTTATTTTCAGCCCATGAATTTATTCGTGGACTGAATTTAAAAATCAACTTATCCTACCACAGTTAGCGGTTGTTCTTAATTCCGTCCAAAAGTCTTTTCACTTGCAGATCACCAAATCCATAAATACTCGCTCGTTTATTAAACTCCCTAAAAACGGATACAAAGGAATCTGTTTTTAATTCATGCATTATTTCTCTTAATATTTCAACTGGTCTTCCAGGGCTATTTTCATTTGGTAGTCTATTTACATGTGCCTCAACCACATTTAATATAAAAGGATATTCTTCTTCCAATTGCCGCCCTATTTTGACCATTTCAGCTAAATTATTGTTCTGATAAAACTTCCATAGACTTGCTAGTTTGTCCAATTCAAACATTTCAGTCCTTTGAATATAAAGCTTAGTTAATTCGAGTTCATTTAGTCCTCCAAATCCAAATTGCGTATGTACAGCTGGTCTAATCAAAAAAACTTTGCATTTCTTTAAAGAAGTCAGTAGTAAATGAATGATAAACCACAAATTTACTTGGCAAAAAAGGTCATCTTCAAACCACAAGTTAACTTCCGCATTTTCCGGTATCTTTAGGATTTTTTCGAATTCGGATACAGAATGTGCATAATAGTCACCTATAGAAAAGTCACCATAAGCCTCTGAAATAAACTTGGCACGAAGCTTAAACAATTCGTCTAAAGTAGCGCTACGTACATCTCCATCGACAAGGCATTCACGGGCGACAATAATCTTCCCATCAATTTCTTTGGGAAACTGCTCTTTCAATGAATCTCCATTTAGAATATGATATTGATTTTTCATAAGGCTAAGTTTGAATAAATTCTAATCATGGGAAATTCACAACGATCGAATTGAAATGTCAAATGCTTTTTTGAGTTTAGCAATCATGCTTTTCAATGATGACCATCCGATAGTCTGTTTCGGATTTATGTCCGCTTTCCGTGTCTTCAAATACATATTTGAATTTCTCGTCAGCTATTAGCTTATCGTCATTGTGAATTGCTTTTTTGAGTATTTGAACCTTTCCTCCTGTATCTTGAATACAAACAACCACAAGACTTCCCGTTTTGATATCCAAAAGGATTTTCTTTATCAGACCAATTTCTTTTGCCTTGTCCTTTTTGGCGAAATGAAACATGCTGTCCAAAAGAACAATATCGAACTCATTAAAGCGGTCAAAAGTGTAAATATCTTCGACTTTTCCGACCAAATCCAACTTTTCGTTTTGTCCAATTCGGTTCATTTGCTCTATTCCCACTTTTGAACTATCAATTCCTGTTACCGAGTAGCCAAGTCTAGCCAAGGCAATTGCGTCTCGTCCTTGTCCGCAACCTAAGTCAAGTACTCTCCCTTTTCTAGTATAATCAGCAAAAAACTCAACCAATTCGGGATATGGTTCTCCGAATAAGTTTTCTGTTTGGTAGTATTTGTCGTAGGTCATGGTCACTGATTTTCCTTTTAAACAGCGCCTAGCTAAAATCCGTAGGCTGGACATATATAAATATCGTAAAAGTATCTTACTCAACAAACCTTTAGCAACTACCTCAGTTCGCCTGTGGATTTTTAGTATTTGTTAGTAATAATGTTCTCTGCATTAACTATTCTTTTTAAAAAAGTTAAGAAACTTCTTTACTAGTCTAGTAATGATAGCTAAATCTTTCTTAATAGAGTCTTTTTCAAACTGACTTACTTTTCTGTCAAATCCTGGCCAACTAGCTTTCAAAGTGGCTAAATCGCTCTTAATTGAATCCTTTTCAAATTGATTGGTTTTATTTTTTACTTCATCGAGTAATTCAGTCATTCGAATGTGAATATCACGAGTTTGAGATGAGTTGAGCCAAATATCTTTAAGTTCATGCCATTCAAATTCTTGTTCTCCTTTTTTCATATTATCACAATTTTGAGTTTATACAATTTAGTAGGACTTTCTTCATCCTTTTCATTTTAACAGCGATATGGTTTTCGCTCAGTCCAGTGATGTTAGCTATTTCTTTATATGGCAGTTCATCCAGAATTAAAATTGCAATGGATTGATCTATCTCATTTAGTAAACGAATGCAATCATAAAGTGCATTAAATTTTTCTTGTACAGATACATCAGGGATAGCTGCTGGAATTTGAAATACGATTGTGTCTAATCGTATCATATTACTTTTACTATTGTCTATCCTGCTTTTATACCGCATGCATACATTTAAGGCTATCCGGTAAATCCAGGTACTTATTTTAGCTCTTCCATCAAAGTTTGAGAAGGCCTTCCAGATGTGAACGGTTACCTCCTGAAATAGGTCTTCAGGCTCAACTGGTGTAGTTGCGTAAACCTTACAGATTCTGTAGATAGCAGCTTTATTGTCTTCAATGACTTGCTCAAAAGATAGGTTGGATGAATTCTTCATTTAATGCTTTTAGTTCTCTGCTTGGTATGTTACATCAGCAGAAGAAATATGACAGGCTAAGTGATTTTTTTTTCTGTACAATCAGAATAATTATTAACGGTGCTATATAAAACTAAGCATTTTTTTCGTAATAGAGCTCTATTTTGGCGAGATACACTTATCGATTCCTTTACTGAAAAGGGAGTCCCGATTGATATGCCACTGAGGTTTTCGCAGTCAAATTCTCACACCAAAGCCTGGGTTTAGATATTGTAATGGAAATCATTTAGCACCCCTTACTAATAAAACAGCTTTGTCTTTAACTTGATAAATATTTTCATGGATGCAGGTTTGTATTACCCTTCACCCTTGAGGGCTACTTAATAAAAATCAATGAAGTTTAATTCTACTTTCATCAGGACCTTAGCAGCCGAGCTTGTACAATCAGGCCCTTTTAACTCCCTTCCTTTTATTGGAGGCCTTTACGTTCTAAAGCTTATTATAAGAAGCGTAGCCATTAGATAGGCAGCTAGGATTTTAAATTGTGTTATAGCGAGTTTTAATTAGTTATTTCAATTTTCGCATCATCAATAAATAGCTCAATGCTAAAAGGTGTTGGATTTGCAGTAGCTCCAATTTGGAACCGTTCATAGAATAGGGGTTCCTGTAGTTCAAAATCAATCCCATTATTAGCAAACTCAGTCTTAAAAAGGCTCGCATTAGGCATGTTTATTCCACTTTCTGAAATAACCTCATGATTATTTATAAATAGTTTATTAATGCCATCGCTATTTTGAGATAATTCTAATTCCCAAACTACATTTACCCATTCGTTTCTAGGAAA
Source organism: Marivirga tractuosa DSM 4126 (assembly GCF_000183425.1). NCBI lineage: Bacteria > Pseudomonadati > Bacteroidota > Cytophagia > Cytophagales > Marivirgaceae > Marivirga > Marivirga tractuosa. Next base: position 1,357,673 of record NC_014759.1, read on the forward strand.
TGCAACTTCTGATTGGACAATAGTAGAATTCAATATTTTTCCCCTCTCTATAGATAAATGATCATTATCCTTCATCATTAATCTTATTCCGGGGCATTGATTATCAGGCACATCCGGATCCCAACAAGAGCAACATTCTAAATCTATCAATAATAAGTTTTCAATATTATTTGTGGATGCTATGTAGAAGTTTGCTCTAATTATGACAGTTGAACCTTCTGGTGCTCTAAATCCACTTTTCTCTATATCAGCTTTTGACAGCGTATTATCTGATGCTGCTGCATAAATTCTTAAAGAATTATTTCCTTCATTAGTTATGTTACTTTCTATGTCGATTTTATTTTCACCACTTTCGGGATCTACCAATTGTAAATTGCTCCACCTGCTTCCATTATCGGGGAATAACTCCAACAAATCATTCTCTCTGGTTTCAAATCCATCTTCAAATATATAATCTATTTCATTTTCGAGCTCAGGACTTGTATTGTCATCATTAGAACAAGATGAAAAGAATAGAACAATCCCAATCAAAACTAGTTTTGCCATTATTTTCGATTATGTGAGAGAAAAAACTATATAAAAACGTAAATTACTTCAACTTAATTTTCTGCGTACAAAACAACAAAAGTTACTTGATACCCTATACAACTTCCGTTGACCAAGCCAAATCATCTACAATTGGTTAATTGGTATTAGTAAATGATATTACCTAAATATATAACATTAATTATAAAACACACCGTAGGCGCGAGCTTCCCAGCTCGGGCCAAAAAAACAATGGTACGAGCTGGATAGCTCGCACCAGCCCGGTATTAGAAATTGGGTTAAAAGAAAAAATGCCTTTGTAATATCACTGAAAACAAAAAACCCGCAAAGTTCAAGACCTTACGGGTTTACATATTTTAAAATCAGAAAGTTACTATTCCTGATGCATCCATTCTTTTTTCGCCATTAGCTCACCATCCGTTTCTTCATTGTCTGGATCATCCACACAACAATCAACCGGGCAAACTGCAGCACACTGCGGCTCTTCATGGAAGCCAGTGCATTCTGTACATTTCCCTGTCACGATATAGTAAAATTCATCAGAAACAGGCTCTTGCATCTCTTCCGCATCTACCTCTGTTCCGTCTATTAATTTGGCTTTTCCTGAAAGTGAAGTCCCTCCTGCCCAATTCCATTCAACACCACCTTCATATATTGCTGTATTAGGGCACTCTGGTTCGCAAGCACCGCAATTAATACATTCATCTGTTATCATTATTGCCATAACTGAAAAAATTTAAGCTGTTAGCTAATTTAGTTAGTATAACAACAAAATTACAAAGAATAAGTTTGAACGGACAATACTTAAGTAAAAATTAATTGAAGAGTAATCTTATTTAAACTAGTTCTATATTGAGACTCATAAAAGTGAATCATCACTTTCTATCGGCCAATCTACCATTATCCAACCAATGGATTGTATTTAAAACGAACTGCATATTTTGAGGAGCTAGTGGAGAATTAAAACCAACTTTATATTGATCTTGCACAATTTGGGCTGTAAACATAGCCGCTTCGGTAAAAAATGCCACTTTACCACTCCCATAATTCATGATTGCTCCCATTACAAAATCTTCAGTAGGCTTTTCAACAGTGCTTTCATCAAATTGCCATGCCACTTCGGAAACTAGGAGCGTATGAGTTTCAGGAAATCTAGCAATGATGGTGGCATCTTTTGGAGGTCTTAAAGCGGAACCTGTGAAAGCTGCCAAAGAGTCTATACCTTGAGTGAGGGGCGTATCGAACAAATTACCTTCTTGCTTTGAATATGTATCTGGCGGCCAAGAACTTTCTCCTCGTTTCAAAACAAATCCGTCTTCATAAACAAAGCCAAATTTCTTGGCTAAATCATTTGTGGCACCAGCAAATGGCATATGATCTGCAATTACGAGTAAACTTCCTCCTTCTTTTACCCATTTTTCAATTATTTCAATTTCATTTTCAGAAAATGCATTAGCAATTGGCCGTCTCCAATTGCGTACATTAGAACTATCCAACGCATTAGCAATCACCAAAATATTCAAGGAATCTAGAATTTGTTCAGTAATTTTATTAATGGAAATAAATTGATAGCCATCCGCTTTAACCAACTTTGCAAAAGGAGCAAAATTTGTTTTTAGCGTATGAAGATTATTATGGGAAGCATCAATTCCAATTATCGCTGTTTCAACTCCAGTATATTTAGGGTTTTCTATATGGATGGGGAAATCCAAATCAGCTACTTGCTGTGGGAATAGCTGATAGCTGCTCAACAATAATATGATCAAAAAATATTTTATGAATCTTAGATTAAAATGCATTACCACTTGTTCGTTTATTTCATAAATGATTATTCCTCACTTCTCACATATTTGCCCCAAAAAGCTTCCTTCCAGGTTTTCCCATCATCGGTAGATATTTCCCAGATTTGGTGAACACTACCATCCTCTTGGTGAATCCATTTAATCCGGTCAATTTTTCCATTAACAATTTCTGATTGCATCTGCATTTGACCGTCAGTAAAACCTCCTTTCAAAAGTAAAGCATTGCCTGAGTTAGAAATCCAGCTTTGATACCATTTCTCAGTTTTCACATCATAGAAATTATAGCTTGTTCCTGCTCCTCTGCCATTGGAAGTCCAGTTTTCCTGAATGCCACATCCATTTTGTATGAGATGAATATTGTTTGTACCTATATGATCTCCCTTTTTATTATAAACTTCCCAATTGCCCAACCAAAAATCAAAGGCTCGGTGGTTTTCAGAATTGCAATATTGATTTTCTACTTTTGGTTTAGAAGAATTGGGTAAAGGCAATCTTAGAATAACTGGCTTAATCCCTTTCTCATTTATAACTTTTCCATTCTCATTTAATCCCCAAAAACTTGTAGCTATATAAACCAATGAATCGTTCTGAAGATAGCCTAAAGTAGGCTCACCCATAGCTGGATGATTCTTCTCCAAGTACTTAAAGCTTTTGATTTTAGTATATTCATCATCAAACTCCAAATAAGAGATTCGATGAGGGCTCACTCCATTCTGAATGCTTATTAAACCATTTCTATAAGCATATAAACCATCTATTCCTTTTAAAGCTAAATCGGGTAAAGATTCTATTTTATGGAAACTGTTCTGCTCAATATCATAAACAAATAGTCCTTGCACATAATCAGCCAAAAACAATTTTTCATCTATCTGTGCTATTCCTTGTAAGGAAAGAATTTCATCAGAGCTGATCCATTCTTTCAATTTTCCACCCTCAAGTCTGTAGACTTTATTGGTTTTACTATCAGAAACTAAAACTGTACCGCTCCCAGATAAAATCACATCGCCAAAAACATTTGTTTTACTATCTTCAACTGAGAAACTATCTAACACAATACCAGTTTTCAAATCAGATTTATACAATTTGGAAGTTTCTAAATTAGGATCATTTTCATCTAATCCTGCCTGAGAAAAACCAGCACCTGTGAACCACAGAATAGCATCCTGAACTACCATACCCGTAATGGCTACAGGAAAGGACTTTTCAAAAAGCGGTTTTAATTCTCCTTCTTTAAATGAATAAATATTGCGCTTATTGATACTACTCAACAAATAGCTCTTATCATAAGGATTAAAAGCAACATCTTCTATATGAAGCTCTTCATCTGGAATTACAAATGCTGTATCGGAGTTGATGACGGGTTTCATCATTTCTGTCTGATAGGCCATCAAATCTTGATATGCTTTAGTGCTTTTTAGAGGCTGGAAATCATCTCTAGCTAAATCATAATTTTGAGCATCAGTTGACACCACTTTTCTTAACCAATAATTTGCACTATCAATGGAGTCATTAAGAACATAGGCCATCGCCAGATAATAATTAAGCGTTTGGTGATGTGGTCTAAGCATTTGAGCTTTCTTGACACTTACCAGCATGTCCTCATACTGAGCTTCTTGGTAGGATTTGGAAGCATCTTGGAAATAGGTTTGGTAGGATTGCGCTTGGGAAACTGTAGTGTAAAAGCAAAAATACAAAGCAAATGTATAATGCCTGTAATCAAAGGTCTTATTCAGATTCTTTAGCAGTTCGAATGTACTTTCGTGAATATATTTTTTTATTGTCATTCTACCCATATAGAAAATTATTCCAAGCAGTCACTTCTCATTTTACACTTCTTTGTGAAGAATTTCTTGCTTCAAAGTTGATAATTAATCTGTAAATTCTACTCCCCTAAATTGGGGGATAATACTTATCTATTCCGCTTATGATCAGATATATCCGCAATATAGGCATTACTCACACCATTTTTCACTGTATTGGTATGGTTTACTATCAAAAAAAAATTATCGCTGCAAGGCTGTAAAACTAAAAAAAGTCTAATTCAAATTTATGCTTCTCTTAAAGAGATGACAGCCTGTCCTGCCTCCGATACGAAAACTCCAATTGCAGGAAGGCATGTAGCTTTCGCCACCATTTTCGACCTTCACAGCCATTTGCCAATAATTATTTTTATTCCGAAATGATTTCCCCACTTGGTTTCTCCATCGTCATCTGTGAAATTAGTGCCACCCAATTGAAGTCCAAATGTCATGGCAAATTTATCCTCAAACAGCAAATTGTATCCGGGTTCAATCCAAAGTCCTATGTTATTCTGTTCAATTCTATTTCTCGTCACACTTAAGATCGGAGCAACAAAAAATCCTTTTGAGATATCGTTTTTGTTTTCCTTTGGTTTAAAAAAGATTGGAAGAGCCGCTTCAAATCCATATTGGCTTATTTTGTTTCCAGTGTTTCTTATGCCAAGATTTAATAGCGGAGTCAATCTAATGTCAAATCTTTTTGCCAAGGATCTTTGATAAACGACCGGAAAAATATTTATATCGAATTCTCCTTCCTCGTAGAATGGTTCAACCGTCACACTTGGATTTATCCCGATAAAAGTAAACCTTTTTTCTTCTTGGGCTAAAAGTGGATTTCTACAAAGGCCTACAGCAGCCGTTAAAATTAGTACCAGTACAACTATTTTTTTCATGGCCTTTTACGTTGGTGGATTACATGTGATTTTACATCAAGAACTAGTTCAATAAGAAGTCATAAACTATTTCTGGCTACGTTGATTAGAAATTATACCCTATATGAAAAATAATTCCAAAATGACCTTTGAAACCACTTTCAGTTTTGACAAAATCCTGTGAAAATTGATCTGGATAATAATTAATACCTGGTTGTAAATTTAAGGACATGGAAAAGTCATCATTAATTTCCATGAAGACCCCTGGTTCTATACCCAAAGTCATGGATTGAATTTTATCTAATAGATTGTAGGCATATGTATAATAAACTCCTAATTGAGGCTTTAGCCAAAACTCATCATCAAAAAGATTTAGGAAGTATTTGTTCATAACTAATGTACCTCCGACTTGGCTAAAACCAGATCGATCTTCCAAAAATCTGTAGTTAAGTAATGGACGGACTTGAAAACCCAAGTCATTTCTTTCCTTTATTCTGAATTCATAAACAATAGGAATAAAATTCACTTCAACTGCGTCAACAGTATCATAGGGCTCCACAAGAATGGCCGGAAGAAGTCCAATATAATTATTTTGTAAGGCTTTATCTTGAGCTGTTACATTCGTCTGAGACAGAAAAAACACAATTAATCCTACGGCAAATTTTAGATAATTCTTTTTCATAAAACATTCTTTATAAGTGGTACAAAAGTATACATTTTTCATGATTCCAAAAATCTTTAGATTGGGTGATTACTTTGTCTCCATAATTGGGTGGTAAAATAATTCTATTTTAAAAATTCAGTTCATTTTTGATCTTATTTCCTCTATGGTTATTTCCACCGGAGCAGAAGTGTCCAAAATACCAGAGCCATTTTTTACTTTAGAGAGCATTTGCTTTTCCTTTGGCTAAACTTTGCTGTCTACTTTTCATGTACTTCCAATAAAAGCCTATAGCAGTCAAAACCCATAAACCTAACCATATTGTGTCGTACAGTGTATTCATAATAGAGTTCTCAACAAGCGCTATACTGGTGATTTCTGAGCTAATGTTGACCGCACCGTGCAGTATAGCAGGTACCCAAATCACATAATTTTTGTTAAAGGTGGTTCCAAACACTAATGAAAAACCTATGCATGTAATCGGCATCAGAATAAGACCTCCCAGAATAGGATAATCCGGAAAATTATGACCTAAAAGTATGCCAGGAAGGTGCCATAAACCCCAAATCGTTCCAATAGCTATGAATCCTACCAATTTCTTATTATTTGGCGCCCATTGCTTCTGTAAATAGCCTCTCCATCCGTACTCCTCTCCGAAAGCAAACATCAAACTATAGAATAGTACCCCAACTGTATACGAAAGGAGATAGTTGGGTATGAATACGAACCAAGGCTGAAAATCGGCACCTAGCAGTAAAGCCGTACCTCTAATTGTTATATTCCCGTCCTCGATCAAAAGAAAACCTCCTTTTAACTCTGCAGCATTCAAAGAAAGGATGGCTAATAATGAAATTATTTCTATAGTAAAGGGTAGAAATATTGCTAACAAAACAAGCTTCCAATCTCTTAACGGATTCCAATTTAACCCTTTGAAAAGTCCCTCTCTGGTAACCAGGCGCATTATAATACCTGCCAAAGCGGGCATCCACATCAACAGAAGTGTCCAACTACTATCTACATTCCTTTCTGAGATAATAAAAAAGTACGGGATTGCGGATAGCAAAATTGTGAGTCCTACAAATTGCCATCCCTTATTATTTAAATTTTTCATAGTCTATTTTGTTAATTTTTGAAGTTGAATTCCGAAGAATTGTAGTTGATCACCTTTGGTTTGAAGGCTTTGTCCTGAATAGCGACCTAATCCTGCAACTTTTGCATAAGAATCATCTACAATATCCAATGCCATTTCAATTTTTTGCTCACCTTGTTTAAATAGCATGATCAGCAGACCATCTCTTTCAAGCAGTTCGAAGTCCTCAAAAAAATCAATCTCGCCTTCGAGCTTGTTCACTGCCTTATATTTACCTAGGCGGTCCTTCCAACTATTGCTTATTTCATATGGCTCCATTTTGAGCGCAAGCAGTTCCTTACCTGATCCGATTTCCATTTGAGTCATTACATTATAGCCCTCAATATTTTCGAACATGAATCTGTTTTCCTTCAGCTTTAGAGGAATAAATTTGAAAAGTAAAATCTTAGGAATGAATACATTATTCTCAACAGGAAGAAGTCTAACTTTCAATCCTTGTAAAGTAGAATAGAGTTTATCCTTCTTTTTATAGATCTTAAGAATAGCGCCTGGTGTGGCGTAAATTCCAACGTATTGATCCGTTACCTCATGTGGTAGATCTATCACCTCATCTGTCTCAAAAGATTCAATTTTTTCATCCTGCTTTGCTTCACGACCTAAATCTTCTGCCATTTTATCGATCAATGACATCATCTTACCAAAAGCACGTCCACCCTTTTCAGCATTTGTTAGCACTACCGCTGCCAAGCCTACTTCAGGAGCTACAGCAACAGCCGAATTAAAATACATTGTTGTGCCTGTATGCGTATAGATCTCACCAGTATGAGGCCTAGATGTTAAAGTCCAACCCAGTCCATACCTATTCCCGAAATTGAGAGGGAGGTCTTTATACTGTTCTTGAAAAATCTGATCATAACTAGCTCGGCTAAGTAAATTTTCATCTTTGTTGAGGAAGGAAGTCAAAAATTTGACCATTTCTTCATTATTACTATCCATGCCTCCTGCAGGAATGTCTCTCAATAAGACATCCTGCTTTGCCTCACCTTTACTGTTAAAGGAAGCACTAGCTTGGTCTCTCAAATTGAATCCCGTTTGCTGCATATTGATTTTAGCCAGTACCTCATCTTTCATATAATCTGGATAGGATTTGCCTGAAACTTCATCTACCATATGCCCTAGAAGTGTATATCCAGGATTAGAATAGGCTCTGATTTGATTGGGTTTACCCGCCAAATACTCTTCCTTCATATAGTCAACAACTTTAGTGTAGTGCTCAGGATTTTGTGTAAACATCCCTTTAATCACATCAGAAGGCAGCCCTGAGTGATGAGTCATCACATTTCTCACCGTTACTTCCTTGCTATGCTCGCCTTTTATGTGAAATTGTGGCAAATATTCATTTAACGAATTATCTAGCCGCACTTTGTCTTGCTCTACAAGTTGCATCACCGCAACACCAGTAAAAACTTTTGTGACAGAGCCCAGCCCAAAAAGAGTTTGTGAGTTAACTACCTCAGTTGATTTTTCGTCAGAATACCCCAAGTTTAATTCCATTACGACAGAATCTTTCGAAACCAACGAAAGGCTTAAACCTGGGATCTTACTCTTCTTCATTACTTGTTCAAATTCCTCTTTGTACTCTTGTTTTAGTTTCTCTACATTCACCTGCGCCATTCCAGTCAGACTCGCAAGCGAAAGCAATAGGGTCATTAATAAATTTTTCATATGCGTATTTTTATTTTGAGCAATACTCCGCATAATTTTCAGCTGTAGAAAAAGAATTACACTATCCATATTATATACTATGTGAATCGACCTTATTAGTGCTTGAAGGCTATTCATGTATGTTATAAGCCAACTCGTCAAGTAATTGTAATAATTCATCAAGTGATATTTAGCTCATAAGCTTTTACCGCTATATTTGATACATGAGAAGCATTTCAACAAGGGAGATCTTTATACACTTTAGCATTTTGACAATTGGTCTTCTTTTACTCAATTACCCAGAATTTGACTTAAGTATTGGAGTATTCAATTCTGGCAATGGAAGTCTTTTGTGGCCTTCTATTACAGGGACTATTATCAACATGGGAGTATTTTACAGCATCTCGTTTTATCTAATCCCGGAAGTCCTCCGCAAAAGAGGGATAATAGTATTTGTCATTCAACTAGTCATACTTTTCCTACTACTTTCCTTCATAGAGGTCATTACTGACCTTGCTTTCATCGGAGAAACTAAAGATCATTCGGAAACATTATCAGAGATTATTATCACCGTAAGTATTTTTAATATGCTATTTGTGATGTTGGCACTCGCCTATCGTTTTTCCAAAGACTGGTTTATCAATGAAAAGCAAAGAATTTCGATGGGTGAATGGAAGGCGTTGAACGAACTTAATACCCTGAAAAATCAAATTAATCCTCACTTTCTGTTTAATTCCTTGAATAGCTTATTTTCCATGTCCCTGCAGAGTGGAGATGACAGAACAGCTGAAGGGATTAGAAAACTATCGGAAATGATGCGATATGTATTTGACAAAGCAAACCTGGAAAAAGTAGCGCTGTCAGATGAAATTCAATACATAGAAGATTATATCTATCTACAGAAACTGCGTTTTGAGGATTCAGTAATTGTCGAAACTGATTTTAGTGGGATAAATGAAAATTCTTCCATAGCTCCCATGATCTTGATTCCCTTTATTGAGAACTCCTTTAAGTATGGAGTAAATTCAACGGAAAAGAATAAAATTATCTGTAAGCTGAGTTGCGAAAAAAAACAGCTCAGCGTTTATATTTCCAATAAGATTGTGGATCACATTGAACCAGTTCCCTCAAGCGGAATTGGATTTTTGAATGTTAAAAAGAGGCTAGAATTAATATACCCAGACCAACATAATCTCAATATTTATCAAAAAAATGGTTTATTTGTAGTAGAATTAAAGATTTCATTATGATCAAATGCGTGGCGATAGATGATGAAAAAAAAGCATTAGAAGTAATCTCTCTGTATATTGGGCGGATTGATCAACTTGAATTAGTTGCCACATTTATTGATCCGATTAAAGCAAGTTCATTTCTTCAAACTACCCCAGTCGACTTACTTTTCTTAGACATTAATATGCAAGGCTTAAATGGTTTTGAACTACTCGAAACCTTAACCCAAAAGCCAAAAGTGATTTTCACCTCAGCTTACAGTGAATATGCGGTGAATAGTTATCAGGTAGATGCGCTGGACTATCTAGTTAAGCCTATTGAATTTACACGATTTTTGAAAGCTGTAAATAAATTGAAAAGTGAAATCAGCATCCCGAAGGAGGTTTCTGCAGATAATGTGGATGAAATTATATCGATCAAAAGTGGCACCGCTATCCATAGGGTGAAGCTCAATGATATTTGGTTTGTAGAAGCAGATGGCAATTATTGCAAATATGTTACTAAATCCGAAGTTATATTGGTATTGGGCACACTAAAAGAAACTATGAGCAAGCTTGACGATACATTTATGCAAGTACATCGATCGTTTGTTGTCGCAATTCGACACATTGAAAAAGTAGAAGTACATCAACTGCATATTCATGGGAAAACTATCCCTATCAGTAGTAGTTACAGAAAGGTTGTACTGAATGAACTAAGCTAAAAAGAGCTTGCTTAAAAACGGCCTATATATAATAAGTATTGAAGGTAGTATTTTGAGAAGATTATTGGATAATAGTTGTTAAGCATGTGCAAGACTTTTTGAAATGAAAACTCATTTCTTTTACACTAGAAAATGAAAATTCTGATTTTTCAAGTGCTTATCTTAAGGCACGATATCCTTGCTTCCCTTTGAGTGGCACTTCCCAGAAGAAGCCTGCCTGCTGGCAAAGTCAGGATTGAGTTATAAGCATATATCTTTACTTTGGTCGCTTGTATCTGACTCACCCAAGGCTTTTTGGGCAGGTTCTTCTGTAAATAACAACCAATGAATAGCAATTATAATAACACCGATTTTTCAAAAATCTGCAGATGAATTAAAATCCAATATAAATTTTCCCTGAACTATTTTTGTTTACTAATTATAACATTCTATTACAATAATTCTAAAACTCCTGCCCTACAAAAACAAAATCACTTAGAGACTCATTGTCACCAAAAGTCCCAGTTCTTGGTGCAGGTTTTAATCTATCAAGGTAAGTATTGAGCTCGGTTAAGGTAAGAATTCGATCGGAGCCTCCTAAACTTTTCAAGGCCTCCAAAAGCTTTTTCGCAAAAGGAGAATGTTCTCCAGGTATCCCATCTGAAACATACTCTTTACCTCCTGAAGTTAAATATCTTCTAGTTTTGTAGGAGAGCTTGCGTGCCAACATCTCTTTATCATCTTGTTCAAACGATTCTAAACCACGACTTGAAGCAACTCTTGGGTCAAAAGTTCCTCCGAAGCAAACATCCATTGCTAGAAAAATATGCTCGCAGGGAATATTATTTATAACAGACCTTAATCGAGCATGAGATATGTAGGATGTTTTACTTTTATCACTAGCTAAAGAATTCTTTGCTACCACATAGCCCTCACCAAAATCCTCATCAAAATGTCCATGTCCAGCAAAAAATATCATCAATTGGTCTTGTGGCTTATAATTTTTTCGATTATACTCCAAAATCTTTTCAAACACCTCATTCTGAGTTGGGTTTTCTACAACTTCCACTTCGAATCCATATAATTTCTTCAATTGCTCAGCAATCGTTTTTCCATCATTGACCGGATTGACCAAATCTGACCAGTTATCATATTTATTCGTTGCAAAAACTAATGCATAATCTTTTCTATCGATAGCAACTGCATCTTTAATAGCATTCATTCCCACTAAAACTGAACGCTGAGATAAAATTGAACCTCCTGATATCGACGAAGCACGCACCTCGAAGATAATGTCGCCATCAGGCAGGAATAGCTCCTCTTCCAGTGTCATTTCTTTCTGACCTGCAGCAATAGTGAACTGCTTTGAACCTAATTTAGTATGATCCTTCTTTTTAAATGCTTCCATTGAAACAGACTGTAATCCGTCAGAAGCCTTTATTTTTGCTTTAAAGACCACTTTATTTTCAGTACTATTAGTATATTCCAAATTAGGATTTATCCAACTGATGCTTGGCATCACCATTTTATCTCCTGTTTTGGCACTTTCATCAATTTTTATGGCGGCCGTCTTTGAAGAAACTGCTTGCGCAACCCCTCCCATAGCATGAAGCAGCACAATACTAAATGCTAGTATATATTTTGAAACTATTGAATTTTTCATTGTTTTAATGTTTTATGATTCTTCCCATCTTTTCTACAGTAGTACTGTTCTCTTTAATTGTTAACTGATATAAATAAACTCCACCGCTTAATAAGGTAGGGTCATCAGTGCTTCCAAAAGACAACAATTGATAGCCATCTTTCAATTCACTATTCCACGATTTTTTTGCTACTATCTTTCCACTGAGGTCCATAACTTCAATGGTCACTTCTGAATTGTTTTGATCAGAAATATTTACAGGCACAAACAAATCAGTTTTAAAAGGATTTGGATACGGAACTCCAATCATGGATGTACCTAAATCAAATCGACCTGTTGAAAAACGGTCATATACCAATTTAAACTGACGTTGTTTTCCACCTCTGAATTGGTAAACTGATTGCTGCGTTAGATCAATTTTTTGCAAGCCTGCCAGATCAACCAAATAGAATTGGCCTTGGAGAAAATCACTAGCATCCCATGAAAGACTGCTAAACTGATCTTTATTTTGCACATTAACTTTAAAGCTCCACACATGGTAGTCTTTTTCTCGCACAACATCCCATCGATAGTTATCCCAAATTGACTCTGGCTGTTTGAAACTAATTTCAACATGATTTCCTAAAGCGGGAGGATTAGCTTGGTCTAATCCATCTAATCCGTCACTTGCTTCTTTATGCATTGCTACTCCACCTACTGCATTTAATTCTCCTTGCGTTAGTTTAAATGCTAATTCTAGAGATGCTGTTGAGCTTGAAGCTATGGGATTCTTCCTTTGTACTAAATTATTTGACACATCTGCGGTGATACTTATATCCTCTTGTGCCAAAACAAAAGCACCTTGGTGAGGAGCGAGCGTTGCCTGAGCAGTATAACCTTCAGAACCAAAACTATAAAGATCACTGATCTCAGGGTAGGTACTTTGAATCAAATTCCAATCAATACTTACAGGATATGGGTTACCAATTTGATTCCATCCAGCTTTTAAGTTCCAAACTGCCTTATTACCGGTTTTGTAAGGAAACACATTTCCATCTCCAAAGTTAATGACTGGTTCCTCTAAGATTGTGCTAAACCAATAAGCTTCACCTGCTTCTATGTTACCTATTGAAAGAAACTCTTCGTAACTTTCACTTTCCGCATTCCAGTGATATACCTTGAAATTCCCATCCGAATAGGTTTCGCCTAAAGAAGTTTCAAAAATATCTCTAATTGATCTATTCTGTGTCTCAATATTATAGGGTACGGAGAACATTCTATAATCTGCACTCTTTTTTCCTTTGCCGATATTTTCTTGTGGCAAGGTTGCCAAAGCATTAGAAGAAGATATCTCCCGATAAAAATAAACGGTATCAGAAGCCGTGCTATTCCCTGAAGTATCAACTGCAATAATTCTAGCTTTGAGACCGAAAGCATCTCCTTGTTCAGTAGGTATGCTACTAGCAAATTGCCCCCCGTCCAATTCAACAATATCTTTCTTTGTAAATTCATTGCTAGTTACGGGTCCATATTCTAGCTCTACGCTTTCAATGAAAATATCATCCGTTACGCTCCCACTTATTTCATAGCTATTCTTGTCGTCCTGAACCGAGCGATCACCTCCAGTAACTCCTGTAATTTGCGGAGGAGTTGAATCTTCAAATTCTTTTACATGTATAGTAATTTCCTCGACAAGACTTAAACCTCCGTTATCTTCACTGATCACAGCAACAATAAAACTATCATTGGTACTGTCTTTTAAATTAGCCTCCAAAATTAGTCTGTCTGTAGCTATACTAAATAGTTCATTATCATTATTAGAATTATCGCTGGCAAGAGAATAGGTATGTGTGTCAGCTTCATCATCCTCCGAGCTTAATATTCCAATCTCAGTACCAACTGTAGCTACACTCAATACACTGTCATTAGAGATAGAAATTTCAGTAGGTGGTGTATTTGTCGATTCAGAAACTAATTCAATTGTAAAAGATTGTTCATAGCTGACATCCAAATTAATCACTTCCATCTTGATTTCATAAAGGTTATCGGCAGATACATCAAAAGTTAAGTCTGTTGCTGCTTCTAAGGCATATAATCCATCCTCCGTAAGATATGTTATCTGAAAATTTGAATTATCAGGAAAATTGCTATTGTCTACCAAAGACAAAACATAATCTTCTCTAGGATAAAAATTAGAAATATTATTTCCTAAGTCTTCATCTCTTAATTCAATATTAGATACTTTCTCTTCAAAAGAAAGCCCTCCTTTAATAATTGTTCTTTTCATTATCAAAGTGTCTACAGGATCATTTACATCTAACAATTCAATTTCAAAGATTTTACCGAAAACTGCACCAGATATATCACTCACTTCTACATATATTTCATATAGCTGATCATCCACTTCGAAATTTAAGGGTGCTGAAAGCGCTAATTCATTGCCCGTCAAAATTTGGAATTTGTCATTGCACAGAGAGTCTTTAGGCAGACCGAAAGTGTGGTTATCTGAAACATCTTCATCTATCACAGTCAATTGACCAACAATAGCATTATTCACTTCTTCGTTAACAGTATTTTCTGATAAAGTAATATCGGCTGGAGCATCATTGATATCCACTACATGTATCGTAAAAACACTGTCTATGCTTTCACCTTCTTTGTCAGTTAATTGTAATTTAATTTCATAAATGTTCTGATTTTCAAAATTTAGTCCTTCAGCAGACTGTATTAACTCATTATTAGCGTTAATTGAAAATGCAGTATTATCTGGAAAATTAGCTTCATCAGTCAAAGTAAAGCTAAATTCTTCTATCTCATCAGGATCCTCTCCATCAAGGACACCGACAACAGCTCCACTATTCAGGTTTTCGTCAATGCTATCGCTACTTAATACAATTCCAGTGGGAGGATCATTAGCATCTGTAACACTAATTCCTAACACTTTACTGAAGGTGGCCATATTAGGATCGGTAGTTTGAATGCGAATACTTAAATTAGGAGTAGCTTCAAAATCAAATGACTGTATTGCGTATAGAGAATCTGATGAAATTTCGAAGCTATCATTATGATCATCACCATTTCCCGAAACTAAAGCATAAGTAAAATCAACATCATCTGTATCGTCATTATCATCGTTAGCATCTGCATCTTCCGTATCTAAAGTTCCCACTAAAGTTCTTTCTGTGAGGTTTTCAGCTATGCTACTATTATCTAGTAAAATATCGGTAGGAACCTCATTTTCTTCGGTAATATTAATAACAAAGGCTTGCTGATAGGTAGCCCCTCCTTTATCGCTTACCTCTAAAGTTATAAAATATTCCGATTTCAAACTTATATCAAATGTAGTATTAGACACTAATACAGAATCAGATATACTAAAAGAAAGATTGTCAGCATCAGCAATCCCAGGATCAGTATTAGAGACAGCAAGTGAATAAGTGAAATTATCTGTTTCATCCTCATCTACCGTTTCTATACCAGCTACAGGATCTCCTATGGATAGATTTTCCGATACATATTCCGTGGTTAAATCCAACCCAGTAGGCGGATCATTGACATCATTAATATCAATAGTAATAGTTCTACTACGGCTATCACCATGAGGATCTTTTACCTGTACACGGATTGTCCAGAGTGTATCAGTTTCATAATCGGGTATTTCAGCCAAAGTTAACTCACTTCCACTCAAAGTCACTTTGCTATTGTCTGTTGAGCCAGTTCCTGAAACTAATTGAAATGAAAGATTATCATCATCTTGATCAGTTGCAGAAATAGTCCCCAATACTGTGCCTGCTGCTGCATTTTCATCTACAGAGAAGGATGATGGCGATGGAATTCCTGGTCTCCTATTAAGTTTATACAGAAAATTCATGTCCCTCACCGCTGTATTAAACCCTGCCTCTTGTGCTTCAGCGTTAGAATAGGACTCCGGCATCTGCAAATGAGAAAGTGAATAAATTGTACCATTGAAATTCAAAATCCTTTTTGGATAAGTAGAGTATTCAGGCAATACCTCTAAAATTTTCAATTGCTCTAGAACAGCTTGTTCATAGCCTGTATTAACTATTTCTTCCGCTACTTGAAACCCTTTTTCATTTTTTATAAACACTTCAAAGCCATTTTTCTTGTTCGCTGCAGCATGGTAAAATCCACTAGTTGTTTTGGCATAAGTGTCATGAACTGAATAACCAGCTACAGGCACTTCTAATTTAAATTGTAAATCTGTCACACCTTTTGATATATCTAAAACACTTACCTCTTCAATAGGCGGATTTGTCAAACTTCGAGTTGAAAGGAATGCTAATTTATCTACTAATCCAACATTCAATAAAGGGAATTCTGAAGTAATAATATTATTTTCATTTAATTGATTTAATTCCGAATCAAATAATAAAACCTCCAAGTTCTCTGTTTCGAGAGCTACTAAATTTGGGGTCAAATTCAACACATTATTCAATCCGTTTGTCAAAAACTTACCATCAGGCCCTAAGCCACTCACCTTTCGGATCAATTCAAATTTCGAATCAAAAACATAGATTTGCTGATCTCCTGGAATGAAAGAACAGAAAATATCCTCCCCGAAGGTGAAGAGATTCTTCATTCCCAGCCCTGATTCAATGACTTTTACAGTTTCGCCCTTCTCGCCAGTTGCTGTGGTCAAATCTTTTGCGGCACTCACGAAGACTGCATTATCATTAAAAATAGTTAAATCATGACTATATAATTCAGTAACACCCGAAACATTAGTGGGAGACTCTCCCATTGCAATTTTATATAAGATTGGGGTCTTCAAATCACTGGTTTTATAATCTACAAAAAACAAGACATTACTAGAAATAGTACCATGTTTGAATTCTCTCAATGAAAAAACATCTCGAACTATACTGTAGCTTGATTCTCCGATACCACCTGTAGCTAAGGCTGTTTTCCCATTCACTTTTTCTACATAATATCCTTGTCCTTCAGGGATAAATTCTAATATTTCACCTTTATTTTCGAAGTTAAAATGCTTTGGATCATTCAACACAGCATAGCCAGCACCTAAAATATCTCTGTTTTGGTCGTAAAAATTGTAGACTAAAACGTCAAATAGCTTTTCATTTATCATCATACTGTAGATCCCAACAAATTCGCCAGAACTTGCTACTTCTGCTTCCAATTCGATCTTATCAATCAAAATATTGATTTTTTCATCCACAGGGTTGTAGGTATAAATAGTTCCTTTCCCAAAAGCAAGAATCTTTCCCTTATATTCGATTACGTCAGAAATAAACTGTCCATCAAAATCAATGGCTCTGAATTTATTAGTTTCATCTGCATCTTGAGAGCCACCCTCAAGCTGAGCCGCTAAAGGAGTAACTCGAAGAAAACAAAGAGTTATAATTATAAGTATATATTTACTCATGATCTCATTATTTAATTCTCATTCAAATTAGGTGGTCCTTGAGGATTATCGAAGCCGTCCTCTTCGCTTTGCAAAATGGGAAGGAGAAAATACACTCCAGCACCAACAAGAGCGACCGGTGCAATTTGTAATGCTAATGGTATTCTTCGTTTTACAGCAAATTCCTTAGAAAAAACCACATCATCTTTATTATTTTTATCCGAAATACGCAATCTATAATCCTCTCCCACTTCCGTCTTTTTTGGAATATATAAAGTGTGCTCTCCAACATTAGCAATATTTGAAAAAACCGTTACTTTGGTATCTCCTTTATATAAAGCAATATTTAAAATATTACTTGAAGCTCCACCTGTCCAAGTAATTTCATAGCTTTTGCCTCTTTTTAAAGATTCGTAATTGAAATCATCCAGCTTTACAAAAGGAATATAGACCCTACCTCTTATTTCAATGTTAATATCATCACTGAAATCCTGCCCAAATTCTTCGAATGGATCCCACACAATTTCTTTGGTATCTCCCGGGTAAATCTCCACCCCTACATCACCATCCACCGCTTGCAAAGGGGAAATGAAATTGTCTTTGGAACTATAAATATTAATTTGATAAGCTCTATCATTTTTACTGTCCTCCAATTTGTAAAGAATGTGTATTTTGGCTTCTTCGAAATATATTTCCTTGATTTCAACTCGCTGTGCTTGAACAGAAATAGTCAAAAGCACTCCAAAAAGTGTCAAAAAGAAGTATCTATTTACTGCAGGAATAATGCGCATCTTGATAAATTTTAAGTTTTAGCCATGCTAAAAGTAAATAATAATAAAAAATTCACTAGCAAATTAAGCAATTTTTAGTATTATTTAATTATTAAATTTACTTTTTCTAACTATCTTATAAGTAAATACACTTTTTTTATATGAAAAAGTTCAAAATATTGATTTTTTTTTCATTGATTAAAAATAAAAATTCCAATTACTTCATAATCTCTGATCATAGCCTAATAATTTAAAACAATTGAATATTAAAAAGCCTAAATAAAGCGCTTTCTGATTTTGAAGATTTACATTTATCAAAAACAGAGATCAATTAAGTGTGAAGCCTCCAATTGTATTCTTATTATTTTTTTCGAATCCCTAAAAAGGAATCTTTCAGTTCTATCAAACTGCCTAATAAATCGGTATAGAATACTGAACTTTCTCCAAAATCGTAATTCAAAATATCACTCACAATTACCGTTTCCTTCTGTTATACATTAATACTACCGTAACTAATAGGCATTCGAATGCTTCTCTCATCTTGCAGTAAGTTTTCCGTTCCTTACTTCCAGTTATTAAAAAATGTGAAATGTTGTCATTTATTCACTATTGAAATTCAGTAAAAGAAGTCCATAATATAGCGATATAGATACTGGTATGCTTTCCAGGTATAAGCCAACTATATAATATAACAATGGTATAAATACTAGCCACCGCCAAGGTACTATCTGTACGTAAATCGATTATAAAAATAACAGCAGTAATCAGTGCTGCAATCACAACCAAGACAGCATTTTGTAAAAGCAAAATGGACTTACGATCGGAAAGCATTACCCCTGTTGATTATCCAATTGCTGCTTAAGTGCTTCAATCTCTGCTTCATACTGTTTTACTTGTTTTTCTAACTGATAGGTTTTGAGTTTATCCTCAGGCTTAGTTTCTATTAACTTTGACAAATCCCGAATTAAAACAAAAGCTGTTGCCAAACTTACAAGAGCAGTCAACGCCCTTAATAATGCACTAAGTCTATAACCTGGCCAATAAAACATAATGGCATCAATTAAGTGCGTACTACCACACAAAATAATAAATGCACCGAACAACCAAAAAACAGGTAGGAATGGGAGATTATGCCTTTTTTGAATAAAGAAAATAATGATAGCAGGAATAACAAAATAGGCCAACAAAATGGCAATATCACTTGTTATATATAGCCAACCATGAAATGATGACCATTCCCCACATACCCAACGAGCCGGCCAATCATCAGCCAAAAAAAGCTTATTAATAAATTCTATTATTTGTTCGATACACCATTTAAGTACTTACATAAGTAAATATAGGCTTTACTTTTTGTAAATAAAAACTCACATTTTACCATAACAGCACTTACAATATTTCTATATCTTTTATGAGCACTTAGAGTTTTTCTATCTTTTAATTACTTCATAATAATTAAAAAAAATAGCCAGAAAACCGAACTGATTTACCTTCTTTTAAGTACAATAAAACAGCCATCACATTCTATGACAAAAAACTACTTCCAAAAGATTCAAAATTTTCTCAAAAGCCCAGATTTTCTTAAATCCGTTTTGGTCACTTTCGGTATTGTAGTGCCTGTTTTGATTGGGTTAAAAGTTGAACAACTCCCCTACTTCCTCAGTATTTCGATTGGTGTATTTTTAACTTCAAGTAGTGATGTTCCGGGTAGTCGCAAGCATAAAAGCATTGGGATTTTAATAGCATCAGCAATAGCGGTCTTATCGACAATTATTGTCACATATGCGGCTGCAAACCTTTACTTATTGCTGCCTGTAATGGCTATACTCATTTTTGGAATATCCTATATCTCAGTTTATGGTTTCAGAGCTTCCTTAATTTCATTTGCTGGTTTGCTAGCTATTGTATTAAGCTTTGCCCATCAACAAATTGGGGCTACAATATTTATTAATGCCATGTTTATTGGGATTGGAGGACTTTGGTATCTACTACTTTCCAGCCTTTTCCATCCATTCCTCCAAAAACGTCAAATCAATAATAATTTGACTGAATGTTTCCAGTTAACCGCAAGATATATTCAAATCAGGGGAAAATTAGCTATTGCCAAACAGGATGAGAAACAGTTGAAAAATGACTTGTATGATTTACAAGTCAACATTAATGCTATTCATGAATCTTTACGAGAGCTGCTACTGAATGAAAGACAGAGCTCCGGATTCTCCAATTACAAAAGAAAGCAGCTACTTATTTTTATTGAATTGATTGACATACTGGAACTCTCAATGGCCAATCCGGCTAATTATGAAAAAATCAATACTCTATTTAAAAATCAATTGCATTTTGTCAGTCCATTTATTGACTTGGTTTTTAAATTATCCAACAGACTGGAAGAAATGGCAGTTACCTTGCAAAAAGGCAGAAAGCTCGAACATAGAGATGACTTAGAACCCATGATTCAAAAATGTAGGGATAGCATTCAAGTCTATGTTCAGGAAATAAAGCTCCCTAAAGCACGTGAAGGGGCACTCTTACTACATAATTTGCTAGACTATGAAGAAAATCAACTGCAAAAAATTCAATCGGTGGAAAGAATTTTTTATGATCTAGAAAATCGAGAAAGTGTTGGATTAAAAAGTAAGGAAGGCAAGCAATTTATCACTCAACAAGATTATGATCCTAGTATTCTTAAAGAAAATTTCAGTTTCAAATCTCCAATATTTAAACACGCAGCACGATTAACAATAGCTATGTTATTAGGATTTGGGATAGGAACCTATTTTTCCCTTAATAATACCTACTGGATTCTACTTACCATTGTCGTCATCATGCGTCCAGGCTATACCTTGACCAAAGAACGATCGAAGCATAGATTATATGGAACATTAATTGGGGCAGCCATTGCTGCTGTCATCGTGTTGATTACACAAAACAGTTATGTCTATGCTGTTCTGTCCATATTATCGCTCACCATGGCATTGAGCTTTATTCAGAAAAACTATAGAACCTCTTCCATATTTGTAACCACTAGTATTGTATTTATTTATGCACTTATCAATCCTGATGCTTTTGAGGTAATACAATATAGAGTGATTGACACTCTGATTGGTGCTTCCATTGCTTTTGGTGCTGGATCACTTCTTTGGCCAGCATGGGAATCAGATAGTATAAAAACAAGCATTATTCAAACCTTAAGAGCCAATCGTAAATACTTAAATGAAATCAATCGATTCTATCACCAATCGGAAGGCCTGACGGATTACAAACTGGCAAGAAAAGAGGCCTTTCTGGAAATGGGTAACTTAAATGCAGCTTTTCAAAGAATGAGCCAGGAGCCTAAATCACATCAAGAAAATTTAAGTCAGATCAACGAAATCGTAGGCTTAAATCACACCTTTTTGGCTGCTAGTGCTGCATTAGGAACATTTATTTTGAATCGAAAGAACGATGAAGTATCAGAAGATTTTGAAATCATTTTAAAAACTGTGGATACTAATTTGAGGCAAGGTCTACAGACTCTGCTTCAAAAAGCACAGACAGAAAATGTAGCCGCAGAAAAACTACAAGAAGCCTATCAACACCTGGAAGAAAGATTTGAAAATCTTGTAGCTATTCGAACAAAAGAGCTAGAAAAAGAAGAGCTTAAACCCATCGATCCTGAATTTAGAAAAAATTTGCAAGCAAGCCGTTTAATAACAGACCAATTGAAATGGTTAGTTACAATATCGGGGAATTTGAAGAGAGTGGTGAAGTCTCTTGAGGAAGACTCCTCACGCTAAATTATTTCTTCAACTGTGATTTGCTAAAACCGCTCACTTCCTGTACTTATCATTCAACCCTACCCCATCCAAAATCATAGGCTTAATTTTCTCTAATCTACTGATTTTTGTAGCTTCTCTTTTAGCTGAATCAATGTGTTCAATATATTCTTTTTGTTTAAATGGGGTAAGTTCATTAAAAGCATTTTTAAATTCTTTATTAGAATTAAGGGCTTCTTGAAAAATCTCAGGGATTTCAATTTCATCGGATTTCTCTGGCTTCCATTTCAAGCCTTTCTTCTCGTTTTCAATTGCTTCTTGGATGTATTCCATGATTTTATTTTCCTCCATTTCTTCCACTGAAACGAATTGCCAATGGCGCATGGCTTTAGTTTTTCCGTCTTGTGCATTTCCTAAAACATCATAAGTATCTTTCAAAAACACACCGTTGAAAAACCATATACTGACATAATTTTTAAATGCCCCTATCATTAAAATATTTCCATTATTAAGAGTATAGACTTCCCCTCCCCATTTTTGGGTTTTCTCCAATTCTGTTTTATTGATAATAGCTCTTAAAAATTTCAGCTCCTGTTGCCATTTTTCATTTTTGTTCATGAGTTGATTAATTTAAAAAGTAGTTCAATTTACTAAAAATCTAAAAATGAAAGTTCAATCTTAAACCATAATTAGATTTTACTTAAATTTATATTTCTCGAAATTTTAACTTAAAACTATGAACTACTACCTCCTATTTTACAAAACCATTGAAAATTATGTTGAAAAAAGAGATCCCTATCGCTCCGAACATTTAAAAATAGCTGAGGATGCTCATCAAAATGGTAGCTTAGTTATGGCCGGTGCCATGGCAGAACCGGCTGATGGAGCAGTTTTGATTTTTAAAGGGGAAAGTCCTAAAATAGCAGAAGATTTTGCCAATAGTGATCCTTATGTAAAAAACGGCTTAATCAAAAGCTGGGAAGTAAGACCTTGGACGGTAGTGGTTGGTCAAAATTTTTAATAGCTTAAACTTATGAAAGACCACCACTACCAATCCCTTTTAAAATGGACAGGAAATACTGGAAAAGGAACTAAATCCTATACTTCCTACGAAAGATCTTATGATATTATTATCGAAAATAAACCTACACTAAAAGGTAGCGCAGACCCCGGATTTAGAGGAGATGCTTCCCTCCATAATCCTGAAGACGTGTTTTTAGCTTCAATCTCCTCTTGTCATATGCTGTGGTATCTGCATTTATGTGCTGTCAATAAAATCACGGTAATTGATTATCAAGATAAAGCGAGCGCAACAATGCAAGAGGATAGTCAAGGGAAAGGTCATTTCACTGGAGCCATTTTACATCCTGAAGTCATTATATTAGAAAAAGATAAAATTGAATTAGCTGAATCGCTTCATCAAAAAGCAAATGAGTATTGCTTCATTGCCAATTCCTGTAACTTTCCTATTCAACACGACCCTACTATCAAGCTCGCAGATTGAATTATCACTTAAAATTTCAACCTCTAAAAAAAAAGTCTCAAGATTTAAAACTTTTTTGCAACTCCCATCATCATAGATTCAAATAAGTCATAAATTGAATTAAATGCGATGTATGCGGTGCAAAAAGAAGATTTAATATCACAAGCTCAGACTGGAGACACTTACGCTCAAGGGGAGTTGGTAAGGGAATGGTACCCGCGTATCTACAATTATGCATTCAAATATTTTGGTGAAGCTGATTTGGCTAATGAGGCAGCACAGCAGACTTTTATAGCCATGCATCATAAGATTGGGCAATTAAAAGAATGTGATAAGTTCAAACCCTGGATTTACACTATTGTCACTAATATTTGCAGGCAAGAAAGTAGAAAAGGCAAAAGACATAGATGGCTCAGTTTTGATCAGTTACTACCCAAACAAGAGGAAGAAAGTAGCCCAGCTTGGGAAATTTCAAAACCGGGAGAAAGTAATCCTGAGCAAAGCTATTTGCAAGGAGAGCTAGGAGATATTTTGACGAAATGTCTTCAGCAACTCAGCAAAGATCAGCGGGAAGTATTGATTATGAAAGAGTATGAAGGTTTGAAATTTAGAGAAATTGCAGAGGCGTTGAATACTTCTGAAAACACGGTTAAATCAAGATTGTACTATGCATTTTCTCACATGAGGAAACTATTAGCAAAAGAAAACATTACTGAAAAAAGTTTACAATATGAAAACTGAAGATTGGAAAGCGAAAATGATGGATTATCTCTATAATGAGTTAAATCCTGAAGAAAGAAAAGCTTTTGAGGAGGAGATGGCTCAGAACCCTGAGTTAAAAGAAGAACTAGAAGCTTTTCAAAGTGGTAAAAATATATTGGGAAATTGGGAAGATGAAGAAGTCAGTGCACCTCCCTTTATCAATATTCATAATAACCCTGAAAGGAATAATAGCCAAACAGGATTCAAATGGTTCCTTTCTGTTGCGGCCTCACTATTGATTTTGATGGTAGCAGCAAAGTTTACCGGTTTGGAAATCAGTAATCAAAAAGGTGAATTTAGAATAGCTTTCGGACAAGAAATCAATCCTGATCAACAAGCAGGAAAAGCAGAAATTGAACAGATGGTAAATACTGCTTTGGCCAATTATGAGCAAAAGTTGGATGCTGAAAGAAAAGAAGATAAGCAGGAATTGGAAAGTTATCTTACTCAGCAAAGCAAGCAAAATAAGCAACTGATTAATAATTATCTAACTGGTTTGCAAGAAAATAATGTGGAAATGATGCAAGCCTATTGGCACAAAAGCAATGAACAACAGCAAATTTATACAGAAAACCTACTGACAAATTTTGCTGAATACATTGACCAACAACGTAAAGAAGATATGGATTATCTCTTCGCAAAAATGGAGTTGATGGAATCAGATAAGGACTTATTTAAAATAGAAACAGGACAAATGATTAATAGTTTGGCAAGTAATCAACAGGAAGAATGGGCTTATTAAATATGTAAAGCTATCACAAGCGGACGCTTGCGCTATTGCAGCCTCTTTCCCACTGGTTCGCGTCCGCTTGGACCTTTCTAAAAGATTGCGTCAGTAAAACAATTGAACAAATTTCCTTTTCGACAGCTGGCGGAAAGGAAAAAAGATTAAGAATATAAAATCAAAGCACAAGCGGACGCTTGCGCCAGTAAAAAACTTAAAATAAAAGAACAATGAAAAAATATAGTTTAATAATAGCATTATGCCTTGTAGCAGGGAGTGTTTTGGCTCAAGGAATTGATAACCAAAAGATGGATAAAGATTTAAAAGTAGCCCAAACCGTTTTAAACAGTTTGGTAAATGAAAATAGATCGATTCATTGGAGTAGTGATAGCAGAGATAAGCAAACCCAATACATCGAAGGATATGGTGTGATTTTATCCTTACCTAAAAATCACGCTTTTGCATTCGGTTTTCCAGCTGAGATGCCACCCATGCCCCCGATGCCTGATATCTCTAATGCTATTGCCAAGAGCTACGAAATAATTGAAGACATTCAAATTGATATTGATGAAGAAGAGCTAGAGGCAGAAGAAAGAGCTGAATTGGAACGAGAAAGAGCTGAAAGAAAAGAAGAATTAAGTAAGAGACAGGCGGAATTGGAAAAGAGAGTGGCTGTAGCCATGGAAAGAGCTCAAGTCAAAATCCACCAAATGGATAGCATGAGAGAAGAAAAGGCAGCTGAAAATACAGATAATGTTATCGATTTTCTTTTGGACTACGGTCATCTCATCAGTCAATTAAAAGACTCAGATAAAATTTTGGTCATGGAAAAAGGCCAAGATATAAGGTTCTATAGAGATGCCGGAAGAGTGGAACACTTGAAAATCAATAGATTATCAGTAGAGGCCAAAGTGAAAGATCTAAAAGCATTCCAGAAAGGGGAAATTGATAGAGAAGAAGCTAAAAGTCGAATCGTGGTGAATGAGAAAAAGGAAGTAAAACCACTAGAAAAGGACATTACTCTATTTCAAACCATTTTAAAAAGGTTATATGCTCGTGATTTGTCTGACACTTACTATTTAAACGGAGGAATGCCTCATGAGCAAATAGACGGCTTAGGAATTATATTCTACATGGACATGGTTTCTTCAATCAGAGCAGAAAATGAAGGTTGGAAAATACCAACCCAAGACAAGGAAAACATATCGCAAGAAGAACGGGACGAATTAATTAAGAGCCTCTACCCTAAATTTGAAGAGGAACTCAAAAACAATATCATTGAATATGGCAAAAATATAAAAAGCCTTGCTGACAATGAGCAGTTAATCTTCAAAGTTGGAATTACTAAATGTAAAGGATGCAAAATCCCTGAAACGCTTGAATTGCAGGTGAAGGGCAAGACTCTAAATGAATTGAATGCGGGTAAATTAAATGAAAATCAAGCAGCAAAAAATATAAAAGTCTTAAAAGGTGATTTGCAATAATTAAATGATCTAATTACTATAGCTGATACCAGCACAATATTTTAAACCACCGATCCAAAATATAATTTGGATCGGTGGTTTTTTCTGTAATTCAAAAAAAATATATCTTCCTGTTACAAATTTTAATTCCGCAAAAAATATCCACTATATTCACATTCCATAAAAAATAAAACTATCAGTATGAATAAATTTTTCTTTGGCCATGACCAAGCCATAGCAAGAAAAGAATCTTTTCAATCTTTTTTCGGGAGTGCATCAATAGGATTTACTTTCATAATTCTACTCATATCAAATCATTCACTTTTAGCCCAATCTGCTCAAATCTATGGTACAGTAAAATCTGAAACTGGCGAAAATATGCCTTATACCAATGTGGTAATTTTAGGCAAAGCGATTGGAACCTCCACTAACTATGATGGTGAGTATTCCTTAAAACTCAACCCAGGGAATTATATGGTTAGCTATCAGTTTATTGGCTATAAAAGTGAAGTGAGAGAAGTTACTTTGAAAGCAAATCAGAAATTAGAGATTAATCCAACCCTTAGCATTGAAAAAGTACTCTTAAATGCTGTTGAGGTAAGTGCAAAAGCTGAAAATCCGGCTTATGAAATTATTCGGAATGCACAGGATAATCGAGAAAAACACCTAAAGGAAAATAAAGAAATAAGCTACAATATTTACACTAAACTATTTGGTAAGTCCGAAACAAATTCAGCCTCGTCCATTAATTTTTTCGGAACATTGCTTAGCCCTCAAAAAGGTATTTTTTATTTATCTGAATCTGTTAATAAAATATATCAGCATAGATTCGATAAAAAAACCCAAGTGCTGGAAGCCTCCTTGGTTCTTGGCGATAGTGTAAATGCCAGTAAGAACAATCCTATTTTTATTGATCTCTATCAAAATAGACCCATTTCAGTTGGTAACGAAATAGTGCAAAATCGAATAGTTTCACCAATAGCTTCTGATGCTTTTAGCTTTTACGATTATGACTATCTTGGTACGTTTGAAGAACAAGGGCAAACTATTCATAAAATCAAATTAATACCCAGAGGCACGAATAGGACCGTTTTTAGGGGTGAAGTATATATTTCAGAAAATGGTTGGAGAGTTCACCAATCACATCTAAAATTAAAAAGCATTACAGGTGACGCAGAAATCAACACACAATATATTCGAGATAGTGACACGGATTCTTATCTGCCTTTTTCATCCAGCTTTATTTTAAAGCAGAGTAGCAATAAAACAGAAATCTATTTTCATAATATCTGCTATGATTACGATTTAGAGGCTCTGCTACCAGAGGATTCTGAAGAATTGAACAGAAAAATCGACAAAACAGATTATGCTAAATCACCATCTTGGTGGGAGGCAACCAGACCAATAGAACTGACAGAGGATGAAAAAAAAGCATATAAAATTGATAGAGCCATTAATAATAATTCGTGGGAATTTAAGAAATCTGAGAATGACCCAATCTATCAAGGTTTAGCAGGAGAGAAGGAATCTACATTTTTTCAAAAATATCAAAGAGCAATGAATTCTGGTCAATGGGAACTTAATGAAAAGCTAGGATTGGATGTCAGTATTTTTACATTCAATACAGTAGAGGGGGGAGTTTTAAAACCTGAATTGACATTTGAAGATAAATTTAAAAATGATCATCAATATTCAGCCTATGGATCAGTGAGGTACGGTTTTGCCAGTAAGAATTTTTATGCGAAGGGAGCATTTTCTTATGAATTAAATCCTGCAAATATTAGTGAAATTAAAGTTGAAGGAGGCAGTTATGTAGAACAAATCTCAGGCAATCCTTCCATTTCTAATTATTGGAATTTGTTTTATTCTGTTTTTGAAAAGCTAAATTACCAAAAGCTTTTTCAAAAGGATTATATCTCATTAAAATGGAAACGTGAACTTATCAATGGATTGGACATCCAATTGGGCACTTCATTTAATAGAAGATCTCCTTTACAAAATAATTCAAATTTTAATTGGTATGACGAAGAGGAAGAGGCTAGAGATTTCACACCCAATCAAGCTTTTATTCAAGGAGAATATCAGAATTTCCAGCAAAATGATTTAGTGGAAGCGAATGTATTATTAAGCTATCAGCCGAAACGTAAATACAATTTGATCAACGGAAGAAAAATACCACTAACCTCAAAATACCCGATATTCAAAACTGGGTTTGATTTTGGAGCAGTGGATACTGAGTACAGCAGAATATGGACCAATGTTTCAGACAGATGGTCTATTAACTCCCTTGGCTTTAGTGCTTTGAGTTTGAGTTACGGTCAATTTTTGAATTCAAGCAATATTACGCCAATAGACTACTTCCACTTTATGGGTAATAGAACATTTGTTTATCAAAGCCAAAAACAATTTGGCCTTGCCTATCAATTATTAGATTATTATCAATATAGTAATTCAGATTATTTCATTGGGGCTAATTTTGATCATGATTTTGATGGGGCTATTTTAGGTAGAATTCCACTTTTGAAAAAAATTGGGTTGAAATCCTATCTTTTCGCCAATTACCTAAAAACTGAACAAAGCCCTCAATATTCTGAAATTGGTTTTGGCTTAACATCCTCCTACTTTCCAATAAGGTTTAATTATGCCTTTTCTTTCGAGGAGAATAACTTTCAAAGGAGTGGCTTTTTAATTAATCTTTCTTTCTAGATTTAATAAGTGAAATTGCTTTTTTAATTAACGGATGCAAATGAATTCTACCTTGTTATATTTAACTGATCTTTACTACCCAGCAAAAGGCAGAAATTACTATGAGGAAGATGTATACATCACGTCTCAGTTGAAACAGCATTTTAATATCTTAATTGGCAATCCTCAGCAAGCCTTGGCTTTTTTGGATAAATCTGATTTTATAGTTTTCAGAAATACAGGGCCTGTTGCTTATTATCAGCAATATTTTGATGAATTTGTGGAAACCGTAAAGCAAAAAGGAATTCCCACTTTCAATTCATTTGATGGAAAAGCCGATATGAAAGGGAAGCAATACTTGCTGGATTTATTTGACCTCAATTTTCCAGTAATCCCTAGTGTAGATAGTACAAAAAAACTTCATTTACTTCCTAATTCTGATCAATACATCATTAAGTTAAAAAATGGGGCTGATTCCATCGGAATGGAAAAAGTCAGTAAAGAAGAAATAAATAACACAAAAATTGAGGACAAGTTGATTCAGCCATTTATAGATTTCGAATATGAAGTTTCTTTCTATTTCATAAATGATGAATTTCAATATGCATTATATGCACCTGATAAAAGTAAAAGATGGGATTTAAGAACATATAAAGCCACTGAACAAGATTTGAAATTCGCCCAAAGATTTATCCAGTGGAACAATATGAAAAGAGGAATTCAAAGAGTGGATGCCTGTAAATTAAAAGATGGAAGCTTATTATTGGTTGAACTGGAAGATTTAAACCCATTTTTATCTTTAGATTTGTTAAGTGAAAAAACAAAAAATGGATTCATTAACAAATTTGTATCAGCACTGAAGGAAATCACTTTCTAAGTAAAACAGCATGTCAGAACAAGGATTTAAAGTATCATTAAAGCCCGAGTCAAAATTCATTTTCTCTACCTCAGGAAGTGCCAGCTCTATTGAAAAACATAATACTGCTTTGCAAAAGCTAGGTTTGAATTTGGTGTATTTTACTTTCCCGCACGATATTGCAGCGAAAGACTATGCTGATCTATTGCGTTCACGAATTTCAAGAGGCGGTGCTGTCACAGGTAAAGACGGACTAAAATCCAAGATTATCCCTTTTCTGGATGAAGTGGAAGAGATTGCTAAAAAAACTTTGGCAGTGAATACGGTGGTGAATGAAAATGGAAAACTTTATGGATACAATACGGATGCGATCGGATTGAAAACGGCTTTAGAAAATGCTTTGAAATCAACTACTCATTCCATTAAAACAGCAGCGATATATGGAAATGGCGGAGTATCGGGTGTAGCTTACCACATCTTGAAGGAATTGGGATTGAAAGTCAAACTGACTGGTAGAAATCCTGAAAAAGTGAAAGCTAAAAAAGAGGACTTAGGAATTGAAGATGATGAAATATCAGCACCTTATGATCTAATAGTAGATGCGACTCCTATTTCATCTCAGCCTAATTTCTTAGAAGCAAAAGGCTTTTCCGAATTGCTAAACAATTGTAAAATGCTTTTCTGTCACAATATGCCCGAAAAGGATAACAAACCTAATTACTTAAAAAGCTATTGCGAAGAAAACAATATTGAATTCATTCCAGGCAGTGCCATGTATAAAGCCCAATTGATTCGACAGTATCAGCTTTTTATTGGTGATATATCTGCGGAAGCAATAATAGAGAAGTGGCACCTTAAGGACTAACATTTTCATTGTATTTACCATCTAAAATAGAAAACCGATAAGAATTAGTACTTTTACGGACTTGAATAAATAACACCAATGGATTTACTGAAAAGAAACATAGAAGCGTATCTAGCCAGAGAAAAAAAGCCAATAGCTGATTTTTTAGATGGTTTTAACATTCAAAGATTTGATCAACTTTCTCTCGGTGATTTTAAACTTTTTTGTGCTGAAAATGAATTAGATTATGCAAATATGCTTTGCAGACCAATGTTTGTTGATAAATCTAAAATTAAGGACATTAAACTTTTGATTTTGGATGTGGACGGTGTGATGACTGATGCGGGAATGTTCTTTACTGAAAATGGCGATCAGTTCAAAAAATACAATGCCAAAGATGGAATGGCTATTAAGGCTCTGGAGAAATTTGGTATTCAAACGGGTATTATTTCTTCCGCTCATAAAATCAAGATGGTGAAAGTCCGTGCTGAAATGCTGAATATCAAAAACCTTTATGTAGGAAGCGAGCCTAAAATTGATATCCTTTTAGATTGGTGTGAAAAACTAGACATAAAATTATCTGAAGTAGCCATTATAGGCGATGACATCAACGACTTAGCGGTCATGAAAGCAGTAGGTTTTTCTGCATGTCCTGCTGATGCAGTTTTAAGGGTTAAAGAAACCGTGGATTTAGTTTTACATACTAAGGGCGGAAAAGGTTGTGTTAGAGAATTTATTGACTTTTATTTATTAGATGAACCAGTGGAATAATAAAAAAGAAGGCATGACCTTAAGCCATGCCTTTTGAATTATGATTCAAAGCTTGCATTCAATGAAATAGGCACAGCACTTAATGCTTTCGAAATAGGGCATCCTTTTTTTGCGCCTTCAGCCATTTCTAAAAATTCTTTTTCGGACAAACCACTGACCTTACCTTTTACGGTCAATTTAATCTCTTTAATGGCAAAGCCCTCTCCTTCTTTATCTAGGACTACTTCCGCTTGAGCATCAATTTCATCAGGTGTATGACCTGCTTGTGAAATAGCTACACTTAATGCCATAGCATAACAGCCCGAATGCGCAGCTGCTATCAATTCTTCTGGGTTTGTTCCTAAAGTTCCATCTTCATTTTCAAATCTACCTTTAAAAGAATAAGGAGTATTGTCAAAAAACTTATTAGAACTGCTTAAATGCCCTTTTCCATCTGTTGCAGTACCTTTCCAATTTGCTGTTACTTTTCTCTTAATTGCCATAGTTAAATTTTTAGTTTTAGTTTAATTCTTTAAACCTCTCTTAAATATATATGTTACATGGTAGGTTTTTAAAAATGACAGTATCTAATAGCAAATATCTAGTATTTAGAAAACTTCTAGCTGCACTTCCCTGAATAGAGTTGACCGTTTTTAAACATTTATTTCATTATTGAATATAGTGATTGATTGTTGATGAAAAGTACTTTTCATCAACAATTTTTTCTCAAATTCTTCTGGACTCATTTTTCCAATATGGTTATGTGGTCTTACATTATTGTAGTGCTGTACTGCTTTTTTCATTTTCCTTTTTAACTCATCAAAGCTGGAGGGCTGCCATAATTCGATATAATCATTTTTGATTGTTCGATTGATTCGCTCTGCATAAGCATTATCCTGTGCAGTTTTAGCCATACTTATTTCACAATTTTCACTTCTTAGAAGATCAATATACTGATGATAGATATACTGGCTACCTCGATCTGAATGATGGATCTTAGGTGGTTTATGATCTTTAAATGCCATTTTAAGCGCCTTAATATTGGCAGTCGCTCGCATATGATCACCTACATGATAGCCGACTATTTTCTTTGTATAAACATCAATGATAAATACAGCATAATAAAACTTTTCACCTATGCGGATATAAGTGATGTCAGATTGCCAAATCAGAGAAGGACCTTTTATCTTCATTCCTTTGATGAGGTTAGGATAATACACATCTGAGGAATAAGTAGTCCTTCTGTAATTTCTTTTAGCTTTTAAACGGTAGCCTAGTGCCATGAACAGAGATACAAAGCGATCTCTTCCAATGAAATCAGGACGTAGTGTGTCATACATTTTCTCAACCCCACAACCGGGATGGGCTTCTCTTAACTGATCAGCCTCCATAACTAAATCTGCTACTTTCTTATCAAAGATAGCTTGACGCTTTGCATACTGATGTACAGCCTGCTTGCTAATGCCTATGGTTTCATACAACTGGTTCATGGAAAAGTTTATTTTCTTCTGGTTGTTGCTGAACCACTCGATTGTGGGGTGTTGGAGTTTTTTTTGATGTCGATATCTAATTCAGTCTTGGCTACATCAATCATCTTTTCAAAATAATCAATCTGTATCTGCTTCTGACCAACTGTTTGCTCTAACTCCTTGATGCGTTGCTCCAAAGCTTTCAATTTTTCTGTACTACTGTCTTTCATCTCTACTATGCGTTGACCACGTTCATTATGGTTCGAGTATTTATAAATCCATTTATAGATACTCTGATTAGAAATCTTGTGTATGCGCTCCAATTGGCTCACACTAAATTTACCACTTTCAAAATCATCGACAATAGATTTTTTAAAGCCTTCCGAATACTTACGGTACTTCTCAATTAATTTTACCTTCGCTTTCATATATATTGACTTATATGGTCAACCTATACCAGAGACGTACAAGCTTCTGACTTCCAACTTCCTACTTCACACTTCCAACATAATATTTCAATTCTCACCTAAAAACCCTAATTTTGCATTTCAATTTTCAAACCCTTAGTGATTCATGCATTTACAGCAAAGATTAGATGCCTTTAAAAAATTAGGCACTCAATTAAGAACTCTCAATGAGCAGGAATTAGATGAGTGGTATTTTCGTGCCACAGCCCATAATAATTGGTTCACCCGGGAAAATGTGGTGCATGCTGTAAAAGCCTTGGGAAATATGCTAGATGCCGATAAGTTAGAAAAATGGGTATCTGATTATGATTTAGCTGAAAATAGCGATAAAAAAGTAGCAATTATAATGGCTGGAAACATCCCTCTCGTGGGCTTCCATGATTTTTTATCTGTACTTATTTCAGGACATAAGGTTTTGGGAAAATTGAGTTCTCAAGACCCTTACCTTTTAAAGGAAGTCGTCAAATTACTATTGGAAATTGAACCTGATTTTGAAAATAAAATCGAGCTGACTCAAGAAACTATCAGTGGCTTCGATGGCGTGATAGCTACAGGAAGTAATAATTCTGCAAGATATTTTGAGCAATATTTTGGCAAATACCCTAACATTATACGAAAAAACAGAAGCTCAGTAGCCGTTTTAACAGGAAAGGAAACTGAAGAGGAAATCCAAGCTTTGGGTAAAGATATATTTCAATATTACGGTTTAGGATGCCGAAATGTAAGCAAACTTTTAGTACCAGAAGGATTTGATTTTTCTCCATTCATCAAGGTCTTAGAAGACTTTAAATGGGTGGCAGATCATCACAAATGGGTAAATAATTACGATTACAATAAATCTATCTATTTAGTAAATGACGAACCTCATTTAGATTCTGGCTTTTTCCTGATGAAAGAGGATGAAGCATTGGTCTCTCCAATTTCAGTATTGTTTTATGAATTTTACAAGAGTGATGAGGAATTAGAAGAAAAGCTCTCAAAACAAAAAGAGCAAATCCAATGCGTAGTGCAACAGGGCGCTGAAATAGAACCAGGAAAAGCACAACAACCAGAGCTATGGGATTATGCGGATGGGGTGGATACTTTGCAATTTCTTTCAGAGTTAAATTAATTGAAGGCTACATTTTTGGACAATTAGATCTAGGCGTGTAATTTTCAAGAAAACTACTGAATGTCTTTTTCCAAATCCTATATCAAGCTAGTCGAACGATTTCTTCCTTCACCTTTTGTGATAGCAATTCTATTAAGCGGAATTACCTTTTTTCTTGCTTTGCTATTTACAGATCAAGAGGGGAATGTACTTAAGCAATCGCAAAGCATTTTAGGTTATTGGCAAACAGGATTTTGGGAGTTATTGGCTTTTACCATGCAAATGGTACTCATTCTACTTTTAGGCCATACGCTTGCCCTGACGCCTTTCTTTTCCAGAATTATTCACAAAATTGCTTCTATTCCCAACAACACTGCACAGGCAGGATTTTTAATTAGTTTTTTCACCATTATCATGAGTTTTCTAAACTGGGGGCTATGCCTAGTTTTTGGTGCCATTCTCAGTAGAAGAATTGGAGAGAATTTCACTGCTCAAAACAAAGCCTTCAATTACGGAATATTAGGGGCAGCAGGTTATTCCGGCATGATGGTTTGGCATGGTGGACTTTCAGCATCAGCACCATTGAAAGTGGCAGAAGCAAAGCATTTTTTAATAGATAAAGTAGGCATAATCAGTATTTCTGAAACACTATTTTCTACTATGAATATCGTTATCAGTTTTGTGCTTTTGATTGCTGTGCCAGCTTTGTTTTACCTAGTAGGAAAATATTTTAAATCAAACTCTGATTATCAATTAATACTAACTCATAAAGAAGAGAAAGTTGAAGAAATCCAACCAAATGACAGTGAAAATAAGACTTGGATAGCTTATGTATTAGGAGGAGTCATGCTCTTAAGTGCAATCCTGTTTGCAGTAGATAAATGGCAATCCAATCAGGCTTTTATAGATTTGAATTTTGTCAATTTCTTATTCCTTACTTTTGGGATTTTATTGCATGGCAGCCTATCAAAATTTATGGCAGCTGTGAATTCCGGTATTCAGGGCGTGAGTGGAATTGTGATTCAGTTTCCTCTATATTCTGGTATTATGGGCATCATGAAATATTCAGGCTTAGTGATTTTAATATCGGATTTTTTTGTTTCCATTTCTACTTCAACTTCATTTCCTATTTTAACTTTTTTCAGTGCTGGTCTTGTAAACTTTTTTGTCCCTTCTGGTGGCGGACAATGGGCAGTTCAAGGCCCAATAGTAGTAGAAGCAGCACAAGCTTTAAACATTCCAATTCCCAAAATTGTGATGGCACTGTCTTATGGCGACCAGATTACCAATATGCTGCAGCCATTTTGGGCCTTGCCTCTATTGGGGATAACACAATTGAAAGCTAAAGATATCCTGCCTTACAGTCTATTTGCTTTGATTTTAGGTAGTTTGATTTTTATTGGCGGCTTGTTGGTTTTTTAGTTTTCTAATCTGTTAACTGGATTTTGGCGGTTATCCCAAAAAGATAAAATTTCAAGCTTATCTTTCTTTATTTCGTAAAAAATAAGATAAACTTTCTTTACTAGGACTCTCGAATTTTTATCAGTAGTCTTTCTACCAAGCATTTCATTGATAGAAAGTAATTCTAATAAGCTTTCTATTTCCTCTAATAGTTTTGAGCTATAATCTGTGTTTCCGTTTCTTTCATTGTAAAAATCTAATGTATCTTGAAGTTCATTCAAAGCATTTTTAGACCAGATTATTTCTTTTTTAGCCATTCCTGCAATTCTGAAATTACTTTATGATTTTCCATGTATTCTCCATTATGGATATTTTTTCTACCCTTTTCAATTGAAGCCTTTTGTAGATCATTTAATTCAAAAACAGATTTGTCAGAGCTCTCAAAAATAGTTTGAAGTGCCTTTAAAAAATCTAAATCATTAGAGTCCCTTATTCGGGAAATAAGATTGTTCTTTATTTGAATAGCTTCATCCATCTTAATTATATTTAGATACTAAATTTAGAAATAATATTTGATTCAAAATAGATACAAATAAAAAGTAGTTATAATTCCTGTCTTTCAAGAAAAAATATTCTTTAAATAC
Source organism: Marivirga tractuosa DSM 4126 (assembly GCF_000183425.1). Lineage (NCBI taxonomy): Bacteria > Pseudomonadati > Bacteroidota > Cytophagia > Cytophagales > Marivirgaceae > Marivirga > Marivirga tractuosa. The sequence continues at coordinate 1,394,226 of NC_014759.1, forward strand.
TAGCACTCAAATGCCCCCTATCATTATACTTCACCAACTGAAACATATTCTTAGTTGCTCTAATATGATACAAAGCTAAATTCGAGTGCTCGAAAATATCCATATCAGAAAGGGGATAATTGAACAACTGAGCCAATAAAATTCTCATAGCTCTGCCATGCATGCAAATCAACACTTTCCGCTCTTCCTGTTTACTCATAATGTATTTCATAGCATCCAACTGACGCATAGCCACCTGATCAGGAGACTCACCCCCTTCAACAGGCAAAGAAGTTTCACCTTGTTTCCATCTTTCCAACATGGCGTAATAATACTTATTCTCTTCAGGAGTGAATGGCTGCCCTTCACGAGTACCCCAACTGATTTCATTTAAGCCTGATAGTTTCTCATAAGACAGTCCTTTATCAATAAATCCTTGCACTGATTCTTGAGTTCTTTTCAAATTCGAGATATATAATTTATCAAAAGGAAAGCCTCCGTAAGCTTTAAAAAACTCCTCAGCCTGTTTTCTTCCATTGTCATTCAAAGAAGCATCAACGCCACTGCCCTGTACTATTCCTCTGAGATTGTAATCCGTTTGTCCGTGACGAACTATGTATATGTCTTTTACCATATCAATTTTCCAAAATCAATCAATTTGTAGAAAAAATGTTCAAAATTGAATGTGAATCCGTAATTTTCGGCTCGAAATTACAAAACAGAATCACTGCAAGTACTATGGAAAGGAAATTTCTTCAAAAACCAAGTGTAGAAGAACTTAATAAATTAGGAATAAACACCATCTCTGAAGTTTTAGGGATGAGTTTTACGGAAATTGGGGATAACTATTTGATCGCCAAAATGCCAGTTGATAAAAGAACCCATCAACCTTATGGTCTATTGCATGGTGGTGCATCTGTAGTCTTAGCTGAAACTTTGGGCAGTGTGGCTGCAATGTTAATGGTTGATCCAGAAAAATTCTATTGTGTAGGATTAGACATTAATGCCAATCACATTCGTGGAATTAAAGAAGGATGGGTTTATGGAAAAACTACACCTGTCCATATTGGGAGAACCACACAGGTTTGGCACATAGAAATTAAGAATGAACGTGAACAATTGATATGTGTAAGTCGTATTACAATGGCAGTAGTGAAGAAATAATTTTGGAAAAAGCAACTCAAAACATAATCAATATTCAGCCAACAGCTGAAGCACACCTTAATAAGTTCTTATCATTTGCGCAACAGTACAATGCAGCGCTTGCTATATACAGATTACCAAATGATTCGAAATTACAAATTCTTTGTGATCTCTCTGGAGGTCAGTATATAGAGGATTTTAACTTAGAAGACTTATCCTCTGGTTTTTTGCTGCACCCTTTTCAAACAAGCAGTGATAGAATCGTGCATTTTGATGCAGAGATTTTAGGTGAAATCGATCTAGAAGACAAAGCTCCTTCAAATGACCTAACTGAGTCTTTCGATTGGAAGAAGATTCCAAGTGACAGTATTCAAGAGAAAATAGAAAATTCCAATTCTTCATTTGATTTTACCCATTTAAAAAACTATCCTCAGCTTAGCTCTACTTTAGCTTCCGATTATATCGATATGGTGGAGAAAGGAATTCAACTCATCAAGAGTGAAGAGTTTTACAAAGTGGTGCCTTCCAAAATCAAAAACATTCGAAGTAATAATGATATAAATTTAGGCCAGGCTTTTGTTAAGGCTTGTGAAAAGTATCCTAACGCATTTGTCAATTTAACTTATTCTTCAAAAACAGGATTATGGTTTGGCGCAAGTCCTGAAACTTTAATTGAAGATAAAAAAGGAGAATATTTCAAAACCATGGCTTTGGCAGGAACACAAGCCAAGTCTGAAAAAAGTATAGCTGAAACTACTTGGACACAGAAAGAAATTGAGGAACAAGCATACATCTCACGTTATATAATCAATTGCTTTAAGAAAATAAGGTTGAGGGAATTTGATGAAATCGGTCCTAAGACTATTCATGCTGGTAATCTACTGCATTTAAAAACTACTTTCAAAGTCCATACAGAATCTGTTAATTTCCCAGAATTGGGTTCAGTTATGTTAAAGCTATTGCATCCTACCTCTGCTGTTTGTGGAATGCCCAAAGAACCAGCTTTAAATTTCCTCTCAAAGGAAGAAAAACACAGCCGAGGGTACTTTAGTGGTTTCATGGGCCCTGTCCATCTAGATGGATTAAGCCATTTATTTGTAAATCTACGATGCTGTCAAATCAGTAACCAGTCAGTTGTCTTTTATGCAGGTGCTGGAATCACAGAAGATTCAAAAGCAGAGAAAGAATGGGAAGAAACTGAGATGAAATGTAAAGTTTTGTCGAACATAATTTTCGGAATATAGAATTTAATCCTTACTTTTGATGAGTTAATCGAAGATTAATTAACATTAATCGAACAAAGGAATGAAGAGCGGGACTGAAAACAATAATCCAAATCCATTAATAGGTCAAACATTTTCTATACTACTGAACTGCCAACAGAAATTGTCCTACAGTATCTCTAAGGAAATGAAGACATTTGGCATTACACGTCAGCAATACGAAGTGCTTGCGATCCTGAATGAGAATTCATCTAAACCAATGAATCTGAACAAGGTGAAAAGTTATTTACGAGAAAATGTGCCAGACATATCCCGTATAGTACAGAGATTAGTAGAAAAAAGACTGATCAATAGATCACGTCAAGCAGATGATAAAAGAAACTCTGCCATTTCGATCAATAAAGAGGGAATAAGCCTTATTGAAAAAATTGAACCTATTCTAAAGAAAAAAATGGATGATTTTTTTGGTGTTTTAACGTTAGACGAACTAGCTGAACTCTCTAGGATTATCTCAAAAGTAAACCAAAACAAAGGCTAATTATTAAAGTTAGTCATACATGCATTCTCTTCTTAAATTTACAGATAATGGAATATATTGCCCTGAAGGTGAATTTTACATTGATCCTTGGCGACCCGTTAAAAAAGCCTTAATCACACACGCTCATGCAGATCATTCTCGTCCAGGTCATCAGCATTATTTAGCTCATCTCCATTCCGAAACCATTATGCGACAACGGTTAGGAGTAAATATTCAGATTGAAACCATAAACTACGATGAAAGCATAAACATAAACGGAGTAAAAGTGAGCTTTCATCCTGCAGGGCACATTCCGGGTTCAGCACAAATTAGAATAGAATATAAAGGAAAAATAGCAGTCGTTTCTGGGGATTATAAATTAGAAGATGACGGCTTATCCACTCCTTTTGAATCCATTAATTGCCATGAATTTGTAACCGAAACCACCTTTGGTTTGCCTATTTACCAGTGGAAACCACAGTCCGAAACATTTAATGAAATCAACCATTGGTGGAAGAAGAATAAAGCAGATGGAAAAACTTCTGTGATTTTTGCCTATGCCTTAGGAAAAGCCCAAAGAATCATGAAAAATGTAGATACCAATATTGGCAAGATTTATACTCATGGAGCTGTAGAAAGTGCAACTGAAGCATTAAGAAAAACAGGCTTAGATTTACCTGAGACCACAAAAATCACCAATGATATTCCTAAGAAGGAGTATCAGGGAAATTTAGTCATTGCCACACCTGCTTCAATTGGTACAACTTGGATGAAAAAATTAGCACCTTACAGTACTGGAATTGCCTCTGGCTGGATGATGCTAAGAGGAACCAGAAGAAGAAAAGCAGCAGACCGTGGCTTTGTGCTTTCCGATCATGCCGATTGGAATGGTCTCTTGGAAGCTGTGAAATTATCCGAAGCGGAAACTATTTATTCCACCCATGGCTATTCTAATGTATTTACGAAATACTTGCAGGAACAAGGCTTAAATGCTATCAGCTTAGATACCCAATTTGAGGGTGAGAGTTTGGATAGTGAGTTGTGAAGTTTGTAATAATTTACTTTGAGCATACCTAATGCTTTTCTAGTTTCGTTCTTAAGTCTACAAACTTTTAACCAACTTTCATAAATGAAAAAACACCTAGTCCTCACCATTTCTGTTTTATTCATTGTTTCAATTCCTTCTTATTCCCAGAATCAATCTAAAACTGATTTAAAAAAAGAAGCAAAAACTATAGAGGACCTCACAATCCAATCACTGAAACTAAGGCAACAAGTAAATCCTGAAATGAAAAATCAAGAATTGATCAATGAAATAAAAATCCTTGATTCAACCTTGCTAAATAAAGTGACTCTATTTTTGAATGAATATGGCTGGAAAAGCAAAAAAGAAATAGGGGAACTTGCTAATATGGGCTTGTTCTTAGCTATTCAGCACTCCTCAACAGAAGAAATGGAAAGTTTTAAAGAAATAATAGAACAAGCCTACCACAATAATAAAATTGAAAAAAGTAAATACGCACTTTATAGGGATAGACTTAGAGTCAGAAATGATTTGCCACAAATTTATGGGACGCAATATTACTTTGATGAAGAATCTTCTTCTTTCCGATTTAATAAAATTGAAGATTTTGAAAATATAAATAAAAGACGAAGAAAAATGGGATTACCTAAAATTGAAAAGTATGCAAAGCAAAATAATATTGCTTTGCATCAGTAAATTCAAGTAAAAACAGAAAATCAAGCACTTAGCTTCCTTATCTATTCTTAAATCTTAAAATTTATTTCAAGATTGTCTGTGTCCTATCTGGCCCAACAGAAACCAAATTAATTGGTACTCCTAATTTCTCTTCTATGTAGAATATATAGTCTTTCAATGGCTGTGGCATTGCATCAAAAGAATTAATATCATCCAAGCTGCAATTCCAACCTTCCAATTCTTCGTAGATAGGTTTCACTTCTGAATCCACTATATCGTAGGGGAATTCATCCGTTGTGGTACCATCTTCCAATTCATATTGAGTACACACTTTTATTTTTTTAAAACCAGATAACACATCTGCTTTCATCATAAATAATTCTGTGACCCCATTGATCATCACCACATATTTCAAGGCTGGGATATCTAACCATCCGCATCTTCGTGGGCGACCAGTAGTGGCGCCAAATTCATTTCCTACTTTTTGCAATTCTGTTCCGTCCTCGTCAAATAGCTCGGTCGGAAAAGGGCCACCCCCTACTCTAGTGCAATAGGCCTTGAATATACCATAGACTTTACTAATACTATTAGGTGCTACACCTAAACCTGTGCAAACTCCGGCAGTCATCGTATTGGAACTTGTCACAAAAGGATAACTTCCAAAATCGACATCTAATAAAGAACCTTGAGCACCTTCAGCCAAAACAGATTTTCCTTCTTTCAATTCATTATTGATAAGGTACTCTGTAGAACTAACATTGAATGTTTTCAAATATTCCAAGGCTTCAAAAAATGTTTTTTCAGCTTCTTCTAGTTCATCATAATTATACTGATAAAAATCAAGTGTCATTTTATGAATGTCCACTAATTTCTTATACTTCTCAGGGAAATTTGGATAGAAAATATCTCCTACTCTTAATCCTAGTCTGGCTACTTTATCTTGGTAAGTCGGGCCTATCCCTTTCAATGTTGAGCCAATTTTTTCATTTCCTTTAGATTTTTCATAGGCCGCATCCAAAAGTCGGTGGGTCGGCAAAATCAATTGGGCTTTATTGGAAATCCAAAGATTATCCTTGAAATTGATGTTAAATGGGTCTAATTTTTTGATTTCATTTCTGAAAATAACAGGGTCTAGAACCACTCCATTTCCAATTACATTTTTTATAGAGCTTCTAAATATTCCACTAGGGATTTGATGCAACACATGTTTAATACCATCAAATTCTAAAGTATGACCAGCATTTGGACCACCTTGAAATCTAGCCACTGTATTGTATTTGGGCGCTAAAACATCTACTACTTTACCTTTTCCTTCATCCCCCCATTGCAAACCCAACAAAACATCCATTTTCATTTTTTATGATTTTAAATTATGACAGCCCTTAAGGATAAAGACTGAATCTGATAAATTTATGAATTAATTATTTCTAGTACTTCTACCACTTATTTCAAGCTCGCAATTGCCTCTTCTTTAGTGTCGTAGATGGTGAAAATATTATTAAGCTTGGTGATCACCAATAATTTTTTCACTTGTTCAGATGGGTTTATTAACACAACCTCTCCGTCCTTATTTCTCAATTTAGTTAAAATGGTAATTAAAACTCCAATCCCGCTACTGTTCATGTATCGAACACCAGATATGTCAATAATACATTTTGTGATACCTTTATTAATATGGTCATTCAATAATTCAACCAATCCTGGTCCGTTATTTTCTCCTATAAGGTCTCCTGAAATTTCTAAGTTTAGAATATTATCAACGACTTCTTTCTTGTAATCCATTTTATCTTTTAATTAAAAAATTATTCCTGCTCTTCGGCTTTTTGCTTTGCTTGGCAATCCCCGCAAATCCCGTATAAATTTAAGGAATGATGCATGATTTTGAAATTCAGTAAATCTCCTATCATGGTTTTAATGTTTTGGATTCTCGGATCACAAAACTCTACTACCTTATGACACTCCGCACAGATAACATGATCATGTTGCTTATAACCATAAGACTTTTCGTATTGAGCTAAGTTTCTACCGAATTGGTGCTTGCTTACCAAATCACATTCTACCAATAAATCCAAAGTATTATAAACAGTAGCACGGCTTACTCTATAATTTTTATTCTTCATACTGATGTAGAGTGATTCCACATCAAAATGACCAGTTCGAGTATAAATCTCTTCAAGGATTGCATAACGCTCGGGCGTTTTTCTCAATCCTTTATTTTCTAAATAAGCCGTGAAAATTTGTTTTACTTCCTTATAAACCTTCTCGTTCAATGCCATAATTTATTCATCTCCCTTCTTCAGTCGCAAATATAGGAAATCTACAATTAATCGTAGCGGTTCACCTTCACTATCCCACGAACGGCTTTCAATTTTTCTATTAATTGCTCTAAATGCTTAGTATTCTGTACAAAAAGGTGAATTTTTCCTTCAAAAATTCCATCTTTGGTATCAACGGAAATCGATTGCATATTTACCTCCAATTCACTGGATATAATTTGTGTTACATCACTGATTAGTCCTACCCTATCGGTTCCAATAATTTGCAATCCAGCCAGAAAAGCAATTTCCTGCTGAGAAGTCCATCTAGCTTTAATCACTCTGTTACCATGGTTTGAAAGTAATTCAGGTGCATTAGGGCAAGAAGTTCTGTGAATTTTAATCCCTTCATTAACCGTAACAAAACCGAATACCTCGTCTCCAGGAATCGGATTACAACAAGCCGCTATAACATAATCCACTACATCCATATCCTCTCCTATCAAGAGCATATCTTCTCCTTTGGCTTTTTTCAATTCCTGCTCAAAAGATTTAGCATCTGCAGATGACCTAATTCGCTTAGTATTTTTCTGCGGACCTTCCAGCACTTCATCCTGAAATTTCTTGATATTTTTAGGGTCGTGTTTACCAGTTGCGATCCCGTAGTATAAATCAAGTGGAGTTTTTTCTTCAAAATACGCTCTGATTTTATTGATTACCTCATCAGAAGGCGTAATCTTCATTTGCTTTAGTTTCCTGTAGACAATTTCTTTGCCTTCTACCGCTGCATATTTTTTATCCTCTTTTAATACATCCTTTATTTTGGATTTAGCTTTTGAGCTGACCACAAATCGTAACCAATCTTCACTTGGCTTTTGCTTATTGGAAGTCAGAATTTCCACCTGATCTCCATTTTTGAGCTCATAATTTAGCGGCACTAGTTTATTATTTACTTTTGCACCAAGGCATTTCGCCCCAACTTCTGTATGGATATCAAAAGCGAAGTCCAAAGCCGTGGCACCATTCGGCAAAGTTTTTAATTCTCCTTTAGGAGTAAAAACAAATACCTCATCAGAAAATAAATTAGACCTGAAATCATCTAGAAATTCTATCGCATTTGTATCATTGGACTCTAACATTTCTCTAACCCTTGCAATCCATTGCTCAAGTCTAGTTTCCTCTGGCTTGGTATAATAATCTTTATATTTCCAATGTGCAGCGTAGCCTTTTTCCGCTATTTCATCCATTCTGCTTGTCCTGATTTGCACTTCTACCCAACTTCCATTATCACTCATAACCGTGGTGTGCAAGGACTCATAACCATTGGCTTTAGGAGTTGATATCCAATCACGGAGTCTATCAGGGTTAGGCTTGTAGAAATCAGTAACTATGGAATACACTTCCCAACATGCTGCTTTTTCATGTTCGTCTGGAGCTTCGATGATAATTCTAATAGCAAATAAATCATACACCTGTTCAAAAGGTATATTCTGTTTTTTCATTTTACTCCATATCGAATAAATTGATTTTGGTCTTCCTTTTATATAGTAATTCCATTTTAATTTATCCAATTCACCTTCAATTGGAGAGATGAAATTGTTGATAAAGCGCTTTCTGGCTGCTTTTGTATTATTGATCTTATTGGCAATATCTCTGTAAACTTCTGATTCAGTATACTTTAAGTGTAGGTCTTCTAACTCAGACTTGATTGCATAGAGCCCTAAGCGATGGGCTAATGGTGCATAGAGGAAAATGGTTTCAGAAGCTATCTTGAGCTGCTTATTTCTCGGCATGCTTTCCAAGGTCCTCATATTGTGCAGTCGGTCAGCCAACTTAATTAAAATCACCCTTACGTCTTTTGAAAGGGTCAGCAGCATTTTTCTAAAATTCTCTGCTTGCTGAGAAGTACCATATTCAAATACTCCAGAAATTTTAGTCAAGCCATCTATGATAGGCGCTACTTTAGGACCAAACTCTCTTTCAATATCTTCTAATTCCCAGTCCGTATCCTCTACCACATCATGCAATAAGGCTGAAATAATGGAAGTTGTACCCAAGCCTATTTCTTCTACACAAATAGTGGCAACTGCTATTGGGTGAAGAATATAAGGCTCTCCAGATTTTCGCCTCATTTCCTTATGGGCTTCCATAGAGGTAGTAAAGGCTTTCTTTATCAGCTTGGCATCGCCATCTTTCAAAAATGGCTTGGATTTCCTTAGCAATTTCCGATACTCTCTAAGGATGACTTTACGTTCTTCTTCTAAATCTATATTTTGCATAAATGCTTTAAAAACTAAAATTCAAAATAACCAATAAAAAAACATTTCTGCGACTTGCAGCAAAAATATTTTTCCGTACCTTTGCCCTTCAAATTAATGAATGCGGATGTGGCGAAATTGGTAGACGCACTAGACTTAGGATCTAGCGCCTCACGGCATGGGGGTTCGAGTCCCTTCATCCGCACACTACTCAAACCCTTAGTTCCAGTAAAGTAATACGGGAGTGAAGGGTTTTTTTGTATATTGATAACACTATAAAATTTAATTGTTTTGGACATTACACTCAACAAAAAGGACAACACTAATGCTTCTATTAAAATTATATTAAATGAAGCTGATTATCAACCTAATGTTGAACAAAAAATCAAAGAGTACAGGAAAAATGCTAATATTAAAGGTTTTCGTCCTGGAAAAGTGCCTGCTTCCTACATAAAGAAATTATATGGGAAGAGCGTTTTGGTTGAAGAAATCAACAGCTTGTTGTCAAAATCATTAACTGATTACATAAAAGAAAATGATTTGAGGATTTTGGGTGAGCCAATTCCTAATCAGGAAGATGCTGCTAAAATTGATTGGGATAACCAAAAAGATTTTGAATTCGAATACACTCTTGGATTGGTTGATGAATTTAAAATTCCACTGGATGACAAATTCAAAGTGGAGAAACACAGCATTGAAGTTACCGACAAGGTAATGAAAGAAACCATGGACAACTTAACCAAACAACATGGTGACACTGAATCCGTAGAGGAAAGTAAATCTGAAGATACTTTAGAAGGTAAATTAAGCACTGCTGATGGAGAAGTTCAGGAGAAAGTTGTTCTTCCAATAGAAGATGCTGAGAAAAAGGCGCAAAAACAATTCGTAGGAGTTAAGAAAGGTGATGAAGTAAAATTTGATATCGAAAAAACCTTCAAATCTGCGGAAGCGAAATCAAGATTGTTAGGACAGAATGAAACGGATGCTGAAGCAGCTTCTGGCGAATATATTTTGAGTGTATCTGATATCAAAAGAACTAAGCCAGCTGAAATTAATCAGGAATTGTTCGATAAAGTATTCGGAAAAGATGCAGTAAAAACTAGAGAGGAATTTGAAAAAAAGGTTAAAGAAACTATCGCAGAAAACTACGATAGAGAAACTGAAAATCTTTTAAACAGAGACTTAGTAGATAGTTTGGTAGACAAAACCAAATTTGATTTACCAGATGAGTTTTTGAAGAACTGGTTATTGTTAAGCAATGAAGGTAAAGTTACCCAAGAGCAAATTGATAAGGAGTACGATCTATATACAAAAGATTTACGTTGGAACTTGATCAAAAACAAAATTGCTGACGCAAATCAGGACGATATCAAAGTTGAGCATACTGACGTGATGGATTACACCAAAAAAATGATTGCTGAGCAATTTGGTGCATACGGAATGGCAGATCAATTAGGCGAAAATATGGATAGTTTCGCTCAAAATTATCTTCAAGGCGAAAACGGAGAAAACTACCGCAAAGTCTATGAAGAGATGCTTAACAAAAGAGTTTTGGACTTTATTAAGGACAAAATTACAATCAAAGAAAAGAAAGTTGATTTAGACGGCTTTAAAAAGGCTGTAGATAAGAACTAAAAGCTATTTTTACCGTTAATTGAAAAGTCCTTTTAAAGAAGGACTTTTTTTTTAAATTTGTACTTATAACAAAATACTTAAATGATTAATAAAGAGGAATTTAGGAAATTTGCCGTTAAAGGCGAAGGTTTATCAGGTAGTATGGTGGATTCATATGTGCAGCAGGTAGAAAATATGACCAGAGCTGTAATTGAAGAACGCCCCACCAATTTCAGGGAAATCGATGTTTTTTCCCGTTTAATCATGGATAGAATTATCTTCTTGGGAATGCAAGTGGATGATAATATTGCCAATGTGATTACCGCTCAATTATTATTCTTGCAATCAGTAGATGCTAAAAAAGACATTAGTCTTTACATTAATAGCCCAGGAGGTTCAGTTTATGCCGGTTTAGGCATCTATGATACTATGCATTACATCTCTCCTGATGTAGGAACAATCTGTACAGGATTGGCTGCAAGTATGGGAGCTGTATTATTGGCAGGTGGAGCGGAAAAGAAAAGATCCGCATTACCTCATGCAAGAATCATGATTCACCAACCTATGAGTGGAATGCAAGGACAAGCGTCTGACATGGAAATTTCCTTGAAGCAAACATTATCCGTTAAGGAAGATTTATATAATATCCTCTCCAAGCATAGCGGAAAAACTTATAAGCAAGTAGAAAAAGATTCTGACAGGGACTTCTGGATGAGAGCATCAGAAGCCAAGGAATATGGATTGATTGACGAAGTATTAGTGAGAAAATAGTATGGCAGAAGACAAAACACAAGTAACCTGTTCCTTTTGTGGACGCAACAAAAAAGATGTTGATTTGATGATCTCGGGTATACATGCGCACATTTGCGATAAATGTATAGCTCAAGCTCAGCAAATTCTGCAAGAGGAGGTTAAAACAAAATCTTCATCTAAAGACCCGAAATTCAACTTGATTCGTCCAATTGAAATGAAAACTCATTTGGATCAATATGTTGTCGGACAGGATGAAGCCAAAAAGGTCATGTCAGTTGCCGTATACAATCATTACAAAAGATTGATGCAAAAGTCTACTAAAGATGATGTTACGATTGAGAAATCAAATATTATCATGGTAGGAGAAACGGGTACTGGTAAAACTTACCTAGCTAAAACTTTAGCTAGGATTTTACAGGTTCCATTTTGTATTGCTGATGCTACTGTTTTAACTGAAGCAGGTTATGTAGGTGAAGATGTCGAAAGTATTCTGACCAGATTATTACAATCCGCTGATTATAATGTGGAAGCTGCCCAAAGGGGTATAGTTTACATAGACGAGATAGATAAAATTGCTCGTAAATCGGACAATCCATCCATTACAAGAGATGTGAGTGGTGAAGGCGTTCAGCAAGCCATGTTGAAATTATTGGAAGGTACTTCGGTGAATGTTCCGCCTCAAGGAGGAAGAAAGCATCCTGATCAGAAAATGATCAATGTGGATACTGAAAATATCCTTTTCATTTGCGGAGGAGCTTTTGATGGGATCAGCAGAAGCATTGCTTCCCGATTAAACACTACTCCTTTAGGGTTTGCTAAGGCAGATACCAAAGAAGAAGAAATTGATAAGGAAAACCTTCTGCAATACATCACAGCTCAGGATTTGAAAAATTTTGGCTTGATTCCTGAATTAATTGGAAGATTACCAGTCTTAACTCATTTGGATCCACTAAGTAAAGACACTTTAAAATTAATCCTAACTGAGCCTAAAAATGCTTTGGTCAAACAATACAACAAATTGTTTGATATGGAAGGCATTAACTTAGTAATTGAAGATTCTGCTTTAGACTATATTGTTCAAAAAGCAGTGGAATTCAAATTAGGGGCAAGAGGCTTAAGATCTATTTGTGAAGTAATCATGACAGATGCCATGTTCGAATTTGATGGGGAGTCATCTGGAACTGAATTGATCATTGATGAAAAATATGCTGCTTCTAAATTCGAGAAATCGAAATATAAAAACCTGAGAGTAGCTTGATAGAATCTAGATACTAGAACCTAGACATTAGATTCTAGACCAAAAAAAGGAAATTTGTCAAATGATAAATTTCCTTTTTTTTTACGACTATTTTTAAAATTCTAGAGGTATGTGATAGACCGAAACCAAGCTTAAATAAGAGAATAATAGCTCCGTCTAGATTCTAGATTCTAGAATCCAACATCTCATATCACGCTTTAACCTTATCTTTTGGCAATCTTTTTTTATCCAATCCTTTCTCTAAATATTCCACAATTTTTTGAGCAATATCTTTTCCAGTAGCTTTTTCAATGCCTTCCAAACCTGGTGAAGAATTCACTTCCAAAATTAATGGCCCTCGGGAAGATTGTAACATGTCAACACCAGCTATAGCCAAGCCCATTGCTTTAGCAGCTTTTAAGGCAGCCGCTTTTTCCGCACGGCTTAATTTGATAACATTTGCAGAACCACCTCTATGTAAATTCGAACGAAATTCTCCTTCTTTACCTTGACGTTTCATGGCGCCTACTACCTCACCATCTACCACAAAAACCCTTATATCAGCACCACCAGCCTCTTTTATAAATTCCTGCATAATAATTCTGGCTTTCAAACCTTCAAAAGCCTCAATAACGGAAACGGCTGCTTTTCTAGTCTCCGCTAAGACAACTCCTAACCCTTGAGTTCCTTCCAACAATTTCAAGACTACAGGCGCTTTACCCAAATGTTCTAAAATATATTCCCCTGCATTCTCAGATCGATTGGTAAAAGCAGTACGGGGCATAGCCAGACCAGAACGTGATAAAATCTGAAGACTTCTTAATTTATCTCTTGATCTGGTAATCGCTAAGGAATCAACAGCACTAAAAGTTTTCATCATTTCAAACTGACGTACCACAGCAGTCCCATAAAAAGTAACCGAAGCCCCAATTCTGGGAATAATAGCATCAATTTGCTCTAATTTTTCACCATGATAATAAATAGATGGTCCAGCCTCGTCCATAATAATATCACAATGCATGTGGTCAAGTCGAAGTGCCTGATGGCCTTTCTGCTCTATGGCTTCAATTAATCTCCTGGTGGAATATAAATTCGGGTTTCTTGACAGAACTGCAATTTTCATCTCGGATGTTTATTTTTATAAAGCCAAAGTAAACTAAAAAAGATGGTATCCCTAAACCAATGCTTCTTGATTTACTATTTCTTTAAAAATATTTTCTGAAAGCTGAACCCAATATAAATTCGGATTATCCTTTTTCAATTCTTCCAGTTGTTGAAATTGGCTTTTCGCTATCCTATAACCTTCCTCTTTATGTAAAACATCTAAGCCTTGAATAGGGAGACTATTATCAAAACCAGCTATAAAATAAATATCCTCCGCAGAACTATTTGAATAGCTCTTGTCGTGTTTCTTCAATATTTTAGCAATTGACAAATTATATCTTGAATCTTTTAAATTTGATAAAACAGCTAGAGCGGTTGGAAAACTACCAGCTCCTTTCCCTTTTACAAACTGCTCCCCTGTATATTCTGCATCTACCAGTATTCCATTATATTCATTTTCAATATTATAGAAATCATGGCTCTCATTTACCAGTTGTGGTTCTACTTTAGCAGTGATTTCACCCGCTACTTCTTGCGCCTCTCCAATCAATTTTATTTTTAAATGATGTTTCTGAGCAAAGTCTTTTATGTATTCATCTAAATAATTTATTCCCTGCAATGGGATTTCGTTTGGATGTACAAATACTCCAAAAGCATGATAAATCATAATGGATAATTTAAAGCGAGTGTCTTCTCCGCTTACATCAGAATACGGGTCCAATTCCGCAAAACCCAACGCTTGAGCCTCTTTCAATGCATCTTCATAGCCCTGATTTTCACTTACCATTTTAGATAGAATGAAATTACAAGTCCCATTTGCAATGGCTTTAATCGACTTTACATGATCCGAATTGAAGTGCTGATCGAGTAATCTTAAAATAGGGACACTTCCGCAAACGGCTCCTTCATAAAAGAACTTAACCTGATGCTTTTCACGCAATTCCAGAATTTCCTTATGATAAAGTGCTACCATCTTTTTATTAGCACTCACTACAGATTTCCCTTTTTCAAAAGCCTTTTTTACAATGTTAAAAGCTTCTTCAGGATCATTGATTAATTCTATAATGATATCTAAATCAGTATTATTTAGAATTTCATCTGCCTGATTGGTAAGGATTCCATTGGGTAATTCTAATTCTCTATTTTTATTAATATTTTTAACGGATATTTTTTCAATTGAAATCCCGTATTTTTCATTTTGCTGTAATGCCTTATAAACTCCTGAGCCTACAACTCCCAGTCCGAATAAGCCTGCTTTAAATTTCTTCATATAAAGTGTTGATTAAATGTTTTTCGATGAACTGTGATATCAAATTCCCTTCAATTAAAAATGCATCATGTCCTTTACTAGACTTAATGATTTCCAGTTTTGCAGAAGGAATATTGTCACTCATAAATTTTTGTTCCTCCACCGGAAAAAGATTGTCAGAATCGATTCCTATACATAAAGTTTTGGTTTTAATTGATCCTAAAACTTCTTTCAAATCATCTCCTTTGTTTTCTGCTATATTATGTGCATCCATCATTTTGGAAAGCACTTTATAACTATTAATACTAAACCTCCCATTGAATTTTTTACCCTGATATTTTAAATAAGAGGCAACTTTCCAGTCCCCTTGCTCTATTTTTCCATTTTGATTTGCCTCAAAATCATGATAACCCCTATAACTTAACATGGCTATACTACGTGCTAAAGAAAGTGCTTTTTGCTTTTCCTCCTCCTTTCCATTTTCTCCTAACTCAATAGCTTGCCTTTGCAATTCATTAAAGGCAATTCCCCAAGGAGAATGATTGGCATTGGAAGCTACTAAAATCTGTTTTTGAATCACTTCCGGCTCTAAAACAGACCATTCTAAAGCTTGCTGGCCACCTAAAGAACCACCAATCAAATAATCAATTTTGTAAATTCGGAGTGCTTCTCTTAAATCAATAAAAGCTTTCACCACATCCCTATTTTGTAAATTAGGAAATGAATCTCCATAGACTGTATTGGTTTCTGGGTTTAGTGAATCAGGCCCAGTGCTTCCATAACAGGAACCAAGCATATTAGCACAAATAACAGTATGCTTTTCTAAATCTATGAACCCACCATTTTCAAGGAAAAGGGAAGCCCACCAGTCCTTCACGGTGGCACTTCCTGTAAAAGCGTGGCAAACCCAAATCACTTCCCTATCATCAGAAATTTCACCTAAAACTTCATAATAAAGAGAAGCTCCTTTCAAAGTCTGCCCACTTTCTAATTGAAAATTCTTTGATAAATTATGCTGTGGCATAAGATTCCTCATGGATTTTTTGAAAAGACTGAGTAAAATCTGCAATGATATCATCAATGTGCTCAATGCCAACCGATACTCTCAATAAATTAGGAGAGATACCTGCTGACAATTGCTCTTCATCCGATAATTGCTGATGAGTGGTTGCAGAAGGCTGAATAATCAAAGTCTTAGCATCCCCAACATTTGCTAAATGGCTTACCAATTTCAAATTATCCACAAAGGCTTTGGTTTCTTCTTTATCTCCTTTAAGCGTAAAAGACAAAACTCCGCCATACCCATTATGCAAATATTTTTTAGCCAACTGATAATACTTACTACTTTCCAATCCTGGGTAGTTCACTTTTTCAACTAATGGATGTTTCTCTAACCAATAGGCTAATTTCAAAGCATTATCGACTGTTCTTTGTACCCTCAATGATAGTGTCTCCAAACCTTGGAGCAACAAGAAGCTATTAAATGGACTTAAAGCTGGGCCAAAATCTCTCAAGCCTTCAACTCTAGCTCTGATAGCATAAGCTATATTAGGTAGTCCCAATGGATTGCCCTCACCAAAAGTTTCCCAAAAATTCAACCCATGATAACCTTCTGAAGGCTCAGAAAACTGGGGGAATTTACCATTGCCCCAATTGTAATTACCAGCATCAGTAATTACTCCACCAACGGATGTTCCATGCCCACCAATCCACTTTGTAGCTGATTCTACTACAATATTAGCTCCATGCTCAATAGGTCTGAATAAATAACCACCAGCTCCAAAAGTATTGTCTACAATTAATGGAAGATCATATTTTTTGGCTAAAGCTGAAATAGCTTCAAAATCCGGAATGTTGAAGGTTGGGTTTCCAATGGTTTCTAAATAAATGGCTTTGGTATTTTCGTCTATCAAAGCTTCATAAGATTCTACTTCTTCATCTGGAGCAAACTTGACCTCAATGCCTAATCGCTTAAATGAAACCTTGAATTGATTGTACGTTCCGCCATATAAATACTTCGTTGAGATGAAATTATCTCCTGCTTCCAAAATATTATTGAGGGCAATAAACTGAGCAGCCTGACCTGAAGCAACGGAAACTGCCGCAACACCACCTTCTAATGCAGCAATTCTTTTTTCAAAAACATCATTGGTTGGGTTCATGATACGTGAATAGATATTGCCGAACTCCTTCAAGCCAAATAAGTTTGCTCCATGTTCTGAGTTATTAAAGGCATAACTGGTCGTTTGATAAATTGGAACTGCTCGTGAGTTGGTAGTTGGGTCAATTTCCTGGCCAGCGTGTAATTGTAAAGTTTCGAATTTTTGTGTAGTTGACATATTTTTAAAATTTAAGATGAATATATTTTTAGAATGAATATTTAAGTAATTGTGAGCCATTCAGGTTATCTGATTGAATCACTAAATTTTATTAAACAATTGATTTTTAGTGGATTAAAATTAATTCGAAAGGAATATTAAAACTGAAAAGGGTGTAATTTTCCCTTTAGATTATCGAAATAAATCCAAATAGAATTGAGTTGTTGATTAACAACAACAGCACATACACATTCGCATGTATGCAATGGAAATAATAGGATTAAGCTTAGAAGCTCTTTTTGTTGATTTTGAATTCTTAGCCGAGTTGGCTGACTTGACGAGCTCGCTAAAACCGAAGAAATGTATGTTGTTCATAATTATTAATTTATATTTCCCAAAATCGGGCAGGATTTGGCACCTTGATTCAGGTTGCCAGAGGGTCAACGAGCCTGTCTCTCACCTCTTCGTTATAAATTGATTACCGAAATAACACCTCAAATGTAGAAAAACCTTTTTGATTTTAACAAACCAAAAAGCAAATAAAAGTTATATATATTGAAATTATTTTTTAAACAGAATATTATATCAAATAAACGTACATCACCGCTTAATTATATGGCTTCTTTTTCCTTTTTCTTTTTATGCTGCAGTAAACCATTAACTATTAACCATTGCGCAACAATGTAGGTACTCATGATGGCAACACCAGAAAATGGAATGGTATGAGAGAATCTATTAATGGCTAATATAGAATCCGAAATTATAAATAAGGCGGCTCCTAACACTACCAACTGAAAACTCTCATCTGTAGTTTGTCCCTTCCTATACCAAGCAGCCAAGATCATTAGACACAAGACAATTCCATAAATAACCAAAGGAACTTGAATGACACTATCAACATAAGGCAAGGTTAAATAAGCCATAAGAAGAATATAAGCCAAAACGACAAAAGGAAATACTGACCATTTGATCTTCAACTTATCTTTATAAGTCGCTTTTTTATACGCTAAGATAAACACAACATGTGCAATCAAGAACGCACTTAATCCAGCAAAAAAGAACATAAAATGTTTAAAAGTGAAAAGCAACATTATATCGCCAATCCAGCTAAATGCCAATGCTAAAGTGACATAGCTCACCCATTTTTCATTTTTTAATTTATCTGATTTGTCCCAAAAGTAAATAAGAAGCGAAATCATCAACAGAGGCTTAGCAATTTGATGAAGAATATCAATTTCGAACGTCAAAGCTATAATTTCAACTATAGCCACGATCCAATAAAAATATAATTTGAGATTCATTTTATTCCGTTTATCGAAAAGTAGTTAATATTGGCCGATAAAAAAAGGGAATATTGCGAAAGTAACTGACTTGCAAATGCAAGGGATTAATAA
Source organism: Marivirga tractuosa DSM 4126 (assembly GCF_000183425.1). Taxonomy (NCBI): domain Bacteria; kingdom Pseudomonadati; phylum Bacteroidota; class Cytophagia; order Cytophagales; family Marivirgaceae; genus Marivirga; species Marivirga tractuosa. Next base: position 1,412,969 of record NC_014759.1, read on the forward strand.
TTCTAATTACTTTTTCAGAAATTTCTTTAAAGACTTTTCAGAATCAACAGTAAGCAAAAGGTAATAATGACCTGCAGGTATATTTGATAAGTCTATTTTGTAGAGACCTGAATCTATTTTTTCATGAGTAACTTTCATCTTTGTACCGATGATGCTCATTACCTCTAATTTAATATTTGAAACCGACTTTATATCACTAATCTTTAAAAAGATGTGATCTTCAGCTGGATTAGGGTAAACATCTGCTTTATCCAGTATTTCAGCTACTTTAATGTCCTTAGCCACAATTTCTTTGTCTGCACTATTAGCCATTACTCCACTCATTTGAGTAAGCATAAAGAAAAAAATAGTCAATATGGATACAGCGTTTCTCATTCTTGGATTCTATACGTACAATGTTCGGTTAAAGTTTTTACTATTTTTACTACTTTTGCTACTTTTCTACGGTTCTAAAAGCCTTGCTTAGATTATTGATCATGGTAGATGGTGTCATATAATTCTCACCATACTCTTTAAGACTTATATCCCCAGCAACTCCATGCAAATATACTGCCAACTTTACCACTTTAAAAGGATTTTTTACTCTTGGCGAAATTCCAGCTATTATTCCACATAATAAATCTCCACTACCTCCTTTTGCCATCCCTGAATTTCCAGTAACATTGAAACTCACTTCTCCTTTTTCATTACAAACAGCAGTATGTTTCCCTTTTAAACCGACTACAACCTTATGATGCTTACAAAAGGACTTTAGTTGCACCAATGCCTCAAAATTATTAGAATAATTTCCAACTAACCTTTTAAACTCTCCATGATGAGGAGTTAAGATGGTTCCCTTAGGCAAAAGCTGTAATAATTCTCTGTTTTCAGCTAAAATGGTAATAGCATCTGCATCTAAAATTAGTTGCCCTCTATAATTCTTTAATACTTCTTCCAAAAGCATTTTTGTCTTATTGGCAAAACCAACAGCAGGGCCAAATACTAAAGAATCCTGCTTTTCATAATTTAAGAAGCTTCCTAAAACATATTCATTTTCGTCTTCCAATATCAAAGCCTCAGGAATTTGATTCTGAATGATATTGATACAATGCGGACAGGATTGAACTGATAATAAGCCAATTCCCGAATGCAGTGTACCCTTTGCTGCTAAAATTGCTGCCCCCATTTTAGCATGTCCTCCTGCTATTATAGCTGTCCTACCTCTGATCCCTTTATGGGCAATACTTTCCACTTTAAAAAGCTTTTTATCCTCCTCATTTAACTCGAAAATCGAATACTTGCTTATACAATTACTTATGAATTCAGATGAAAGTCCAATGTCTAGAATTTCAAATTCACCAATAAATTCTTGATTTTCAGCAATCATGAATGCAAGTTTTGGCACTTGAAAACTAAGTGTATAATCAGCTTTAAAAATTGTCTCTCCAGAACTAGGCTCATCAGCAAAAACTCCAGAAGGTATATCCACTGCTAATTTAATTCCGTATGCAGAATTTACTTTATCTACAAATGTGGCAATTTCGCCAGTAATTGGACGAGAAAGTCCTGAACCGAAGATTGCATCAATGAAAATGGTTTTATCTGCAGATTTTGAGAGATCAAAATCTCCTAATATTTCAACCTCCTGAATTGATTTCAATTTAGTTAAGTTTTGTTCGAAATCTTCTGACCCAGATTCACCCATGACTAAAACTACACTTACTTTATACCCATGATGTGAAAGTAGTCTAGCAATAGCCAATCCATCTCCACCATTATTCCCAGAACCAGCTAAAATGATTATCTCATGTTCATTAATAAACTTTTCACAAATCCAATTCACCACTTCTCTACTAGCTCTTTCCATTAAATCAATGCTGGCTATAGGCTCATTTTTGATAGTATATTGGTCTGCTTCCCGAATTTGTTTGACATTAAGAATCTTCATGAAAGTAAGATAAGGAAATTGGTTTTAATTACCAGAATTTAGGTATAGGTATTACTTTTCGCCAACTTACTGCATTTGTGGCTACAATACTTAACATTCTGCCAATCCTTTTTCCATTTTCTCCTCCAGCTAAATGGTCTTTTGCAAACGGGGCAAAGCTTAGAAGGCAGCTCACTTTTTTTAAGCATTTTTGACATAACAAAACCTAGCTCTACAATATTATTAAAACAATGAATCTAAAGATTGTTTATTGAATTTTTTCAATTTAGTTTGATTAAGCTTTTTCAAGACTTAGCCTGTCCCCGTCACCAATTAATGAAGGAAGTATGTCTTAACAAAACGAAATTGATTATCAATCTGTAACTAATTCGGAAACAAGCACGAAATTACTTTGTGAATGAAGCCTTTTCTTCTATTTTTGCAAAAACTTTAAACAGAGCATAATGAGCGTTTTAGTAAATAAAGATTCTAAAGTAATTGTACAAGGTTTCACAGGTTCAGAAGGAACATTCCATGCTGAGCAAATGATAGAATACGGCACCAATGTAGTAGGTGGTGTAACTCCTGGAAAAGGAGGTCAAAAACATTTAGACAGACCCGTTTTTAATACTGTTGAAGATGCTGTTAAAGAAGCTGGTGCAAATGTATCCATCATTTTTGTTCCACCTGCGTTTGCTGCAGACGCCATTATGGAGGCTGCCGATGCAGGAATCAAAGTTATCATTACTATCACAGAAGGAATTCCTGTGAAAGATATGATGAAAGCAAAAACTTATATTCAGGATAAAGATTTAACTTTAATTGGACCGAATTGCCCAGGGGTTATTACTCCAGGTGAGGCTAAAGTGGGTATCATGCCAGGTTTCGTTTTCAAGAAAGGTAAAATTGGTATTGTTTCTAAATCAGGAACTTTAACTTATGAAGCTGCTGACCAAATCGTAAAAGCTGGTTTAGGTATTTCTACTGCAATTGGTATTGGTGGTGATCCAATCATTGGAACTCCTACCAAAGAGGCAGTAAAAATGCTAATGGAAGATGATGAAACTGAGGCTATCGTCATGATAGGTGAAATTGGTGGAAATTATGAAGCGGAAGCTGCTCGGTGGATAAAAGAAAATGGCAATAAAAAACCTGTAGTTGGATTTATCGCTGGTAAAACTGCCCCAGCTGGAAGAAGAATGGGACATGCCGGTGCTATCATTGGTGGAAAAGACGATACAGCAGAAGCCAAAATGAAAATCATGGACGAATGTGGTATTTATGTAGTTCAGTCTCCAGCTGATATAGGAGAAACTATGAAAAAAGCATTATCTAAATAGAATATAGAGTCTAGATTCAAAATCCTAGAAGAATCATATACTTAGAGACTGTTTCAAAATTTGAGATATACTTTCATACAGTGTACATATAAGTTTTGGAACAGTCTTTTTTATTTTTAGCACAACAATGCAATAGAGTATGACCAATAATGACATCATAAAACGAATCCGCTACACTTTTAATTATAGTGATGATCAGATGATTGCCATTTTTGCGAGTGCAGATTATAAGGTAACCAGATCATTGATAACGGATTGGCTAAAAAACGATGAGCATGCAGAGTTCAAAGAAATTCATGATGATCAATTGGCTATATTTCTAAATGGCTTAATAAACGAGAAAAGAGGAAAAAGAGAAGGTGAACAACCTAAGCCCGAAAAGATCCTAGATAATAACACTATTCTTAAAAAGCTTAAAATCGCCCTTAAATTAAAAACGGAAGATATAACAGAGCTTTTTAAACTAGCCGGTAAACCTATTAGCCCACATGAGGTCACAGCATTTCTTAGAAACCCAAAACAATCTCAATATCGCCCATTTTTAGATCAATATTTGAGGAATTTTCTAAACGGTTTACAAATAAAATTCAGGGATCATAAAAAATCCTAATTAAACAAAAAAGGTGAACCAAACGCCCACCTCTTCTCATTAATCAATCTAAAAAAACACTAAACCACTATTTACTTAAAATCATCTACTGCATCACTTAAATCATACACTTTTGCATTAGGTAATAAGCTTTTGATTATACTAAAGCCTGCAGAGGAACGATACCCTCCTGCGCAATGTACCACTACTGGCTTTTGGATATCCACTTCTGCTGCTCTTTCCCTTAATTCTGGCAAAGGTATATTTTTAGCTGAATCAAAGAATTTACCATCTGCTACCTCTGATTCATTTCTAATATCAATAATTGTGTAAGCATCAGGATTATTCTTAAAATCATCTATATTAATTAAAGGATCTGTCACTATTTCACCTTTTGGGTTAATAACTCCAGCTACCAAATTCGATTCATAGCCAATTTTAGCCACTCTGTAAATTGCAAATTCCAAGTCTTGCTGATTTTCAGCTACCAAATAATATTTCTCACTTGGCCCGACTATAGAGCCTAACCAAGTCTCGAACTTATCAGCTTCCTTATTTTGAATATTGATAGCTCCTTTTAAATGTCCTTTCTTAAACTCATGCTTATCCCTGGTGTCAATAATAATGGAGCCTTGAGGTATTTCAATACCTTCTTTTTTATCTGCATTTTTAACAGCATCTTCCAAGTACTTTGCACCTTTTCTATTGACCTCTACACTGTTTGGGAAATATTTAGGAATGAACGATTGGCCTTCTAAGAAGGCATTAACAAACTTATCCTTTTCCTGTATTTGAAATGCCCAGTTATTCGCTTTCTCATTGGAAATCGTACTACTTAAGTCGTTGCTCATATTTTTACCACATAATGAACCAGGACCATGTGCAGGATAAACTATAGTATCGTCAGCCAACTCGGAAAAAACACCGTTTACGGTATCATACATCATTCCAGCCAACTCTTTTCTGCTTACTTGAATATTTCCTGCACCTTCTCTTAAATCCGGTCTTCCTACATCTCCAACAAATAAAGAGTCCCCAGTGAATACCGCTTTCTCATTTCCATTTTCATCCAATAATAAATAAGAATTATGATCGGGTGAATGACCTGGCGTAAAAAGAGCTCTAAAAGTTACTTTACCCACTTTCACTTCATCTCCATGTCCGATATGTTTGAAATCATAGCTTACGCCTACTTTCTCGTTCACATATATTTTTGCTCCAAATTTCTCTTGAATCTCTAAGTGGCTACTAATAAAATCAGCATGTGGATGCGTTTCAAAAACAGCAATAATATCGGCATCGTGCTGTTTAGCAAAATCAATATAGGGTTGTATATCTCTAGATGGATCAACTAAAGCTACTTTTCCGTTACTTTCAATAGCAAAGGAGCCTTGAGCCAAAGCATGATCATAAAAATGTTTAATATGCATAGTTGTTTCCTTTTAACTTCTATTACATAATTTACGAAAAGAAACAGTTTAGGATAGTAACAATGGTTACAGAAAAAAGCTAAATATTAGCAAGTTGATTTAGATTTAAATAAAAAAGGGTCTAGTGCCCTTCTCATTATAATTTCCCTTAACTTAATTAAGCAAACAGTTCTTTATAGATCATTACCGAGCCCATTATTAGTACAAACCAACCAAATCCTTTTTTCAATTTCTGACCATCAATCAGATTGGAAAGATAAGTTCCAATAAAGATTCCTGCACCGGCAATTGCTGTGAAAATAGTTAAGAACATCCAATCAATATCGCCACCTGATTGAATATCACCAATAAAACCGATCAAGGATTTTGCTGCAATGATCAAGAGTGAGGTTCCAACCGCTTCTTTCATCGGTAATTTAGCAAGAACAACTAATGCAGGAATAATTAAAAAACCTCCTCCTGCACCCACTAAACCAGTTAAAGCCCCAACAACTACTCCTTCAACTATAATTAATGGATAATTAAACTTCTTAGAGCCTTTAACCTCCTTAAGTTCTTTCTTCAAAGCTTTTTTATCCTTTATCATAGAATAGGAAGCAGCAATCATGAGGACTGCAAAAATCACCATAATCCCAATAGATTTAGTGATTTCAAGTCCACCAACTACAAACCATGTTTCTGGTAGAGCCGGAACCAAAAGCAATCGAGTAAGATATACTGAGATGAAAGCTGGAATGGTGAAAACAATACCTGTTTTATAATTTACCAATCCTTTCTTTGCATAACTCAACCCTCCAACAAGAGAACTAAATCCTACAATAAATAAAGAATAAGCCGTTGCGGTAACAGGACTAATACCTAAAAGATATACCAAAACCGGAACAGTAAGAATGGAACCTCCACCTCCTATTAGTCCTAATGAAATGCCTATAATGGCCGCACTTATAAATCCTATTATCTCTATCAATGTCATAATATAAATCAATTTTTTGACAAAAGTAGAGCGTTCCCAATCCTAAAGGCGTAACAAATGTTACTGCAAAAGCCAAGAAGTATGATAAAAGTTATCCTTTTAATGTTTTGAATTGACTTCATATTTAAATGGACATTCTCAAAAATATAGCTGTAAATTCCTTGGCCTTATTTTCAACTTATAAAACCTAACAACATAAATTAAGACATTTCTAAGCTAATTCTGCCATTAATTTTTTAGACTTATTATTGAAACGGATAAAAAGTATAACAGCTGTTACACTTAGCCCAATCAATAATCCATACCAAACGCCTTGCTCACCGAAATCTAAAATAAAAGCCAATAAATAGCCGCACGGCAATCCGATCACCCAATAGGCCATGAAAGTCACTAATGTTGGTAATTTCACATCTCCCATCCCTCTTAATGCGCCTAAACCAACCACCTGAATCCCATCAGACAATTGAAATAGGGCTGCGATAATCAACAAAGATGCTGCAATACTTATAACTGCTGGGTCAGAGGTATAAAAAGTTGGTAAGAGATGATTGAAAACCATGAAGACTAAGCCTGTAAATGCCATGAAAAATATAGCCATCAAAAAGCATGTGAAAGCTGCAATTCTCATCGTAGGAATGTCTCTTTGACCTAACTGATTGCCAACTCTAACGGTGGCCGCAGCAGAGATACCAGTTGCCATCATATAACTAATGGAAGCTAAATTCATAGCAACCTGATGAGAAGCTAATGGAACAGCTCCCATCCATCCGATCATGATGGCTGCCGAAGCGAAAGCTCCTACCTCAAATATGTACTGGAACCCCGTTGGAACCCCTAAATTGAGTAGTCTTTTGAAAGTAGCGGAATTCCAAACAGTGACTTTAAAATAATTCCAATAAACAGCAAATACTTTGAAGTACTTTACAAATAGCACCATTGCCACTGCCATGATTATTCTGGAGATCAAGGTTGCCCAACCAGCACCGACCAATCCCATAGGCTCAAACCCTAACTTCCCGAAAATCAAAACATAATTAAGCAGAATATTAATAACATTGGCACTTAATGTAATGTACATAGCCTGTTTGGTTAATGATAAACCTTCCGCAAACTGTTTGAAGGTTTGAAAAACCATAAAAGGCAAAAGGGAGAAACCAACGATTGCTAAATAAGGTTTAGCAAGTGCCACTACATCCTTAGGTTGATTTAAAATATCCAATATATACCCTCCAAACAGAAGGATACCAAAAAGCAATATGCCAAATAAGACATTTATAACAAAACTATGCTTTAAAAACCGCATTCCAGCCCTTTGATTTCCTTCCCCATCCGATTGAGCTATAAGCGGTGTTAAACCAAATGAAACTCCAATTCCGAACATCATGGCCACACTAAACACTGCATTGGCAACAGAAACAGCTGCCAATTCCTCAGTCCCTACTCTCCCAACCATAACAGAATCCGCAGTTCCGACTAAAACATGCCCCAACTGACTTAAAACAACTGGATAAGCTAGTTGATAATTACGCTTAAAATGTTCCCGGAAATCAGTTGTTTTCATTTGCTTTATTTGATTTTAATTGCAACCATAATGTGCTGAGACTAATTAATTCTATGCTTTTTATAGATATATGCCATTAAAATAGCTTTTGCATACACTATTCAGAGTTCTTCAAAAGAATTTTTTATCACTACGATTTACGTAACACTGCAAAACTAATTATTAAAATGAAGGGAAGATAATTATCATTATTTAATTGACCTTTGAAACAAAAATGAATTCAAAAACAAGAAACTGATTAATACGGCCATTCTCACCAATCTAACCTCACATTTTGGATAAAAGCATATATAAACTTTTGTAAATAAATTAATCAACTCAATTTTTTTCATTATCTTTATCTCATATAAAATTGTAATAATTTAATTGATGAAAGCTGTAAGAAAGATATTGGGTTTAGTATTTTTTGTTTCCCTTTTATTTGCAATAGGTCAGTCCAATTTGAATGCGCAAAATATCAAGAAATTCAATAAGTATGTTGAAAAAGCTGAGAAGCATTTTGGAAAGGGGAATTACGATAAGGCAATAAAATTCACGGATAAACTCATTAAAAAAAGCACCAAAAAATTTGGTGCTGAAAACCGGTTTGTGGCTGTGGCAAATTTAAAGAGAGCTAAATACAACTGGGCTTTAGGACAATTTAATAACTATTACCAACTCCATGAAGGTGCTATTGCAATCAGTGAAAAACTAAATGGAGAAAACACCATTAGCCACGGAATCAACTTGATTGATGCAGCACAAAACATGATGAATTATGGCAATTATGTGAAAGCTGATTACTATTTGAATAAAGCCATAGCAATATTCAGCGATGCATCAAACATAGATGAAATCTATATGGCAGACCTTAAACTAAGGAAAGCTGAAATCCTAATTGCAATTGGGGACTACAATAGTGCCTTAAGACTTATAAATGAAGAGGAAAGTTTTTATTTGCAAAGAACCTTAGAAAAAGACAAAAAACTTGACAAAAATGAATTAGAGCGAAGATATGAAGATGCAGCAAGACTTATTACTTTAAAAAGCAATGTCTTGAGGCATAAAGGAGAAATCAGACGAGCTGACTCAGCATTTTCTACTGGTGAGAATTGGATCAAGGACAAACTCAACAGGCGCAATAAATATTACGCAAATCATTTATTCCTCTTCGCCCAAATGTTGGAGGAAAATGGAACACGAGACCTGCCATTCAGCTATTATAGTGATGCATATGTTTATTCAATCTCAGCCAATGGACAAAACCATCCGAATACACTAAAGTACTTAGAGAAACTAATTATCAATACTATTAACGAAAACAATATTAATAAAGCCTTAGCCTTTTATAAAGATTTAGAAAAAATATTGAAATCGAACTTTGAAAAAAATAGCTCCCATTTTGTTAAGCTAGCAACCATCTCATTTGAATCAAACCTGAGGAAAGGAGATATCAAAAAAGTAGAAAAAGCAGCCGCTAAATTATCAGAAGATAAAAACCTGTTACCAGCTGATCACCCCATAAGAATTGACCTTTTAAACACTTTGGTTAAAGTTGCTGGGGCTAAAAATCAATTTCAAAACTCAGAACGATACATTGGTGAAATCATAAAAATAAAAAGCAAATTATATGGTGACACTAGCGTCACAACTGCACTGAGCAGATTAGACTTAGCTCACCACTGGGTAGATTTTACTGATAAATTTAATGAGGCGGTTGAAATATACAACTCTGAATTTTTTGGGAAAGTCGAGCATCAAATAAGCAACAAACATTATCGATATGTAAATCTCTTAAACCATTTAGCTACTACTTATCAAATTGATGATGATTATAAGAAAGCTTCATCCATTCTAGATGAGGCACTATTAGTCACAAGACAAAAATATGATAACCGAGATATAGATTTTGGTAAAGAATTAAACCTAATAGCTGATCTACAAATCAAAATTGGAGAATACGAAAAAGCTGAGGGCAATGTAAAAGAAGCCTTAAGCATTTTAGAAAATTTTGATAATGACAAGACTGTCATTTATTACATCATGGCATTAGAAACCTATGCAAAACTATTATCCATACAGGGCTTCTTTGATGAAGCAGAAGATGCCTTAGAATTATCTCAGGATTTATTTAAACAATCCATCCCAAGTGCAGAATATAATCCATTGATAGCATCCCAAGAACTGGCTTCTGTTTATTTAAAAGTGGGTAAATATGGTGAAACAGAAGAAATTCTTAACCAATCCATCAAAAGAAATGTGGAGCTTTTTGGCAATGACAGCAGGAAGATCATTATACCACTTGTGGATTTTGGAAAACTACAGCTGATTAAAGGCGATTATACACAAACCGAGGAATATGCTAGAAGAGCGTTAGAAATTTCTGAAAGAATATTTGGCGAACAATCCACTAAAAACGCTCCTGCCATACTCTTACTTGGGGAATTATATGAAACGATAGGTGACTACGAAAAATCGGAAGAATTTTACAGGCGAGCAATCACTATTCTTGAAAATCAGTTTGGAAGAACTCATGTAGATGTAGCCACCTCAATTTCTAGGTTAGCCATTGTAATGTTCTATAAAGGAAATGAGGATGCTCAAGAAATAGAAAAGCTTCTATTTGAAGCTAAAAATACAATTAGCAAAAGATTTTCTAGCAAAAGCCCATTATATGCAGATTTATTAAAAGATATGGCTAGATTTTTCATCTCTCAAAATAAGCTTGAAGATGCATTTAGTTTCTTACAACAATCTGAAGACATTTGGAAAGAAAAAGCTGGGAGAAGAAATAATATCAAAGCAGCCGACATTCATATTTTGCGAGGTGATATCTATTATAAGCAAAGGAATTGGAATGATGCCGAAAGTGAATATAAGGACAGCCAGAAACTCAATGAGAAATTTTTTAACGACAAACACCCTGAATATGTAAAAGCCACTTCAAGATTGAGTAAAGTCTATTATATGGACGGAAACCAAAGAAGAGCAAAACAATACATTGAAGAAGTTATGGAAAATTACACTCAATATATTGAAGAATATTTCCCTGCATTGAGTGAAAGAGAAAAAACTAAATATTGGAATACTATAAAAAATGATTTTGACTACTTTAATACCCTTGCTTTAAGCATGAATGACCGTTTTCCCGAATTAATAGAAACAGTTTATAACAACGCCTTAAGAATTAAAGGTTTGCTCTTGAGCAGCTCAATCAAAATGAGAGAGCGAATATTGAATAGTAATGATAGCACCCTAAAATCACAGTATTTCGAATGGTTGGATAAAAAGGAATTGCTATCGAATGCTATTTCTATGAGCAGTGAGCAATTGCAAGCTGAAAATATTGACCTAAATGAATTATCAAGAAACGTTGAACTAATTGAGAAATCCTTGAGTCAACAATCAGAATTATTCAGTCAGGATATTAGCTCAAAGACTTATACTTGGGAGCAAATAAAAAACACATTGCAACCAAATGAAGTAGCTATAGAAATGGTGAGGTTTAGATATTTTGATCATTACATTACGGATTCTGTTGTTTATATTATGCTAATTCTTAAAAATGATAAGCGTAGTAAGCCGGAATTTGTAGTCATGGAAAATGGAAATGATATGGAATCAAAGTATTTCAATAACTATAGAAATGCCATTAAATATAGGATTGAAGATACTTACTCCTACAACAATTTCTGGAAACCGATTGAGGACAAAATTGGTCAAAGCAAAACAATTTACTTATCGCCAGATGGAGTTTATAATCAAATCAATTTGGAAGCAATCCCTATTGGAGATGGTAAATATTTACTCGACAATTCGAATATTGTACTGCTAAGCAATACAAAGGATTTGTATATCAACAAGATAAGCACCAAACAGTATCAAGAAGAAAAAACTGCCTTGCTATTTGGCGATCCTAAATTTTATTTGGCTTCAAGAAAAGACTACATTAGTGAATTTAGGTCAGGCGCAACCCAAATCAGTGATTTACCAGGCACTAAAAAAGAAATAAATGAACTTACTGCGCTCTTTAATCAATATGGCTGGAAAACTAGCAATTTCCTAGACACAACGGCTGCAGAAGAAACCGTTAAAGAAATCAAAAGTCCTAAAGTATTTCATATAGCAACGCACGGCTTTTTTACTGAGAAGGAAGACAGAAGACCAAGTCAAACCAATGTCCAAGGTAGCGATATGTCTGATAACCCACTGCTTAATACTGGCTTAATGTTAAAAGGAGCTGGAGATTTACTAGCTAAAACACGCTACAATTACAATGTTGAGCCTGGGATTTTAACTGCATATGAAGCCATGAATCTGAATTTAGATCAAACAGATTTAGTAGTGCTTTCGGCTTGTGAAACAGGTTTAGGTGAAGTGCATGGTGGTGAAGGCGTATTTGGTTTGCAAAGATCGTTCCTCGTGGCAGGTGCCAAAACCCTTATTATGAGTTTATTCAAAGTTTCAGATGAAGCTACTCAAAAACTGATGGTTTCATTCTATGAAAAATGGCTGGAAACCGGAGATAAAAGACAAGCCTTTATTGATGCCAAAAAAGAAATCCGAAATGAATACAAAGATCCAATTTATTGGGGAGCATTTGTAATGATCGGGATTTAAGTGTTGAAGTGTAAAGGTATTTGTGTTTGTAGGTTTTGATCTAGGTCAGTACCGAAGATCAGACCGGAACTAGCTCTATATAACAGTTGGGATTTAGAAGTGAGAAGTTTGGTGTTGAATGATGGATTGAAATTTAAAGACCTTCCAGTTTTTTAAAAACTGGAAGATCATATTTTTTGAACTGGGCATAAAAAATTATTTCTCGCTGTCCTTCTTCCAATCTCTAATAAAATTAGACCAAGTCATAGGATTCAAGAAATTATTAGGGGGAACAATTCCTGTCATATCATAAAGGCGAGCATATCTCCACTGGTCGTAATATGGGCTGTTCTGATCGTATTGTTTTTCTAATAAGTTGTTTAAATCTCTCTTAAAATCCTGCAATTGCCTTTTCTGAATATCAGTTAATTCTTTTTTTACAATAGTACTGGTAAAATAATCCGCATCAGGTAAAGGATAAACTTTCACTTCCTCTAAAAGGACATTTTCCTGCACCATTAACTCAATTAAAGAATACGTTTTGCCTTCCAATAATTTAGGAATTATAAAATTTGAAGTTCTATACCCAACACTTCTAAACGTGATAGTATCTCCAGGGTAAGCAAGAAATGAAAAATACCCAGAATTATCGGCTACCGTTCCACTTTTACCTTCCCCAATTAATACGGTTGTAAAAGGTACAGGCTCCATATTTTCTGCATCTAAAATCACACCAGTAATGTTGATAGGATCTTCCTGCTGCGCTGCAGCTGAAAAGCCAAATAAAAAAATGGAAGCGAATAAAATCAGACTATTTTTCATATTTAATAATTTAGTGATCCCAATTATATTTATCTAAAGTTTCTATACAAGCATTCAATAATTGAACGGAATCCAATATATCTTGTTTGTGTGCCATTTCAATTACTTGATGCATGTTCCTTGTAGGAATAGAAATTGCTCCTGCTATTGCCCCATTTTTACCCATTCTTTGTAAGCCTGCGGTGTCCGTTCCTCCAGCGGTTAAAATTTCAGGTTGCCATTTGATTGAATTTCTATCAGCAGTTTGCTTCATAAATTCTACCATTCTGTAATCGCAAATAGTCATGGCATCTAAAACCTTAATTGCGGTTCCTCCACCTAGAGAAGTCACTTTTTCATGGGCTTGCGCTCCTGGTAAATCAAATGCAATGGTAGTATCTAAGGCAATTCCGAAATCAGGATTGATTTTATGGGAAGCCACGTTTGCACCTCGAAGTCCTACTTCCTCTTGTACAGTAAATACAGCATAAACATCATAAGGGTGATCTCTTAAAGTCTTTAAAGCTTCAATCAAAACAAATACAGACACTCTGTTATCAATTGATTTGCAGTTAACACAATCTCCCATCTCAATTAAGCCTCTTTCTCGGGTAACCGCATCACCAACTGATACTATTTTTTCTACCTCTTCCTTCTTCATTCCTAGGTCAATAAAATAGTCGGTTGTTTTACTTACTTTATTTCTTTCCTCCGTTGTCATCACATGAATAGGCTTAGAACCCATCACTCCTATCACATCTTTTTTACCATGTACAATTACACGTTGAGCGGTCAATGTTTTAGGATCAAAACCGCCAAGGGTTGTGAATCTAAGGAAGCCATTTTCGTCTATATGAGTGACCATGAAACCGATTTCATCCATATGAGCAGCTACCATTACCTTTTTGCCTTCCGGATTGCTCTTAGCTTTTTTAATGGCATGTACGTTTCCAAGATTATCAACCTCTACTTCATCTACCAAAGATTTTACTTCGCTGATTACTAAGTCACGAATCCTCTTTTCGTGCCCCGGAGCACCTGGAGTTTCACAAATTTTTGAAAGTAGTTCTATATTAAAATTTTCCATTCTAGCTTATTTAATTTTTTCAAAATTAATTGAATTCGGTAGTTATCAATAATTGTGGGGGAAAAGATTCACAGAAAACAAACGGAAAGCCAGAGCCTTTTTTCTTTTAACCACAAAGCTTCTCCAAGAATTTCACAAAGCACAAAAGAATACAATAGAAAATAACTAGGGTTATTTTCTTAAGATTGCAGTAATGTGTGAGTCTTCAAATCATGACAAAAAAAGAAACGGACACAAATAATGGCTATCTAAGCTGAATAATGATCTCTTGTACTCACAACTGCTCTGTGCCAGACTTAGAGATAACTTTCGCTTTAGCGAAAATCCTTTTGTTTCCTTTTGCTTCTATTGTTGTGAAAAAGTATGGTTTTGAGTGTGAAATAAGGTTAGTTACTTTCTGCTAAACCATAAGGTCGTTCCTACGGAACTTGGAGGAGTGCTAAGATTTAAGTTACCATATGGTCGTCCCTCTGGGACTTGTAATGAGGTATTATTAACATGTTATTTTTAAAAGGCTAATTTCAAAATCTACTGCCCTACAGCCCCAGAGGGGCTAACTTATGGTAACAATTGTACTAAACTGTTTATCAAAGCTCCAGAGGAGCGACCTTACAGCTTTTTAGTAGGGGAAATATAATCATTAGGCACAAAAAAAGCCGATTGGCGACCAATCAGCTTTACACTTCAGAATCTATAAATTATTTAAAATTATACTCTTCTGACACCAATGGCATTTAAGCCTTTTTTACCATCTGTAGTTTCAAAAGTAACTTTATCGTTTTTCTCGATATCGTCTTCCAAACCACTTACGTGAACGAAAATTTCGTTC
The DNA here is from genome assembly GCF_000183425.1 of Marivirga tractuosa DSM 4126. Classification (NCBI taxonomy): domain Bacteria; kingdom Pseudomonadati; phylum Bacteroidota; class Cytophagia; order Cytophagales; family Marivirgaceae; genus Marivirga; species Marivirga tractuosa. The sequence continues at coordinate 1,428,063 of NC_014759.1, forward strand.
TCTGTTTCGTCTTCAATGATAAATCCAAATCCTTTGTCTTCATTGAAGAACTTTACTGTTCCAGTACTCATAAAATAAATTGTTATTAATTATAAATTTGAAGCAATATACATTTTTTGATTTATTCTGTTACTATTGTTGGAAATTATTTTTATATGAAGGAATTATTTATTACTCGCCATGCCAAGTCAAGTTGGGATTATCCATATTTAAATGATTATGATAGACCATTAAATGATAGAGGAAAAAGAGACGCTCCGAAAATGGCGCAATGGCTTTCTTTACAAGCTAACAATGCAGATTTGATTATCACTAGCGGTGCTGAAAGAGCCAAAAATACTGCTCTAGCTCTTCAGACCGTGTTCAATGCTCCAATGAAAATTGATGACCAATTGTATCATGCGAGCAGATCGAAATTACTGAATATCATAAAGAAGACTGACAATAATATAAACTTCTTACTATTGGTAAGCCATAATCCTGGATTGAATGATTTAGCTGATTACTTGCTTTCTGGTTTTCCTGATAACATTCCTACCGGTGGGATTGTAAGTTTGAAATTGAATATAGAAAAATGGAGTGAAGTCTCGCCTAAGAATGCTTCACTAGAATTTTTTCAGTATCCTAAGAATCTATGACTATTTCAGAAGCTCTCATCTAGACAATTTGGATGCAGTAGACTTGTAGTAGTTAGTCTTTTGCAATTCTTTCAATTCATCATCTATCATATACTCAAAAACTTCGTCAAAACGTTCTATATAAGGCTCGTTCATACTATATCTAATATATTCCTTTGCTAACTTGAAATTCTCATTAGCCTTTTCATTACTATTAAGTTTTCTATAAATCAATCCTAATTGGTAATAGACTTCTGGAAATCGCTTTACTGATCCCATTGATTCTTCAAAATACAGTATCGCTTTGTCATATTCTTCCAGTTCTGAGTAACACCTTCCCATATAAAAGGAAATCAAAAAATTACCCTCAAATCCCAATTTTTCTTCCTCTAAATTTACGATTTCAAAGGTCTCAATTGCTTTTCGAAACTCATTCAGTTTATATAGAGCTTGTCCTTTTAGAAGGCCACAAGGTTCTCCCCAACACGAATTATAGGGATTATTTGTGATCTTTTCTATTAAATCTACATCTCTTACAACACCTTCATAATCTCTGTAGTAATATAGAAGGCTCCACGCTCTATATTGTAAAACATTCGCCTTACCATTTTCAATGTCAATTTCAGCTGCCTTGTTTAAAACTTCCATTGCCTTAATGTGCTCTCCAACTTTTTTATATGAATAAGAAAGTACTTGTCTTGTTTGCACATTATTAGGTTGTACTAATAAAGCAGAGTCTTTAAATCTTCTATGCAATTCTGAAGGTTGCAAAAAAGAGTTTGACATTTTATCATACCAATTTGCTAATTCTTCCTTTTTATCTTTATCTAATGACGAGAAATCTTTAGATGTTTTTTCATTACAACTAAAGGCTATCAATAGTATAGCAAAACTAATTATTCTCATATTTAAGGACATACATCTGTGATTTTGCCGTGGTCAAGCTTAAACATTAAAAAGGCATGAACATCTTTGTGGTTAAGCCATTCTATTTGTGATTCCGAAGGAGGGAAATCACTTAATTTACTTACTCTATTAATTATATGGCTTACAATTTCTTTCGAAAAGAATGCTTTTTCATATTTTCTATTCATTTGAATGAGACCAAAGTCACCTATATTTCCAAAACAGTTGATATTAAACTGAATGATTATATACCCTGATTTTATTTCGTTTTTAGGGAGATTATCATTTACATAGCTTGCTATAAATTCATTGCCCTTGCTGAATGTAACATCATCATAATAGTATTCTCCTTGGTATCCGTCATAACAATTAGAATATGGTGGAGTATTTTCAACTTGTAACATAAATTCATCAATACTAATGGAGTCCTTGTTAAAACTTATGCTTTTGGTATCTCTGGAAGAAAAATCTACTAATTCAATTTTTTGGGAATTACAGCCGGTAATCCGGTAAATGGGTTGTGGATTATCAATTCCCTTTTGAAAGGAGAGAAAGTAAATGTCATCTATTTCAAAAATATGATATGCTTTTGCTTCATATTCTGAAATTGTTTTTAAGCCTTGATAGTAATAATTTGTAATAATGCTTACACTATCATTTCTAAAATTGATTAATTGTTCAATATCTAAATCTTGGTTAGGATTACTATTCTCGTCCTCAATAACGTCATATTTCCAAATTGCATTCCTTAGCTCTTTTCTGATTTCCTGAAGGTCAAGTTTATTGGCACTTGCCAATTTTTGGAATTTAGCAGCATATCTTGGATTAGGTTGCCCATTTTTAAATGTTCTGAAATTTACAGTGTCTTGCAAATCAAAAACTACTAGGCTAGTATCGTTTCTATCTAATATTTTAAAATGCTTTTCATTAAAACTAATTTCTTCAGCTTCATTTATTGAATGCTTAGTTGTTTTATCAATACAAATTCCACTTTCATCAAAAAGAAAGAGTGTATCTTTTTTTTGTTTTATTAAATAGGGATAAGGAATCATTCGATCCGCTACTCTGTATGTTCCAAGGTAAATTTCAGAACTATTATTTTCTTTATCGCTACAACCCAGTAATATGGTTATACTGAAAAATATAAGGCTTAATCTCATTTAAATCTATATTTTAAAATCAATTTTGTGCTTTAAATGACTTCTTGTTTTCAAGGTCGCTGTTTTTCAATAGCCATTATATTAAAGAGAAAACTGTATGGACATGAACTTTGAATGGTTAAAAGCACTTTGCAACTATCCAAGATTAAAGATAGTCAAAGGCTAGAGTATTTTGTTCAACTTTAAAAATACCAAAACCATCATAGCATATGTTTGTACCTAGTATGGTGCGAGTTGAAAGATCAGATTATCTCGAAGTTGCAATGCCATGAGATTTGGTAAACCAAGCATGCGGTCAAAGAAGTATTGAATTGTTATATACAGCTTGTTTTGAATAAATTGGGAAAACCCATAAGCAGAATCCTGGAGTCAGACAAGAGATCCCCGATAACTTTAACCCCCGATTAGGAGGATGATTATTTATTCACTTCTGTTGTTTTAAACCGTTTGTTAACAAAACTGTATTCAAAATCATCTGAAATAGCAAAGCATTCGTAATCATTTTTTTCCAAATATGCGATAGTTTTCTCCAGCACTTTATGGCCGTTTTCCAAAAACCGTTCATGAAATTCAACTAATATTTGACCAAACTCTATCTTTTTGAAATCAATTGAGTTTAAAACCACAAATTCGCTACCTTCAATATCCATTTTCAAAATATCAACAAACTTGTGCCCATGATCCTCAGCGATACTTTCTATGGTTTTCATTTCAACCATTATTTCATCTTTATTCTCATTGTTCCAGTTAAAAACACCATAAGAAACGTCAAAGGTTTTGGGAATATACATTTTTTCAGTTCCATTTTTGTCGCTAATTCCTATAGGGTAAAAATGGAAATTTTTGGGAAGCCATTTTTTTTCTATCCACTTCACTGAAATAGGGGTAGGGTCAAAAGCATAGATTTCACATTTCTTGTATTTTCTCATGATTGCTTTATCAAATGAAATGTCTTTGCCCACTCCGCAAGAATAAACAATAACTTGCCCACTCTTTTTTAATATCTCCTGACGAACATAAAAACCACCGTATTTACTGCCAAACCATTGCTTGTATTTATCTCCTTCTAGTTTAAGTTTTATAAGATTATATTTTCTTTTTATTTGTCTTACTTTTCTTTTTAAGAATTTTATCATTTTGATTATGCTTTTTAAATAGTTGCTTTCCTCAACCCGGATTATCCAAGGCAAAGTTATGAATAATGACGATAATCAAATTGAAAATAATTGAATAAGACAGACATAGGATTAGATTGTAATGGACTGTGTTTGCTAACCAAAAAATTTTCATGGGACAAGGACCCTTAAACTTTTCTACCTAATGAAGTCCTATTCTCATATGGCGCACACTTGTCGTGTGCGCTATAAGCAAAATTAAATAAATTATTTCACCTCAAATCCTTCTTTATGCTCTTCTTTACCTAAAATGAATTTCAATTCATATTTCCCCTTAGAAATAAAATCATCTCCTATTTTACAGTTCCATTCAAAGCTTTGGTAGCCTGTGGACAATTTCTCTTCCCAGGAACTTAAGCTTTTACCTTCTTCATTCAGTACTTCAATTTTTACTTTACCATTTTTATTGGCATCAGAATAAAGCGCTATCTCCATTTTCGGCAAATACTCTTTTGAATAAGGATGAGATTTTTCTCCCCAGTTTTTGCTGAAACGGATATCGTCAAGATCAAAAGTCACTAATTTATTCTCTTTATTTTGGGCAATTTCATGTAATGGCTGTACATCCGTAACATAAATACTTCTCCCGTGTGTGGCCACAACTAAATCCAAATCTCTTGGGTGTACTATCAGATCGTAAGTTGCTACATTTGGGATAGCTCCCATGTGTTGCCAGTTTTCTCCATCATTAAAGCTGGTGTATAATCCATGGTCCGTACCGATGTAAAGTAATCCAGCGACTTTTGGATCTTCATAAATTACGTTAACCGACTCTTGAGGTAAATCACCTGCAATTGATGTCCAATTTTTACCAAAATCAGTGCTTTTATAGACGTAATTATCAAAATTATCATTTCTATAGCCTGTCATAGATAGATAAACCGTGGCTTCATCATGTTCTGAAGGATGAATACTGCTTACCCATAAATCTGCAGGAAGATTGTTATTGATTTTTTGGATACTCTGTCCTTCTTTCATTAACCAAACATTGCCATCATCGGTACCTACATAAACAATCCCGAACTTCAATGGTGATTCTGCAATTTCTGTAATAGTAGCAAAAGGGACATTTCCTTCTTTGGCACCATTGGTTAAATCACCAGTCAATGCAGTCCAGCTATCCCCTTGATTTAAGCTTCTGTAAACTTTCTGAGCACCAATGTATATAATATCAGGATTATGCTGACTCATGACCACTGGTGTTCTCCAATTAAATCTTAATCGATCCTCTCCTATATTATGCTTAGGCGTGATATATTGCCTTTTACCGCTTTCTCTATTAATTCTAAAATAGTTCCCAAACTGAAAGCCCACATAAACAATATCTGAATTTCTAGGGTCAGCACTTACAAACATACCATCACCACCGAATATACTTTCCCATCTTCCTCTTACATTAGGCACGGTACGAGAACTTCCCACCATGGTTCCGTTATCCTGCAAGCCTCCATAAATATTGTATGGTTTTTCCATATCTACATTTACAGTATAAAATTGTCCTACTGACATGCTGTTTTTATGATCCCAAGTAGCTCCACCATCATAAGTGATGTAAAGTCCACCATCATTACCCAACATAATGTGCTCTTCATCTTCAGGATTAATCCACATCGCATGATGATCCACATGCACATCACCAATTGAGTCTGTTCTGTTAAAGGTTTTACCACCATCTCTGGAAACTACAATCGGTACGCCCATCACATAAATAATCTCAGGATTTTGAGTCGCCACTCTAATTTCACCAAAATAATAGCCATAAGTGTAATAAACTCCAGACAGATCATAATCATGTGTTTTTTGCCAAGTAGCTCCCCTATCAGTTGATTTATAAATTACAGAACCCTTAACATCTGTGTCAAATAATGCCTGATTGGCATCACCTAAATAATCGCTTAAGGCTTTCGGTTTATAAGCACCAGATTCGATATCTTTTTTGACATTTACAGCATTATACTTTTCAGGAAAACTATTATCTTTCAAATACTGATCTAAATCTTCATTGTTTAATTTAAGAAAATCCTTCACCGACATTTCCAAAAAATCAGCTGGGGCTAATCCCTCCTGCTCTTCTTTTTCTTTTTTAGTTTCCTTTTGATAATCAATTAAAGCATATAAAATATCTGGGTTAGATTGAGAAATATCCAAACCAATTCTTCCAGTAAATTCATCATCTTCCATTCCATTCATAGATAGACTCCAGTTCTCACCGCCATCTGTTGACATATAGATTCCTGAACCTTTCCCATTTCCAACAAAATCCCAAGCATATCTTTTGCGTTCCCACATGCTAGCCCATATTAGATTAGGATTTTCCGGATGGATGATTAAATCAATTGCTCCGGTTTTATCATCTATATACAATGTCTTTTCCCATGATTCTCCGCCATCTGTGGTTTTGTAAACCCCTCTTTCTTCATTATCAGAATACAAACCTCCCATTGAAGCTACCCAAACAGTATTAGGATCTTCAGGGTGAACTACAATTCTCCCAATATGCTGACTGCTAGGTAAGCCAATATGCTCCCAATTCTTGCCTTTATCAGTAGATTTATAAATACCAGAACCTGCATAACTACTTCTACTGGAATTATTCTCTCCCGTTCCAACATATAGAATGTTTTCATCACTTGGAGCTAGTGCTATATCTCCCAAAGTAAGTGCGCCCACATTATCAAAAATAGGCTCGAAGCTGATTCCATTATTTTTTGTATGAAACAGACCACCCGAAGCATAGGCTATATAAAATTCTTTGATGTTATTTTGATTTACCGCAATATCGACAATGCGAGCTCCTTGAATAACAGGGCCAACATTTCTAGAGGGATAATTCTTCAAAACCGAAGATTCAGCTAGTTTTTTTCTATTTTCAATTCCTTCCAAGATGGATTTTGCATCGGTTGGTTGAACCTGACTCATCAAGCTAAAAGGTAAAAGCAGTAGTAAAGTGAATGCAAATAATATTCGTGTCATAGTAAAGAGATTTTTATCTATGACGAATATCGAAAATTTATTGGAATTATATCACTTAAAATATATAATCGGGGTAAATCGTGGATAATTTGAAACTTAATTCACTTTTTTAAAATAGACTCTTACCTGTGGGGCATTATTGTCATTTTGCTTTTCGTACCAAAGGGTATTGTTGGCAATATTAAATGTAATAAATGATTCCCCCTGATCTTTCTGATCAAAAAAATCAACTTTTGTTAAAGAACTATTTGTTTCCCAATAACCCACATTCTGATCCCCTGTTTCATTACCATTATAGAACCTTCCGTTGTCAGCAAGCAAAATCCACCTATTTGGGAAAGCATATTTATCTGAATTATCGTAACCATTAACGGTCACTTTATCAATTACCCATTTTCCGATCAAGGCATTTTCCTCATTTATTTTCACTTTAGGCAGTTTCTTCTTTCTATTTAATGTTATATTGAAATGATTATTCTTATCGCTTAAAAATACCAATTCATCAGAGGCTTTTACATTCCATTTTTTGATATCATCAAAAGGGCTACCATCCATCATAATTAACTCATTTTGGTCTGAATGTATCATCCAAGCTTTTTCACTAACAGAATCGAGCAAACCAACTTGATAAGTCCCTTCCTCATTAAAAACAAGATAGCGAGTATTTTGATCCAAGTAATCATGAATCATTTCATGCCCATTTGCTTTCACGGAAGCAACATACCACTTTCCCATTAGCATCTCAGGGGGAGTGGAATATTCACAGCCTGCAATAAAAATAATGGTAATAGTAAAAATTACACTGTTAAAACTCTTCACGCTTTAATACATTTTAAATCCCAATTTTATCTTTTGATAAATCTTTTTATATAAACTTCATTATCGTCTCCCAATATCTTCAAATAATACGTTCCTGAAGACAACTCTTTAACATTTAGCTTATACTCTTTTTTCAACTCTTTTTGATCTATCGAATAATTTGCAATTACCTTCCCGTATTTGTCAATGATATTGATCAAACAAATTGGCGAATTAATTGATTCAAAATTTAGATTAAATTGATGTCTTACTGGATTTGGATACAATTTAATTTCTTTACTAAGAAATTCTTCAGTAGACAAAAATACGTTAGGAATTCCTGTACCCAATAATCTAACATCAAACTCGCTATTATTAGATGCGTTTGATACAATTTTCAATTGCCCACTATAAACACTTTCCTGTGTTGGCATAAAAAACACTTCTAAAGTATCTATTTCTTGTGCTTCAATTTCGAAACTTGTTCTATTGACAAGAAAGCCTGTTGGTACCATTACATCTTGGATTTGAAGAGTTTCTAATCCTGGATTCTCTAGTGGAAGTTTTAAAGTATCATACACATCCACCATAACTTCACCAAAATCGTATTCAGTAATACTCGATTGAATTAAGGAAACTGGTTGATCTGAGACATAAACAATTGAAGGACTATTTTCTGCATTATGAAATATCTCAATAAATTCTGCATCACCCAAATTGTTTTTCATCTGAACCAATATTTCATTTGATTCACCAGGCGCTATATCGCCCTGCCAATCCGCAGATAATCCAGCTGAGGTTTCAATATTAGAAATATTCAGCCCCACTTCTCCTATATTGCTAACAATTATTGAAAAGTATCCAGTGTCATTTTCTACTTCAATATTTTGCTCGGTTGACAAAATTGGCTTTTGATCTTCATTTTTTATATAAAAATTGTGTGATAATACTTGCTGAGATTCATAAACTACTTGATATGTCCATTTCCCAGTAGGTAATGAGTTGTTAATAGATCGTGTATAATACCAATAGGAGGAAGCATAATTACTCTCAAATTCTTTTTCCCATTCATCAAATATTTCACCACCTGGACTTAGTAACCTATGATAAAGTACATCTCCAACTGTTTGATCAGACAAATAGCTTGCAAGAAAAATATTTTGTCCTGGAGAAAAATTAATTTCTGCATTATACTGCTCTTCACTTACACAACCATAAGGAATTGGGGCATCAATATGGGTCATTATTTTTAATACTCTAGGATCTTTGTACGGTTTCTGATTTCTCCACCAAGAGGTAGAAGTTGATGGATTGCAGGGACCTACATAGGGATCAATAAGTTCATCATCCGAATTATATAGCTCAAAATGCAAATGTGGCCCCGTAGAGGATCCTGAACTTCCCATCACACCCAGAAATTCTCCAGTAGAAACTGTTTCACCTACTTCTTTCTCAGTCAGAGAGTTTTTCTTCAAATGCCCATACCAGGCAGTTGAACCATCTTCATGTAACACATAAACAGCATTCCAACTTTCAGAATTACTAAAGTCACAATTCAAATCATAGTTACTCCCGGCTTTATAAATAATTACCCCAGCAACTGCAGCAACAATCACTACTTGATTATTATCCATTTTCATCCAAGGAAATGGAGCCGCAAAAATATCCACTCCAGCATGATTATATCCGCTTGGTAAATCATATGAGACGGTTCCACAATTGTAGTCTAGAATTTGGTCTGGATAAGCCTCATTATGATCAACAAAATTGGATATCCCATAATAATCAGGCTCGTTAAAGTTAATATTCTGGGCAACTGGCCATTCTAGTAAAATATGATCGTCTGGATAATTTTCTTTTTTAATGTCTAAAATTCCGTTCGAGATTAGGGAATCTTTAATGTACTGCGTTTCAGCAAAATATTTTTTATGTAAATTTTCCTGATTACAAATAAATTTACTCTGTATATAATTTCCTGAATCAACCGATGAAATATTTTGACTAAATACATTGAAAGTAAGAAAAAGAAGTGCGAGGCTTAGTAGTTTTTGATGCATCTGTTCTTGTTTATATAAAAATACATATTGAAATACACAAGAGCAACAACTAGCTTACATTTTAGCTATGGAAATCAAAATCTCACCATCATCTGCACTTTCACTTCAGATCTTTTATCCCCTTCAATCTTTTCATTACCAGTTCCAACTGTAAACCGATCTACATATCGAAACTGAGCATATCTCGCCCATATTTGGAGCTTTTTTGAGAATTTATACTGTAATAATGCATAAGAGCGACTTCCTGTATACTGATAAGCTGGAATTGAAAATGCATATAAAACATCTTTTTCATAAACATACTGTCGATTTTCGAAATTGTCCGTGTCAAAAATGGAATAGCGTGTGCTCAATCGGAATCTTCCAAAGTCAAAATTAATGTCTTGGATTAATGCCATGCCATTTGAATAATCGCCATCAAATAGAAATTCACTGAACTGGGCTCTGGTTTTTAAAGACACTATTCCTTTCGGGCGGACATCTAAATTTAGGATATAATTTCTCTTTTCTGCATTAGTCAATCCATATAAATTTGGGTTAGCATCCATTGCCACATTTCTCTCTTTATTTTCTACTCTAGCTTGTGCATACAATTTTATCTGTCTGTTAAAACTGTAAGCTACTCTTCCTAAAAATTCATTACCTTTTGATGGTCCATCAGCCCTAAACCTTAACCAAGGGAAATTAAAGCGGTCGTAATATCCTGAAAAAGTCAGCTTTTTAAATGGCTGGAATTTCATCCCCCAATAGACTCCATTTTCATTAATATTTCGGGTGCTTTCACCAAATGCTGTTCCATAAAATGTATGGAAATCCCTGTCATAATTTCTGACAACAAAACTGGTCTGCAAACTTGGAGTAATGGAAGCGATAAACCCACCTATTGCACCAACCCCACCGGATGTGCTTACCGCTCCCTCCCCGAACAAATGGAAATTACGCCAATAATAATTAGCAAATAAACCGTAATTCTGATTTTGGGTACCTCCAAATTCAAATTGATTATATTTATTAGGTTGACGGAAAAAGGGTCTATCGTAAATGGTATGAATATAATTTAAGCCAATATTGAGATTCTCTCTTTTAGTATTGAACAATAAGTTTCCTCCAAAATTTTGTGCTTCGATTGCATTTTTTCCTGCTATTTCTGACTCAGTTCTATGGAAACCTGTAAGCCTGATGGAAGAAAAAAATTCTTCCGCGCTTTGAGCAGAATCCAGCTGTACATTTCCATTGATCGGATTGTAGCTATAGAAAGTTGTTAAATCCAGATAATCATTTAACTCAAGTGTAGTCGCAAACCCTCTAAAAAAGTTGGTTTCCAAAACGGAGGTATAAGGAAGCACCCCCAAATTACTTCTTCTTGCAGTAGCAACAGTTTGACTTCCCTTCCCGATGGCAAAACCTGCTCCAAATAACAAAGATTGCCCAAATTGCAACTGATAATCTCCTAAAACTATATTTTTTAGTCTCCCCTGATTTTCCAATTGTGCATGAAAAGACCAAAAATCCATACCATATTGGTCCTTGGTTGGATCCCATTTAAACTGTTCACCAGCATCTTTTTCTGTGGTGAATCCTATGCTAAAATCATCGGTATGCTTTACTCTAAAGCGAGTGTAAAGCCTGTACGGATCTCCCAAATACTGCCTTTCTCTTTCATCGGAAGAAACATAGCCACGCTTTTCTTCCAAAGTCCTATCTGATCTAATGATCAAATAGTTATTCTCTTCATTTAAAATCCTTTGTAGTAAAGGGCGATTATCAGCTTGCAAACCAGTCTCTCGCACAGAAACAAATGGAAGAATTTCATAAATGGTTTTGAGGTCAAACTCAGAAATAGCTTGTAATTCGTAAATACTTAACAAATCACCATTCTTGGCCCTATGATCTAAAAATTCACTGATTTGGATATTCGAAAGCAACAGCAATGATTGTAAATCTTGGCGATTGGCTTTGTTTAAGTCTATTGGAGATTGATAGAGTTGAAATAAGGCTTCGTATATATCTTCATAATTAGTGTTTTCATCCTGGACAGAGAAATTACTTTCTATAAAATCTTCCAGATCAAGTTCTTGATCCTGTGCAAAAGAATGAAAAGACATTACTGTAGTACAAATTAAAAACAACACTATGGACAAACACACCCTCATCTGTTCTTAATTCTATATTGCATTGAAATACTATGAGAGAACCCCATTTCCGCATGATTACTTAAAGCATAATCCCATTGAATACTTAAACACTTAAATCCCAGACCATAAAACGACTGAAATGAGCCACTATTCACACCTGTTCTAAGATAAAACTTCTCTAGAAAATTGTACTCTGCACCTAATTTAAGCAGGGCAGGTCTTACAATATCTTTCTCTATTTCTGCATTCAGCATAAAATAATTTCTTGGTCGGTAAGAAACACCAAGTTTCAAAAGTGTGGGTACTCCATGCTCAGCTTCAACATTTAGGCTTGATTGAGTAATATTTAAGGCTTGTGCCCCCACTAATAGTTGGGGAGTTATGGAAGCAATTCCCCCAAAATCAATGGACAAAGTTTCTTGAGTCCCAAAATCTTGGACTTGATATTGAAGATAATTAAGCCTACCTCCTAATTTGATAATGCCAAGCTTTGTAGCATATCCAAGGGCAATTTTATGTTCGTTATAGATCTCGTCACCAAAGCGAAAAACACTTAATGAAGCATATCCAAAGGGCAATTTAGCAGTCAAACCCGCTGCCATTAAATCCATTCCCAGCATACCAAATCGGTTTTCATAAGTGGCCCCTACCTCAAAACTTTCAGTATTTGTTATTCCAGCAGTGTTTTGAAATGAAGCCCAATAGCCATCCATGGTGACAGCGGCATCGCCCAACCCAATTACCCGACTCGATACAGGCGAATAAATAGATTGTGCATTAATTTGAAAAGCGAAAAGCAATAAAATGGGGAGTATTTGGTTGAATAATTTCATGCAGATTATTAAATTATAAACCCTTAGCACCTAAATTAGCTTAGATCCATAAAGAAATCGAAAGTGAAAAATTATAAAAAATATTGGATATGCGCAATTATATTAACAAGCTTTCATTATCATCTCCTGGCACAAATTGATTCACTATTATATGAAACTGGTGAATTAAAAGCTGTCGGAAATCGGCAAAATGGGATTAAAGAAGGAGAGTGGAAATTTTATTATCCCAATGGCGAAATAAACTCAATTGAAAATTACGAAAAAGGAGAATTGCAAGGGGTTATAAAGAGCTTTTATCCAAGCGGACAAATAACTTCAGAAGAGCACTGGACTAAAGGAAATCTCCAAGGAATATCCATTTACTATTATAAAAATGGTCAGGTGGAAAAAACAGGAAATTACTTGAATAGCAGCTATCATGGGCAGTGGGAATTTTTCTACAAAAATGGAAAACTTCGACACATCGGGAATTATGACAAAGGTATTCCCAATGGACCTTGGCAATTTTTCAATAAATCAGGTCAAATCATTCAAGCAGGTGATTACAAAAATGGAAATGAGGAAGGGATTTGGCAATATTTTGATGACAAAGGTCGAAAAACGTATGAAGGCCAATATGAAAATGGAGAAAGAATAGGAGATTGGTATTATTTCAATCGATTTGGAAAAAAGAAAAAAGTGGATAAATCAGAATTAGATTAAATTCCAGACTTCACATTGATAAAAAAGCCTGTTTCATTTAAAGCGTTTATTGAATATTCTAATCTAAGAACTGCATCATAGTACGTGACAAGATCTATACCAGCTCCATAACTATAAATATATCGATTTGATAATAACGGACTAATAGTTGTAGGACTAGTCTCTGGCAAGTTATTTTGAACATAACCTTGATCAAAAAACACTTTGAAATAGGCTGCTATCGGTACTTTTCTAAATTGCTTTAAGGGCATTAACTTTCCTAAATTAGCTTCAACTGAAAATATTTCTTTTTTCAGTTCTATTTTATTCACAGCATAATGTTGCCCCTGTATAACATAGAGTTCATAGCCTTTCAATAAATTATTTCCAAATCCCAATCCATTCATATTAAAATAAGGCTGAAATCTTGGATAACTAGTATAGCCAGAAAATGAGGATGCAATACTAAAATTATATTTTAGAGGTTTGTAATATGCTACTAAAGCCTGTGCGGATCCTTGATCTATGTCGTTAAATACCCCTAATCCTATTTTAGATAGCCTAGCGTCAATCAAGAAACCTTTTAAAGGATAATTATTTCTATCTCGGAAATCCCTCCTAAAAATGTAAGTCAGTCCAATAAAATCTTGTTCCATGTCTCTGTTTTGTCCTAAATAATCTTCATTGAACTGTAGCACTTCCTCAAGAATGGTGGTTCTTGAATAAGTCAGTCGCATGGTATGCGTATTATAATAGGACTCTCGATAATTGAAAAAAACATTGCTTGTTAATGTATTTGAAATTATTTTTCTACTATTATCATCTCCAAAAATACTATCAGCATCAATAAATAATCTTTTGTTCTCAACATTGGTGAAGTCTATTTGATCAAGTTCACTGTACGAAAAACTAAGCCCCATCCCGAAGGTTTGTTCTTTATTTAGATATGGAATGTTGTATCCAAATGCAAAACGTCTTTTAAATCCAAACTGAGCCATAGCGGATAGTTTTTCATTAAGCCCCCTTACATTAAATTGATCAAACTTAAAGCCATATTCAAAGCGATCAGTTGCGCCATCCTGATTAAAAAGCCAGTCACTAAAATTCCTGTCTGCCAGTTTAAAAATCACACTTGGCCATATATACCATCTTTCTTCCACAAAGAAGATCACATTCACACTGTTATCAGATTTGTCTGCAAATTCTATTTCAGCTTTTACGGTATTAAACAGGCCTGTATTAAATATTTTATTTTCATCTAATTTGATGAGCTCTTGTAATTCCTTAAACGTATAACTAACATTGGTTTCTAAATCGATTTCTCTGGTAATAATTCTTTTTTTAGTTTTTTTATTACCCTTGATTTGAATATTTTCCAAGAAAAGAATTCGATTTTGCAGACTATCAGCAGGACTGTTAATAACTTCTATTTTTCCTAAATCTTTGTCAATAGAAACCTGACTATAGGCACCAAACGTAGCAAACAGAAAAAAAAGAATACAAATAGCCATACTAAATGACGTATTTCTATTTATCCTGTGATTTATGACGCTATATCTGTTAAGATTTCTGATTTTATGAATAATTTTAAATACTAAAAAATCTATTTTGAAAAGACTCAATAAAGAAAAACTTACAAAAACCATACGAAAAGTTGCCATCTGGCCCGTATTATTTTATCAGTATGGTATTTCACCTCTCTTCCCAGCTTCATGCCGATTCACCCCTACCTGTTCAGAATATACCAAACAGGCAATTTTAAAATATGGTTTGCTAAAAGGTTCGAAATTATCAGCTAAACGGATTTCTAAATGTCATCCTTGGGGTGGATCGGGCTATGATCCAGTTCCTTAAATTCTTTTCTCAGCCCTAATTGACTGAACGATAAAATAAATACCTGCCAACACTAATGGGATGCTTAGCCACTGCCCCATATTTAATGCTAGTCCGTCTTCAAAAGCAACCTGATTTTCTTTTATGAACTCATATAGAAACCTTAAACCAAAACATGCGATCAGGAAGATACCAAAAAGTCTACCATCTGCCAATCCACTTCTATTTTTATTCCACAAATAAAACAAAAGCAAAAATATAAAAACACACGAAATTGCTTCGTATAATTGAGCAGCGTGTCTTGGAACACCATTTCCATAGGTTGTGGCATAAATAAAGCCACCTTTTTCGTTATATTCAAATTTGGTATTGCTTGAAAACTCAATATGCTGACTAATGGTTGATTCTTGCAATTTACTCAGCATTTGCGTTTCTGTAAATCTCTTAACATCTTCCAATTTGTTCTTATCATTAAAAGATACAGTCAACTTAACAGGATATTCAAAGTCACCTTCAGGCATACTTTCTAACGTAGCAGAAGATTTCGCTCTTTCCACCTCTACCTCTTCTATTGCAGTAGTTAGGTAGTTTAATCGAAGCTCTACCTCACGACCAAACACGACACCATAGGCTTTATCGGTTGGTTCTCCTATAATTTCTGAATTCATGAAATTACCAGTTCTAATTAAAGCACCCGTAATTGCCACCACAATCACTATTCTATCCAATATCCATAAATAACTTATGTCATTATATTTTTTTGCAAATAAATAAAGTGCTATAAGAATTCCAGCAGCCCCACCATGACTAGCTAGCCCGCCTTCCCAAACTTTTAAAATATCGATAGGATTGCTGAGGTATCGTGCTGGTTCATAAAATAAAACATGACCTAATCTGGCCCCTATAATTACAGCCAACACCATGTACAAGGTTAGCACCTCAACCTGTCTCTCTTTTTTACCTTCTTTTTTGAAGATGTGAAACATCACCTGCTGTGAGATGATGAAGCCCAAGGCAAAAAGTAAACCGTACCACCTTAATTCAGTAAATCCCAAATCCACAATATAAGGTTTGGGTGACCACACTATATAGCTAAGCATATTCAATTTTCGTTTTGCACAAAATTAGGGTAAAAACAATAATCTCAATGATTTATTCTGTTTTTTCCAATTCTTCCAGTTCTTCCTTGAATGATGATGACAAGATTGGGAATCTACACCAGGTTTTTGGATCGACATTATAATCATCTAAATGAAAAGAAACCGCAATTCTTTCCCTTTTCCATTGATTTCGAGACCAAAGTTTAAAAAATTTATGAATGGAAGGCTTTAATATATTCTGATTTTCTTCCCATGAAGTTTTTAGCTCATTATAAATCTCTACTGGAGAAAATCTTTCTCTGATGGCTAATTCCTCAATTTTTTGCAATAAAGGATAAGGCATTAAATCGGTTTCATCTGATTGAGCCTGATCTTCAGGTCTTAACTCTGCAGTAGGTTGCAGGCTATTGACATAACTTAAACTTTTATATCCCAAGTTATTTTCAGCCCATCTAAGCCATTGAATAATAAAAGGTTTGTCAATGGCCGCTATCGGGGCTATACTTCCACTAGTATCACCATCCATTGTGGTATAACCAACACTACCTTCACTTCTATTCGAAGTAGTGAGCAGCAAAGCATTTTTGATGTTAGCCAATATCCAAATAATGGGAGAACGTGCTCTCGCTTGTATATTTTGGAGAGCAATATCATCTTGATCCCAATTTAACTTTCTACCTATATTTTCTGATACCTTCTGAGTGTATCCTTTTACTTCGTCATCAATATTCCAATGGTAGAATATTGCTCCAATTTCGTTTGCTAGTTTCTTAGCGGACTCAAAGGTAGAATAACCAGAGTTTTCTGTACTTTGATAAGCAGTAGTTAGAAGACGATTGGCAATGGTCTTCCGGCAATCTTGCTCAGTTTTCAACGTTTCAAACCAGTCTGCTTTATTAATTTTTTTGAGAAATTGCTCCAAACCTAATTCCTCAATTCCCAAACGAATCATTTCAGCCACTAAAACAGCTGAAGTGGATGAATCTGCACCTCCGCTTAATGAAAGTATAAAACCATTACTATAGCTTTTCCTTAAATAATCAAATAAAGCTAAACTTACGGCCTTTCTAAATTCTTGGTTTGGTTTGGATTCAAAACTTTCTGCAATTTTTGAATGTTCTTTTTGAGTATCCCAAATACCTAACTGATAATTTCTAAAGGATAATAATTCATTTCTGAATTTTAGTTCTCCATTTTTAGCAATAATCAATTCGCCATCGTAGATCATTCTACCAGCCTCATTCCCCAGTAAATTGGCATAAATGTAAGTACAGTCATAGTTTTGCGAGCTGCTAACGACCAAATCTTGCCTACTTAACGATTTATCGATAGCAAAATGGCTTGCAGATGGATTCAAAATTAAATTCACCCCTCTTTTGCACAATCTATTAGCGGGACGGTCTTCTCTCCAAGCATCTTCACAAATTTCAAAACCAATTTTATACTCTTCAAAGTCAATTACATAATCCCCAATCAGAATATTAGTACCCTTAATATTAATTTCAGATTTCTTTCCAACCTCCCAAGCGGTAAACCACCGTGGCTCATAATGAACGCCATCATTAGCTAAATTTTGTTTAGGAATGATGTATTGAATTTCTCTGTTTTTGCAAAATGCGACACAGTTATACATCTTACCTTCAAACTTTACCGGCAAGCCAGCAGTAAAAGCAAATTTAGGTGCGAAAGGAAGAATCTTTTCTGTTAAAGTTTTAAAAGCTTTTTGCCACATCCACTCACTTAAAAACACATCCTCGCAACCATAGCCACAAATGCTCAACTCCGGAAAGCACAGTAGTTCAACACCCATTTCATCAGCATCATGTAATGCTTGTAAAACATTATGAGCATTTCCAGCCCAATCCATTGGGATCTGATTAAGAGTTGCACCTGCAATTTTCATGTGTATAAGTAAATTTTAAATTCGTGAACTCAATTATAAGTGGTAACTACGAATTTTTCTTTTCATTGTATTGAATGAATAGCTATTATTTTGCAATTAATTAAATCAGATTCAATTTACGGCAAGCTTTAAAGGCAGCATTTTGTTCTGCTTTCTTTTTGTTCAACCCAGCACCTTTCGAAATTTTTTCACTATTCACAAAAATAGCGGCTCTAAATTCTTTTTTGCTTCCTTCTTGCTTTTGGTCTTCGATATCAAACCTGATTGATTTATTCTCTTTCTGAGACCACTCAATTAAAATACTTTTATAATTGGTATTGTTTTCAATGATTTCATCTAAATCAAAATGAGGTATTAATAATTTATTGATAATGAACTTCTGGCAATATTTATATCCTCGATCAATATAAACAGCTCCAATAAAAGCTTCCATCATATCCCCGTATATAGATTTGAAATGATAACGGCTTCTGGAAAAATCAGATTCCAGCATTTGACTAATTCCGATTTTTTTAGCTAAAAGACTTAAAGATTCCCTATTGACAATTCGCGAACGAATTTCCGTCAGAAATCCTTCATCTTTGAAAGGATATTTTTTGAAAAGGTAATCAGCTACAACGGCACCAAGAATTGCATCTCCCAGATATTCTAATCTTTCGTTTGAAGCCCTAAATCCATTAGGGAGGGTCTTAGCCACACTAGAATGTTGTGTAACTAATCGAAATAATTCTAAACGAAAAGGCTTGTAGCCCACAATAGATTTAACTGCAGCTACAAGCCTTTTGTCTTTATTTGATAATTTTTTGAAGGAAGTGAAAAATCGCCTAACCAAAGTCGGAAATTAATCTAACTTTTTTAAAATAATCGAAGTATTGTGTCCACCAAAACCAAAGGTGTTACTCAATACAGTTTTCACTTCTCTTTGTTGTGCTTTATTAAATGTGAAATTCAATTTTGAATCAAATCTCTCATCATCCGTAAAATGGTTAATTGTGGGAGGAACCATTTGCTTTTCAAGAGCGAAAATACATGCTAAAGCTTCAATCGCACCAGCAGCACCTAATAAGTGCCCCGTCATAGATTTAGTTGAGCTAATATTCAGATTGTAAGCATGTTCTCCAAATACCTTTTTGATAGCCGTAGATTCACTTAAATCACCTAATGGAGTTGAAGTTCCATGTACATTGATGTAATCAACCTCTGAAGGATCAATTTCAGCGTCTTCTATTGCATATTTCATCACATTGGTAGCTCCCAAACCTTCTGGATGTGGGGCTGTCATGTGGTGAGCATCTGCAGACATTCCGCCTCCTATTACTTCAGCGTAAATTTTTGCTCCACGAGCTACTGCATGCTCATACTCTTCTAGAATTAAAGCTGCTCCACCTTCACCCAATACAAAACCATCCCTGTCCTTATCAAAAGGACGTGATGCTGTTTTAGGGTCATCATTTCTTTCAGACAAGGCCTTCATAGCATTAAATCCACCAATTCCAGATTCTGTAACAGAGGCTTCGGAACCACCAGAAATGAAGACATCAGCCTTTCCTAAACGAATGTAGTTATAAGCGTCAATTAATGCATTCGTGGCAGAAGCACATGCTGAAACCGTAACAAAGTTCGGTCCTCTAAATCCATATTTAATGGAAATTAGTCCTGCACAAATGTCAGAAATCATTTTAGGGATGAAAAATGGATTAAAACGAGGATTTCTATCGTTTGTAACGAAATTATCAACCTCTTCTTGAAAAGTTTTTATGCCTCCAATTCCTGAACCCCATATTACCCCAGCTCTATCTAAATCAATTTTAGATAAATCAAGCTTTGAATCTTGGATTGCTTGCTCAGCGGTAATCATACCGTACTGAGTAAACGGATCCATTTTTCTAGCTTCTTTACGGTCGAGATAATCTTCAGCCTGAAAGTTTTTTACTTCGCAAGCGAATTGCGTTTTAAACTTGGACGCATCAAATTTAGTAATGGGACCGGCTCCGCTTGTACCCAAAGCAAGGTTCTCCCAATATTCTTCGACAGAATTTCCAATAGGCGTCAAAGCACCCAGTCCCGTTACAACTACCCTTTTTAAATTCATAAATGAATTTTGAGCTATTAAATTATTTTACGTTTTCTTCTAAGTAAGAAATGGCCTGTCCAACAGTACCAATGTTTTCGGCTTGATCATCCGGAATAGAAATATTGAATTCCTTTTCAAACTCCATGATCAACTCCACTGTGTCCAGTGAATCTGCTCCTAAATCATTGGTGAAACTTGCTTCTGCAGTCACTTCTGACTCTTCTACTCCTAGTTTGTCAATGATAATTGCCTTTACTTTCTGTGCTATTTCAGACATTATTTTAGAATTTTAGTTTTAAATACTCCGCAAAGAAATGTATTTCCCTCATTAATGTCAAACTATTTTTTTCCTTTCGTTCAAGTATTTTGCTTTCTCGCCTAACTTTACCCCACAAGTTTTAGATTAAATTGAAATATTTATAACTTAAAACTATGAAATACGCATAAATTTCAAAATCCTCGTTACAGCAGTCGAAGGCTTTTAAAATTTATCGAATTCTTTGCGACAAAATAAGCAAACAAGAACGCACTCAAATGAACAAACAACTTTGGCAAGATACTTTCAGTGTAGATTTTCAATTATTGGCCATTTCTTCTCCTTTAGCTGATTTTCAAATGGCATGGCACATAAACGAACATGCTAAATTTTCTTTAGTAAGAGCTAAAGACCACTTTATAGAATTGAAAAAAGGACACTTTCTCAATACATCTTGCTTTCAACATCAAACTGAGAACATTTCCATAAAATTACTGAAAAATAAATTAAATGAAAGTGAAGGACCGCAAGCTTTCCTTATTCCAGAAATGAAAAACATCGACTATTTCCTTTTAATCCAAGATGATACAGAAGAATTAGAAATACTTAATGTAAAAAGTACACTAAGTAAAATAAAAAATGTAATTTTGGTTCAAATTTTGGATGCCAACCGACTAAAATCGGTTGTAAACTTAATGACTTAAATAGAGCCTATTGGGCAATTACTTGAGAAATTGTATTGATTTTCTGATAGATAGAATCAAAGTTCAAGCTCTTATTTAATTAATAGAATCAACTTAAAAGAATTTTAATAATGAAAAGAGAAAACATCAAATTCAACAAATCAAAAATTGTGGCAACAGTTGGCCCAGCTTCCAACACCAAAGAAATGCTGCAAAAATTAGTGAAAGCAGGAGCCGATGTTTTTAGACTCAACTTCTCTCACGGTGATCACAAGATTCACCAGCAAACTTTACAATATATTGAGGAAATCAATAAAGAATGGGGTACTAACATCAGTATACTTCAAGATTTGCAAGGCCCTAAAATTAGATGTGGGGAAATAAAAGACGGAAGTGTTGATATAAAGGAGGGAGATGAATTTATCATCACCACAAAAGAAATGGTGGGAGATGCCAAGAAGGTCTCCACTACTTACCAGGGCTTACCTTCAGATGTTAAAAAAGGTGATATCATTTTGATTGATGATGGAAATATTCAATTGGAAGTGATCTCGTCTGATAAATCGGAAGTAAAAACAAAAATCATTTACGGTGGAGAATTAAAGTCTAAAAAGGGAATAAATCTACCCAACACAAATGTTTCAGCACCAAGCTTAACCGAAAAGGACCTAGAAGATTTAAAATTCGGTTTAAAAAATGAAGTTGATTGGATAGCATTGTCATTTGTTCGTTCGGCAGCTGATGTTCTGGATTTGAAAAACCGAATCAGGTATAACGGAAAAGAATGTAAAGTAGTAGCAAAAATCGAGAAGCCAGAGGCTTTAAAAGATATCGATAATATTATTGCTGCAACCGATGCAGTAATGGTAGCACGTGGTGATCTAGGAGTTGAAATCCCAATGGAAGATGTTCCATTAGCTCAAAAAATGATCATCAGAAAGTGTAATGAGGCTTGCAAACCTGTAATTGTAGCAACTCAAATGATGGAAAGCATGATTGAAAATCCGCGTCCCACTAGAGCAGAAACCAATGATGTGGCTAATGCGATTTTAGATGGAGGGGATGCAGTAATGCTTTCAGCAGAATCTGCAGCGGGACAATATCCGGTAGAGTCAGTATTGAGTATGTCTAATACCATTGCAAGTATTGAAAAACATGATTCTATCTATCACAAATATGGACATGTATCGCGAAATTCCGATACTTTCAACAGTGATAATCTGGTTCAAACAGCCTGTAAACTAGCACAAGAAACGAATGCAAAAGCTATTGTTGGCATGACTAAATCAGGTTATACAGCATACAGATTAGCCAGCCATAGACCTAAAGCGGGAATTTTCATTTTTACTCCGAACCATGACCTACTAGAAACCATCAATTTGGTATGGGGCGTGAGAGGATATATTTATGAAAACTATGAAAGCACTGATAAAACCTTTGCTGACATTGAAAAAACCTTAAAAAAGGATAATCATGTTCAGAGTGGGGACATAATAATTTTAATGGCTAGCATGCCTATAAAAGACAAAAACCGTACTAACATGTTGAAGGTAACGGAAGTAAAATAATAGCTATCTAATCAAAAAAATAGCTGTTGAATTATTATTACAACAGCTATTTTTTTTTATCATATTCCAGAATGCCTATGAATATTGGTTTCGGTAAGATCTAGTTAAACTTACTCTTTAAATTTTGAAAAGCATTTTTTAAGCCGTCCAATTCGTTATCGGCTTTTGACTTCAATTCTGCCAAATCTTCCTCATTTGCATTTTCTACTTTCTCAATAAACGCTTTAGCTTTGTCCATTTTTGATTCCAAATCTTTTGCTTCTTGGCTACCTTCCAGCTGACCTTCTGCATAAGCGCCTTTAGTTTCGGCTTTCAATTTGTCAAAGTCTGCTTTCCATTCTTCATATTGCGAAACAAGCTTTTGCTTTAAAGCATCTTTAGTATCCATAATGTGTTATTATTAATTAAAAAAATATACAATATTTAACCCTTTAGATTAAATATTGTTACGTTCACATATTTCTATGGCTCAATTTCAGTTGATTTAACTTTCTTCTTAATGGGAATCTCCACAAAGACTAAAGTTCCTTCCTTTGATTCTATAGTCATTTTTCCCGAAAGACTTTCAGTTCTTTTGTTCATGTTAAACAAACCAAAACTTTTATCAGAATTAAGTTTTTCATCTACATCAAAGCCTTTTCCATTATCTTCAATTGTCAGCTGCAAAATGTTATCATGATAGGTTAATTGGACAAAAACTTCTGTTGCCTCTGCATACTTTATAATATTATTCAATGATTCCTGTGTGATTCTAAAAAGATTGTATTCGATATTTAGATCTGCGATTCTTTGTTCCAGATTCGTGTAAAAATTAAATTCAGTATGATCAATAGAGCTATTCAATTCCTCAATTAATTCCTTCAAAGTAACAACGAAGCCAAAGTCTTCAACTGATTTTGGTATTAATTCATAAGCAATATTTCTCGTCTCGTGAAGCCCCTTCCTTAAAAACCTAACCCCGCTTCGAAATTTCTCAAGTTCTTTTTCAGTAATTTTAATGGAGCCCTCATCCAATGACTCAAAATTCATGAGTGAAATGGTAAGTGTTTGTTGCAAGCCATCATGAATATCACGTGCAATCTTGCTTTTTTGCCTATCTTCAGCTTCAATTACAGCTGACATGATCATTTCTTCACGGTTTACCCTATCCGTTATGTCTTGGCTTACCATTAAAAACCCACTTTGCTCATTTTTTGAATGTAGTGGTCCAATTACTGTCGAAAACCATTGAAAATTCTCATAAAAATTAAAAGCCCGGGTTATAATGTTGTGACTCTTTTTTGTCCTAACCACTTTAGCCATGGTTTGAAAGAGTTTTTTCAATTCATCTTCAGGTAAAAAATTGGAGATGTTTTTGCCAACGCTTTCCACTGTAAGTGCGCTACTATCTTGATTCACTTCTAGAATATTACCATCCAAATCTGTATGAATAATTTGAGCTGGAACATTATCTGAAATGATTTTTAACTTTTCGGAGGTCTCTTGCAATTCCTTATAATAATAATCCTTCTGCCTCAAGGCATTTACCATTTGATATGCTTTATCAATATCAAATTTTAATCCTCCGAAATCATCGGACTTTTCATGAAACCGATAGATATTGACCTTATTTATAGCTTTTAGCATCACATCTTGATTTACTACACCAGTCAATAGAATTCGAGCAACCTCTGGCTGAATATTTTCGATTGCCTGCAAAAATTCAATGCCATCCATTTTGGGCATGATTTGATCCGTCAAAATCACGTCTACTTGAATCTCTTTGAGAAAATCAATTGCTTTATTAGGATCCGTAAAACCAAATATTTCGTAATATTCTTCTAAATTAGCCTCAAGAATGGCAAGATTGATTTCATCATCATCAAGATATAATATTTTTGGCTTATGATTATTTTTGTCTTCCATCGTTTATTTTTTACAGTTGTATAAAGTTATTATTATATTTCGAAATGATAAAAGTTTTGTTAGTTGATGACCACCGGTTGATTCGAGACGGAATCAGATTTTACCTTGAAAAAGATGGACATGACATCTCAATCGTTGGCGAGGCAAATGATGGCAAGCAAGCTTTAATTTTTTTAGAAAAAAATCCTGGTGAAGTAGATATCATGCTTACTGATATCAGTATGCCAGAAATGAATGGTGTTGAATTGGCAACTGAAGTAAACAAAAGCTTTCCGTCAGTCAAAATCATTGCCCTCACCATGATTAAAGATAGTCAGTATGTGAAGCAAATGCTACAAGCAGGTGCATCTGGATACCTATTAAAAAATGCTAGAGAAAAAGAAATAGTGGATGCGGTGAAAACGGTCTATAATGGTGAATCTTACTACGCTCAAGAAGCAACAAAAGCCATCATGGATTTTATGAGCAAGAAAAAGCAAGATTCTGATGTGGTAGCTATCTCAAAAAGAGAAAAAGAAGTCTTACGACTCATAATTGATGAATTAAGTAATCAAGAAATTGCCGATAAATTATTTATTAGCATTAGGACAGTAGAAGCACATAAAAGAAACCTAATGGAAAAAACAGGTTCTAAAACCTTGGCTGGATTGGTAAAATATGCCATCAATAATTTCTTATTTGAAGATTTATGATTTAGTCACTAAAGAGGAAATGAGATTTTCATGAAGAAACACTTAGATTCAATAATTTATTCATTTCCCTTTCAATTGGTTCTTAACCATTTTAAAAAGAATCAATTACTTCTACTATGCTGGGTGCTCTTGTTTTCAGTCATCAATGGTGGCTTTGCAAAAAGCTTAGGTATCCCTTTTCTATTTCTTTCACCAGAATATTTAAATGAAGTAAGTTTTCAGAGTTACTTCATTGTGGGGTTAACCCTGGGTGGTTTAATTGTAGCTTTTAACATAGCTTCTTATATATTAGATGGTTATAAATTTCATTTTATAGGCACTATTACTAAGCCATTCTCTAAATTCTCACTGAATAATGCTATTATCCCATTAGCCTTTTTAATAAACTACATCATTCAAATCATTAATTACCAGATGGTGTATGAATTTATGAGTTTCTGGCATGCTTCAGTTTTAGCTTCAGCTCTACCTGTAGGGGTTTTTGTCTCAATTTTCATTTTACAACTCTACTTTTGGTTTACAAATAAGGATTTTCGTGAGGTTTTAGCAGAGCGAGTAGAAAAGAGAATTAAAAAACTTAAAATAGGGCGAATTGCTGCTGTAAAATATCATCAAGATTTAAAGAGTAAACAAGCCGAGGTTGATGGATATTTTGATCTTAAATTTCGATGGATTAGAGTAAGTAAAAAAAGCAACCACAAGGTGTTCAGTGTTATAAAAGGCATATTCGATCAAAATCATTTAAATACAGTAATTGCCGAGCTTTTTATTTTTATAATCATTTTAATACTTGGGGCTTTCCGGGATTACCCTGCCTTTCAAATTCCTGCTGCAGCAAGTGCAGTGCTGTTTTTAAGCATCATTTTAATGGCTATAGGAGCTATAACTTTTTGGTTTAGATCTTGGGCTATTACAGGCGCCATACTAATCTTTTTCTTAATAAATTACCTTACCACCATCGATTTTTTAAGTAAAACGCATTATGCACATGGTCTTAATTATAAGACAAAAGCTGTAAATTATACTCAAACAACCATTGATGAACATGCGAGCCCTAAGGCTATAGCAGATGACAGAACCACTACATTAAAAATACTTGAGAATTGGAAAAGTCAATTTAAAGAAAAACCTAAAATGATCTTGCTTACGGCTAGTGGTGGCGGCCAAAGAGCAGCGTATTGGACTATGAATGCCTTGCAAAAAGCCGATAGTATTACAAATGGGCGTCTATTTAAACATACGGTGAGCATTTCCGGTGCTTCGGGCGGATTAATAGGAGCAGCATACTTTAGGGAATTGAAATACCTGCAGAAGAAGGATCGATCACTCAATGTTTATAGTCCAACGTATCTCTCTAATATTGGTAAAGAAGCCCTCAATCCTATCATTTTCAGCTTATTGACTAACGATATCTTTATTCGATATCAATCATTTGATTATGGTGGATACAGCTATCCAAAAGATCGAGGTTACGCATTTGAACAAAAACTAAATAAAAACTTAGAAGGTGTTCTTAATAAAAAACTCATCGATTATAAAAAAGCAGAACTAAATGCTGACATCCCAATGTTGTTCTTGGCTCCTACAAGTGTGAATGACGGAAGAAAGCTTTATATCACTCCCAATAGCAGCACCTATATGTCCAGTAAATCTATCCTAGATGATTCTCTGAATGCCCTAATGGAGAATAGAAGTATTGATTTTTTGAGGATGTTCAAAAATCAGGATGCTGAAAATTTAAGCTTTTTAACGGCACTCAGAATGAGCGCCTCTTTTCCTTATATCACACCGAACGTAAATCTTCCAAGTGAACCCAGTCTAGAAATAATGGATGCAGGCTTAGCCGATAATTTTGGAGTGAGTGATGCCGTTCTATTTTTATATAATTTCAAGGATTGGATAGCAAAAAATACTTCGGGTGTAATCATTCTAACCATTCGAGATTCTAAAAAAGCTGCTATTATTGAGAAAAAACAAAATTTGTCCCTTTTAGAGAAACTCTCAACCCCCATAAGCAATATTTATAATAACTGGTCAAATGTTCAGGATACTAGAAATGATCTACTCATCGAATATGCTGCAGAATGGTTTCAAGGAAATTTGAGTCATAGCATGCTTACTTATGATGCTGGAGTTGCCTTTTCAGAAGACCGTCTGGATAAAATGAAACATATAGAAGAAAGAGCTTCTTTAAACTGGAGATTAACAGGCAGAGAAAAATATAACATAAGAAATGCTATCCACAGCATAGAAAATCAAAAAACACTATCTTGGCTCAATCAATCATTAAGCTCAGATGATTGATCCATTACCAATCTGGTTTTGGGTAATGCATTAGGATATTTTTCTTGAATAAACACTAGCATTTTCTCTCTAACCAAACATCTCAAATCCCAGGCGGTTGGTGAATCTTTTGCTGACATCAACATCCTAATTTGCATAGTTTTTTCAGTGCAATCTGTAATCTGTAATACCTGAGCATTTTTATTCCAGAGATTCGTGGAAGCCAATATTGATTCAAATTCTTTTCTTAATGCATCAATTGGGATCGTATAATCAGTAAATAAAAAAACACTTCCAATGATATCAGCAGAATTTCTTGTCCAATTTTGGAAGGTTTGTTCCGTAAAATACGTAATGGGTAAAACCAATCTTCTTTGATCCCATATTTTCACTACAACATACGTCAAATTTATTTCTTCTATCCAACCCCATTCTTTTTCAACAAAGACTGCATCCCCAATTTTAATCGGCTGTGTAAAAGCAATTTGTATTCCAGCCAGTAGATTTCCAATCGTTTTCTGGGCTGCCAAACCAATAATAATACCTGCCACTCCTGCTGAAGTTAAGAAAGTGGCGCCATATTTTCTCACTCCGTCAAATTGTAATAGAAACAAGCTTAAACCTATCATCACAATCAAGAAAATAATGACTTTTCTTATAAAAGTAACTTGAGTCAAAACTTGTCTTTCTTTAATATTATCAGCTCTGTCAACCTTAAATTTACTATTCAATACATCCTGCAAAAAATAGACTACCCTTATGGCGATAATAGTAAATGAGGCTATAATTAAGGACTCTGAAATTAGCAACAGCCATTCAGTAAAGCTTGCACTAAGTTCAAAGCTAGGAATGAGATTATGCATTATGAGCATAGGAATAAAAAGAAATATACTTCCACTAAAGCGCTTTTCAAGAAGCTTTACCAGCTCCTTTTCCTCCTTTTTATTCAGAACGAATAAAGTTTTAAAGAATACAAATCGAACCAAAACCCCTACTAGTATAGAAAGTATCGTAAATAATACTAAGCGAACATAGGGTTGTTGTAAACCAAGTGAATCTAAAAAATCAATCATTTATATTTTTTAATATGTTATATTCCATGTCATTTCAACCTAATTAAGGTTAAAGTTTTTTGACACCAAAAACATGTTCTTAATCAAGAAAGTAAAAATTGAATATACGTGAAGATATATTAAAAATGTATATTTGGGCTACTTAGATGGGATAAAAGAAGCCGAGTAAAACCCGGCTTCCAAATCTATTTCAACTTATCTTTTGTCTGGTTTATGATATCTTTAAAAGCTTCTGTTGAAGAAAAAAATGCATCACTAAGCTCTTGAGCTGCTATATCACCAAAATTTTCGACTCTGGTATATTTTTCCTCTAGCTCATTTTGAAGTTTCTCTAACTTCTCTAGATTTTCTAAAATCTCTTCTTTTCGATCTGCTTGAGCATTTCTAGCCTCTGCTTTTAATAGTTCAAATTCAGTTTTTAATTCATTTATTTTCTCTGTAGAAGAGTTCTTGAATTCATCAAATTTTTCCATTAATCCGTTTGATTTAAATTTAAAAATTTATTCAAATGCTGGGATACCTGTAATCTCTTTTCCTAATATCAACAAATGAATATCATGTGTACCTTCATACGTTACAACAGACTCTAGGTTGGCCATATGGCGCATCATTGGGTAGTCTCCCGTGATTCCCATGCCGCCATGAATCTGTCTGGCTTCACGTGCTATATTAAGTGCTATTTCTACTGCATTACGTTTTGCCATAGAAATTTGAGGAGTAGATGCCTTGCCTTCATCCATCAATTGCGCAAGCCTATAATTCAATAATTGAGACTTGGTAATTTCCGTCAACATTTCAGATAACTTCTTCTGCGTCAGCTGAAAAGAGGCAATAGGTTTCCCAAATTGAATGCGCTCTAACGAATATCTTCTAGCTGAATCATAGCAGTCCATAGCAGCACCAATAGCACCCCATGCAATGCCAAATCTTGCAGAATCCAAACACTTCATTGGTGCACCCAAGCCAGATTTTCCTTCCAATAAATTTTCTTTAGGAACCTTTACATTATCAAAAACCAATTCACCAGTAGTACTCGCTCTTAAAGACCATTTACCATGAGTTTCAGGGGTAGTAAATCCTTCCATGCCTCGCTCTACAATCAGTCCATGAATTCTTCCTTCTTCATTCTTTGCCCATACTACTGCTACATCACATTTAGGTGAATTAGAAATCCACATTTTTGCACCATTCAAAAGGTAATGATCACCCTTATCTTTAAAGTTGGTAGTCATTCCGCTCGGATTAGAACCATGATCCGGCTCTGTTAACCCAAAACTACCTAGCCATTCTCCAGACGCTAATTTTGGTAAGTATTTTTTACGTTGTGCCTCGTTTCCAAATGCATAGATTGGGTACATCACCAATGAACCTTGAACAGAAGCAGTTGATCTCATACCTGAATCACCTCTTTCTATTTCTTGCATGATGAGCCCATAGGAAATATAATCTAAACCTCCTCCTCCATATTCTTGTGGTATTGTTGGGCCAAATGCCCCTACATCACCAAATTTCTTTACGATTTCATAAGGGAAATGAGCATTTTGTGCCCATTCTTCTATATTTGGACTGATTTCTTTTTTTACAAAATCCCTAACAGACTGCCTAATAAGTTTATGCTCTTCTGTAAGTAATCCGTCTAAGGCATAAAAATCAGGAGACTCAAATTGGTCGGTTGATTGATTATTCATAAGTATTAGTCGTTTTTATTTTTTGTAGCTTTGTAAGCTCATTTGAATAGTGCAAATTTAAAAGTATTTTCAAGAAACCTTCAAAAAAGGTGAAAATTGCACAGAACATTATTTTTTAACCTATGAACAAAGACCAAATCAACGGAAGTCTGGAAAAGTTAAATCTTAAATACCAGTCCATGGGGCAAGATTTATCAGCATATCTAGATGGATTGCTTTTATCTAATTATATCACCTATTGGGATTACATTAATGTTGATACATTATTGACTTTGCAAAAGCCCAAAACTGATTTCCCTGATGAAGAAATATTCATCATGTATCATCAAATCACCGAGCTTTATTTTAAAATGTGCTTAAATGAAATGGTGCAAATAGCCAATAACGGACAGATTATTGGTGAAAATGGAGAAGATTTAGGCTGGCATAAAGCATTAGATGTTGATTTCTTCATTAGAAGGCTTAATCGAATAAACCGTTATTTCGAGACTTTAACCCAATCTTTTGACATCATGGTAGATGGAATGGAAAAAGAACAATTTCAAAGGTTCAGAATGGCACTTTTACCAGCAAGTGGTTTCCAATCTGCTCAATACAGGCTGATAGAATTTGCCTCCACTCCTCTAATACAATTAGTCAGGAAGGAAAAGAAAAATGACTGTAAAGATGCTTCAATCGAAGAAAAATACGAACATATCTATTGGAAGCAAGGAGCAACTGAAATAGAAACAGGTCAGAAAACCTTAACTTTAGAGCAGTTTGAAAAAAAATATAAAAATGAATTTATCAATTGGATAAAACGTTTTGAGCAAAAAAATATCTATCAAAAATATTTATCAATGGATCAGGAATCCAAAAACAATGCCGATCTAAAAGAAGCTCTTAGGAATTTCGATATGAATGTAAATGTTTTTTGGCCCTTAGTCCACTATAAATCAGCAGTTAGGTATTTACAGGAAAAAAATAAAGATGTGGCTGCTACAGGCGGTACAAATTGGCAGCAATACTTGCCCCCAAGATTTCAAAAACGTATATTTTTTCCTGAATTATGGTCGGAAAAGGAAAAAGAAGAGTGGGGAAAAGGTTGGGTTATAAAACAAATTTTTGGAGAAGAATGAAATGAAATTCATTTTAAGCATCATACTAATAATATTTCCAACATTGCTTTTTGCGCAAAGCAAAGAAGTAAAGCTTTACTATGATGACGATCGTGAGCATTTAAAAGAACGCTATTTCGTTAAAGATTTGGATCCCAGCGTCCTCTATGGAACCTACGAATCCTATTACATTTCAGGTGAGCTTAAAAGTAAAGGACAATACATTGATGATGAGACTTATGGTCAATGGAGATACTATTACGAGACCGGAAAATTGAAAATGCAAGGGCAGTTAAAGGATAATTCTAACCATGGATTGTGGTCATACTATTTCGAGAATGGTGAACTTAGAATGACAGGAGAAATTTATGAAGGCTTGCGACAGGGAGAATGGAAATACTACTATGAAACTGGTGTCTTAAAAAGTGAAGGCGAATATGTTGATGATGTCAAGAATGGGTTATGGACCTACTATTCTGAAAACGGAAATTTAAAGGGTAAAGCAATTTACAAGAATGGCGATGGCGTATATAAAGAATTTTACCCTAATGGAAGTCTAAGATCTGAAGGATTTATAAAAGATGAAAAAAGTGATAGTCTGTGGAAAAACTACTATAAATCTGGGAGTTTAAAATCAAAAGGAAAATATGCTGAAGGAGCTAAAGAAGGCAAATGGACTTATTTCTATGAGGACGGTACTGTTTCTGGAGAAGGAGATTATATTAATAATCTAAATCATGGAAAATGGGTTTATTATCACCCAAATGGACAAGTAAGTGCTGAAGGTGCTGAAAGAGAAGGTAAAAAAGAAGGATACTGGAAACTGTATTTTGAAGATGGGGGGTTAAAAGGCGAAGGAGTGTATGATGCCGGCAGTGGAGAATATAAAGAGTTTTATGAAAGTGGCAAATTAAAGCTAAAAGGTGCAGTTGTAGATGGGAAAAGTGAAGGCAAGTGGAAGTATTTTTATGAATCTGGTGAAAAAGAGGGTGAAGCGACTTTTGAAAATGGGAAAGGTGAATATATCGGATACTATCGCAATGGTGATAAAAAAATGATTGGTGTAATTGAAGAAGGGGTAAAAGTTGGGACTTGGGAGCTATATGATCATAAAGGTGAGTTAGCAGGATATTACAAGCCTATTTATGAGGACTATGAACCATTATTAAGAACGGCCAAAAACAAGAATAACTTGTCAGAAGAAGGCCCAAAGTATACAAAACCTGACTATCGCTACAAATCTAAAGGGAGTTCTTATTTTAAATCTCGAAACAATGATTTCCCAACTGTAATACTTCAAGTAAATCCATTTAACATGCTTTTTGGTGATTTACAAGTTTCTTTAGAACACAACATTCAACAAAGGATTGGATACGAGCTTTTATATCACACTTTTAGAAATCCATTCTTTGCTAATTCTTTAAATTTAAGAGCTGGTGATGATTTTTTCGAAGGCTTTGGCTTTAGTTTTCGTCAAAGATTTTATCATAAAGATACCAAATTAGGAATGCCCTACTTCGGCCACTCAATATCCTACACAAATGTTGACAGATTTAAATACTATGAAGATGAAGCTCAAAGTGATGTGGTTTCGGCTGAAATGAATGCTCAAGGCATACGCTACGGACTTCTAATAGGAAGTAGAATTTTACAAAACCTAAATGATAATGGTTTTACATTTGATATTAATTTAGGTATCAATTTCAATTACTATTTCTTTGGAGAAGTGAAAAACGAAGGGCCAAGAGATCAAATATTTGACGACACCCTCAATCAACCATTTATGATTCAGCCGATTGTAGGGCTTTCATTTGGATATGTATTCAAGCTAAAAAATGTAAAAACCTTGAATCCATAACCTAGATTAACATTATCAAGATAATAATATTGAGCGAATAGATCACTTGGTGTTTTTATCATTATTAAAGTTTTAGAATCCATCTAAAAATATGATAGAAAAAGAAGTAGTTTTAAAGCCAGAAGAGGCTTTCAACGAAGAAGAGGTTTTGGCAATTATCCAAAAAAAACTTGGTTTGAGATCCAGCCAGGATTTTAGGATTGCAAAACGCTCCATTGACGCTCGGTCCAAGGAAGTTAAGGTGCGCATTAAAATAGATATTGCTGACAAAGGAACTCTCCCAGCTAGAATAAATTATAAACTTGAAGACTTACCGCTTGTCCATAATGCATCTCAATCTGCTGTAATAATTGGAGCAGGTCCAGCAGGATTATTTGCGGCACTTCGATTGATAGAGCTGGGCTGGAAACCCATTATTCTCGAAAGAGGAAAAGACGTTCGAGCAAGAAGAAGGGATTTAGCGGACATTAATAAAAAGCATATCGTAAATCCAGAAAGCAACTACTGTTTTGGAGAAGGCGGTGCTGGAACTTATTCAGATGGTAAGCTTTATACAAGATCCAAGAAAAGAGGTGACATTTACCGGATTTTGGAAATATTAGTGGCTCACGGTGCTAAGGAAGACATCATGATCGATGCTCATCCTCACATTGGCACGAACAAACTTCCCAAAATCATCCAAAGTATCAGAGAAAGCATTTTAGCACATGGAGGCGAAGTCAATTTTGATACTAAAGTCACAGGATTTAGGGTAGAAGATCAAGAACTTAAATCTGCTTCTACTGCCAAAGGAATAGAATTTAAGGCAGACGCTTTCATTTTGGCTACAGGTCACTCAGCCAGAGATATATTTTATTTATTGCACGAAAATAAAATCTTAATCGAAGCTAAGCCTTTCGCTTTAGGCGTCAGAGTAGAACATCCACAAAAAGTCATAGATCAAATTCAATATAAGTGCGAAGACAGAGGATCCTACTTACCCGCCTCCTCTTATGCCTTAGTCCATCAAACCTATTTCAACGACAAGCAGAGAGGAGTATTCTCATTTTGCATGTGTCCTGGAGGATTTATCGTTCCTGCAGCTACAGAAAGTGGTGAAATAGTTGTTAATGGAATGAGTCCATCCAGAAGAGACTCTAGATTTGCAAATTCAGGAATAGTGGCTGCCATTGAATTAGAAGACATGAAAGATTTCGAAGAATTTGGTCCTCTAAAAGGATTAGAATTACAAAAATCTATTGAACAGAATGCATGCAGAATAGCAGGGAATACACAAAGTGCTCCCGCGCAGAGGCTGATTGATTTCACTCAAGGAAAATTCAGCAAGGACTTGCCAGACACCTCTTATCAACCTGGCTTACATTCAGCTCGAATGGATGAAGTATTACCACCATTTATTGCTGAGAGGCTTAAAACAGCATTCAAAGCTTTTGGGAACAAAATGAAAGGCTACTTTACAAATGATGCTATCATTGTAGGAGTGGAAAGTAGAACCTCCTCCCCTGTTCGTATCCCAAGAGACAAAGAATCGTTAGAACATCCAAAAACTAAAAGACTTTTTCCTTGCGGTGAAGGTGCTGGCTATGCAGGTGGTATTGTTTCTGCTGCCATGGATGGCGAAAGATGTGCTGAAAAAGTAGTAGAAATTTATAAAAAATCTCATGAATAAAAAGACAGTTATCATCGGAGCAACTACAAACCCCTCTAGATATGCCTATTTCGCTGCAGATAGGCTGACTAATGCAGGACATGAAATTGTACCAGTGGGTATTAAGAAAGGAGAAGTTTTTGGCGAACAAATTTTAGATATTCGGAAATCCCCCAAAGTTGATAATGTAGATACTGTCACCCTCTATTTGGGAGCCAGACATCAGCCAGAGTACTACGACTATTTACTCAGCCTTAATCCAAAACGAATCATATTTAATCCCGGAACTGAAAACCCTGAATTGGTAAATTTAGCTAAGGAAAAGGGAATCGAAACAGAATATGCATGTACGCTAGTGATGTTGGGAAGTGGTGTATATTAAATAAATTAAAGCATGATAATTTTGCACTTTATATAGTAAATTAAATTTTTAATAATTTTATTTACTAATCGTAATTAAAGCGTAATAAAGCCTTTTTTTATCCTTAACAGCCTTCCTCTTTCCTGACCCTATCTTCGTATCAAAATTGATTACAATGAAGATAAGAGACCTCGCTATTCGGAAAAAATTCATCCTTTCCTTTTCTATTTTACTATTTATGATGCTTGCAGGAGGATTAGTAGTTGGGTATTTATGGAATCAAGTTGACGACTATCAACAAATAAAGTCCGATGTGGCTGAAACCATGATGCGTTTTGACAATGCTCAAAAAATAGAACAAGACTTTCTTATATTTGGATGGAAAGAAATTGACTTTTTAGAAGATGGCAAAAGTAACTTCACACAACAATTTTTTACTGAAGTTGAAACAGTAGAAATTTCATTAGAGCAAAAGTCTAATTCTGACTTTGTTAAAAGTAAAGGGCTAGAAGACGAATTTCGTTCAATTTTAATTTCAGTTAACCGCTACAAGTCAGCTTTTGACGACTTAAGAAAATTACTTTATACCAGAGGCTTCAAAGATCATGGTTTGGAAGGAGAAATGAGAAGCTATGTTCATGATCTTCAAAATTGCGAATCAGCTGAAGAAAAAGTTTTTGCCTTTAGCCTAAGAAGACATGAAAAGGATTTTGCCCTGAGGAAAGACATGAGTTATACTAGTAAATTACATGATACAGCAGATCAATTTATAGAATTTGTTAAAGAGGCTAGCATTGAAGAATTCCCTCACATGACCGACCGATATAAAAGCAAAACTATTGATGCTATTAGAACCTACAAGAATCATTTTGACAAAATCGTTCAAACTGAAATTGCCATTGGGCTCAATGAAAAGGCTGGACAATTTCTTCAGCTCAATAGAAATAAAAAGGAAACAGAACCGAAAATCTCCTTGCTATACCAAAAAATAAATAAACAAAATAGCTCTTTGAGGCAAACCGCTTCTTTAGTGATCGGATTTACATTAATTGTCTTGTTGTTGACAGTTTTTGCTCTGGTTTATTATCTCAGAAAAACCGTCTCAAAACCTATCATAAAACTAGATAATATTGTGAAAAAAGTATTATCTGGAGACGGCACTGCAGGCAAAGAATTGAATCATGATGGAAAGGATGAAATCGGAAGTTTAAACCGTAATTTCAGCTTGATGTTGGACAATCTGCGTGAAAATTTAAAATTAATTAAGGATAAGAACGAATCGCTGGAACTAAAGGCAAAACAAGATGAAATTAGAAGCTGGAATATTGAAGGTTTGAGCCACTTTTCTGATTTAATGAAGATAAATAGCAACAATTTAAGTGAATTCGCTAACTCTATAGTTAGTGAAATTGTCAAATATCTAAAAGCCAATCAAGGTGCTTTCTTTATTCTTAATGATGAAATGCAAGAGCCTATAATGGAACTAAAAGCTTGCTATGCCTTCAATAAAAAGAAATATGTGCATAAAAAAATTGAAAAAGGTGAAGGCCTAGTGGGACAAACTTGGCTAGAAGGCGAAACAATCTACATGACGGAAATACCATCTTCCTATATCAAAATCACTTCAGGATTAGGAGACGCACCTCCACGATCGATCATGATTGTACCGCTTAAAACCGAAAAACAAATTATAGGTGTTTTGGAAATTGCTTCTTTTCATAAGTTTGAAAAGCATGAGCAGGAATTGCTAAACGAACTAGCCAATAGATTGGGAAGCGTAATCGAATCCATAAAAATGCAAGAAAAAACTCAAAAATTGCTAGAGCAGTCACAGGAAATGACAGAACAAATGCAGGCTCAAGAAGAGGAAATGCGTCAAAACATGGAAGAATTACAAGCTACTCAGGAGGAAATGAATAGAAACCAACACTCATTGAATGAGGCTATCAATTTTAAAGATTTACAGATCAATATGATGAGCAACCTATTAGGTAAAGTCTATGAAGGAATTATATTCATCAATACAGACTATCAAATAGTGGCTTCCAATAATTACTTACTAGATGATCTTCATTACAACGAATTTGATTTAGTGGGCAATCACCCAGAACTCGTCTTCAAGACTTCCTTAAAAAAGAGAATAGAAGCACTTCAGAACGACCCCAACTTCATCTTAACGGGTGTATCTGAGAGGCAGGAAGCTAAGATCATGGATAAATTCAGTAATATTTTCGATTCCAGATTTGTGATTACTAAAATAGAGCATAAAGGAGAAATCTTTCATGCTGTCTTGTTCAATAAAAAAGATGCAGAATATGGGAAAACTGTATTAAAACATCTTTTCAATAGTAAATAATTCTAAATTTTATTAGCTATGAACTCACTGGAATTTAAGACTTCTATTTCGCTGAAATAGAAGTCTTCCTTATTTTCAGTAAGAATCACACTGCAATCTACCCGCTCGGCTGCGTAGTACTCAAAACCGTCTTCTAAATCGTTAATTTTTTTGTTGGATAATGCTTTTTCAACGCCCCTTTGATCAGCATCTGCTATACTAACATGCTTGCATAGCAAAAATATTTTTTCTTTGGCCTTTGACTCACTCACCTTCTTTGAGGCAAAATAAAAAGCAATCGCAAGACAAATGGGCGAAGTATAAAAATGGAAATGAGACTGACCTGCTAAACTTAGAATCCTGGCTGTGTGATTAAAAAGAGGAAATTCTTTATTCAGTACGGACACTAGAATATTGGCATCCAAAAATACTTTCATTTCTTGGACGATAAATATTCTGCCTTCATATCCTTTCTTTTACGGGCTTTCGTATGATACTCAGCTTTACCTTCTGCTACTTGATTCACCCAATCAGCAACGGGCAATTCATCTAATGATTTATATTCGCCAGTAGTGATTTGCTTATAAAGAAATTCCGTAAGACGAGACAAACTGATATTGTTTTGCTCAGCAAATTGCTTAGCCTTTCCAATAATCTCATCGTTGAATGATAAAGTTACTTTAGTGTCCAT
Organism: Marivirga tractuosa DSM 4126; assembly: GCF_000183425.1. Classification (NCBI taxonomy): domain Bacteria; kingdom Pseudomonadati; phylum Bacteroidota; class Cytophagia; order Cytophagales; family Marivirgaceae; genus Marivirga; species Marivirga tractuosa. Next base: position 1,466,446 of record NC_014759.1, read on the forward strand.
ATACACTTTATTTTATTATACTACCAAGATATAATTCTTATACGTACAATACAAATTATTGTTAGAATCTCTTAGCATACTCTTCAGTTTCCTGAGCATAGAAAAGAATTGAGTAGATTTTACCGTCTTATACATGGGCTTAAAACCTGATAGGACTTTTTTCCTTGTTTACAAAGCTCCTTTAGTTGAAGGCAAATCATTCAATCGACTTTCATCACGGCTTACCGCCATTTTAATTGCTCTAGCCCAACCTTTAAAAATCGCTTCAATTTTATGATGTTCATTATTACCACTCACCTGAATATCTAAATTACATTGTGCTGCATCTGAAAAAGATTTAAAGAAATGGAAAAACATTTCAGTAGGCATATCCCCTACCATTTCTCTTTTGAATTCAGCTTTCCAGTTGATCCATGGACGACCACCGAAATCAATGGCAACTTGAGCTAAAGCATCATCCATAGGCAATAAAAATCCATAGCGATAGATTCCTTTCTTATTACCTAAAGCTTGCTTAAAAGCTTCTCCTAGAGCCAAGGCAGTATCTTCTATTGTATGATGCTCATCTACTTCTAAATCACCATTTACATGAATGGATAAATCTAAGCCTCCATGTTTTCCTAATTGATCCAGCATATGATCAAAAAATTTCAAGCCTGTTGCGTTTTTAGCTTTCCCGCTTCCGTCAAGGTCTAAATCGATTTTAATATCTGTTTCATTGGTTTTTCGAGAAATCGTAGCAGTTCTGGATGGCATGACCAAATATCTAGCAATTTCTCTCCAATCTTTAGAAGATAGAGTAGCTTCTGCTAATTCTTCTCCAATGAAAATTGACTTAGCTCCTAAATTCTCCGCTAACTGAACATCCGTTTTCCGGTCTCCAATTACAAAACTATTCTCAAGATCATAATCATCTGAAAAATACTTTTGCAACAGACCAGTACCAGGTTTACGTGTATCCTTACCTTCATGCTCGAAGGTTTTATCAATATGCTGCTCAACAAAGGTAATGCCTTCTATCTCTAATTGCTTTAGCATTTTATTATGGGCTGGCCAGAAAGTATCCTCTGGATAGGAGTCGGTTCCCAAACCGTCCTGATTGGTGACCATCACCAATTCATAATCTGAATTTTGCGCAATAAACTGAAGTGCACTAATAGCATATGGTAAAAACTCCAGTTTTTCTAATGAATCTACTTGATAATCAGTTGGCGGTTCCTGAATAATGGTTCCGTCTCTATCTATAAATAATACCTTCTTCTTCTTCATTTCTAAAATATTGTAAACTCAAAATTAGGGATTTGAAATTGATTTTAAACAGAATAACTAAAATGATATGAGGATAAACATAGCAAGTAGTACCAAATGTTTGATTTATAGATAAATTTCAAATTTTTATCGAATTATTCATAATCATTAACCAGAAGTAAGTTTTTTACCATATATTCAAGATTTGAAGAAAGAACAACTAAACCTATATGCAACTAAAACTATTAACAGGAATATTTTTAAGTACATTTTTTCTATATCAATCACAATCTGCATTATCTCAAGAAATCACACTCCACCAAGTCAATAAAGAATATCAAATAGGGAAATCTCTCCAAATTATAGTTGATGAGAATAAAAATATCACTTTTGAAGAAATCAAGTCAGGGAAATTTGATGACAAATTTGTAAAGAGCGAAGTTGATGTACCAAATTACGCTTATTTAGATGCGAATTTTTGGTTCAAAATCAAGCTCGATGATCAATCATCTAATGACAGTCGTTGGTATTTGGAAAGCTCAAGAACCCAAATAGACACTATCAAAGTCTATTTCGAAAAGGAAGATGGTTCCTTCATGGAATATGCCTCTGGAGATTTATATCCTTATGACAGCAGGATAATCAAACATAAGGATTTTGTATTTCCTATTCCTAAAACTGAAAATGGAAAACAAACCATATATGTTTGGTGCAAGGGAAACTTCTCAAAACAATTTCCATTCACCATAATCGAAGAAAGAACTTTTGCCGAAGCCTCGCATAAAACCGATCTTACTATGGGGATTCTTTTTGGGGTTTTCATTGCTATGGTAATTTACAACCTACTTCTATTCTTCAGCCTTCGTAGTCTTACTTACTTATATTACGTCCTTTACATGGGCAGTTTTCTGCTTGCGATGATGGCCTTAACGGGCTATGGATACGAAATGCTATTTAATTATTGGCTACGTTTTGCGAATATCAGCAATATGTTCTTCATTGCCCTGACGGTGCTTTTTGCAAGTCAATTTACTAGAAGGTTCTTAGCAGTTAAAAAGCATTCCAAGATTTTTCACTACGCCCTTTTTGCCCCTGAAGTATACAGTGTTTTTTTAATTGTAGTTAGTTTAACTGGTATTTGGATAGATGGATTTGTTTTATTTGCCAGTAAATCCGCAGCTTATTGCGGAATGATAGGTGTTTTAGTTTTCCTCCCAACAGGTATTGGCATATATAGAAAAGGATCAAGACCAGCCTATTTCTATTTGATCGCATGGACAGCACTTTTTGTTGGGGTCATTATTTATGTGCTGAAAAATAATGCCATTCTCCCTCAAAATACCTTTACAGATATGAGTATTATAATTGGGGCGGTGGCTGAAGCAATTCTACTATCATTGGGTATGGCTGATCGAATAAAAACTCTCGACAAAGAGCAGCGACAAGCACGGGATAAAATGATTAGTACACTTCAGGAAAATGAAGATTTAATTAAAAATCAGAATCAAATACTGGAAAAGAAAGTAGCAGAACGCACAAGTGAGATAATGGAGAAGAACGTGGAAATAGAGCAGCAGCTAGAGGAAATAGCAGCTCAGCGAGATATGCTCTCTGCTACAAAACTGGAACTTGAGCGACAAAATGATAATGTCACTTCCAGTATTAATTATGCGCAGCGCATTCAAAAAGCAATGCTTCCTCAAGAAGATCGTATCCATCATGTTTTTAGGGAAAGCTTTATCATGTTCAGACCTAGAGATATTGTGAGTGGTGATTTTTATTGGTACACAGAAATTGAAGGTAAGAAAATATTCACGGTGGCTGATTGTACTGGCCATGGAGTTCCTGGAGCGTTCATGAGTATGATAGGAATTAACCTTCTAAACGAAATTATTAATGTTCGAAATGTAACCGACTCGGGAAGTATCTTATACAAATTGAATGAAGGTGTTCAAAAATCCTTAAGCCAGGAATCCTCCAGCAACAAGGACGGTATGGACATGACTTTAATCGTACTAGATGAAGAAAAGAAAACACTCCAATTCTCGGGAGCAAAAAATCCTTTAGTATACATAATTAACGGGGAATTCAACATCATTAAAGGAAACAACAACCCTATTGGTGGAATTTCTAAAAATGGCAACAGAGATTATGATACGCATACAATTCCATATGAAAAGGATATGATGATTTATATGTTTTCTGATGGCTACCAAGATCAGTTTGGCGGACCAAATGATCGAAAATTTATGGTAAAAAGATTTAAGAAATTACTTCATGAAATTGCCAATAAACCATCTGAAAAACAACTTGCAATTTTGAATCAGGAAATGGATTGCTGGATGAAAAACACCAGACAATTAGATGATATTTTAGTTGCTGGAATCAGGTTATAATACTCTTTCGCTCTTGAATACTAATTAAACAAAAAACGCCAGTTCAATTGAATTTGAACTGGCGTTGTCGTTAAAACCTATATTCTTTAAGAGATGTTGTAGTCACAACAAATTCAAAAAAAATAAAATGAATTAACAGTAATGAAACGTAGATACTTCTTTGACTTCAACTATTAAATGCCTCAATCCATCAACATCACACCTGAAGCTACAAATTTATAATCCATTCTTGGTTCAGTGATCTTTGCTATCTCTTCTGCTGACTCTCCTCCGTCTTCAGCAAAATGCTTTAAGGTTTCTACATCCGTTTCCTCTATCTTTGCTACACCACTCATTTTAACTGATTTTCCAGATAAGTCTTTCGGCATAAAGAAACCATAATCCTTAAAAGTAACTCTCATAGATTCACCATTTGGTAAATCAACTTTCATCCAACATCCTTTAGCCTGGCAAACCTCTGTTACTTTAGCTTCCACAATTGCCATTACAGAATCATTTGAATTCATTTCACTAATCAAACTAGTCAACTGAATTTCATTTTCAACATCAAAAGATGCACCTAGGAAATCACTTTCAGCTTCAGCTGTAACATTTGGTGTTTCTTTAACTTCTTCAGATTGTTCTGAACTCTCTTTTTGCTGACAAGCATTGAATGCTATGGTCAATACCAGAATTGATAAAAATATTTTTTTCATAAGTTATTTGATTTTGAATACGAAGGTAAGTTCTAACACGTTAATAAAAAAGAAAAAAAATGAATGCAACTTTTTAGGGTTTGGCATAATCATTGTAAAAGAAAGATCATAAATAGGATGAAATGGAAAAAAGCAAAAATGTGAACCGAAACGTTTTCTTAGCTATTGGAATAATAGTGGGGTTATTGATTTTCTTTTTAGGTTCTCAGCTCAATGCCAATTTAAGTCATGCTCAAAAACATGAGTTCAAAAACGAACAATTGAAAGAGCCAAATCCTATTATCAAGAAGTTTTTTAGTTAGTTTTAGTTTAGTGATTAGTTGGTTAATGATTAAAGGTGCTTTCGAGCACCTTTTTTTATGCATTTTTAGAAAAGATTAGCTTAATCTATTCCTTCCCAATTCAAAAGCCTTAATTTTGCACTTTCAATAAAAATTAGAATCTTCAAAAGATTAACATATAAAGTATTATGTCAGAATATCAGTTCAGAGAAACCGAAAAGAAATGGCAAGCCTACTGGGAGAAAAACCAGATTTTCAAAGCAGAAGATGACTTCACTAAACCAAAATATTATACATTAGACATGTTCCCCTATCCTTCAGGAGCAGGTCTGCATGTAGGTCATCCATTAGGCTATATTGCTTCAGATATTGTGGCTCGCTATAAAAAGCAGCAAGGTTTCAATGTACTTCATCCAATGGGTTTTGATTCATTCGGACTTCCTGCCGAGCAATATGCAATTCAAACCGGACAACATCCCGCTATTACTACCGAGGAAAATATCAATCGGTACATTGAGCAATTGAAAAATATTGGTTTTGCCTACGATTGGGAAAGAGAAGTCCGCACTAGTGACCCATCATTCTATAAATGGACACAATGGATCTTTTCGCTTCTATTTAACAGCTGGTACGATCAAGTAGATAATAGAGCACGACATATATTAGTTTTAGAAGAACATTTCGAAAAGACAGGTAATCAACTGGTAAAAGCAGCTTGTGACGAGGACATAGAGCCCTTTACAGCCGAAGACTGGTTCAATTATTCTGAAGAAGAAAAACAAAAAATCTTATTAAAATACCGAATCGCTTATTTATCGGAAGCAGTAGTAAACTGGTGTCCGGCTTTGGGCACCGTACTGTCCAATGATGAAGTAAAGGATGGGTATAGCGAAAGAGGTGGGCATCCTGTTGAGCGCAAAAAAATGATGCAGTGGAGCATGAGGATTTCAGCTTTTGCCGATCGCCTATTAAGAGGATTAGAAGATTTGGACTGGCCAGAACCAGTGAAAGAAATGCAGCGCAACTGGATTGGAAAGTCGGTTGGAGCTCAATTAGCATTTCAATTAGCCGAAAACGAAGAGAAGATTGAAGTTTTCACCACTAGAATAGATACAATTTACGGTGTAACCTTTATGGTATTGGCACCAGAGCATGAGTTAGTGGAAAAAATCACAACTGACGCTCAAAGACAAGCCGTTGAGGAGTATGTAAATGTTGCAAAAAACAGATCTGAACGCGAAAGAATGACTGAAGTAAAACGCGTATCAGGAGTTTTCACTGGAGCTTATGCTGTTCATCCTTTCACAGAAGAAAAGATCCCGGTTTGGATTGGCGATTATGTTTTGGCAGGTTACGGGACAGGTGCGGTAATGGCCGTTCCTTCTGATGATGATAGGGATAAAGCATTTGCAGAGCATTTTGAATTGCCAATTGTAGAGGTAGTGGATGAGCATGAAAAGATTATCAACTCTGATTTCTTGACTGGTTTGAGTATTAAAGATGCTCAAATGAAAGCTATTGACTTTATGAAGGATAAAGGAATTGGCTATGCGAAAATCAATTATCGAATGAGAGATGCCATTTTTAGCCGTCAGCGTTACTGGGGTGAGCCCGTTCCAGTATATTTCAAAAATGAAATTCCTTATTTATTAGAAGAAGAGCAATTGCCATTGGAATTACCTGAAGTAGATAAATATTTACCAACTGAAGATGGAGAACCACCTTTGGCTAGAGCTAAAAATTGGAAAACGGAAGATGGCTATGAATTGGAGAAAAGCACTATGCCGGGCTGGGCAGGTTCAAGCTGGTATATGTTCCGCTATATGGATGCTCAGAATAAGGATGTTTTTGTTGATGAAGAAAAGCAACAATATTGGCAAAATGTAGATCTCTACATTGGAGGATCAGAACATGCTACAGGACACTTATTATATTCAAGATTCTGGACAAAATTCCTATATGATTTAGGCTATATCAGTGTGGATGAACCCTTCCAAAAGATGATTAATCAGGGGATGATTCAGGGAAGGAGTAATTTCGTGTATCGAATCGAAGGCGAAAATAAATTTGTGTCACATGGATTAAAGGATCAATATAAAACTCAAAGCCTGCATGTTGATGTCAATATTGTGCATAATGATGTTTTAGATTTAGAAGTTTTCAAAAAATGGCGTCCTGAACATGCTGATGCAGAATTCATTCTAGAAGACGGAAAATACATCTGCGGAGCGGAAGTGGAAAAAATGTCCAAATCCAAGTATAATGTGGTCAATCCGGATGACGTGATTGAAAAGTACGGAGCAGATACTTTGAGACTTTATGAAATGTTCTTAGGTCCTTTGGAGCAATTTAAACCTTGGAATACCAATGGAATTGATGGGACGGCAAAGTTTTTGAAAAAATTATGGAGACTATTCCACGATACGAACGGAAATTTCAAAGTAGAAGAAGGCGAAGCAGACAAAAAAGCCTTAAAAGCATTGCATCAAGCTATACAAAAAGCGGAATATGATATTGAGAATTTTTCATTCAATACGTCAGTTTCCACCTTCATGATTTGTGTAAATACTTTAACTGAATTGAAATGCAATAACAAAGCGGTATTAAGTGATTTAGTGAGAATTATAGCACCTTATGCACCTCATATTTGTGAGGAATTATGGTCATTATTGGGTAATGAAGGAAGTATTTCAGAAGCAGGCTGGCCAACATTCAATCCCGATTTTGTGAAAGAAGATGAGCATACCTATCCTGTTTCAGTAAATGGAAAACACAGGGATAATATGACTTTTGCATTGGATGCACCAAAAGAGGAAATAGAAAAGGCTGTTTTAGAAAATCCTAAAGTGCAGAAGTGGATTGAAGATAAGCCCATTAAGAAAATGATTATTGTACCTAAGAAAATTGTGAATATTGTAGTTTAAATGGTCCAAGCGAGACGCTTGAACCAGTATAAGCTTTGTTCGGTCTGACGCCTAATGCGTCTGACGGTTAATAGGTAGCGAAAAAAGAAGGATTTACCAAGAATTAGCATCACAGTTGGCGCACGCGTGTCGCGTGTGCCATGTGCCTTCAAAACATAAATCAGTTCAGTTTTTACTAAAGAAGTTATGAAAAGCAGCGCAGTAGTTCACGAATACTATAAAAGAGTTTTTGATGATTATATTGTTTTGGTGCAAGTCAATCCAATTGATTATAGTGGATTGGAATTAATAGTCCATCCCGACAAAAAACTTGAAAAGACCAAAATGCAATTTGATGAGGACATCAAAGAAGACTTGGAAGTAGATGAATTTAAACCCATTACATCTTTAGAATTTAATTTGTATTTGAAGGGCTTGGTTTAATTAAAGTTAGACAAAAGGTTCAAGCGGATGCTTGAACCAGTAATATACAGCTTTCTTTTACTGCAATAACAAATAACAGCTAGCGTAAGCATCTCGTCTGTGCACGTGCTAAAAGAAAAATGAGAACTTACAACCCAATCAGAAACCCAACCTGATTGGGACCTAATTGCACATGAGTTAAAAAATCTGAGATCTGGCTGCTTTGTTTGCTATGGATAGTGTGCAAAATGATATCAAAAACAAATAGGAAACTACCTTGCAAAATCACAGATTTACCATAACCTTTTAATCTTTCAGGTCTATTAGTAGTGCTTTTAGCTCTTTCCATTAAATAAAATCCACCAGCTATATAAGCCAAATCTAAGCCCGCATTGAATAGTAAAGTTTTTTGAAAGCTAACTTGATCATTCAACAAGGCAGAGGCGTTTTCTGGCATTTCACCAGTTGCAGTGAAATAATATCCTGCTCCAGCTATCCCTAAATTTACCACATTCCAAATCAGATTCATTTCATGAAAATAAGCTGTTTGTCCACTAGATTGACTTCTTCCAATAGCTCCTGTTATCATATTTCCAACCGCCCATGTACCCAAAATAGCCATTCCGGTTTTTCTGATTTTTACATCCTGTTTATAGGCTTCGGCAATAGATGAATTTTGAGCAAATGTGTCAAAAGTGAATAGAAATAAGACAAGGATAAGGGTTAGAAATAGTTTTTGCATAACAATTAATGATAATGTTCAATAGCGTGGTAAAACAGCCTAAATGAAAATAATATAAGTGCTACACCCACTATTTTGTTCATAATATTTAGCCTCTTTGGTGTCACCCAAGCTCTCAATCGATGAGAAAGTGCTACTTTTGAAAAATCAGTAATTAATAAAGTCCCGATTATTGCCGAGAAAAACACAATGACTTCATAATCATCATAAACATAGCTTTTTGTAACTAGGGTCATTACACCTAACCAATAAAGCAAAACAAAAGGATTTATCCCATTTAAAATAAACCCTTTGGCAAACTGCTTAAAGAAATTAGATTTTTGTGTGTTTACATTCTGTTCTTCCTGCTTTACACTCTTTTTTCGCAGACTCAAAATTCCTGTAACCAATATAATCAGACCGCCTATAGCACCCATCCAAACTGAAACGGTATCATTATTTTCGAAAAGCCTTACGCTGAAATACATCAAGAAAATATAGGCAGTATCTGCTACTGCAATACCTAAAGCCATATAAATCCCGGCCTTAAAACCTTTAATTATGCTATTTTGAATAAGCGCAAAAAATACTGGCCCTAACATTACAGCCAGCAGCAATCCAAACAATACACCTTTGGTGATAACTGCAAACATACTTTATTTGATACTTTTTTCAGCTAGATAATCCAACCACGCTTTTTGTTTATCTCCTTTCAATACTCTTGGAAACTTGTTTTGCCCTCCGACTTTTCCATTTTGCTCCATGAATTCAATAAACACATTATTAGGCAAAACTTTCACTGTAATATCTTTCAAAGCAGCAATCCTCTCTACTCTATAATCATCATTAAGCTCTTTTAATCTATTGTCCAACTTTTCTCTTAAAATGGTTTCATCAACAGATGCACTATCAGTTCCTACATACCAATCATGGCCAAATAAAGAGCCATGCTTTACACCCAAAACTGTAAATTCCTTTAAATCAAAACCCATTTCGGTAGAAACATCCAGAAGTGCATGATTCATATTATCTACAGAAAGGTGTTCTCCACAAAGACTTAGGAAATGCTTTGTCCTTCCTGTAATAACAATTTCAGAATCGGCTTTCGAAACAAATCTAATTGTATCACCTATTAAATAACGCCATGCACCTGAACAAGTAGAAATCAATAATGCATACTCTACATTTTCCTCGACTTCATCTATCATTAAAGTCTTAGGGTCTTCCACCATGTTCCCCTCATCGTCAAAATTTTTATCCGTAAATGGAATAAATTCATAGAAAATACCATTGTTCAGCACCAATCTCATGCTATCAACTCCCTGGTTAGCCTGAAAGGCAATAAATCCCTCTGAAGCTAAATAGGTTTCAATGTAATTAATATCCCTGCCAAGCAGTTTTTGAAAACCCTTCTTATAGGGTTCAAATGCCACCCCTCCATGAACGTAAATTTCAAAATTTGGCCATATTTCATGAATATTGTTAAGATTATAATGCTTTATAATTTTTTCTATTAAAATGGTGATCCATGCAGGCACTCCAGCAATGATGGTGATGTTCCAATCCTTAGCTTTTAAGGTCATTTGTTCCAGCTTATCTTCCCAATCCTTTTTTCTGGAAATAGCTTTGCCAGGTTTGTAAAAACGCTGAAACCAAAAAGGGATTCGTGAAGTGGTAATTCCGCTTAAATCTCCTTCGGCATAATTGCCATTATCCTGTAAATCAGTACTTCCCCCTACCATGAGAGTTCCGCCCTCAAAAACGGAAGAAGGTAAACCTTCATACCTTGAAAGTGATAATATTTGCCGAACACTGGTTTTCTGAATGGCTTTTACCATCTCTAAAGAGACAGGTATATGTTTTGAAGAAGCACCAGATGTACCCGAGCTTAATGCAAAATATTTAATGGCACCATGCCAGGTGACATCTTTTTCCCCTTCAAGACACTTGTGCCACCAGTTTTCATACATTTTATTGTAATCATGAACTGGAACCTGCGATTTAAAATCTTGATAAAAACTATTGTTATCATGCTTTTTTAAAGAATGTAGAATACCAGAGAAACTATAGGCCTTTCCAAATTGTGTATTACGGGCAGAAATAATCAATTTGCGAAATTCAGTTTTTTGCAATTCAAAAGGGGGCGTGAAATCCTGATCCAAACTCTCTCGAATTCGTATTCCCTGTTTAATGAGGTTTCCTAAAAGTGTCATTTATAATGTGGTTGATACTTAAAAGTTGAAAATTTAATCAATGTAAAAACTTAAACTTTTACCTTTGATATTAATTATTTATAATAGTCCAATAGACAAATATATAACATTCAAAATACATAAAAATAACTTTATCATAAAGTCACTATTAATTATTTATTGATTAAAAATCATAAAAGAAATTCAATGAGTATAGCGGGAAATTTATCGGCAGTAAAAGAATCTTTAGGAAAATGCCATTTAGTGGCCGTAAGCAAGACAAAGCCAAATGAAGATTTAATGGCAGCATATGATGCTGGTCAAAGAGCACTAGGTGAAAATAAAGTGCAAGAAATGACCGATAAGGCTGAAGTATTACCCAAAGATATTGAATGGCACATGATAGGTCATTTACAAAGAAATAAAGTGAAATATATCGCACCCTTTGTTCATTTAATCCATTCTGTAGATAGTGTTCGCTTACTTAAGGAAATCAATAAACAAGGTAAAAAAATCGACAGAGTGATTCCTGTTTTACTTCAAATCCACATTGCTGAGGAAGAAAATAAGTACGGCCTAGACGAGGATGAATTGCATGAACTACTATCTTCAGAAGCCTTTAAAGAAATGAATCATGTGGCAGTGCAAGGCTTGATGGGGATGGCTACTTTTACAGATGATACTGAAAAAATAAGAAGGGAATTTAAAAGTTTGAAAAAGCTGTTTGATAAAACTGCAGAACAATATAATGATGAAAAGCTCAATTTGAAGGAATTATCCATGGGTATGAGTGGAGATTACGAAATAGCTATAGAAGAAGGTAGCACAATGGTAAGGATTGGGAGTAAGATATTTGGGGAAAGAAATTGAATGAGTTGGAAGTATGAAGTTGGAAGCTCGAGGTTTTTCTAGTTCCTTTAAACTTAAAACTTATTGCTTATAACCTAATACTAATAAATTTAAAAAACATGACAAGTAAATTAATAATCATAATTGGAAGTATTTCAGGAGCTATTTCAGTGGTTTTAGGCGCTTTTGGAGCTCATGCTTTGAAAGATAGCTTAACTGCTTCAGGAAGATTGGAAACTTATGAAACAGCTGTTAAATATCAGATGTACCACAGTTTGGCAATGATTCTCTTAGGGATATTGATGATTCATTTTCAGCATAGATTTTTAAATTATGCATCTTATTCGTTTTTGATAGGCACTATTATTTTTTCCGGTAGCTTATATGTGCTTTGCGCAACAGGAATTACAAAATTAGGAGCTATCACTCCTATTGGTGGTTTATTTCTGATTGCTGCTTGGGTTCTTTTGGCAATTGGCGTAGGAAAAGCTGCATAAGATTTTAATAAAGTAAGAATAGAAAATCTAAATCTAATTTTGTTTATCAGGCATTTTAGTCTCCTTTAATTTATCGTTGAAATAAATTTCCGTTTTCAGCAATTCGCCTTCCTTATCAAAGTATTTCCATTCTTCAACCTTCTTACTACCAGCGTACTTAGCATTTAATGCCACTTCTCCATTTTCATGGTATTTAAAATGCTCGCCATGCGCTTTACCGAATTTAAAGATGGTAGTTTCTTTCTCTTGTCCATTTGGGTAATATAAAATCTCTAATCCAGACTTTTTACCTGCCTGATAATTTACTTCATATTTCAAATCTCCATCTGGAAAATATTCTGAGTATGGACCATGAAGTTGTCCATTACTATAATTTTCAATTTTTATCAATCCTCCATTTTCATTATAAAACTCCCACTCTCCAAAAGGCTGGTCACCTTTAAAATATTTCTTTGATTTTACCTCTCCATTTCCCCAATGCGCCTCCACTTCCCTATCCTTAGCTTCATTTGAATAGATAGTTTTAGTTTTTAGCTTCCCGTCTTGATTATATTCCTTGAATTCCCCGGATAAAAAACCTTCTTTATAGTTTCGTTCAATTTTCACATCTCCATTAGGATAATAAGAAGTATTTTCACCCTCTAATTTCCCCTCTTTATAAAAACCAATTAAAATTAAGTTACCTTCTCGATCATAAGTTCTAAACTCTCCGGTTTTTACGCCTTTCTGATTTTCAAAAACTGTCTCCAACTGTCCATTTTCAAAAAAGGTTTTAAATTCACCACTTAGCTTACCATCAACATAATGTTCCTCCGTTTTCATTTTCCCGTTAGGGTAATAACTTTCAGTTAAGCCATTAGGCTCACCACTTTTATATCTAATTCTTTGCGCTAAAGCACCATCCTCAAAATACTCCAAGACCTCTCCATCAGGTTTACCATCTTTAAAATCACTTTCGCTTTTCAATTGACCAGTTGGATAGTACAGTTTTAGTTTACCATTTAATGTGTCATCTTCAAAATAGGCCTCTTGGAGAATATTTCCTTCTTTACCATAAACCACAGTCTTTCCTGTTCGGCTCCCATCAGCAAATTCAGTGGTGCGCATCAGCTCTCCATCTGGATAAAACATTTCAAAAAGACCTTCCTCTTGACCGTCTTCAAAAGAGCCTTTTGCCATGAGTTCACCACTTTCGTAATATTTTTTATAATCCCCTTCTATTTGGCTACTATCTCCATTGGCTATGAAGTAAACTTCTTTAGTCTTCTTGTTTTCAACACTATCATAATAGTTAGTTATTTTTTGTAAATTCTGTGCATTAGCAGCAAAGCATGATAAGAAAACAAGAGAAAAAATCAGAAAATAGGATCGCATGTACAAATTTAAAATAGGGTTAATGAAAAACAGCTTGTAAAGATAACTTACAAGCTGTTGAAATATTATAGGATGACTAAAAAGTCGATTAAATTCTTGAATTCTTAGATGACAGAAAGATCACTAAGCAAGAATTTTTGATTTACATTTTCTCAATTACAATAGCAGAAGCACCGCCACCGCCATTGCAAATACCAGCTACTCCGATTTTACCATTTTTCTGGTTTAATACAGAATATAAAGTTGTCATGATTCTGGCACCAGAAGCTCCTAGTGGATGACCCAGCGCAACAGCTCCACCAAATACATTCACTTTTTCTGGATCTAAGCCTAATTCCATATTATTAGCAATAGCTACCGCAGAGAAAGCCTCATTGATTTCATAAAAATCCACTTCTTCTTTGCTTACCCCTGCCCTTTTCATAGCAATAGGAATAGCTAAAGAAGGCGCAGTAGTAAACCAAAGTGGATCTTGAGCAGCATCACCAAATCCTCTGATCTTAGCAATTGGCTTAATGCCTAAAGCATCAGCTTTTTCTTTGCTCATCAATACCAATGCAGACGCTCCATCATTAATAGTAGATGCATTTGCTGCCGTTACAGTTCCATCCTTTGCAAACACGGGTCTTAAAGAAGGGATTTTTTCAAATCTTACATTTTTGTATTCTTCATCTTCAGAGATCACTAATGGATCACCTTTTCTTTGAGGAACCTCAACTGGGACTATTTCTTCCTTGAAACTTCCGTCTTCGGTTGCTTTGGCTACTCTTTTATAAGAATTGATAGCATATTCATCCTGTTGCTCTCGAGTAATTTTCATCTCTTTGGCGGTATTGTCAGCACAATTTCCCATTGGAAATTTGTTATATACTTCCCAAAGACCATCGTTCAATAATCCGTCTATCAATTGACCATTACCATATTTATAGCCGTAGCGAGCTTTTGGAATATAGTAGGGAATATTAGACATACTTTCCATTCCTCCTGCTACGATAGTATCTGCATGACCTAGCATGATGCTTTGGGCACCAAACATAACAGATTTCATACCTGATGAACATACTTTGTTAACGGTTGTACAAGGAACGTTAAACCCAATTCCAGCAGCTATAGCAGCTTGCCTAGCTGGAGCTTGACCTAAATTAGCAGATACTACATTACCCATGAATACTTCATTCACTTCCTTAGCATCTACATTGGCTTTGGATAAAGCACCTTTAATTGCTGCAGAGCCTAAATCTATAGCGCTCAAGCTAGCTAAACTTCCTCCAAAACTTCCGATGGGTGTCCTTACCGCAGACACAATATATACTTCTTGCATTATTATTTTATTTTAGTCGTTTCAATGTAAAATTAATTAAAAAAAGCCTTAGATAAAACCAGAATACAGATTACCAATCTGGTTTTCCTGAATCTTGCTTTTTGGTAGCCTTTTTTCTTAGTTGTTGAAAATATTGAGATTCCTTATTTCTTAAAGCTTCCAAAATCATTTGTGCTTTTTCCTCTGAAATATTCATCTCTTCCAATTTCTGTTTGGTGCTAGGGCTCATTTCCTGTTCTTCTCCCTCTTTTTGCTCTTCACCTTCTTTTTGCTTTTGCTGCTCTTGCTCTTTTCCTTTTTCCTGATCGTTTTGTTCTCCATCCTGTTTTTCAGCATTTTCCTTTTGCTGCTGATCTTCAGCTTTCTGATCTTCCTGACTTTTCTCCTGATTCTCTCCTTTTTTCTGGTTTTCAGAATCTTGTTTTTCTTTATTCTGCTGATCTTTATTTTTCTGATCCTGTTTTTCTTGATCTTTTTGGTCTTGATTTTGATCCTTATTCTGATCCTGGTTCTGCTTTTCTTGCTCCTGCATTTTCTTTTTCAATAACTCATAATTGTAGCGTGCTTTATCATTAGTAGGATCCGCTTTTAAAGCTTCCTTAAAAAAAGAAAGTGCACTTTCATACTCTTTTTGCATTTCAGAAAGATTCCCCATTTGCAACATCGCTTTTGATTTTAACTGAGGATTTGAAGCATCCGCAACCCTTCTGTAAGCATCAAAAGCATTAACTGTATCCTTCAATTGAAAATAAGCATGTGCCCTGTTTAATTCTGCCGCAGGGCTCTCTCATAATTCAATGAATCCAAAAGGTAGGTGTAATGCTCTACTACCTTCTCAAAGTTGCCTATAGAAAATGCTTCTTCGGCTCTCTCCTTTGCTGCGTTTGCCTTGGCTATTTTCCCAACAGGGTCAACAGCTGATACTTGAAAAGAAGTTAATACCCCAATAAATATGATTACAATATTTTTCATATCTTAATGATTTTAAGTGTGGTCACTAAATCTAAGAGTAATAAGATGATAGCAGCCATCAAGAAATAAAAATACTTGTTGGCTGATACATCAACAGTTTTGGCATCTTTTAATTCCCCTTCAATGGCATTAATTGTTGAAATCAACCTACCCACTTCATTCTTATTTTTATTGATTTCAAAATATTCACCATCCGTTTGGTCAGCCAAATTCTCTAATGAACGAGAATCCAGCTTGGTAACAATATCATTTCCGCTCTTATCTTTTCTATAACCTCTTCTAGTTCTAATTTTACTACCTTGTTCTGTACCTACTCCTAGGGAGAATAAACGGATTCCTGAATCATTGATTTTAGATACAGCACCCTCAGTATCATCTCCAAAATCTTCACCATCACTGATTAATATAATGATTTTAGATTTTTGTTGACTTGAGGGCGCCGCTTCCGAAGTCAATTTTTCGTGTGCCATATTTAACGCACTACCAAAATCTGTACTGCTACCAGGCACCAAACCAGTATTCAGCGTTTCTATAAATAAATTCAACGCATTTTGGTCGTACGTGAGTGGACACTGCACAAACGCTTCAGAAGAAAATATAATTAAACCTATTCTATCAGAATTGAAAGCATCCACAATATTTTTCAATTCATACTTTATTTTTTCTAGTCTGGAAGGTGCTACATCATTAGCATCCATGGAAGCGGATAAATCAACGGATATCATAATATCCTTCCCCACGGCTTTAATTTCTTTCTTGTCGTCTCCAAAGGAAGGTCCTAGAAGCGCAACAATCAAGAGCGTGAAAATAGCTGATCTTAAAAGAAATTTCGGTAAGATATTAGAATAGGCCTGTCCAACCCTTCTGGCTACCGTGAAAACCCTATAGGTATAAGCCAAATAGAGCACTAAAAAAATGATGATAAAAATAATCTCTTCCGCCCCGAGGGAGTGAATCCAAGTCATAGATTTTAATTTTTACAAAAATATAAAAGCAATCGTAAAGGGCAACATTGAATTACTTCTAAGATTTTTAAAACGGAATAAAGATGGCCTTGTTATATATTTTCTGGATTAATATAGTTTTCTGAGAATACCATAAGAAATTCAGTGCTATTCCTGTATCTAAGCTAGATTGAACTGATATTGAGAAATGGAGTTGAAAATATTGAGGAATTAATTTACTGGCTTACAGTAGGATGAAAACTATCTCTAAAAAAAGTTAGATTTATTTTGATTCTGATTTGGTAGAGACGGAAAACTTCCTTTATATTTGCATCACTTTTCGGAAACGAGGAGGGGATTTGAGTTAAAAACCCGGAGAGGTGGGTGAGTGGCTGAAACCACATGTTTGCTAAACATGCGTACGTGTTAAAGCGTACCGGGGGTTCGAATCCCCCTCTCTCCGCAAGAGTTCTTAATAGAATTAGGAGATTAACAAAAAATCTCGGGGTGTAGCGTAGCCCGGTATCGCGCCTCGTTTGGGACGAGGAGGTCGTAGGTTCGAATCCTGCCACCCCGACTATTAGAGTTTAAACACTCACAAAAACCCCTTAAATTCAGTTTTAAGGGGTTTTTTATTTTATTTGTTTTCAAATAATACCAAATAAAAGCATTTGCCGAGTGAACAATTCGGTGAACACCAAAATTTGGCTGGTGAACACTTTTATTTTAAGTTTACTGTTGTTGTCTGCTGCTAATACTATTTAGTTGCTTTTGTGTCAGTGCTCATTTTGAGCAATAGGTAATGTTTAACCTAAAATTACTGACATGCAAAGTACATTTAACATCTCGTTTCTAATCAGAAAAGCAAGAGGTTCTAAAGAAAACAGAACCATCTATGTTCGTATTAATGTAAATGGAAAAAGAGCTGAGTTTTCCTCTCAACAGTCCATCCATGAGAAACATTGGGATTCAAAAAAATGCTTTCCAAAGAGCAACACAATCGAACTCAAAAGAATATGTAATCACCTAGACAGAATAAAATTCAATCTGTCTGAAATCTATCGTGAACATATTATTCAAAACCCTTCCATCTCTTCAAAGGATATCAAAAACCTGTTTTTAGGAAATGGTCCTTCAGAGGACAACTATCTTTCAGATATTCTCGCTTACCACGAAGAAAAAATGAAAAATACCTTGGCTCCAGGTACCTTGAAAAACTATGGTGCAACAGAAAATTATTTAAAACGATTTTTAGCAGCCAAGCATAAAACGGATGACATCAAATTAAAAGACATCACCAGTAAATTCGTTTTTGATTTCGAATATTACTTGAGAACATCCAAGCCCATTGACCATCACAACCCACTTTCTAACAATGGAGTGATGAAACACATGGAGCGCTTTAAAAAGCTGATCAATCTCGCATTGAAAATTGAGTGGATTGAGAAGAATCCATTTAGAAATTTCACTCCAAAATTCGACAGAGTTGAAAGAGAATTCTTAACCGAAGCAGAATTAACCAAAATTAAAGAAAAGGATTTTGGAAGAAGGTTAGAGCAAGTACGGGATATTTTTGTGTTCAGCTGTTATACAGGATTATCCTTTATAGATGTAGCCAACTTATCCGAGGAAAATATCATAATTGGAATGGATGGCGAGAAATGGATCTCAACCCACCGACAGAAAACTTTTAACAAAGTATTTCTTCCATTACTACCTCAAGCCGAAGCAATATTGGAGAAGTATAAAGACAATCCGCAAGCTCAACACAGAGGTATTCTACTTCCAGCAGCTTCCAACCAAAAAACAAACGCCTATCTAAAAGAGATTGCTGACCTATGCGAAATCAAGAAAAAGCTAACATTCCATATCGCTCGTCATACCTTCGCTACAACGGTGACTTTAACCAATGGCGTTCCTATTGAAACGGTGAGCAAGATGCTTGGCCATACAAAACTGGCCAATACTCAAATTTATGCCAAGGTAGTTGAGAATAAAATTGGAACTGATATGGCGGCACTTAAGAAAAGGCTTAGCACCAATAAATTAGTAAAAAAGGCAGATTGATCTGCCTTTTTTTGATTTAAGAGCACAATAAATATAATATTAAATATTTTAATTTATTGTTATTTAACTACTATCGTATATTTTTGAATTGTGATTTAACATAAATACATACAAACGAACCAATATTTCAGTCAAACAGAACCATTACTCCCCACTTTTGAACAAAACTATTTAAAACTATAACCTTAGTGAAAAGTGAGATATGAATTACAATTGTTTGATTATATTGTATCAAATTATATCAATCCTGTAAATAAGGGCAGCTGTCTTTCAAAATCTGAATTCGATCAGTGGCAAATAGATCTAGATAAAGAACTGGAGAGAATACAGCAAGCACTCATGATGCTAGTATTCAGCGACCACAAAGATAAGATCATAGAACGCCAGATTCAGCTGTACCAAAACAAGCTGATCCTCCTCTCGAATGAAATCTCACAATTAATTGGTCATCATCATGTAGAAGGCCAAGCTGAGATAGAGGGAAATGACCTCACTAAAAATCTGTCCATTCATACGTTAAAGTGTATAATGAGATTGCTGACCTTTATTGAGAAACACTTTAAGGATTATTTCAATCAAGATAATACAATCCCTGCCGCTTATTTCCTCAGCTTCCAGGCCACTCTTCAGCATAAACTTCTTAAGTTTAAAGAAATTGGTGCTAATAAGAATTTAGATCCAAACCTTGTCAGTATTATCAAGGATCATATAAAAACTTACCTTAACTCTCCCAAGGATTCTACCTACCGTCAATTAATCTATTGCAAAACATTCATTGATGAAATTTATCTTGTTGTCTCGTCTCAAGTGACCGGTCTAAAGCTCGAGAAACAAATTATTAACATCTTGATCTATCTTAACTTCAACGCCTTGGACATGTACCAATATCTGGCAATACGAATAAAAAAGCAATATCAATCAAAATCAAACTACCATGAGCAATTACTTACACTCAAATTATTCAAAAAGCTTATCAATCAATCGCAGATCAAACCTGGGTTCGCATTCAAGCAAGGCACTCAAACTTTAAAAGAAGGTCTAGGTCTTTGGATTGAAGAGGAACTACACTATTTCAAAGAGCGAAAACAGTTAGCCATTCACTTTGAAAATCGAATTAAAATAAATCAGTACCATCAAAAAAATCACAACAAAATTTACAGCGCTCTTTCTGTCGCACAACTTGCCTACCTCATGAAACTCATGGCTAAATCTAATATTATCGCTCCACAAGATACTGGTAAGCTTGTAGACTTCATTTGCGAAAATTTCTCCACGGAAACCCAACGAGACATTTCTAAAAAAAGCTTGAGAAACAAAATCTATTCTCCTGAAAATACCACCATTGAAAATGTTCAGGAAATAATGGAAACCCTGGTAGAAAAAGCCGAAAAAGATAAATCTTTAAATTAATTTAAATTTTTTTTCTGCTAAAATCGCTATTTCAAGCAAATTGAAGGGGGTTGCAGGGGGTTGCACAACCCCTTTGCAACTGTTTTTGCATTCCTTCTTTTTGCAGCTTTGCCGTGACAACAAAAACAACTAAAATTTATGGCAGCAGAAGTTATCACAACAGACGACTTAAGAGAATTCAAACTTGAACTCGTGGACGAGTTCAAAAAGCTCCTTTCAGAGCAAAAAGGAGTTTCAACCAAAAAATGGTTGAAATCAGATGAGGTTAGAAAACTCTTGGGCATTAGTCCAGGAACACTTCAAAACCTCAGGGTAAACGGCACCTTGCCCTTCACTAAAATGGGTGGGGTTTTATACTACGATTCTCAGGACATTCACAGCATTTTGGAACAAAACAAAATAAACTGATGGATACTCATGAAAAATCAACAAAGGAACCGGTGAATTTTATTCACCAGTTCCTCCTCGCAATCGACAAAATTCAAGAGACAGATGACATGAATCCTACTCATGTAAGCCTGTATTTTGGACTTTTCACCATGTGGAATTTGAATCACTTCAATAATCCCATTTCAATCAACAGAGATCAAGTAATGGAAGTGTCAAAAATAGGCTCTAAACGCACCTATTTAAAGTGCATAAGAGATCTGGAAAAGATGGGGTTTATTGAATACAAACCATCGAAAAATCCGGTGCGAGGCAGCTTGGTTAACATGTGCAATTTAGGGCCAAGTAGTGACCCTAGTACTGCACCAGTTAAGCAAAATAAGAGGTGCAAAAGTGAGCCTAGTAGTGGGTCAAGTACTGAGCCAAGTAGTGGGCCAAGTAGTGCACCCTTCATTAAACAATACAAACTATATAAACAGTATAAACAATATATATAATGAGCAAGAAATTTTTAAAGAAGAAAAAAAAGGAAAAATTAAAAGCAGCACAAATTCAAGAACTTCAGCTCCAGTCTCGGATTCTGGCAAAAACGCATCATCAAAAGATTCGCGTTTCACACCACCATCAAAAGAAGAATTAAAACCCTTCTTTGAGCAGCAAACTGAAGAGTATTCAATACCGCTTCGCTTCGCTCCCGTGGAGGTCGAGAAATTTTACAATTACTATTCCGCCAAAGGCTGGAAAGTGGGTTCAAAATCACCCATGAAAGATTGGAAAGCAGCAGTCCGAAACTGGCTCTTGAATTTTAAAAAATTCAACAACATCCAAGAAGAAAAAAACGCAGCCGGCAAACTCCACAACGATGAAAATAAAAGCTATGATGTGCCATTGTGAAAATTGATTAATAAAACTGAAAACTAAGGCACTTGCTTAGCATTTGCGCACTACCCCAGAGCGGGCAGGACTGTTAAAATGGCGGGCCTGCTTGTGCAGACAAGCCAGAGTTGGCCTTGTGGGTAGTAGCATCTTTTCACCATGCCTTTTGCTCCTCGTCCGACCACTGGCGGATACTTTTTATCAAGAAAAAGTATGAGGAAGAAAGCACAACAAAAAGATTTAAAAGATGAAAATAGAATTAGTTATTAAAAATGGACAATCAACCTAAAAACTACTCCTCCACCAAATTCCAATTCGAAAAATGCCTTGAATTCCTCCTCAAAGCAGGCCAATCAGAATTCGGTAACCACTTTCAAATCAGTGAGGCCGATCATGAAACCATCTTCAAAATACTAGCCTATTTCTATGAAGACGAAGAGATCTGCAAAAACTACAAAATCTCAACAAGAAAAGGATTACTCCTTACAGGACCAGTAGGCTGCGGCAAAACAACCCTCATGATGCTATTCCGACATTTCCTCCACTCAGTCCATAAATACCCGGTCAAATCAACCAGAGAAATTTCTTACGAATTTCTCGATCATGGCTTTTCCCTAATCAATAAATACTCAAAAGCCCACTTCCAACGCTACCAAGACCAAATGGTGCCTCGCACCCTTTGTCTTGATGATCTAGGCCTAGAATCCACCATCAAACATTTTGGAAATGAAACCAACACAATAGCCGAAATCCTCCTCAACCGTTACAGTCTTTTCACAACCAGAGGAATGATTACACATGCTACAACCAACTTAAATCCTGATGAATTGGAGAATCTCTATGGAAACAGAGTAAGGTCACGAATGAGAGAAATGTTTAATCTCATCTCGTTTAATTCAAAAGACAAAAGAATGTAGCATTGCACAATATACATATCTCTACTCCCTTAAAGCATCATTTTAATCCAATGACATTATTAGGAAGCCTTACTTTCTATTTTTACTTTATCAATAATATCTAGAATATCTTTTTCAATTGGCATGGATTGCAACGGAGGAACATTAGCTCCCCCTGTATTCCCCACAGGAATCCTTCCCACAAAAGATTTCACACCCCCTACAAGTAATCTAGGTATCTGCCCAATAATTTCTTTAGTGCTTTTTATTCTTATGCCAAATTTTAACATCAACCAATGAACTTCGGAATGTTGAAAAGGATAGGGCTGGCCTAAGACATGAGCCCGTTCTAACTGTTGCCAGGCTTTTGGCAATTCTTTTTTATTTAAGTATTCCCTATATAATTCCAATTCTTTGCAGTAATAAATTTTGAGTCTTTCAGGCATTAATGTATTGAAATTCATATCAAAATATTTTTTGAACGAAAATACAGGATAATTCAATGCAGTGGAATTGCAATTATTGGAAAGTAAAAATGCTTTATATTATTTCTTCAAATTGCTCTATGAACAAGTCTAGGCATACGGCCAAAAGTATAATTAAAGTTTGAAATTTTTCAAGCTTACCCACTATTAACAATCCATTTACAACTCAACTAGCGCATTTCCCGCAAATACCCTTTACTACCAAATTCGCCTCTTCTGATATGAATTTTTGTGGTAAACTAATCTCTGGGATTTTATATTTAGGTAGGCAAATGGTCTCATTACATTCCTTGCAATGAAAATGGACATGTAAGTCTCGCTCTAATTCACATTTGCAACCATCTTCACATAATGCATATTTGGGTGCACCTGTACCGTCATCAATGCTATGGACTAGCCCATTTTCCTGAAATGTTTTAAGCGTGCGAAATAAGGTCACTCTATCAGATTTTTCCACCTCCTTTTCCAAATCAGTCAAACTAATGGCAATTTCTTGATCTAGCAAGGCTTCTAAGACCAACAGACGCATAGCCGTTGGTCTAATATTCTTTTCCTGTAAATTCTTTTCCAGTTCCCTTATTTTCATTTCTTGATCTTTAACAATCATCTAACTCACAATTTTCCTCCATGCTTTCAGTTTCAATCGTAATATGATTAACAGATTCATCCTTTAATTCATTACGAGCTTTTTTCTTGATCTCTGAAAGCTCCGATAATCTAAAATCTTCTTTCAATCTTATGTGAATACTCATAATATGATAATTTCCGTCCAAAGACCACACATGGCAATCGTGCACATCTTTAATCTCATCAATCACTTCCAATTTCTTCCGTATTTTATCAATTGATACATCAGAAGGAATTCCTTGCATTACAACGAGCAAACTCTTTTTTAGATTCTTATAGACATTGTATAGCACGAATAAGGATATTAATACAGAAAGTAATGGGTCAATAAATGGAGCATCAAAATACATCATGATAATACTTCCTATAAACACGGCAACCCATCCTAATACATCCTCCAGTAGGTGCAATGAGACTACTTTTTCATTCAGAGATTCACCCTTTCTCAGTTTAAAGACAGCTGCTCCATTCACGATAATGCCCAGTATAGAAAGGTACAGCATTCCTTCCACATTGGTTTCTTCAGGATTGAAAAGACCGGGAATTGCCTTAGTTAAGATAAATATAGAGCCTGCCACTAATACTATGGAATTTATTATAGCACCTAATAGGGAAAATCGTTTATATCCAAACGAAAAGGTCATTGTTCTGCCTTTTTTGGACAATTTTTGAAAATACCAGGATAGGCCCAAGCTCAAGCTATCTCCCAAATCATGTAAGGCATCAGATAAAATAGCCAAACTATTGGTGTACAGCCCACCAATAATTTCAATTATCGTAAATGCGAGGTTGAGGAAGAAGGCTACTTTTACATTGCCTTCAGAATGATCGTGTGAATGTTCGTTATTATTTCCCATAATTATTTTGAAAGATTTAAGATTCTTATTGCGCCTCGAATCACAAAGGTGAAAACTATTCCACCAATTACTAAATCTGGCCATTTACTCTCTAATAAATACACCAGTACACCCGCCAAAATCACACCGCCATTCACAATTATATCATTAGAGGTAAAAATGCTACTCGCTTGCATGTGAGCCTCATTACTTTTTGCTTTATTGATTAGCCAAAGTGTCACTAAATTTCCTGCTAGGGCTAGGATTGAAATTATAATCATCCAGTGAAACAAAGGTGTTCCACTTTCAGTAAAAAATCTTCTCAATACCTCCAAAAAACCTAAAAGAGCCAAGCCCATTTGAAAATAGCCACTTATTTTTGCCACTTTCTTTTTCCTAGCAACAGCAGCACCAACTGCCAATAAACTAAGCCCATAAACAATAGAGTCTGCTAGCATGTCCAAGGAATCAGCAACTAAGCCCATAGAGCTTGAAATCCAGCCTGTAGTCATCTCAATTACAAAAAAGACTAAATTTATTCCTAACACCCACCAAAGTACTTTTCTCTGCTGCGTATGATCAATAATTTCTGGCAAGTCTGCTTCTTGGGTGTTTACTAATTTTTCATTCAGTTGAAGTTCGGCTAGGGCGTTTTGAATGCCATCAATTTCAGCACTATGATATACCTGCAATTGTCGATGGGGAATATCAAATTCAAGCTGCTTAACCTCTTCTAAACTTTCTAGCTTCATTCGAATCATCTGTTCCTCAGAGGCGCAATCCATTTTATGTATTTTAAAAGTGCTCTTATTCATATTTTGTTAAATATTAACTGATACAAAACCGCATGTTCTGAAAATTTTGAAATTCAATCTAATGTCCATGAGAAGCCTTACTTTTATTCATCTCTGAAATCAAATAGTAAGCATCACTCCATGCGACTAGCGCCCCTGCTGGAAGTGGCTCCAGAAGTTTTATCTCAACCCATCCATCTGCCTTCAACCCAGTTCGTATTTCCACAGCTTGAAAAGTCCATTCTGTTTCACCGTCTTTTTGAAGCTTTTCTGCAAGGAAAATATAAGGCTTTCCATCTTCTTCAATAATGGCTTCCTCTGGTAATGCTATGGCTTGCTTATTACTAGTTTCAATTCTAGCATTAATATACATACCGGGGATTAAAAAATTTTCCTTCTGCTCAATTTCTGCATGAACATGTACCGCTTTTGGGTTCTGCTCAAATTTCTTACCCACAGAATAAATTTTAGCAGTCAAATTTGCACCTGGCACTGAAGCAACCGAGAATTTCATTTGTTGGCCTACCTCCACTTTATGAACATCCTTTTCAAACACCATCAAATCCGCATGAACATGTTCTGTATTCACAATCATGAACATTTCAGTTTGAGGCTCAACATATTGGCCGATCTGAACTTTGACTTTTTCTATGTACCCATTTATTGGACTGACAAGAGGTACATATTGATAAATCTCACCCTCCTTTATGCTTTCTATATTTAAACTCAATTGCTTTAATTGAGCTTCATAGCCCTTTATTTCTCCTTTCACAGCTTGATAATTAGCCAAGGTCTGCTGATAATCCTTTCCTGAGCCTACTTCCTCCTCATAAAGGCGCTTTTGTCTTTGCATCTCTTTCTCAAGATACTGGAATTGACTATAAGCTTGTATATAGTTACTTTGAAGATTGCTGAGATTAGGGTGTGACAAGAAAGCCAATACTTCACCTTTTTTAACCTTATCTCCTTCAATCACTTTTATACTTGTTACATTGGCTCCTAATATGCCAGTAACGGTAGCTTCATGCTGTGGAGGAACTTCTAAATGTCCATTTGCCTCTACAATTCCAGATAGGTTGCGGCTAGGCATGGAATCCACCTTTATCTCAAGGCTTTCAAACTTAAGATTGGAAAGATGTAAAACAGACATTCCCGCTTCTTTTTGTCCAGCCTCTTCTGCTGATTTATCCTTTGTTTTATTTTCTATTCCAGTTGATTTACTGCCACAAGCTGTAATTGCTGTTCCGAAAAAGAAGAATACCAGAATATATATAATTTGATTTTTCATTGCTTTATGTTTTATAAATCTGATGATTTTATGACTTATTTTGATGTTTTTAAATAATATTCTAATTGATAGCGACTCTCCAGGTATTTACCGAAAGCATTCCATGAATCCACTTCTATACTTATCGCATCTTTTATATTTTGTAGAAAAGAAACATAGTCAATAGCTCCTTCTCTGTAGGCTGCAATAGCACCTTTTCGCTGTTCAGTAGCAAGAGGCAATGCTTCCTCATTATAATAATTCCATGAATTATACCACTTCAGGTATTGCGATCGAACACGATTATATTCATTATTCAATTCCAACTCAGCCTGCCGGTAATTTTGCTCAGCAATATCCTTTTGAATTTTGGCAGATTGAGATCTACCCAGTTCTGGCCCAAAAAATAATGGGATATTTATCCCTACCTGATAGGTATAAAATCCAGACTGGCCACCAATTTCTTGCCTACCATATTGTCCTTGTAATTTAGGCAGAAACTGTGAGCGCCTCTCTCTTATGACTGCATTTGCAACTTCCACTTCTTGTGCTGAAATATCCAATAATGGATGACTTCTTACTGAATCGGCTACAAAATTGAGTGGCTCGGCTAATCGCTCTGTCGGGATATCGGCAACGGTAAATAGGCTGTCATTAGCAAACCACAAATTCAATCGTTGCAGTGCACTTAAGTAATCTCTGTAGGCTTGCTCTCTTTCAATATGTACTTTGTTGGCCTGATTGGCTGTTGCTAGAAATTCTAACTTAGAAGTAGCTTCTGTTTCCAATCTGATTTTAGCCGCTCTCTCTATATCCCTAAAAACAGAATCAAGTTTATCGTAAACTTCAAACTTATTTTTTGCTACATAAAGCATTCCCCAGGCAGTACTTACTTCGCGCTCCAGCTCAATAATGGATAGCCCAAGTGCTTTTTCTGCTAATACCACCTGTTCCTTTTGAAGGTTTCGCTTAGAGGCCACACCAAAAACATCAATATTTTGCTGTTGAAACCCAATGCTTGTATACACTCCATTGGAACCATTGCCCGCTTCTTCTCTTCCTGTGAAAATCTGAGTATTCCCCAAATCCCAAGCTGTTTTCTTTAGTACTAGTTGCTTTTCAATTTCCAGTTTTGCCGATTTGATTTTAGGATAATTCTCGACCGCCTTTTTCTTAGCCTCATCTAAAGTGATTTCATTAAACGAATCTTGCTGAACACCTTGTGCATGGCCTGAGCTTGACAAACCAAATAATCCTCCACAAATGATAAGTATAATAATAACATTGACACTTGGTGATCTTAGTCCTTTTTTCCTGTCAATTCTTCCTTCAACAAAAGTGTAAAGCACTGGCAATACTACCAGCGTAAGCATCGTGGCAGTAAGCATCCCTCCAATGACTACTGTGGCCAAAGGCCGCTGTACTTCAGCTCCTGCGGAGGCAGAAAATGCCATCGGTAAAAATCCAAAAATATCGGTTGTTGCAGTAAGCATAATTGGTCTGATTCGTTCTTTGGTTCCTGTTAAAATTCGTTCTCTAATACTTGTAACACCTTCTTCTTTCAATGAATTGAACCGATTGATTAATACCAACCCATTCAAAACGGCTACCCCAAATAGTACGATAAAGCCTACCCCTGCTGAAATACTGAAGGGCATATCTCGCAGCCAAAGAGCAAAAACACCCCCAATTGCAGCTAGTGGAATAGCGATATAAATCATAATGGATTGCGAGAAGGATTTTAAGGCAAAGTATAACAGTACAAATATTAAGAAAAGCGCTATTGGGACAACAATCATCAAACGACTTTTTGCCCGCTCCAGATTTTCAAATTCACCGCCATAGCTTATATAATACCCGGGAGGTAAGTCAAGCTCGGCATCCAGCTTAGCTTGAATGTCTTTCACTACAGATTCAACATCTCTGCCTCTTGTATTGACGCCCACATAAGTTCTCCTATAAGTGTCATCGCGTGAAATCTGCATGGGTCCTGGCACATAACTAATGTCTGCTACCTCTTTAATGGGTACTTGCGTACCGTCTGGCAAATCTATATACAGGGTCTGCAAATCCTCTATACTTTGCCTGTAGGCTTCATCAAATCGAATGACTAAATCGAAACGCTTTTCTCCTTCAAAAATCACCCCCGCTACTCCTCCAGCAAAGGCTGAGCTTACATATTCATTCAGCTTTTGAATGTCCAATCCATATTGCGCAATCTTATCGCGATTATAGCGCACTGTCATTTGAGGTAAGCCTGATGTCCGTTCAGGATTAACATCTCCAGCACCAGGCACTGTCTCAATAATTTCAGCCATTTCCTGTACCTTCTTAGCAAGAATATCTAAATCATCACCATATAATTTAACGGCAATATCTTCCCGTACCCCCTCTAGTAATTCGTTGAATCGCAGCTCTACCGGCTGTGTAAAAACAAAATTCACACCTGTAAGATGCGTTTCGAGCTTTTCCTTGATTTTCGCTATCAATTCATTTTTTGTCTTAGCGGAAACCCATTGATCTTTATCTTTTTCCAATATTAAATACATATCAGCTATGTCCATTGGCATGGGGTCTGTTGGTATATCTGCCACACCAATTCGAGCAGTAACGGTTTTAATCTCAGGGAAATTTTCGAGCAAAAGTTCCTCGATTTTAATTGAAACCTTCTTCGATTCGCTAAGCGAACTCCCGGGGCGAACTAATGCCTGCATGGCAATATCCCCTTCGTCCAACTGAGGTACAAATTCGCCTCCCATTTTGGAAAATGTATAACCTGCCACCCCCAGTAAAGCAACGGCAAAGATGATAACCAGCATTTTGAAGCGTAAAGCTCCATTCAATAAAGGGAGGTAAGCATTATGAAAGGCGCTTATGATTTTATCGCTCACCTTTTCTAAGCCTCGCTCAAATCTGCCAAACCAATTCTTTTTATTCTGAATGGGTTTCATTAATAATGCCGACATCATAGGTACGTAAGTCAAGCATAGTAGAATAGCACCCATCATGGCAAAGCCAAAGGTATAAGCCATTGGCTGGAACATTTTACCCTCTACTCCTGTGAGAAATAAAATGGGAGCAAATACAATTAGAATGATGATTTGACCAAAAAATGCTGAGCCCATCATGGTGCTACCAGCATCATAAGCCAAATCATCCATCACGCCCTGATTAAATTTTACTTTACCAGACCTAATCCGCTTTTGTACTTCATAAACAGTTCCTTCAATAATGATGACAGCTCCATCTATGATAATTCCAAAGTCAATGGCTCCCAAACTCATAAGGTTGGCCCAAACACCAAATTGCTTCATCAGAATAAAAGCAAATAGAAGCGAAAGCGGAATAGTAGTGGCGGTGATTATTCCACCTCGTAAACTACCTAACAAGAGCACCAGTGCGAAAATAACGATTAAAGCCCCCTCTATTAAATTGGTTTTAACCGTATCGGTGGTTCTTGAAATCAAATCACTTCTGTCAATAATCGTATTGATGCTTAAACCTTCAGGAAGCGATTTCTCCACTTCTGCCATACGGTCTTTCACATCCTGAATTACCTTATTTGGGTTAGCTCCTTTCAACATCATGATAATTCCACCAACCGCTTCTTTTCCATCCTGCGTGAAAGCACCATAGCGCACTTGGTTTCCGAAATGCACTTTTTCCGCTACATCACCAATAGTGATAGGAATACCGTTTTCCGTCTTCACCGATATCTTACGGATATCATCTAATGATCTAATTAAACCTTCTCCTCGTATGAAGTTAGACATGTGGTTTTTCTCTATGTAGGCACCTCCCGTATTAACATTATTTCTAGCCAGTGCCTCATAAACTTGAGAAATACTTACGTTCATGGCATTAAGCTTTTCAGGATTAATGGCTACTTCATATTGCTTGATATACCCGCCAAAAGAGTTAATATCAACTACTCCCTTCAGTAAGGTTAATTGCCTTTTTACGATCCAATCTTGAATACTTCGAAGCTCCATTGGGGAATATACCGAGTCATAGCCCTCCTCTGGCTGAATGGTATATTCGTAAATTTGACCCAAGCCTGTTGTTATCGGCCCCATACTTGGGCTTCCAAATTTATCAGGGATGGTTTCCTGTAAGTCGTTGAGCTTTTCCTGTACTAATTGCCTAGGCAAATAAGTACCCATCTCATCTTCAAAAACGATGGTTACAACTGAGAGGCCAAACCGTGAAACTGACCTAATTTCATTGACTCCCGGCAAGTTACCCATAGCCAATTCCACAGGGTAAGTCACAAACTGTTCTATATCCTCCGTGGCTAGATTAGGCGAAACGGTCATCACTTGCACCTGATTATTGGTAATATCAGGTACAGAACCCAAATTGACCGTGTACATGGAGTATGTTCCAACTCCTATGAGTGCCATAGTGAGCAGACCCACAATAAATTTATTCTTTATAGAAAAAGAAATGATTTTATTAATCATAAGACTTTTAATTAGTTATTTAAAAAGAGGAAAATGGACACAATCTAATTTGAATGGTCATCTTAGAGACCAACTCAATAGACATCACCAATCCCTATTTAAAGCTTGATGAGGTGTTTATTTCCTTCAATTTTTAATGAATCATTTAGATTTTCCTCAGGCTGAAAGAATAAAAGAATCTTCCAGCTGTTAAGGCTTCTTGGAATTGATCATTCAATCAGTATAGTAGTACTCCTTGGCAATTTCTAAATGCCAATCATTATCAAAAGGGCGCACCTGTCCTGTTGAATAAAGCTTTATAGACGAGGAGGTTTTAGGAAGTCGAAGATTTCAATAGTTCTGAAATCCTGATAATAGAGAGAATAAGAACCTGATAATAGATCAGGATGTGAAAATGGAATTTCTGTTATAGGAAAGAAATGGAGATGGCAGCAATGACATACACAGAGCGGTGAACAAGCATCTTCTTCCTGATTATGCTCATGGCTTTGATTTTCATTTACTAAATCACGATAAGAAGTGATTTCTTGATCATTATTTATTGATTTAGCATCAGAGCAGGGTATCCCGCAAAGCGCAATCAAATAAAAACTCAATATGTAGCATAAAACTTTCACTAAAACAAAGGTAGAGATTAAATCCATGCAAGGCTATTGCATTTATGCAACTAGGCAAATCAAAAATATTTGTAAACCGAAATCAAAGCCGTTTTTGATAAATCACTCTTAACATATTAAAAATTTAACTTCTCCTAATCGAGCTTCCTGCGAAACAAAACGCATTGGTAAATTTTAAACTGAACTTTTAATCTCCTCTGGAACAAGCTCTCTAACTTCTATATAATCAATTCTCAAAATATCCCTTAAAGTGGGGGATAAACTCACACCCCTTACTCAGTCTCCTCCTCGGGAGAAAGATTAAGTATAGATTTCCAGCCATTAGATGCGAGCTAGTCCAATAGCCGAAATCCATCTCAATCGGTACCATTAACTTGAACATTCTTCAATTCTAACGAATAAATGGCGTGCAAAAACAATGATGTCTGATTTAATGTTGATTACCTGTGATTTTCTGATAACACCTTAAATTACCTAGCTTTTGCTTAGTAGCCTACAAAATAATTCGCAAGAAAATGGAGCAATTAGTTAAAGACGAAAAACTTGAATTAAAATATCAACCAGGAAAAGGCGCTTGGACTTACCATATTCAAATTCCGAACACAAAACACATAGTGGGGAAGTGGGGCTCTATGAAGGTTTCAGGGACAATTGACGACTATAAAATAGAGAGTCATAACTTAGCAAAAATAGGAGATCAGGATAAACTCATTTCTATAAATAGCACCATTAGAAAAGCAATCAATAAAAGCGGTGGCGACACGGTAACAGTAACTCTCTATTTACAAACTTCCAATGAGCAAATTACAGAAAAGGAAGTTTTAGAAACTTTCAAAGATTCAGGTGTATTGACAGCATTTAAAAAAATGCCAGAAGAAGAAAGAAATGAAATTATCGGGAAAATAATTCCTTTGAAATCAGAAGACAAGCAAGTAAAAATGATTTTGAAATATATTGACCAACTGAGTAAAAATAATAATTAAGCAGACTCCATTTGATTTGCTTTAATAGGATATTTAAGTACCTAAATCAAATTCATAATCCCTCATTTTACAACCTCCACCTCCTCCAAAACATCCAAACCCTCCAACAACCCGTTAATCTTCCGAACATGATTCTCTACAACCCCTTTATAAAACGCTAATTGCTCTTTATCATCATCAATATTTTCATACTGCTTTTTGAGTCTTTCTAACGCCTCAAACGCTTTTAAAACGGCAGGATCACTAGTCAACTCCTCCACATGAATTTGCCCATATTTAGAAACCAAAAATGTAGGGTAAAACATATTAACAGCAAGATATTCTTTTGGATCAGTGGTAAATAATTCATGAGCGCTTTTAGCACCATGTGCTTTTAAGATTTCAATAGCCTCCAAAAATGATTCCTCCTTCTGTCCAAAAACTTCATAGGCAGAATAATGAAGTGATTCGAGATCATCCAAAACAGTCTCAAAAGTCTCTGGTGTAATGGTATTAGGATTAGCACCCAATTCCAGAAATAATTTTAACCGCTCAGGATCTTCACTTATTGCCAGGGAATACAAACTGGTAACATACTCATCATCATGCTCATTAATATCTGCTCCGGCTTCATTCACCAAATAACGTACTACATCATGATCCAATTTACTATAATAACTTACAGTAGATTGAAAGATAGTTTCCTTATCTGAATTCCGGGCATTAATATCAGCTCCTTGGGCAATCAAAGGTTTTATCCTTTCCATAAAGCCTGGACCTATCTTTAAATTCTCATAGAGCTCATCATTCAGGGCTGAACCAAAGTCATATTGCGGTGATTTGCTTTCTTGATTTTCGAAGATGAATTGATTTAGTTTTAATACTTTATTGACTTGTACAAACTTATACAATTATCAACACTAAGACTAAACCTAAACGTTTAGCCTTCATATAAAATTCATATATTTGAAATCAGTAATTTCAGGATTTAGTCATATCAATCAATTTTTAAATGCCAACACTCAATTGAAAATAAGAGATAAAATCAATGAAAGCTTCAAACTCAAAAAGCAATTCGAACACCTTTTAGAAGTAGCTAAAAAAGCAGTAGAAATGGCAATAGAACAAGATGAAAATGCAGCCTCAGCTTGGATTAACGACCAAACGAAAGACCTTGAATTAAATTAAAAATGAGCAACAACCTTAACCCAAACCAAAGTGAATTCCTCCTCTACGTTTCTCAGGCGGGAGAAGTAAAGGTAGATGTCTTATTACAAGATGAAACCGTTTGGCTTACCCAAAAAGGTATGCAAGAGCTATTCGAAAAAGCCAAATCTACAATATCGGAGCATATTAGTAATGTATTTGAAGAAGGTGAACTGGATGAGAAAGTGGTAGTTCGGGATTTCCGAACTACCAGTCCGCATGGCGCTATCAAAGGGAAAACACAAGAAAACACCGTAAGGTATTATAACTTGGATGTCATCATTTCTGTGGGTTACCGAGTAAAGTCACAGCGTGGTACACAATTCCGTATTTGGGCAACCAAAGTTTTACGTGAATTCATTATCAAAGGCTTTGCTATGGATGACGAACGTTTAAAACAAGGTTCTGCCCAATTTGGTAAAGATTACTTCGATGAGCTGCTAGAACGGATTCGGGAGATTCGAGCAAGTGAAAGAAGATTCTACCAAAAAATCACCGATATCTATGCTCAATGTAGCATTGATTACGATCCTAAAGCAGAAATCTCGCAGACATTCTTCAAAACAGTGCAAAACAAACTCCATTGGGCTATTACGGGTCATACCGCAGCTGAAATTATTAAAGAAAGAGCGGATGCTAAAAAACCGCATATGGGCTTAACCACCTGGAAAAGCGCACCAAAAGGAAAAGTACTTAAAACCGATATAGTAGTAGCCAAGAATTACTTAGAAGAAAAAGAACTCAAAGACCTCAACCGTATAGTCACCATGTATTTAGATTTTGCTGAGCTTCAGGCAGAAAGACAAAACCCTATGAAAATGAGCGATTGGATAAGCAAACTGGATGGCTTTTTACAATTTAATGATTACAAAGTTTTAAAGGATGCCGGTAAAATCTCAGCACAGATAGCCAAACAACTAGCAGAAAAAGAATACCAGAAATTCAGAGTAGACCAAGATAAAAATTTCGAATCTGACTTCGATAAAGAGGTAAAACGCATCACCAAAAAACGGAATAAATAGCATGTAAAACACCTGAGGAAATGCAAAATATTCGAATCAAATCATCCCTTCAAGATTTCAATGAATCAATAGCACCTGTGATTGACCATTTAAAGGAGTTATACAAAAAGGAAATTAGAAGTGACCGGGGATTAAGAAATGCTATCGAGAAAAGAAATACTTTAGATGAACAATTGCAGACTATTTTTACCAAATCATTTTCTGATCCGGATAGTTGGTTATGGAATAATTATGAATCTTATGGCATTGACAAATTTATAGGGTGGCACTATATAGGCAAAGAAGATACTTTTCAAGATAAATGTAATAACATCAATAGAACCTTAAATAACAGGATAGAATTTTTAGATCAATTCTCATCGATACTTCCTCACTTAGATGTCATTCTGAAAAGAGAGCCTTTAATTGACATTGAAAACCCTAATATTGAAGATATTCTTTATCTGATACTTTTCAAATTAAATAATCTAAAAGGAAATAATCTAAATTCTGTCCAGTGGATTTTAGCAGGAAATGGAATTACTCTCCCTAGAGGTGATGATGAATTAAAAGAAATTATTCAAGAGCTTTTAAAGTCTTCTTTCATAACAAACGATTATAAATCATACCAAATTACCATTAAAGGAGAATTGCAACTAGGTAGATGGCAACGATCCAGAGAAAGAAAAACAGTTAAGCAAAGTAAAAATTCCATTGATGAAGTAATAAAAGAACTCAAAATACTGGGCCTTGGTCAAGAAATACTATTTAATGAATTAGAAGAACTCAATGCACTAAGTAAGACCTTAAACCAGAAAAATTGGAAGCAATTGGTGAAAGGAAAAATATTTGATCTCACCTTATCAGAAATCATCAATAAGGAAACAGCTTCTTTCATAGTTTCTAAAATCTTACCAAATGAAGATTTTAAATACTTATTATCAAAAGGCAGTGAGAACTTATGATTTATCAAGTTCAAAGTAAAAAACAAACTGAAGCTCCCAACTAGTACCGGTTACCTATTCAAAATAGTATAATCTAAATTCCACGTTTACCGTTAAGCACAGTTTAGTCAAGAAGGCAACCTTGTCCGCTTGTGCCCATCATTTCAAAAACCTGTAAATTACCCAGGGTGGTAAAAAATTAAATCAAACGCACCAGCCTTTCAATCTCCTTACCTTTTGGGGAAGGATTAAGGAAGGGGCTTTTTGAGATAGAACTAACAATGGAACACCATCAATTTTAAATAGTATTTTTATGCATTCATTATCGCTTTTCAATACTTTTTGCATAAAATCACTAAAGCGTTCTATCATTAAATTGATGCAGAAATCAACTCAATTCCCTCCCTTGGCAAGCGTGGTGATTGTGCCCAAACTACCTTAATTCGGTCAATAATATTGAATAGCTACAATATGCCTTATATCAAAATACTGTATTTAAGTATTTGCTTAAATAATGAACTTCATTAACTTGCATGCGTTATGGAAGTACAAATAAAGTAACCATGGATAAAAATCAATCATGTATAAGGGTATTGGCTGATGAAGTACAAATTCAGCAATGCAAAGAAAATCTCGAAGAAAACAAAGAATCATTCGGTAAGCTGAGTAGCATCCTGAATTTAGCCGGTAATGAGGTCAGACTGAAAATACTTTACCTTTTAGAACAAGAAGGCCAATTATGCCCCTGTGATCTTTCCGATATTTTGGGAATGAGTATTCCTGCAATATCTCAGCACATCCGAAAAATGAAAGACCGGAATATCATCACAGGAAAACGAAGCGGTCAAACCATTTTTTATGCAATTAATGAAGAACATTTAGAGCTTCTAAAACCCTTGTTTCAGGAAATCACAGTTGGTGACAAAAAAGAAATGATATGACTACGCAGGAAAACTCAAATATTGAATCCAATAATAACAAAAAACTTTTAGGGGCAGGATTAGTATCTGCAATTGCAGCATCAATATGCTGTATCACCCCGGTTTTAGCCCTGGTTTCAGGTGCATCTGGGATTGCTTCCACATTTTCGTGGTTAGATCCTTTGAGACCATATCTAATAGCAGTGACCATACTGGTTTTAGCTTTTGCCTGGTATCAAAAATTGAAACCCAGAACGGAAGAGGAAATAGCTTGTGCTTGTGAGGAGGACGAAAAACCCAATTTTTGGCAAAGCAAGAAGTTTCTGGGAATTGTAACGGTTTTTGTCGTGGTGATGATGGCTTTCCCTTTATATGCCGAGATGTTTTATCCTTCTCAAGATCAAAAACAGAACATAGTGATGGAAAGTGATAATTTAGAAACTGCTACTTTCGAAATTAAAGGGATGACCTGTAATGGCTGTGCTTCTCACGTAGAAAATGATGTTAATAAACTGAACGGTATAGTGGAGGTAGATGCAAGATACGAAGATGCTGATGCTACGGTAAGATATGATCAATCAAAAGTAACTAGTGAGGAGATTAAAGCTGCGATAAACGGCACAGGCTATAAAGTAATCAGTCAGAAATAATTATGAAGAAATACGATTTATTTGTGATTGGCTCGGGCATGGCTGGGATGAATATCGCCAATCGCTGTGCGTCAAAAGGATTGAAAGTAGGCATAACAGATGAACTGCCTTATGGAGGTACTTGCGCTTTGAGGGGTTGCGATCCCAAGAAAATTATGCTGGCAGCTACGGAATTAAGGCATTTCGCAACCAATTTGGAGGATAGAAACATCTCTGATATTCCGGAAATTTCATGGAAAGCTGCCATGAAAAGCAAACAGGAATTTGTGGAAATTATGCCTGCAAAATTAGAAAAAGGCTATGAGAAAAATGGGGTGGAGACCTTTCATTCTTCTGCCCGCTTCATAAAGGAAAATCAACTGAAGGTAGGAGATGAGATTATAGAAGCAGCTAAGATTGTGATTGCCACTGGAGCGAAAGCCCGTCATCTTGATTTTCCCGGTGGAGACTTAACACTCACAAGTACCGACTTTTTAAACTTCGAAAACCTTCCTAAATCTCTCATATTTATAGGTGGTGGCTATATAGCTTTTGAATTTGCCCACATGGCTGCTCGCTATGGCAGTAAAGTGACTATTATTCACCGGGGAGAGAGACCTCTAGAGAATTTTGATCCTTTTATTGTGGAACAAATCACTAAAGCCACGGAAGAATTAGATATAGAGTTAATACTTAACACAGATGTCAGCAAAATCGAAAAATCGGAAGCTGGATATAAAGTCACTGCAAATCCTGATGGTATTGAAAAGAACTGGGAAGCTGAAGTGGTAATTAATTCAGCAGGAAGGCTGCCTGCTATTTTTGACCTTGATTTAGTTAAAGGCAATGTGAAGTTCACTCAAAAAGGAATAGTCGCAAATGAATATCTGCAAAGTACATCAAACCCAAATGTATATGTTGCCGGAGATGCCGCTGCTACTGATGGCAAGCCTCTTACTCCTGTGGCCGTGATGGAGGGTCATATTGTGGCGTCCAACATTTTAAAAGAAAATAGCAAAAAGCCTGATTATCGTGCTATACCAACTGTGGTCTTTACCTCACCAGCAATGGCATCAGTAGGACTATCTGAAGAGGAGGCCAACCAAATGGGATTGAATATCATTGTTAAAAAGAATAGTGTTCCTAATTGGTTTACAGCCAAAAGGCTCAATGAAAAGACCTATGCTTATAAAACACTAATAGAAAAAGACAGCGGTAAAATTTTAGGTGCACATCTTATCGGGCCACATGCAGAAGAAGTTATTAATCTTTTTGCCATGGCCATTAAAGGAGGCCTGACTTCAAAAGACATAAAAACCATGAT
Organism: Marivirga tractuosa DSM 4126; assembly: GCF_000183425.1. Classification (NCBI taxonomy): domain Bacteria; kingdom Pseudomonadati; phylum Bacteroidota; class Cytophagia; order Cytophagales; family Marivirgaceae; genus Marivirga; species Marivirga tractuosa. The sequence goes on from NC_014759.1 coordinate 1,504,973, forward strand.
CCTTACCTATCCCTCAGCAAGTTCAGATATAGTGTACATGGTCTAAATATTAAAATCATAAAAATAGAATTCGAATGGAAGTAATACTAAAATCAACAATAAAATGTCCCAACTGCGGGCACGAAAAAACAGAAGAAATGCCAACAGATGCTTGTCAATTCTTCTATGAGTGTGAAAATTGTAAAACAGTTTTGAAACCACAAGCTGGTGACTGCTGTGTCTATTGTAGTTACGGAACAGTAGCATGTCCACCGATCCAACAAAACAAAAGCTGCTGTTAGTAAAGCTCCAAAAAACGAACGCATCAATAAACATAATACGTTCGTTTTTCCTTATTCCCATTTAAAGCTTTCTCTAAATGAATTATTAGGCAAAGACCATGCGCCTTGCCTAATTTCCCTACATCCCTTTCACTGTCCTAAAAATTAGCCAAAGCCCATGTCTCCCTCAGCCGAAAGCCTTTAATTTCCCTAAAGGGTAAATCAAACGCCCTCGGCTAACCAACCGCACTTACCCGCACAATCCTTCCCTCAAAGCTTTTGCTTTTTTTTCTGTTAAGCAGATAAAGTGGTAAAAAAGCAAAAGGAAGTGGTCTTTTTGGCTCCCAAGCCAAAAAGTTGTTGTTTGATATACCAGCCGCACGGCCAGGCACTATGGTGTGCTGCACTTGGGCTGCGGCAAAGGGCCTCGCCAGCATTGGCTTCAGGCTTTAAATAAGTATTAATTTATAAGGTATTTAAAGCCAAAAGCCAACCCCTTCGGGGCAAGTGCTGTCATGCCCCTTGCAGCTTAGCCCAAGTGCATCACGGCAACCTACCTGGTCTGTTCCTTTAAAATTCCGTAAACTCCATTTAAAAGCAACAGCACCCGGTTGCCCGAGTTAGGCTCGCCTGCGGGCGCCCCCGGGCTGCGGCTTGTCATGGTTTTTAAAAAAAGCTGTTAGAGTTTATGATTAAAACGGTTACAACTTTTTTTAACTAAAAACCACGCCAAGCCTTGCTCGCTCCGTTACTCTCCGCTCATAGCTAGCCCCCGTTTCCTTCGGTCACTCTCGGTCTACCACCCGGGGTCGCACTCGCAGACGGCTCGACACACAGCGGATTGCAAACCATTCCGTAAACTCCATTATTTGCAACCGCTCTTCCTGCGTTCACCTTCCCGCATCTTCCCGCATTAGTGCCTTGATCAAACTGTAGTGCCAATACGATAGGACAGTATTCCACATCCTTTCCCAAATTCCCCACCACCCATTTAAGGTGCGGCTATAGCCGCGTGGAATTAGCCCCAGGAATTTGGATTGAGGCTTTTAATAAGTATCGCAGGTAAATATTTCTTCAAAAATTAAATAAAAGAGGAAAGCAAATTAGGGATGAATTGCTTTTCGGCCGCAAGTCCAAGCCCTTTGGGTTTTTTGAAAAATCTCCTCCGCTCACCAGCGGAAGTATTTTTCAAAAAAGACTTGCCCCCGAAGCAATTCCCCCTGAAAGAAAAGCTTTCTCTTTTCTTTTTTTTGTTTTTTTTTCTTTTCTCTTTTGAAAATATTTCCCTGTAGTGTGTAGGTTATTTGATAGGTATTTTTCCATAGCTTACTTTACCGTAAATTCATTTACTATAGTCTACAAATATGAAAAGAAGCAATATCTTGAAAAGTCGACTCTAGATTTATAGTATTAAAGAATGTTTTAAAATCTATGCCTCTACCGACTAGCACACTTTCCAAAAACAAATTGACAGTTTTATTAAAATCATAAAATTTGCAGGATACTGAAAGTTGGGAAAAGTAACAAGTTGAAATTTTCGGACTTAATTTTTTATATCTTCGTTGACAGCTAACAGACCACGGTACAATGAAAAAAATATGGAAATTCATTAATGGAGTATTTAACAACAATGGATTGTTTTTTACACTCTTGATCGTAATCATCGGATGTGTAATTTTAGTATATTTCAATGATTACTTTATTAATAAATATAAAGTGCAAGAAATTATTCCACTCTATTCATTCGATAAAATCAATAAGACATTAAATTATGCTTTATCGGTGTTGACTGTAATGTTATTATATCTGAATTTCAAATTGCAGCAAGATGAATTTAGAAACATTCGTAATGCTAATGAGGAAATGGTCAAAGCCAATCAGTCTATGGTAAAAACCAATGAGAAGACCAATGAAATCCAAATTGTTTTAAGTGAAAAAGGTAAAATCGATGAATATATAACCGAGGACTTTGATAAAATCTCTACATCATTATTCGAAGCATTTAATGAATATAATTTTTTTCAGGTAACATCTGGCTACGATTTAGTTATGATGGGAAGAATTATAAATGAAATTAATGAAAAAGAGCTGAAGAAATTTTTAGAATCCTGTAAAATAATCGAAAGAAGAATTCAAACTCTTACAAAAATCATAGAAGACGAATTCAATTTAAAAATTATTACAAGTAGTTTTCATAATGATTTTATAAATCTTTTTGAAAGAGTAGAAGACAAAAAATTTGAAGATACAACTTTTAAGTTTCACTTAGCGAGTAATTTTAATGATGTTCATTTCAGGGAGAGTATTAGTAAAAAAATGCTAGATACTCATAAAATACTAATTAATTTAAATCACATTAAGAAGCTAATACATAGTGTATAATACTAAAAAAGCTCAATTTAAGGCATGCGATATTTTGCATTAAATTTTCATGATAGGCCATTCTCTATCTGTAGCCCTAATACTATAGAGAAACATTTTCAGAATTCTCTTGATTTCATTTATGGTAGGCCTAAAGTCAGAAATCTTAACCCCAGTCATTTGAATGAATGGTTTTTAAACATGCAAAATTCAATACACATTCCTTTAAAATATTTTATTTAAGGGGTAGGTATTCACGGAATAAAATTTTATTCCAAGTTGCCCACTTTCCCAAAAAACTTCGAGCCAGCTTCTCTGCAACTCGACAGTGAAAAAATCAATCCAAACATAGTGAAATTTACAGGCATGCGGATGAGAAAGATGACAAGAGTTCGCGTTGCCGGCTACAAAAATAATCTCCAGCATCCTTCCCGACTTCCAAACCCTTCATGCTCGTATTTTTTGTTGTGCCGCTCTTGCATCTATCTCACCGTTCCTGTGTGGAAGCGCACTATGTTTAAATTAATTTTTAGAGTGCGCATCGCCAGCCGGTGGTTGGTGGCGTACGTTCGTCTTCGTCCAGCGTTTAGTTTAACGCGGTTTCGTGTTCAGTCTGAAGGTTATTATTTCCTTCGGTTTTTGTGGTTTGAGATTAATTTCTCGCCATTGCCGTTTTAGTTTTATTTCCTGGTAGGTTTTGCCTGCCAGGTTTTTATTTTTTTGATAATTTCCCTGCGGTTTGGACATAAAAAAACCGTAGCTATGAACTACGGCCTTTCTTCCTGATTTTCTTGACCACCCATTTCATGGCCAAGGACATACAAAAACTGACTAATGCTCCGACAGCTGCTAAAATGCAAGTCTTGACAATATCCGCTGTTTGCAGATTGACCAGCACGGTGAGCAATGTTCCCCCAGCTGTGCCTGCCTTACCGTGGACTTGCATCTCCCTTGTTTTTGACCTCAGGCAGTGGAGGAATTTTGACCTCATTATCCACTGTCACCTGACTTACTGCAGTCAGGACACTGGCTCCAACCGTCAGATATCCTGCAACTGTAATCAAGCCAGCTGGCAATGTGATAGGCGCTCCTAAAATAGCACCCCCTGCAGCAGCCAATACCAAACCGATTGTCCGCAATTTTCTAAACAACTTTGGAGTGGGCTTTTTTACCCTTTCTAAAATATTGATAGCTGATTTCTCTTTAATTGTGATGTAAATATGATTCTGCTTCTCTTGAGCCTCTTCAAAGATTTCCAAAAGCTTTTCTAAAGCATCCCGAGAGTTGATTCCTTTTCCGATGCCTGTTAGCTCCGAGACTGGTGCAATACAGCCTTCCAATTCTGTCCTAGCATCATTCGCAGGATGGATTAAAATCCAACTCCTTCCCGGAACACTTTTCAATATCAGGTGAAATCCTCTTTCATGGGTAATCCTCTTTTCCAAAAGGTATCTCCCTTCAGGAATGCAGCTGAAAAAAGGTTGATTGTCCTTCCACGGAAGTTCAATAGTATGGCAGATTTTTTCACTGCCATACCTCAAGCTCCCATTGGTTCCGCCTGACCTATAATTTCGAATAAGTTCAAAACTCATTTCCAAATTCTATAAAGGTCCAGGAATAGTATTGTCAATCTCTACCAATGCAAGAGCATTGTACGCACCGTTTTTAAGCGGGTACATAGTTCCATTTACTTCCTGCAGGAATTCCACCCCAAAAAGTAAAAAGATTGGAAAATCTCCTGTTGTAGGAACCGTAGCGGTCAAGTTGATAGCTGATTCCGATTGAGGACCAATTGCAATATCACTGCTTTCATCAGTGTCCAAGTCGAAAGCTTCCCCTTCAAAGTCCACTTTACTTGCCGCTACAATCAAACGCATATGGGTAGCCCCTCCGGGAGCAGCAAAAGTATTCTGAGGAATAAACCCTGGAATGTTAACTGTTGCCTCACCACTTGCTCGATCAATGGCAGCCGAAAAAGGCGCATACATAGTTGCATTAAGCTTTCCGTTTTGATTAAACTCAAAACCTTTCAGCAACAAAACATCCCCTTCAGTGACCTTTCTTTCCCCTCTATTGTTAGAGGTATCGCTTTTCACGACCTTCACCATTTCTCGGGTCATTCGACTGGTCATCCGACTATCTGCAGCTTTCAAAAGCAATGGTCGAACAGAGGTTCTCAAAAGCCTTCCAGCCTTACCCGCTCTTCCAAATTCAGAACCATTTTCTCTGGTTCTCTGAAAGGCTGGATCATTTTTAATGGTTTCTTTTGAAACTCCTTCGGATTTCCTTGCCAAGTAGCCGTCCTTAGATTTGTAAAAGGACACTCCGCCCATTCTACCTGTAAAATTGATAATTCCATTTTGTCTTGCCATAATTGAAAAATTTATTTGATGAACCACCAAAGTATTTCTCAAATTAGCGTTTGTCAAAAACTGGCTTCCGTTAAAGGTCGTGTTGTCTTAATTGGCAAGTATTGTCGTTTTAGCTTCCAAGAAATTGGCTATATTAGTGTATAGCATCCTTATGGATAAAGTATAGATAAAGTATAAGCTTATGATATTGAAAAGAACCGTTATCTATCCAAAGGACATTCAGCGCATTACAGGAAAAAGCGAACGCACCGGAAGAAGATTATTAGAGAAGATTCGAGAAAGAAGAGGAAAAGAAAAACACCAAATGATCACCGTTTCGGAGTTCGCAGATTACACTGGAATCGATGCTGAAACAGTCCAGGAATACCTCACAGATTAAGCCGAATTATTAGGTTCTAATCCAGAAATTTCCCGCCTTTTCTTCATAAAATTTGCCCTTTTTTGCGTATATTTAACATATCAAAGAAAGGGTCTTTGATAACTGTTGCTTAATGAATCACTGATATAAAATCGACCATTTGAGACTAAAATAGTTGTGAACAATTAGGTGAACAGCAAATATTGAAAAAACTTAACTAACTGAATTATAGAGGTTAATATCATAGGGTCGCAATCCTGCCACCCCGACTAAGCCAGTAGGTATATTTCTACTGGCTTTTTTTATGCTTGTGTACTCCCAATCCCAAAATACAAGAAGATGTATCCTGCATTAAGCGATAATTCTGAAAATTTAGGATTGAGGTCTTTGCGACACCCACCATCTCACCGATGTCTTTACCAACACTCTCCTTTTCCCGTGATCTCTAAAACGCTGAGAATAAAAATCGCACCAGCAATGCTGTAATTACACTAAGCAGCAAGCCTTTAGTGTATAAAGAATAAAACACCTTTATGATCACATTGGTGATTTGTTATCTGGTCCAACACTCTAAAATCAACCCTCTCCAACTTTTAAACAAAGTAAAAACGACTTTTAAACAAACTTACTTCTTTTGTTTCTTCTGACCTTTGTTTCATATTAATTGAAGCTACTGACGTGTATCTCTCAGTAGGTTTTGAGAATCTATCTCATTTTTCATCTACATTTAAAAAAGCATTTGGAGTCAGTCCACGAAACATTAATTAAAAGATCAACAGATTTTAAAAAATACAACAATGGAAATTTTAAAAATTGCCCAGGAATGGGCCAGATCGGAGGTTTTCTCCACACGATTCTTCATCATTTTCGCCATTCTATTTTTAGCAGGAAGCGCAGGTTTTTGGCAGCTCGGAAAAACCGAATTGGCCAAGGCGTATATCATCCCCTTACTGGTAGCAGGTGTTTTGTTAATGACCATTGGACTTGGATTATTTTTTACCAACAAAGCCAGAATCACTCAATTTGAAAAGGCATATAATCAAGATACCACTACCTTTGCAGTATCCGAAGTGGAGCGTGCGGAAAGTACCTTAAAAGAATATATCACTGTTTTCAAGGTGGTTCCCATGATTATTATTGTAGCCGCTTTGATCATTATATTTGTCAATGCCCCTACATGGCGAGCTATTGGCGTTACCACTATTGCCATGATGATGGTAATTTTATTGGTTGATGGCCTCGCGCATGCCAGAATTGAAGCTTACCATAAGCAATTAATTATTTTGGTGAAGCAAAACGGTAATTAAGTAACCTGAGTCTGTACATTGAAATATAAAGTTCTTGACTATTCATAATCTCAGTCAATTCTAAGAACTCTCATAATAGCCCGTAACTATGAGGCTTTATGCTAAAAACATTATTAGGGTATCCAGTAGTTTTTGTTTTGTATTTTCCTTCCATCATAGAATAATTCCATTCACAGCTTATTAAATGAAGTTGATTTACAAAAATCCCAAAAAATAGACCTTTTGAAAACAAGAAAGGCACCCTGATGGGGTGCCTTTACTATAAGTAATACTATTAATTTAAAATTTCAAGACCTTAAATTCTGTCCGTCTATTTAATTGATGTTCTTCTTCGCTACAATTAACACCATTCCCACAGTCATTGATCAATTGTGTTTCACCATATCCTTTTCCACTAATCCTATCTTCATCAATTCCTTGAGATACAATGTATGCTGCCGAGGCTTTAGCTCTTTTATCTGATAACCTCAAATTGAAGGCGTCACTTCCTCTGGCATCAGTATGTGAACCTAATTCTATGACCATTTTAGGGTTTGCCTTCATCACTTCCACTATTTTATCTAATTCTTTCGCTGCATCTTTTCTTATTTCAGATTTACCCAAATCAAAATAAATTGGCTGAATATCAATTAATTTGCCAATATCCGCTCCTACTTCTATTTTGTCTAGAGCCAAATCCAAATTTTCAGACAAATCAAGGATTCCCGGTTTGTCCAGTTCCCGGTTGAAGGTCAATGTTTTAGATAAGAAACCCTCTTTTTCAATTTTAATCTGAAAGCTTACCCTATCATTAAGTTTTTTATCATTTAAACTCAAATAAAATTCTCCTGCTTTGCTTGTTATTGTATCAAGGACAACTTTTCCAGTAAAATTATCAATAAAGTGTACGCTAACGGAGTCTAATGGCCTATCCTGGTCACTTTCGACAATTACTCCTTTCAAGCCAAAATCGTATACCTTTAACAATTCAAATTTAACAACCCATTTATTACTATCGTTTTTTTGCGATATAAGCTCCTTGCTTTTAGATATATATCCTTTTCTTGAAACTTCAAGTAGATAAGTTTTATTTGGCTTAATCGAAAACTGGTATTGTCCAGCATCATTAGTGCTTACGCTAGATTTACTATTAGTGTCACCTGATAAAGTTACAGTTGAATTAGATAATGGAAAATGCTCCTCAGAATCAATAACTGAACCCACTAGCTTATAATCGGCAATTAAGCTTACGCTAGAATTAAATTTATAAATATCATCTTGATTTTTGCTTCCTTCTCTATTGCTAGATAAAAAACCTGCCGTACCAGTTTCATCAACAATTAAGCTAAAGTCATCCAAAGAACTATTTATGGGTACTCCTAAATTTACTGGAACCGATGCTTCACTATCTTGTAATTTTAAGCCAAAAATATCCAAGCCTCCTAATCCACCATGGCCATTACTTGCAAAATATAGATATTGGTCTTGCCAAACAAAGGGAAACATTTCATTAGCTGCGGTATTGATAGATTCACCTAAATTAATAGGCTGGCCCCAAGATCCAGTCGAATCAATTTTACTCTTGTAAATATCTGTACCGCCATAACCTCCAGGCATATCTGAAACAAAGTAAAGCGTTTTACCATCACCACTAATTGCCGGATGTCCTATGGAATATTCAGTACTATTTAGATTAATAGGTTGAGGTTCACTCCATTTGTCATCCAAATATCTACTGTGAAACAGTTGGAGCTTTGTAATTCCATCAGTGCTTTTCTTAAGTTTTTTCTTGTAATAATTATTTCGAGTCAATAGAAGCTCAGTATCATTATTATAAATCACCACTGGGCCTTCATGATATTTGGTGTTGATATGTTTAAAGAAACGACTTACAGAACCATTCGCTGAATTATATTCAAACAAATCCAAATAGTCCGATTCATCCCAATTGAAGTCACCATTAATCAACCGACTTTTTTTCCTTGATGAAACGAATAGAAGCAAACTGTCTCTATAAAAAGCTGGAGCAAAATCCATATTCGAGGCATTAAAGTCTGCTTTTTTGATATTCACTTGACCTACCTTATCGTAAAACCCTGATTGATTTTCTAAAGCCTTTAACTGAGCGGATGCAACTTCATCCCCTTCCTTCAATTCATCATACCACCGGTAGTAAATCTTAGCGTCTGCATATCGCTCTACAGCACTTAAGGCTTGAGCATAATGTAAAAAATATAGGGCTGAATCAGACTCTTGGCTTGTTAAAACTTTAGCATACCACTCCACAGCCTGTTCTGGATCATTTAACTTTCTATAACTCTCTGCAATTTTGAGACTGACGTAATTTTGTACGCTATCTTTATTAATATTTTCAAAAGCCACTTTGTATTTCTCTAAAGCTTTTGAATAAGAGAAATTGTCAAAGTACCTTTCGGCCTGATCCAAATTCGATTCCCATATAGCACTTAAATCTTGTGCGACAGACACAGTACTTATAAATGAAATTACTATAAAAATGTAAGTACTAATTTTTTTCATCTGATACTTATTTATAAATCTAAATTATCAATAATATAACTTGATACAATCTTGGATCATTAAGCTAAAAATACCTTGGGGTTACGACCTTATTCTTAGAAAAATCGAATCGATAATTTAACATTAACTCATGTGACCCCACATTTACTCTACTTAGATCTGTGGTGGTATAAAAATCATAGGCATATCCAATCTGGATCTTGTTGGAGACTTGCAATTGCAAAATGGCATCAATAGAATCAAAGGATCGCCAGGATACTCCCAACCATACCACTTCCTGAAATAAAACAGAGGCATTCACATCAAACTCTACAGGTGCACCTTCAACGTATTTAACTAAAAGATGCGGTTTTAATTTCAGAAAATGGTTTATATCCATCACATATCCTACAGATGCGAAATAATGACGAAGAAGTTTTGAATCAGAATCTTCATTATTTTTATCGAAAGTAGTTTCAAGCACTTGAGGTGTAGATATTCCAGCAAAAAACCGATCGGTATAATAGTATAACCCTAGCCCCACATTGGGTTGAAATTCCTTGATGTCTCCGCTTTGAAAACTGGGATCAACACTCGAAACCTCGCTAAATGCAGCATCGAAATAAGTAAACCCTCCTGATATACCCATGGATAAGGTACTGTTATCGTTAAAGTTAATCTTATAGGAATAACTTCCATAGGCGCCTGTTTGAGAAGTTACACCCACCTCATCATTTAAAAACAACAAACCTACTCCTATTCTTTTGCTTTTAATGGGAGCATGAGCACTAAAAGTTTGGGTGCTCGGAGCTCCATCAATTCCTATCCATTGTTCTCTTGCTAAAGCTGTAAGACTCAAGGTCTCGTGACTACCAGCATAAGCTGGATTGATAGCTAGACCATTAAACATATACTGGGTATACATTACTTGCTGCTGCGCATAAGCAAAACTAATATTCAGCATCAAAAACAATATCAGTTTGCTTACTCTTTTTGTAAAGCTTCTATTTTTCATTTTCAGAATCATTATCTCTTAATAGTTATGTACCCTGATAATGGCTTGCTACCATTACCTAAATCAATAAGGTAAAAATAAGTGCCATCAGGGACTGTATTTCCAGAAACAACTAGTCTGGCTTCCACTTCTCCTGCCCAACCATTATCGGTGTTATTATAAGCAGTAGTGCCAAATACTTCATTTCCCCATCTGTTAAATACTTTTACCGTATTGTTAGGATAATTCTCAATCCCTTTAATCTGCCAAACGTCATTTACCCCGTCTCCGTCAGGCGAGAACCCTTTAGTCACTTCAAATTCACCTGTAACTTCAATAGTTATCAGTTCACTCAAGTTATTTTCAAGATTTGGGTCGGCTTCATTACCTTCTATTTCAGCTTCATTCTGGATAATTCCAGTATTGTCTATTTGAGTTGTGATCAATAGGGTATCCGCCTGCCCATCAAGCATTTCACCAATCAGCCATATCCCACTTGCCTCGTTATAATTCCCGGTAGTTGATTCGGAGGCCAAGAAAATTAGATCCATAGAAAGCATATCAAATACTTCAACACCGGTGGCGTCTCCATCGCCATTATTTTTAGCAATTAGCATGTAAACCACATTTTCCCCTCTCAAGTACGGCCCTTCACTCACAGTCTTTTGGATTTCAAGATCAATAGAACTTTCTCTGTCATCTGTTGGATCCAAATAGTCTGGCACACCGTCTCCATCTGTGTCGTCATTTGTTGGGTCGCCATCTCCATCAGCATCCTCTTCTAAGGTTGGAATGCCATCACCATCATCATCTTCATCTAAGTAGTCTGGAATACCATCCCCATCAGTATCATCATTCGTTGGATCTCCATCACCGTCTATATCTTCATCTTCATTTGAAACCCCGTCTCCATCTGCATCCTGATCACATACATCACCTAAACCATCTCCATCAACATCTGACTGATCCGGGTTTGCGGTATCAGGACAGTTATCATTCTCATCGGTAATACCATCTCCATCAGTATCGTTGTCGATATCACATCCATCCTCTGCATCAAGATAGTTAGCGATTCCGTCCTCATCACAATCGTCATTGGTCGGATCTCCGTCTCCATCAGTGTCCTCTTCTAGCGTTGGAATACCATCGCCATCATCATCTTCATCTAAATAATCTGGGATACCGTCCCCATCTGTATCATCATTCGTTGGATCACCGTCTCCGTCACCGCCTATATCTTCATCTTCATTTGAAACTCCGTCTCCATCTGCATCCTGATCACATACATCACCTAAACCATCTCCATCAACATCTAACTGATCCGGGTTTGCTGTATTAGGACAGTTATCATTCTCATCGGTAATACCATCTCCATCAGTATCGTTGTTGGTATCGCATCCATCCTCTGCATCAAGATAGTTAGCGATTCCGTCCTCATCACAATCGTCATTGGTCGGATCTCCGTCTCCATCAGTGTCCTCTTCTAGCGTTGGAATACCATCTCCATCATCGTCCTCATCCAAATAATCTGGTATACCATCCCCATCTGTATCATCATTTGTTGGGTCTCCGTCACCGTCAATATCTTCAAATACGTCAGGCACTCCGTCACCATCGGAATCAATAAGGGTGTTATTTACAATCAATTCGTTACTTGTAGAATCTGTTATAGTAATTGTACCGTCTGTTGTGCTGACCACTACATCATAAGTTCCATTTGTTAATGGTGCAGCTAATCCGCTTAAATCTAGTGTCCAGTTGCCTGAGCCATCAGTTGTCAATTCTGAATCCACACCCAATACATAGGTTACCCCATCCACTGTTACTTCTAGCTCAGTAGCATTTACTTCGTCCCAGGTTCCCGTAATTACTGGGAGACCATCGGTGCTCGTTAAAGTATTGACCGTTGGCGTAGCAAGGGACGAACTATCTACTGTTAATTCATTCGTACTTGTATCTGAAGCACTATTGCCTGCTACATCTGATGTACTCACTACTACATCATAACTACCATCACTTAATGGTGATGCTAATCCGCTTAAATCTAGTGTCCAGTTACCTGAACCATCAGTGGTCAGTTCTGCATCTGTGCCTAATACATAGGTCACTCCATCTACCGTTACTTCTAACTCAGTAGCATTTGCTTCGTCCCAGGTTCCGGTAATTACTGGTAGACCATCGGTGCTCGTTAAAGTATTGACCGTTGGCGTAGCAAGGGACGAACTATCTACTGTTAATTCATTCGTACTTGCATCTGAAGCACCATTGCCCGCAGCATCGGATGTATTCACTGCCACATCATAACTGCCATCGCTTAATGGTGTAGCTAATCCGCTTAAATCTAGTGTCCAGTTGCCTGAGCCATCAGTCGTCAATTCTGAATCTACACCCAACACATAGGTTACCCCATTCACAGTTACTTCTAACTCAGTGGCATTTGCTTCATCCCAGGTTCCGGTAATTACTGGTAGACCATCCGTACTTGTTGTTGGATCTACTGTCGGAGTCGCTGGTGGTGTACTGTCTACGATTAACTGATTGCTGGTCGCATCTGATGAACTATTGCCTGCCGCATCTGATGTATTCACAACTACATCATAGCTGCCATCACCTAATGGTGTCGCTAATCCGCTTAAATCTAGTGTCCAGTTGCCCGAGCCATCAGTAGTCAATTCTGAATCTACACCCAACACATAGGTCACTCCATTCACAGTTACTTCTAACTCAGTTGCATTTGCTTCATCCCAGGTTCCGGTAATTATTGGTAGGCCATCCGTACTTGTTGTTGGATCAACTGTCGGAGTCGCTGGTGGCGTATTATCAAAGGTAGTTGTCGCTTGTGTGGCTGCTGTATTGTTATTGCCTGCTGCATCTTGTGCTACATTAGCTGCTACATCTACCGTGATATCGCCTGCTCCACTTGGCGTAATGTCTACTGTGTAAGTATTGCCATCAACAGCTACAAAGTTTGAAGCCGAGCCATTTCCTACTGTAATGTCTCCTACTACAAAGCCTGATACATCTTCACTGAACTCGATTGTAACATTATAAGCTGCTGTGCTGTTTACAATTGTTGGTTCTCCCTGTATGTCTACTGTTGGTGCAGTAGCATCAAAGCTAGTTACTGCTTGAGTGGCTGCTGTATTGTTATTGCCTGCTGCATCTTGTGCTACATTGGCCGTTACATCTACCGTGATATCACCTGCTCCACTTGGAGTAATGTCTACTGTGTAAGTATTGCCGTCAACAGCTACAAAGTTTGAAGCTGAGCCATTCCCTACTGTAATGTCTCCTACTACAAAGCCTGTTACATCTTCACTGAACTCGATTGTAACATTATAAGCTGCTGTGCTATTTACAATTGTTGGTTCTCCCTGTATGTCTACTGTCGGTGCGCTAGCATCAAAGGTAGTTACCGCTTGTGTCGCTGCTGTATTGTTATTGCCTGCTGCATCTTGTGCCACATTGGCCGCTACATCTACCGTGATATTGCCTGCTCCACTTGGAGTAATGTCTACAGTATAAGTATTGCCGTCAACAGCTACAAAGTTTGAAGCTGACCCATTTCCTACTGTTATATCACCCACCACAAATCCTGTTACATCTTCACTGAACTCGATCGTTACATTGTAGGCTGCTGTGCTATTTACTATTGTTGGCTCTCCCTGAATATCTACTGTTGGTGCAGTAGCATCAAAGGTAGTTGTCGCTTGAGTGGCTGCTGTATTGTTATTGCCTGCTGCATCTTGTGCTACATTAGCTGCTACATCAAGGGTGATATCGCCTGCTCCACTTGGAGTGATGTCTACGGTATAAGTATTAGCATCTACACTCACAAAATTTGAAGCTGAGCCATTCCCTACTGTAATGTCTCCTACTACAAAGCTTGTTACATCTTCACTGAACTCGACTGTTACAGTGTAGGCTGCTGTGCTATTTACACTTGCTGGTTCACCCTGAATGTCTACATCAGGAGGCGTTGTATCAGCTGCTGTAACAGTAATTGTAATAGCACTGCTGCCACTTACACAAGTCGTTGAGCTATTACTAACTGATAATGTAGCATTATATGTAGCTTCAGCGGCTGCTGCTGGAACAGTGATTGTGATTGGGCTAGCAGTTAATGCTGCATTAACAACATCTACGAAGCCTTGACCTTCAGCTGTGGCATCAAAATCAATACTATACTGATCAGGAGCAACTGTAGTAGCAGAATATGTTAAATCCGCAGTTGTTGTTCCTTGTGTAACACTTGGGTTAGCACCGAGCGAAATTGTTGGGTTTGCAGGATCAGTGAGTGTAAATGGTCCGTTTAATACATTCGACCCACATCCGTTTCTAATTACACTTATATTGGTATATGAACCTTCATCAAGATTTGGGATTACTAAATTTCCTAATCCATCACTGACAATTGAAAATGGACCAACACCAACACCGTCATCTGTGTAGCTAACAATATATATAATTGAATTAGCAAGATTTCTAATAGTAATAGAGCCTTCATTTCCCCCGCAAGTTGTTGGATTACTACTCGCATCAAAAATGATTGCTGGTGTTTCATTAACTGTAATCGAAATACTGTAGTTTGTACTTACACAGCCCGTACCACTGTTTTTTACAGTTAATATTCCGTTATAAGTCGCTGCTGATGCACTCCCAGGTACTGTTAAACTAATAGGGCTTGCTGGAATTGCGGCATCAAATACATCAGTAAAACCAGCTGCTTCTGCTGATGCATCATAATCAATACTATATTGATCAGGAGAGTTTGTTGTTGCACTATATGCTAAATTCGCTGATGTTGCACCAGAACAGATTGTTGGAGAACTCCCTAAGGTAATTGATGGCGCAGATGAATTTGTTAAAGTTATTGGACCTGAGATTGTATTAGAAGTACAAGAAGAAGCATCTGCCACTCTAATATTTGTATATTCACCTTGATCAAGAGAAACAATCTCTAATACCCCTGAGGCATCAGAATTCAAACTTTGCGAAACAGCTGCCCCGTCTAAAAGATAGTCTACTGTATAAGTTGTAGAAGCAGCTAAGCCTGTAAGTTGAATAATCCCATCGGGGCTTGCGCAATTAGTGGGTTGTACATGAGTACCCTCGGCAATTGTTGCACTTCCGGGATCTGTAAGGGATATAGGTCCGCTGATTATATTGGATTGACAACCAGATTCAGTAACTCTAATATCTGCGTATGACCCAGCGCTAAGATTATTAATCAATAAATTACCGCTCCCATCAGAACTAATTGTTCTTGTACCAACCGCAACACCATTTTCATCATAATCAACAGAATATGAAATAGAAGGTGTCAAGCCTGTTAATTGAATTGAGCCATCTGTCCCACCGCAACTACTTGGGTCTAAAATTGTACCCGATGCTATTTCAGGACTATTAATAACAATATTTATAGCAGTTGCAGTACCAATACATCCAGTCGTGCTGTTTTTAATAAATAAATTAGCATTATATATATCATTGGATGCTGCAGCAGGAACCACCACATCAATAGGACTCAAAGGAAATGTAGCGTCCACAACATCCACAAAACCTTGTGCTTCAGCAGCAGCATCAAAATCAATACTATACAAGTCAGGTGAATTAGTTGTAGCACTGTACGGAATTGATGCAGAGGTTTCTCCCTGACATAAATCTGTTATTGTTCCCACAGTAATAGTAGGCAATGGATTTACTGTAATGGGGGTTGTGCCAAATGTATTTTCACAAGTTATTCCAATCCTTAAAGCTTTAACGGATATTGAGGTCATGCTTGGTGTAAGCGAACCAGTATTGAGTGTTGTTGGAAAACCTGTACCAAGAAACGAGGATCCTGTATTATTCCCATCCTGATCCACTAGCTGATAAACCACCAAGTTTTCAGTATTGGTTAGGTCAAATGAAATAAATTCAGTTTCACAATCTTCAGTTGACCCTGAAGCAGATACAGTTTGCACAATTGGTGGCTGACATGCAATTATCTGCCCAGCTGACTCATTACTTTCACATAATGCACCATTCTTCGCAGTAACTGTTACTTCGCCACCCGCATACAGCACATCATATCCAGCTGAAGTTTCATCAAGTCCAGAAATTGTCCACACTCCACCAGAAACTGTAGCAGAAAATCCATCAATAGCTGTCCCATCTATATATAGCTGAATTACATTTCCGTTAGTACCGGTACCCGAAACACTTCCATCACCTGCTGTAATCGGACTGGTAGTAATTGTTAAAGAA
The DNA here is from genome assembly GCF_000183425.1 of Marivirga tractuosa DSM 4126. NCBI lineage: Bacteria > Pseudomonadati > Bacteroidota > Cytophagia > Cytophagales > Marivirgaceae > Marivirga > Marivirga tractuosa. The sequence continues at coordinate 1,521,370 of NC_014759.1, forward strand.
CCGTCTACAGTTTGGGATAAGATTTCAACTTCGTTCGATAAACTACTTTCTAAATCTCCTGTATCTTGAGCAGATGCTGCTATAAAAGTCCCGGTAGTAAGACTCAAACCTGTAACTGTCCAGCTACCATTGGCAGAAACCGTGGTGGTGCCTTCTACTGTAGAAGAGCTTGTTACCGGTGAAGTTGTATTAGAATAAAGCGTTATTGTACTTCCTGCTGGAGCCGATGATATTCCACTGATATTACCTATAGTAGCATTGGTACAATAGGTTCCTTTTATAATGGGGGACGTTGTTTGGGTTTGAACGGTAACAGGGGCCGATTCCGTGGGGCAATTACCTGGCTCCGCAGAAACCACACTTATAGCTTGTCCAACTTGTAAACCTGAAATACCTGTTATTGTAAAAGACCCTCCTGCAGCGGTTGCAGAAAAAGCAGATTTAACATCATCTATATATAGCGTTACTGTTGCGCCTGTTGTAGCAGTACCAGCTATTGAATTTGAAGTGGTTACTACTGGGGACGTGCTTATTGTTGGAACCGTTGAAGCTGCAGTAGTTCCAATACAAATAAATGGAGAAGGGTCTGAAGCACATTTCCCTGGCTCTTGAACCGTATAGTAATATATTCCATTTAAAGGCGTTCCACAATTGCCTCCTTGATTACAATTCGCAGTATTGAAGTTGCCATTACAACTATAAGCGTAGTTCCCCGCACCGTCCGCAGTTGCAAAGCCTACTGAACCTGCACCTACTTTATAAAATTCAACAGTTGCTCCAACAGGAAGGCCTCCTACCACAATTCTTCTGTCTGTATCAGAGCAGATAACATTTGCTGCTGTGGGTGCTTCTGTACAAATAGCACCAACATTAATTATACTGCAATTTGCAATAGAAGTGGATTCATTAGTAGCTTTTGCAGTTGCCGTAATTTCATCATTATCAACAAAAGCTGGCAAACCAGAAATACTCCATGCCCCTGCACTTACACTTGAAGTACCTGCAGAAATTCCATTTACAAAAACTTCAATAACTGTTCCATCCGCCTCGGTTGAAGTTCCCGATACTGATGTAGCTCCTACTGCTACTGGACCTGTTATGCTGGGACAGTCAGATCTTGGTTCAATTGTACCTCCCCCCGAAATATCATCACCCGAAGTTGGCGGGAAAATATCTATCAAATCTCCCCATAAGTCATCTGTAATCCCTGATGCATCATCTATTCCACCCAAATCGGAAATCCCATTATTACCTAGTGCAGGATTTGGATTTATAACAGTATTTCCTACCATTCGTACTTTTGTTGTACTGTTATACGGTAAGTCTACATAAGGAATGTAAAAATCATAAAAATAATCAGGATCTCCACATATTTCAGTTAGGGCGATAGATTTTTGAGCAAAATCATCATATGGTCTATCACCTGTAGCTGAGCCTATTTCTGTACCTGATGTAGTTCCGTCTACATCATATATTCCTACTCCAAAATTAGTCCTAAGTATAATTTCTATCTCAAATCCCGGATTCCCTTGTACTGCATTAGGATCCGCATTTGGACCCGTAAAGCCAAATTTCTCGTCTGTATCTACTAAAATACTGTAGCCTTTTGAGTTTGGAGCCGTTCCACCTAATCTAAACCTAAAAAACAGATTTGTGCCATTGCTATAAGTATAGATTGTTTCATTACCAGGTGATCTTACCAGGTCAGTGAATCCACAATCAGGACCAGGGCCCAAATCACTATCTGGTTCAGGATTAACAATAGGAAGCGGCACGTAAGGGATCTCGCTTTCATCTTGATCGTTAGAAGAAAACCCAAAATTAGTTGCTGAGCTGTAACCATCACCATTAGGATCCAATACAACTTGTCCTGCGCCAGCAGGTTTGTAAATTAAGCCTGGGGTTTGAGCTTGAACACTATTAAAATTAAGATAGGTAACCAGGCAAACCAATGTAAAAAATAGATATTTCTTTGTCATAATTTCTGTAAAACTCAACTATTTATAGCTTCTATTACTATACAAAATAATTAACAAAAATACGGATTAATGTCCACAACGTACTGAAATGTACCTATTTAGCGCACTTTACACTTAAGCCGCACAATTACCAGAAAAAAGATTTTATGACATTCAAATTTGGTCTTGCAAATGATAGTCTTCATCGTAAATATCCTTTAGGTAATCTTTATTGATGATTTACGAAGAAGCTCAGATTAATTAGAATCAGTTTTGAATTTGTACTGTAGCCATGTAAGGAAAACTTGAAACATCAAACTTTTAAAAAGTTGTTTGTTCATTAAATCTTACAAACACTAATTAAATCCCTTAGTGTAACCTACACTACATGTCATTTTTTTATATATTACTACTTATTCAACATATCTCAGTAGTTGTACTTTAAGCAGTTTGCATCATTTAAATAATTAAAATAACGTCACTTGATAACGTTCGAACCAACATTTATTAGTATCTTCTGAATGATAACATCATTTGACATTTTGTAATGGGGGAACTTTATAAAAAACTAATAAACCTAGGCTTATCACCTGGGCTTGGCCGACTAGAAGTTAATCGTATAAGATTAATCAATTCATTAGCCTTTTTTGCTACAACGCTCTGCATTGTAATGTCAATTGTGACAGTAATAGAGCAGCTTTATATCCAATCGCTTTATATTTTCATAAGTGGATTACTTTTTGCCTCTACCTTTATTTTTAATTACCATAAAAAACATGCTCTCGGCCGTAGCTATTATGTTGCCGTTGGTGGGCTATTGATAATTGGCCTTTCTCTTTATGCATATTCGCAAGCGCTTTATACAGATACTGAAAATATTTTGTTTGCATTTATGGCTATTTCAGTATTGATTTTTAAAGGAGCTGCAAGACATTATAGATTCTGGACAATATTTGCAATCGTCATTGTACTGAAATTTTACAGGCTGGAGTTCATGGGAGTGCAACCGAATTTTTCCTTTTATATCCTTATACAAAATACTACAATCCTTGCCGTTTTAATGTATTTCTTTCTTCTTTACTTTTACCGGGCGCTGGAAAATTCAGTTCAAGAAACTAAAAATTCTGAGAAAACCCTTTATAACCTAATCGATAACATATCCATATTTATTGCCCTATTCAATGCTGATGGTACTTATAAAATTGTTAATCGACATTACGAAAAAGCTCTAAAATTAAAACGAAGACAAATAATTGGAAAAAGCGCCCATGAGGTTTTTGATGAAAATATAGCCGACTGGCAAAATGAGATTGTCGAACAAGCGATCAATAAAAAGGAATCGGCTCGAACCAAAAAGATTTCCACCTTAAAAGACGGTAGCCCTTTCGTAGGCTATGGTCGAGCTAATCCAATACTGGATAAGCATGGTAACGTTATTGCTGTCGCAGGTTATATTGACAATATCACTGAATTAGAATTAGTAAAACAAAAACTAGATCAGGCAAACGAATCTAAAGACAAAGTGCTATCCATTTTGACCCACGACTTAAGAAGTCCTCTCAATACCTTTGAATCCATACTTAACTCAACCCAATATCAGATTATTACCTCTGATAATTTTGAGGAATTCATAGAACGCCTTAAAAATGAATTTCAACCTGTCAAAGAAACTATAAATGACTTGCTATATTGGGCAAAGTCGAATATGCAAGATCTTCATACTAATTTTACCACATTCCACTGTGACAAGATTATAAAAGAAATTATAGAAAGCAGTCGACTAATAGCCAGTCAAAAAGATATTGAAATTATAGTCCAAGGAGTCGATCAACAAATATCGATGGATTTAGACCACTTTAAAATGGCACTACGCAACCTAATTCAAAATGCCATTAAATTCTCTAATGAGGGTGGAGTTATCAAGATTAAGCTAGCTAAGAAAGACAAGAATATAAGCCTTTCCGTTCAGGACTCGGGAATTGGCATCTCTTCAGATAAAATTGAAGAAATATTACGAGGTGAAATAACAAAACCAGGTTTAGGAACCGCAGGTGAAAAAGGTTCGGGTATTGGACTGTCCATGGTGGTTGCCTTATTGCAAAAGAATAATTGCAACTTAGATATCCAAAGTACAGAAGGTAAAGGTTCTACTTTCACCTTACGTTGGGCTATTTGAGAAAATATTTCCCACCTTTTCTTGCGGTATCGAGTATTTCTAAAATAAATAAATAATGATTTTAAACTAACATATTACATTTTTCTCTTGTTTTAAGTATTTTAGGGACAATCTAAAAATGTGGAAATTCGCTTATATAATCTATTTAATCCCATCCATTTTTCTTTTTCCCATCCTGCCAGTTCGATCATGAGTACCTGTTAAGCGAGGAATAATTTTATCCAACACTTGATCAAATTTTTCCATTTGACCTTCATCACATAGCGATTTCATACCTTTTAAATGAAGGTAAGTTATCTGCAGTTTCTTAGATTTCACTTCCCTAATCTCTTGAAAAATCATATCCTGTTTATCCGCATCTTCAGTGCCTTCGCTGGATGACTTCAATTGACTGAAGTAGGATTCAGTTAGCTTACGTTCTTGATCATTTAGTGCCCTTATAGCAGTCCTATGCTTTCCCACCATATCTTCAAAAGCTGCTAATTGATCTTCGGTTAAATCAAGCTGTTCTGCTATTTTTTCCTTGAACCCATTTTCAGACCTAGATCTGTCTGGTTTTATGATAAATAGAATCACCACTGTCAGGTTAATCACTAAGAGCGCGAAAAAGCCAAACTTATAAAATTTAGTATTCATCTTCGTATAAATTATAGTCTGTTGTTATCTGTGAATAGGTTGAATTGCCAGAGTTCATATTATCACTACTTAAATAATTAGAAACTGCCCAAATATTAAAACTTAAAATGATGGCTATCATAGCTGCCAATTTGTAGATAGCCGTTCCAGTAGTTCTACTTGAATTCATCCCAGCATTCTTTTGAGCGGCAATTTTTTCTTGAATTCTACTAAATCCATCTTCAGGAGCTTTCGCTCTTTCCATTCCACTTAAGCTATTTAAAGCTTTATTTATTCTATCTTCAGCCTTCATATTCATTTTGACGTAATTTTCTATTTTTTCCCTCGCTCTGGAAAGAATTTTTTTAGCTCAACTTTTAAATTTGCTTTAGCTCTCTGCACTAAAGATTCTACCGACTTCCTACTTTGACTCATAATTTCTGCCACTTTATTCTGTGGAAGGCCTTCAATCTGAGTCAAAATAAATGCGGTTTTTTGCTTTTCTGGAAGTACCTCTAGTGCACCAAATAAAAAGCCCGCATCTTCCTTATTTTCCATTTGTATGCCCGGATGCACAAATTCAACGGAATCATATTTCATTTCACCTGATTCCTTCGAATATAGAGAAGTAAAACTACCAAAACGCTTTTTACTTTTTCTCTTTCGAATAAAATCCAATGCTTTATTAACAGCTATACGGTAAATCCATGTACTAACAGCAGAGTTATGCTCAAAATTGCCTGCAGAATTGTAAAGGGTCACAAAGACATCCTGGAGCAATTCTTCAGCATCTTCCGAATTTTTGGTATAGCTAATTAAAGTATTGTAAACCCGATCAGCATACTCATTATATAACTGTTCCAAAGCTTCTTCACTTCCGTTTGTAATAGCTTCTAAACAGTTTTTTTCGTTAATCATAGATTTAGAAAGTCCATCTTATGGAATTATAATTTATAAGCATTAGCCCAATATTTTTACAATAAAGCATCATTTTTTTAATCATTAACCTTCAAAACTATCTTTCCGTCAAAGCTTGAAATTCTCGACCAGTTTTTGCGCTTCTGCTACCAGTTCTAATTTCATAATTTTTCCGATAAGTGGTTTTATTTTTTACATTCTTTATCACATTGATTGTCATCTAAAATTTCGAAGTTGATAGGTAAATGTTAGCATAAAATAGCGTTGAAGAACTTGTGTTTGGCTTTCTTCCAGATATTGCGAAGTCACTTCTTGATTAAAACTTTGGTTTTGACCTAGTAAATCAAAAACAGATAATTCTAATTCACCTCTGTCATCTTTTAAAAATTTCTTGGCGAGGCCCATATTCCACAGTGTGTATTTTGTGTCAAAGCTATTATTTATTCCAGTGTATTTCTGGTAAGAAGCTTCATTTCGAAATACAAATCCCTTTGGAAATATCAAATTGACCGTTGAACCGACAGTCTGTGTGTAATATTGATTGTTTGTTTTGGATTGTAGGGAGTTTAGAACACGACTTCCTGCGACCTGATAATAGACATTATAATCTATATTTTCACTAATATTACTCACTAATCCCACCTTTAAATCAGCAGAATACGTCTCAGCTGTATTGCTTACCCCATTGGTCAGTCCTGGTAAATTAACATATCCAAGCCCTGCTGATAGATTCAAGTTATTTTTGATGGGAGATATTGGCACTCCATAGCTTGTATTATTTCGGACGGACCAATATCCATCGAAGTTGGTTGGACTTGTAATCTGAGCACCTTTTGTCAAAACAACTCCTCCAGCAGTGACAGAATCTTCTTCAATAATGGCTGTACTATTTCCAATATAATTATTGCTGGTTTTTATACTCGTTCTATTTGATAGCGTGGCATTTATGTCAAAATAATTCTTTTGAAGTCGGAAATCTAAATTATGATTGTAAGATAAATCTAGATTAGGATTACCCGCTGATAAGAACAAAGGATTACTATTATCTACCACGGTCTGAAGTTGGCTAGCACTTGGAACTGTGGTAGTGGCGGCATATCTTAGAAAGAAGTTACCTTCCTCACCTAATTGAAAGCGGGTAAGCAATGAAGGTAAAAAGTTACCAAAAGCTTGATTTGAACGCTCATTAGTTAGCGACAATAAGTTGCTATTTTTTAAAGCAGCATATTGATAGGAAAGCCCGACATCAAAGATATTACCATATTTATTATTTGAATAGTTAATACCTGGTAAATGGGTTTGGTAAACGCTCTCAATCGTATTCGACAATTCATTACTAAACACTTTGGCTGAAGCGTTCTCTTCTAAAAAGAAAGTCTCGGTTTCAATATTCCTGACTGAATTATTAAAAGTGTAGCTGGCTGCTACTTGACCAGTTAGACCCACAGGCTCAGTATAAGTGACCGTAGCTCCTGTTGACAGTTCATATTCTTCAGTCTTATAATCAATCAGTGAATCAAGTACTAAATCCTCAAATAAACTTTCACGTGTGGTCGGTTGATATTTAGTATTTAGATCAAGGGATACCGTTCTACCTACCTTTTCGAATTTATGTTGAAAGATCAGGTTATTGCTGAAGTTCAACGAATTGTTAAAGCTGTTATAGCTATTGGATGTTTCATTGATTGGCTCCTCCTCATCGTTTAATGTCTGGCCAAAGGTAGTTTCACTGCTTTCATTATCCTGATAGCTAATTGCGGATCTAAGCAATAAACTATTATTTTCATTAATTTCATGGTTAAGCCTCAAATTCAATCGATGATTGGTGTTATTAGTTGTCGTTTGTTGCTCTTCAGAATAAAATTGAGAGCCATTAGAAAGAAAAGTTTCTCGATTCAATAGTGCGTCATTATTATTGATGGAGTTATTAAAAAAGTAACTTCCTTCGAAAGTTGTTTTTGCCGATAATTCATCACTAAAATTTACGCCAGATGAATGAGTCGAAGTTATTCCATCTTGTGTCCCAGTAATGAAGGTCTGATCTCCTCCTCTTCGAGCACCACCTCTTCCTCCACCAGCACTAACTCCAATAAGATCTTCACTACCAAAATTCTGCTGATTGATATTATTTGACATTCCCAAGAAAGTTATTCGTTGATCTCCATCGAAGAAATTAAGAGTCGCTCCCGCTTTATATAATCCATTTTCTCCGTATCCAGCATATAGTTTTCCAAATTGACCATTTCTCTTGTCCTCTTTGGTGACCACATTCATTGTTTTGGTGGTATTACCATCGTCAAAACCCGCCAATCTAGCCTGATCACTTTCCTCATCATACACTTGTATTTTATCCACTATATCAGCTGGAATAGTATTAAGAGAGAGTAAAGGGTCTTGTCCAAAAAACCTCTTTCCATCCAATAAAACTTGCTCTACACTTTCTCCATTTGCCGTCACTCCTTCGCTGCTAACCACTATACCTGGCATTTTGCTCACCAGGTCTTTTGCTGAAGCATCAGGATTTGTTTTATAGGCAAGCGCATTGTACTGGGTGGTATCCCCAAGTTGCTGCACGGCAATTACATCTCCTTTAACAATAACTTCCTTCAAGGAGGCTACATCAGGCTCTAATTTGATGAGTCCCAAGTCTGTCTCCGCCAAAGTTATTCTTATGATTTTTGTGAAGGTTTTATATCCAACGTAAGAAATTCTTACTTTATAGAAAGCTTGTTCCACTTCATTTAATTGGAACTTACCCTCTGCATCAGCTACTGAATATTTTGAACGTGCTGAATCTTTCACATTAACCATTAATACCGTAGCTCCTACAAGAGGCAATCCATCTGAATTATCCTTTAAAATGCCAAAAACGGTCGATTTCTGTACTTGACTTTGTGCATTTAATTCTATGCAACTAATCCCTACTAAAAGTACCATTATCAAAGAGAACTTTTTCATTAGTCGATAGAATTTTGACCAGATTCCTGCTCCTTTCTTCTGGCTCTTGGTTTAGATATACTTTCATAGATCGCATATTGATCCTCATTTAAGACATCCCTAATTAATGCATCCTTTTCTGCTCTTAGAGTTTCCATCTTTTCCCTCATACCTTCTCTGGTGCCTGAACTTCTTAGCTCCTTCATTGTCTCCTCTAGTGTTACTTGAAACTCTTCATAAATCCCATCTAAAAGAAGCTTCTGATCACTATTCAGGTCTTCCACTTTTTCATATAAAGCTTGCTTTTCTCTTTTAATCATCTCCTCAGGTCCGCCCCCTGCTCTCCTTCCACCAGGACCTTGTGAAAAGGCGCTAAAAGAAAGTCCTAGAAATGCTATTACTGCTAAAAATTGGATCTTCTTCATCTTGTCTTTTTTTTTGATTCAGAGGTTAGACGGTAAAATCGAAAACATCCCTCGCAACCTTTGAAAAAAAATGATTGGAATAAAAAATTAGTAATTCAAGGGAAAAAGAAAAGGCGGACCTTCTACAGATCAAAAACATGACTATATGAAAAATTTACACTGTAGGTATTATATCAATTAGGGGAATGCAAGGGTTTCCTTGCTCGCTGTTTGCAAAAAAGGTGAGAGTAGTGCCATCAATAAACTAAGTTGGAAAATCCCAGCTAGCGCCAACTTATAGGTTTGTGCTCAATCCTTTTATCAGAAAACTTGTCACTTGTGACCAAACACCAAACCGTTCTAGAAAAAATAAACTTTAATTTCTAAAAATTTGAACTTCAAAAAATAGAATTTTAATCGAAATTTTCTGTTCAATCCCACTTCCAATATTATATTTTAATTATGTTTATAAGTAAAAGTATATTAAGCTACAAAACTATAGTTTTACTGAATGCACCAAAAGGTGCATTTAGCAATTCAATAGCAATATCCGATAAAATAGTCCACGATGGCAATAGCTAAGCCTTACAACTAATGGAAAAAGTCTTACTTTTTACAACAATATTCTTTAAAGCAAATCCTCATGAAAATGAAAAGTAGTTCATATGAATAAACTGAATCCATCTATCAAATACCACTTACTTGTAGGTGTATTCTTCGCCCTATGGGGTTTTCTTTTCATGTATATGGTAAAACCTTTTAGTGATCACACGACTGGTTTTTATTTTTGGATCCGATCCAGTATAGGTTTCAATCTGATTGCCTTCTTAGCCTATGGACTGATAGCCATTATCCAAAAAGCAATATTTGACAAAATCCAGAGGTGGTCTGTTGGCCTTGAAGTCAGTGTTCTCCTATTATTTTACATCATTCATACTATTGGCACATTTGTGTTTTATAAAAGCCCAGTAATTAATGGTGGTTACACTTTTCTTGAATGGAACACTGAAATCATGTTGAGGGCAGCAATTGTCAACCTCACTATTTTGGCCATTGCCAGAAGCTATCTCATTAAATTAATACCTGTCAAGGAAGACATCCTGATCATCAAGGGAGATAACAAACTCGATATATTAAAAATTAAGAAGGCGGAATTGATTTGTGTATCCAACGCTCAAAATTATGTTGAGATCTTTTTCACTCAAAGCAATACCCTTCATTCCAAACTCATTCGCACCTCATTAAAAAACATAAAAGCAGAATTTGATTTCTTATTGCAAGTACACCGTTCACATCTCATCAATCCTACTCATTTCAAATCGTGGAAAGACTCAAGTACCGTTTACCTGACCGAAATGGAGATTCCCGTTTCCAAAACTTTCAATAAGGAACTTCTGGCTGCATAGTTTTTTATACCTGTAAGGAGGCATTTCGTACCAGTGAATTTTTGGGTAAAATCTTCATACCTAAATATGGCGCTTTTATACCTAAACATCCTTAAAGTGTAAATTGACAAAGTTTTTGATCCACCTTTGTTTCAAATCAAAAACAAACGACTATGAAAAAAATTACCGTACGCCAAATATTAATTCCATTACTTACTGTTTCTATCATCTGCTTTTTATGGTTTGGGCCCATGGAAAGAATGATCATAGAGAATATCATTATTTCGATAATAATCATCATAGCTAATTCTATTGAATATAAAGGAAAGCCATTTTCAGCCCTTGGCTTTAAACGTGAAAATTTCACTTTCAAAAACATTTTCGTGAAGGCTCCAATAGTTGCTTTAGGGCTCTTTGCATTGTATGCCTTTATATTAGTTCCTGGCTACACAATACTTACTGGAGCTCCAATAGATTATTCAAATTTCGATCAATTGGAAGGAAATCTTATAGCCTGTTTAATTGCTTTACCTGTAGTATGGCTTACTGCTGGCTTTGGAGAAGAAATCATCTTTCGCGGCTACTTCATGCGGCAATTCGTGAAATTCTTTGGGGATAGCAAACTCAGTATTCTACTTAACATCATACTATTTGCTTGCTTTTTTGGCTTTATGCATAGCCAGCAAGGGATTACAGGGCAACTAGTTACAGGCACAGTAGGAGCTCTACTGGCCTTGATTTTCTACTTGCGAAAATACGACTTGTGGTTCGTAATTGCGGTCCATGGTTTTTTTGACACGATCGCTCTAATTTGCATTTACTTTGGTTTGGCATAATAGATGTTGGCAATAAATGGCTGATACAAAGCAATTGCCATCAAACACAATCATCTCTGAGCATAATGAGCTTTTTGTGAAGGCTGTCTCTATCGGATCCGTCCTAGAGATAGCTGCTGACTTTTTTATGCTTAGTCTTTTATATAAATTTGAATAAATTGTAAAAATGCCAACAATACAGAAAACCTTCAAGTTAAGGGCCTATTCTAGGGGCTTTCATTTAATAGAAAGAGAAATTGAAGAAAATATGCCTGATCTAAGGGATATAAAAGCTGGGATTGCCCACATTTTTATCCACCATACTTCCGCTGGACTTACTTTGAATGAAAATGCAGACCCTACAGTAAGAGGAGATTTTGAAAGACACTTTAACAAAATGGTACCGGAAAACATGGATTATTACCAACATACCCAAGAAGGGCCAGATGATATGCCCGCACATATTAAAGCTTCTCTGCTAGGCAGCTCGGTGAGTGTTCCAATTCAAAACGGTAAACTACTGACTGGGACTTGGCAAGGTGTTTATCTTTGTGAGCATAGAAACCATGCAGGTGGTAGAATAATCACGATTACGGTGATGGGTGATTAAATGTCACCTTCAATGATTTACCTACTATCAACCCTAAATTAAGTTATTTTGAATTTTAGGATTAAGTTCACTTAAATCTTTTGAAAAGGAAATTTTGTCCTTTGGTGAAATGATTACTCTTCCAAAGTCCCCATGTTTGATTTCAATCCTATCAAAAGATGGTGCTGGTGAAGACAGAATGCTACTTGTATTAGAAATCTTTTTTATCTCATTTATATTAATTACTCTAAAAGCAAAGAACCCCATCTTGATTTTCAACTGCCCATTTTCAACGGTGTAGACCGTCTGAAAAAACAAATATAAAATGAAACCATATAAAGCAAGTAACCCTACCAATACAATTGAAACCAAATGACCCAATCCGTTATTAAGAAGGTCAAATATAAATGGAGCAAAAAAGATCACGAATATAAATACTAACAATCCGTAGGATACTTTAGCGGGATGTTTTTTAGTCATTTTAGTAGTAATTGCAAACAATAACCTATTGAATTATCTACAAGATAGAAAATTCTGATTTAATTCAATGAAATTATTGGTCCACAATAGTCCGAAAGGTAAGGTTCACCCTTGGTGAGTGAATTTTCTTAGTCGGAGGCAGACGATGGAGCCAGTGAGATTGTGTTACATCTTTCATCACTAACAAACTTCCATTTTCCAACCAGGTTTCTACTTTTTCTTTAGATTCTTTATGCTTAAATGCGAATTTTCGTTCTGCGCCAAAACTGACCGAAGCTATGGCTCCATTTTTTCTTAAATCTTTTTCTCCATCACTATGCCAGGCCATCCCTTCTTCACCTGAATGATATAAATTCAATAAGCAAGAATTATAGGTTTCTCCTGACTGAAGCTCTACTTCCTTCTTTATCTGCTTAAGCGCCTCAGTCCATGGTTTCGCATATTTGGTCACTTTAGAGTAGGTGTAAGAAAATGGTTTTTCACCATACCAGGCCACTTTACGTTTAGTAATTATTTCCTTGCCAAACATGATGGCTTTATCATGCTCCCATTCTATTTCATTAAAAAGATTATTGTAGAAATGGAAAGTCTCTTTATCCTTGAAGATTCTTCCATAGTAATGTACAGTGCCTTCATAAGGCAATAGGTTTTTGTCAGGATTAAAGGGGTGGTCAAATAATTTCATCTTAAAAATTTCAGGCAATGAAGAGATAGATTTACTGAGATGTGGGTTTAGTAATAAATCTATTTGTCCTTAGGCAACTCAATCACAATCTCGTTTTTACGATTGAAAACTTCATATGGAGCATTATAACCAAAGAAATAAAATCTATTGGTATAGATGATGCCTTCTTCCTCTAATGCAGCTATTAGTTTTTCTTTGTATTTCTGAATCTTTTCATCATCGGCCCATCCTCCAAACGAAATAGCTGCCATCTTTTTTTCAGGCTCTTCTTTGAATTCTATATTTGATTCATTCGGATTTGGCAAGTCCTCCTTATTGTACTTTTTCGGCACCAGAAACATCATCGTCATAGAATCTTCTAAAGACATGCTGACAGGAGAAGTCATAGCTATTTTTTCATTGCTCTCATTACCACCGAAGATATAACCTGCTAACATAGAAAACCCCTTGCTAGACATCTTCTTATAATTATTACTCGGAAGTCTCACAGAAGTGAAAAGACTTGCTTCATAGCTACGAATTTCAAAATCTTTAAATTTCTTTTCAACCTTATATGGATAGGTTTCAATATCATTTTGACTGTTCATAGCAAATAATTGTACGACCACAAAGGCAAGTAATAGAACCCCCGATATAATTAGAAATATTTTCATTAATTATGTTACTTAAATTATTGTATAATTAACGAAGCATTAGGATAAGCGTTGTAGTTGTAAAATATACTTAAATATATGACATTCAGTAATTTCTCTAATCTAATGGAACCAAGAGCAGAGGTATTTTAGACCTCTTAATTATCCCAGCAGAAACGCTTTCCATAAATGCTTTATACAAAAAATTATGGTCATGATGCCCCGCAATAATCAAATCTGCCTTAAGCTTCTGAGCTTCTTTGATAACCATTTCCACGGTTGCCCCTTGCACCAATAAACCCTCGGACTCTACTCCTTTTGAAACTAACTTCTCGGTGTACTTTTGTAGTAACTGATGCTCCTCATGTAATTCAGATGCCCTCATGGCTCTCACGTATTGCGGACCTACACCGTAACCAACAAAATCGGGTTCAGGCGCTGCAATGTGAACTAGCCATACCTTAGCATCAAAGGCTTTACCTAGCTCAAAAGCCTTGTCCAACAAAAGCTTCTCTTGCTCATTGAAATCGATAGAAACCAGTATATTTTTCATAGCATTCAAGTTTATGATTTTACAACACTCCTCTATTAAAATATACGATTTATTGAAGGAAAAGATAGAATTTAGGCTTCAATCTACAACTAGCTCAATACTAAGTGCACCATATTCTTCATTAGGACTGTCGGTATGAATTTCATAAGTATAGTTACCGTTTTTCAATGGAGTTTCTCCCACATAATCTATAGGTTGTATTCTGAAAATATTTCCATTAATTTCTAGCTTAACATAAGCATAGCGATATGCAGTTTCAAATACTTTATAATCTGAAATGCTTCCAGACTTTAAGTCTCCAAAATTAACATCACCAGTAGTGGTATTGATAATAATATTTTCATAATCATAGATACTGGTATTAGCTAATCGTATGTTAACAGCTGATTTATTGACATCACTTTCTGAACAGCTCAAAAAGATTGTAATAAGGGTGAGTAATATCATCATGTTTTTCATACTTTGAAGACACCTAATTCATTTTTATGGTTGCAACAAGAATCAGCTTAAGCAGAAAAATCATATCAAATGCTAAACAAAAAAAGCCGGCTAAACCGGCTCTTCTATATTAATTTATGTTCTATTCTAATTAATTCAACTCACCCACTCTTTAACATCTTCCGGGCTTACACTCGGAATATCCAATTTCATTTTCTTTTTCAAGCCTGAAATCTGGTGATGCAATTTAGTATGTTTGGTTTCTTTTAATTCTTCTACCGTTTTGATGCCAGCTTCCATCACTACAGGTGCCCATTCTTTTGGCACTCCTGCTTCTACGAAATCGGCTTCTGTGGCAACTTTGGCTTTTTTCTCTGGCTTCATTTGCGGGAAGAACAAAACATCTTGTATGGAATTACTATTAGTCATAATCATGCTCAAACGATCAATTCCAATACCCAAACCTGCTGTTGGCGGCATTCCGTATTCCAAAGCACGCAAGAAATCTTCATCCAATACCATGGCTTCATCATCTCCTCTTTTGCCTAATTCCAATTGCTCTTCAAATCGTTGACGTTGATCAATCGGGTCGTTCAACTCAGAGAATGCATTACAGATTTCTTTTCCGTTACAAATAGCTTCAAATCTTTCTACCAAACCTTCTTTGGTTGGGTGCTTTTTCGCTAATGGAGACATTTCAATTGGATAATCCGTGATGAAAGTCGGCTGAATCAATTGCGCTTCACATTTTTCACCAAAAATCTCATCGATCAATTTTCCTTTTCCCATAGAATCATCTACAGGAACATGAAGTTTTTGAGCAGTTTTTCTTAACTCCTCCTCATTCATTTCTGAAATATCAATACCTGTAAAATGCTCAATGGCTTCGTACATCGTATAGCGTTTCCAAGGTCGTTGGAAATTAATGATATTTTCACCCACTTTTACTTCGGTAGTTCCGTGGATGTCCATTGCAACTTTTTCTACCATTTCCTCCACTAAATTCATCATCCATTCGTAGTCTTTATATGCTACATAAAGCTCGACTTGCGTAAATTCAGGATTATGAAATCTTGACATCCCTTCATTTCTGAAATCTTTAGCAAATTCAAAAACACCATCATAACCACCTACAATCAGTCTTTTTAGATATAATTCATTAGCAATTCTTAGATATAAAGTCATATCCAAGGTATTGTGATGCGTTTTGAATGGTCGAGCAGCAGCTCCACCATAAAGCGGCTGAAGAATAGGCGTTTCCACCTCTAGGTAACCTCTATCACCTAAGAAAGTACGCATTGAATTTACCAACTGTGTTCTTTTCCTGAAAGTCTCACGTACCTCAGGATTTACTATCATATCAACATAACGTTGACGATATCTTTGCTCTGAATCCGTGAAGGCATCATGTCTTTTCACGTTTCCTTGCTCATCAGTAGTTTCTTTAGTAATCGGTAATGGACGTAAAGACTTACTCAATACAAAAAGTTCTTTTACGTGTATGGAAATCTCTCCTACCTGCGTAGTAAAAACGTATCCCTTAATACCTATAATATCACCGATATCCAGCAATTTCTTAAAGACAGTATTGTAGAGCGTTTTATCCTCATCGGGACAGATTTCATCTCTATTCACATACACCTGAATTCTACCCGTGCTATCTTGAATTTCAGCAAAAGACGCTTTTCCCATGATTCTTTTGCTCATGAGACGTCCAGCAATGCTAATATTCTTATAATTTAGCTTATCACTATCGTAATTTTGTTTGATATCTTTAGCGCTAACATTGATATCAAATGTTTCTGCGGGATAAGGATTGATCCCCAGTTTCTGTAGTTCTTCCCGACCTTTTCTTCTTTCAATTTCCTGTTCGCTTAAATGCATCATTATTTGCTAAAATTTGTATTTTTTGTACAAAGTATTAGGTACAAAGTACAAAGATATGGTAAGTCTGTTTAAATTAGATATTTCTGACAAAGAATCTGCTTAAATGTCTTTGTAGAATGATAAAAGGTAGCATTAACATTTTGCATATCATCATCTGTCTGCTTTAGAGCTTTGAATTACCCTTGGTCTGACCTTCGGTACTGACCTTAGTGCAATAAACCTACACCCATCATCCTTCGACATGCCAACTTGAAAACTTGTCAACTTTAATCAACTTTTCTTCCGCTCTTCTCTTCTCCTCTGCATCTCTTCTTTAATCATAGAAAATTCTCTACTACTTTGTCCTGCCACCGAAGTATTTTCCTCGGCTCTTCTAAATAAATAAGGCATTACAGCTTTCACGGGACCATAAGGAACATATTTAGCTACATTATAGCCTTTGTCAGCCAAATTAAATGAAATATTATCGCTCATTCCATATAACTGAGCAAATGATATTCTACTATCATTTGGCTTAATCCCATGTTTATCCATCATATAGGCCAAGAAATAGTTGCTGTACTGATTATGCGTTCCATTGAACACATATATCCTTTCCAAATTTTCAACACAATACTCCAAAGCAGAATTATAATCGATATCTGTTCTTTCCTTTGATATTTGGATAGGATTTGGATAACCCATTTCTTCTGCTCTATCTGCCTCTTTCTCCATATAAGCACCTCTTACTAATTTAGCACCGATATAATAACCCTTTTCCAAAGCTCTCTTATGCGCTTTCTTAAGATTATCAAACATATCAGCCCTATACATTTGATAGGTATTATAAATAATGGCTGTTTCTTTGTTATACTTCTCCATCATTTGATAAACTATTTCATCAATCGGATCTTGTAACCAACTTTCTTCAGCATCAATCAATACTCTAACATTATTGTCATAAGCTGCTTTGCAAATTTTCTCTATTCTTTCTTTATCTCTTTGGTGAATTGCTTTTTCTTTTTCAGTTAGCTCTTTACCTGCCTGAATTTTCGTGAAAATTTTTCCTAGCGATACACCGGAAGGTTTAAAAACACAGAATGGTAGATTATCATCATTGGCTGCACGATCTATCGTTCTTAGAACTTCATTCATGGTTTTATCGAATCCCTTTTCATTTTTGGCACCTTCAACAGAGTAATCCAAAATGGTTCCTATTCCATGCGAAGCCAATTCATCAATCGTTCCTTGGCTATCTTTAATTGTTACACCTCCACAAAATTGATCATAAACTGTCCAATAAATTATTTTGCTGATTGGCAAATGCAAGGCAAATCCTAATTTCACAAAAAATTTACCTATAGCCACTAACCATCCCTTACCCATTAAGGTAAATAGCCAATAGGCTTTCCTTAATTGTCGATCCGACTTACTGGTAAATGCAATGGATACATCATCAAAAATTGGGTTTGTAGTTACTTCCATAAAATTCTTTTAAGTCCGCAAATATAAGGAAAACGAAGTCACGTCCTTTTTGTTAAATTCATTAAATTGCATCTTTTTACAAAAAATTTCATGAAGATTAAAAATTGGTATTCAGACGGCAAACCTTGGATAATAGCAGGACCTTGTAGCGTAGAAACAGAAGAACAGTTATTGGAAACGGTTGATGGATTGGTAAAAGATGGGATCACCACCATTAGAGCTGGGGTTTGGAAACCAAGAACCCGTCCCAACAGCTTTGAAGGCGTAGGGAAAATTGCATTTCCATGGATTAAAAAAGCTAAATCACTTCACCCCCATATTCAGTTTGCCATTGAAGTGGCTTCTGCTGAGCATGTGGAATTGGCTTTAAAAAATGATATTGATATTTTATGGGTAGGCGCTCGTACCACTGTCAATCCTTTTAATGTGCAAGAAATAGCTGAGGCAGTAAGAGGTGTAAAAGACATTCCCATTTTAGTGAAAAACCCGATCAATCCTGATTTGGCATTATGGATAGGTGCTTTGGAAAGATTTTATGCAGTAGGCATAGAAAAACTTGGAGCGATTCATAGAGGTTTTTCTACTTATCAGGAAAGTATTTATAGAAATATTCCATTGTGGCAGATTCCGATTGAATTGAAATCACGCTACCCTGAGTTGCTCTTGATAAACGATCCAAGTCACATTGCAGGAAAAAGGGATCTGCTTTTTGAAATTGCTCAAAAAGCCATGGATTTGCAATATGACGGGTTGATCATTGAATCTCATAGATCGCCAGATGAGGCCTGGAGTGATTCAGCACAGCAACTGACCCCTGATGCTTTGAAGGAAATGCTCAGCTATATTAAAATCAGAGAAAAAAACTTTCCCAATAAAGATTTTAAAAATGAATTAGAAGGCATAAGAGATCAAATTGATGAAACGGATAAAGAATTATTGGAAGTTCTATCGAGACGATTAGAATTGGTTAAAAAAGTAGGGCAATATAAAAAGGATAAAAATGTTGCTATATTTCAGTTGGAGCGTTGGAACAAAATAATAGAAAACCGTCCATTATGGGGCGAAAAACTGAATTTGAATGCTGATTTTGTGAAATCCATTTATCAGGACATCCATGACGAATCCATCAGAATTCAAACTGATATTTATAATAATGAAGAATAAAAAGAAAGTATATACGCTGGGACCCAAAGGTTCATTTCACCATCTAGCATGTGTTGAATATTTAGGCGGACAACAGGAAATTGAGTTCTGTGAAAGTTTCGCAGGCGTTTTTGAAGCCGTTAGAGCTGGACATTTGGGGTGGATTGCATTGTATAACAGTTTGGCAGGAGTGGTAGAAAATCATGAAACTGAGATTGAAAAAAATTTCACTTTGTTGGATGAAATGGATTATGAAGTGAAATTATGTATTTGTGCAGCACCAAAGACTAAATTGAAGGAATTAACAAAACTCTATTCCCACGAAAAAGCTTTTGGGGAAAGCAAGCGGTTTACATCCGAAAAATTACCTAAAGTCGAATTCATCAAATGTCCAAGCACTTCACATGCTGCACAGAAAGTAGCTCAAGAAAAAGAGGAAAATTCCGCTGCGATATGCCATGCAGAAACTGCTAAGTTTTATGGATTGGAAATTTTAGCTAATATCCCAAATAAGAGGAAGAATGAGACTAGTTTTGGGTTGTTTGCAGGTTAAAAACTTATTATGAATATTAGAGACTAATTTGAAATATAATCTGTATTCATCCTTCTTTGATATAAATTTTTACCTACTCTACTTATATGGTCAAGAAGTTCTGGATTCTTAATTTTATGATAAATTGATAGATCAATCTTATAGGGTAACATTAAATCATCTAAATCAAACTCAACTTGATTTATTAAGCTCAAGTCAATTTCATCGCCAATTAAAGAAATATCAATGTCGGATGCGGGTTTATAATTACCCATAGCTCTTGAGCCATAAAGCAGTGCTTCTTCAATTTGAGGGTAATTTGAAAAAACAGACCTTATGTTAAAAATATCATCTTTTGTTAAACCTGAATTTTCCATTTAAAACATTTTTCCTTGTTCCCCACTTCTTTTAGATTCCATATTTTTTTGGAATTCCAAAAATGCTGGATAATAATCATTTAATATCCTTTGATAAATTTCATCGGCAATATCTTCATCATAGGTATGTGAAGTTTTATTTCGGCTACCAATCATATCCATCCAAATTTTACCATCTGAAACAAGATTCAACTGAAATGCCTCTCTAGTAGCATCTCTACTCCCACCAACTTCAAAGTTCCCTTGATATTTGGCATAATCCTTCATTACATTCCAAGCTAATTCATGGGTATATTCAAAACGTTGAATTAAGCCTTCTTTTATCATTTCATCCAAAACATCATTCAAATCATTTTCATCAAGCGATTCTTCTTTATCCAAAACATTTTGTTTGATATATTGGATGGCTTGCGTAAGCTTTTTTAACGCTTTCACATAATTTGAAAATCGCTTCTCCCACCTGATATCTTGTTCCATATTATTTAAGATCAATATTAGACAAATTTTGAGTATAACAATGAAATCTAAAGTTTAATTGTTATAAAATAAAATTACAACCTAAATCAAAGTAATAATAATGACTTCCTAAATAATATGACATTACCTACTTATTCGAGTGAAAAGCAATCCTATTCCCCTCTGTATCCATACATATGCTACAAAAACCGTGTTCTCCAATTGGCTCTTTTTGTTGAATCACTTTACCACCAGCACTTTCCACTCTTGAAGCTTCTATTCCACAATCCTCACTTGTAAAATAAACTAATGTACCACCAGGTCCTGGTTTGATTTCCTTAGTTTTACACAGCGCTCCGCTGATATTACTACCATCTTCTGCCCATGGAAAGCTCACCATCTGCAAATCACCAAATCCTCCTGGCATTTGCATCGGTGTCATTTCAAATTGCAATACTTCTTCGTAAAATTTTTGAGCTCTGCTCATGTCTTCTACATAAATTTCTACCCAAGTAAATGGGTTCTTTGATTTAGATGCCATATAGATATATTTTTAATTTTATAATCAAATCATTTCGATCTTATCAGCTGTTCACTAAGTCTTTGGTCTCTTCTTGTTTCAATCCTGTAGCATGTAAAGTAATGCCATGTTCCAAAAATGCTTTTAAATTGGTCAACCAAAATGTCCAGCCTGTGCTACAGCCAACGTAAATTTCCATCTTGCTTTTTTCATCATTAGGTATGTCGCTTTGAGTTAATGTGACCTCTGTCATTCCATTGATTTCAGTCAGTTTTACATTTACCTTCCCTCCAGATCCAAATGTAAAGGATATAAAATCTTTCCCATTCGCTTCTAGGACTTCCCCTTTCTCTGTGAAGTTCCAATTGTTCCATTTCCAATTAAATCTATCTCCCTTCTGCACCAGCTCTTCAGGTTTTCTCTTTTCGCTACCCTGATAATAAGATGCTTCTTCAAGAAACCATTTTTCAATTTGATCTTGTGTTGCCCAGCATTCATATACAGTTTTAACAGCGTGATCAATTACTATCCTCATAGAAAAGGTATTCCAATTTTTCATGTCAAGTAATTTAGTGGCTTAGTGCAATTATGACTCTAATATCTTTTTCAATTCCTGTAAACCATACTCAAAATCTGCCCCTAACATTGCATCAAAATCCATGGTCAATAACATTAAATTCATGGGGTAATCCATTTTCCCTTTGAAGCCCCAAATAACTCTGGTCTGGTTTTCGCCAACAGATTCAAGCTCTATGTAAGCCTTTTCAGAGGATTCGAATGGCTCGAAAAATCTCAGCGCATAATCGATCCTTTTATCTTCTTCAATATTCAATATTTCCTGCTCCCCCACTCCCACATCACTATTATCACTTGTCCAGGACGAAATAAATCCAACAGTACCGTCCACACCCTTAAATTCCTTTTTCATATCAGGGTCCATGGAACTCCATTTACTAAAGTAATCTTGATTCTTTAAATACTTCACATAATCGAATACTTCTGATTTACTTCGATCAATTACAATATCACGTTCAACGGCATACTCTTTTTCAGTAAAAGCACCGACAATTAATACCAATAGGACGAATCCCAGAATGGCAAATCCAATAATCTTTAAAACCTTCATAGTTCAATAGTTTAAAAAGTGTTACCGAAAATAAAAATAATAATTGAACGGCTAGAAAATATTGAACAAATAAATACAACTGTAAATTGAAGTGCTATCAAATTTCAGAAGCATTAAACATCATTAAAATTAGCTTAGAAGCATTTTCTCATACATTATTCTGCTCTACAATCTTATACCAAATAAATAAAGCTAACGAACGTTAGATAAGTTCTTTTTCATGTATTTTGGAAAAATTTTCAGAATTTTATTTTGTTTTAAAAAATCAGTGCTCTACATTTGAAGCATGAAATACACACAAGGACGATTTTATTTTTACTTTTATTTTATCCCGCTCAGGCGAGTCGGTCCTTGTTATGCTATGTAATTACTAAACTAAATCATACTACAAGCCCGATTCGCAAGAGTCGGGCTTTTTTTTGTCCAAAATCTAAAAGCAGTAGAATTATGAATACTTTAAAAATGAAAGATTGGGGCTTAGGCCTTGGAAAACATGTAGTCATCGCAGGGCCTTGTTCGGTAGAAACAGAAAAGCAAATTGATGACCTATGCAACAGCTTTGAGCATGAACCGCAAATAGGTATGTTCCGCGGGGGAATTTGGAAACCTCGTACCCGACCAGGAAATTTCGAAGGATTAGGAGAAGAAGCTTTACCTTGGCTGCAAAAAGTGAAAAGTAGATTACATATTCCAGTTTGTGTGGAGGTGGCCAATACCAGTCATGTAGAAGCCGCTTTAAAGCATGATATTGATGTGCTTTGGATTGGAGCCAGAACCACTGTAAATCCATTCTCTGTGCAAGAAATTGCAGATTCGTTGAGAGGGGTTGATATCCCCGTAATGGTAAAAAACCCGATCAATCCGGATCTAGCATTATGGGTTGGCGCTTTAGAAAGAATGCATGATGTGGGCATTAATAAACTAGCCGCAATACACAGAGGGTTTGCTGACCCTTACGATAAAATTTACAGGAACAAGCCAAACTGGAATTTGGCAATGCAACTGAAACTGGAATTGCCTGAAATTGAAATCATTAATGACCCTAGCCATATTTCAGGGAAGTGGGAAATGGTGCAGTCTGTAGCCCAAAGAGCTCTTAATTTCGGAATCGATGGCTTGATGATAGAAACACATCCAACCCCTGCTGAAGCCTGGTCAGATGCCCGTCAGCAGTTAAATCCTGAGCAATTATTGACTTTACTAAAAGAAATCTCCTTCCGTGAACGGATTGATTTTGAAAATCAAATTCCTGAAAATTTGAAAGAAATGCGTAATTCAATCGATCATATTGATCAAAAACTAATAGATTTACTTTCTGATCGCTTCCATTTGATAGACAAAGTTGGAGCTTACAAAAAAGCCCATGAATTATCAGTTTATCAAGGAGGAAGATGGAAAGACGTATTGGAAAGCAGAATTAAGTTAGGTACTGAAAAAGATATGAGCGAAAAGTTTATGAAAAACTTGTTGATCGCTATACATGACGAATCCATTAAAAGACAGGAAAAGCAAATCGCCAATAAGGATGTTGAACCTTTAACCATTATATGAGCAAAGTATATTTTGAAGAATTAAGTTATATAGAAGAGCTCTTAGCTTCAATTGAACATTCGCAATTATTTGTTCTTGCGGATGAAAACAGCAAAGAACACTGCTATCCTCTGCTAAAGAATCACTTGGAACATCATCAAGTGATAGAAATCGCTTCTGGTGAAAAACATAAAACCTTGGATAGCTGCAATTTGATTTGGAATGCCTTGACTAATGCTACTGCAGATCGAAAAGCATTGCTGGTTAATTTAGGCGGTGGTGTAATCACGGATATAGGGGGCTTCTGTGCAGGCACCTACAAACGTGGTATTCGATTTATTAATATCCCCACTACCTTGCTCTCGCAAGTTGATGCAAGCGTGGGTGCCAAAACAGGTATAGACTATAATGAATATAAAAACCATATCGGACTATTTTGTGAAGCTGAAGCAGTATTAGTTAATCCAATATTTCATAAAACTTTACCTAAAGAGCAATTGGTATCAGGCTATGCCGAAATGCTAAAACATGGTTTGATTGCAGATGAAAAGCATTGGCAAGATTGTCTTGAAAATGGATCTGAAAAGTTCAGCAATGAATTGATTCAACAATCAGTAAAAATCAAAGAAGATGTGGTGAAGTCTGATCCTACCGAGAAGGGATTAAGAAAGATTTTGAATTTTGGACATACGATAGGGCACGCCATTGAAACTCATTTATTAAATACTGAAAATGAATTATTGCACGGTGAAGCAATAGGATTAGGAATGATAGCGGAAGCTTATATTAGTAAATCAAAAGGATTATTAAGCGAGCAAGAATACAAATTAATAGTAGAAGAATTATGGAAAATTTACAAAAGCCCTAAAATAGAAAAAGCCTCTTACGCTGAGATAAAAAGGCTTTGTAAACAAGATAAAAAGAATCAAAATGGTGAACTCAACATGAGCTTGCTCAAAAATATCGGACAAGCAATCTATGATATTCCTGTTGAAGAGGAACTGATAGATCAAGCGTTAAATGAAATACTATAATTTCATTTTCTCACGAAATGATTTTGCACTGTGAATGGCTGAATCACTCAAATCATTTAGCCAGTCTGAATCTAAACTTTCTTCAGTATGTCTTTTGATATTTCTTAACCGATCCGCTACAGTTCTTGTAACTTTTTTACCATTTTTACTTTTCAAAAGGGCTCCAGCTGCTACTACTGTAGCAGCACCTGCTAAAAATGAAAAAATTGATTTACTTGTCGTGCTCATTGTATTAAAATTTAAAGTTGATAGCTTGATAACGCTTAACTTATAAAAACAGTTTAAACTAATAAAGAATATTTTGAATTATTTTATAAAACAATATAAAAATTCTACCAATAACGGAATTTGTTCTATCAATCTTCCTAGCTCAAAAAGTGAATCGAATCGTTTATTGGTTATGAATGCACTTTCTGATGGAAAAATTGATCTTAACAACCTTTCTAGTGCAAGAGACACACAAACGTTGATCAAGCTTTTAGAAAATGAAAATGAATTAAATACATTTGATGTCTTGGATGCTGGAACTGCCATGCGTTTTCTGACCGCTTACTTTGCAGTTGCCACGAAAAACGAAGTAGCTTTAACTGGAACAGAGAGGATGAAAAAGCGTCCAATTAGAATTCTGGTAAATGCTTTAAGATCAATTGGGGCAGAAATTAGCTATAACAATGAAGAAGGATTTCCACCTTTGAAAATTAAGCCATTTCAAAAGCAAATAAGTTCAAAAATATCAATTCCTGGAAATATAAGTAGTCAATACATCTCCGCCTTATTGATGATAGCTCCTTCCCTACCTCATGGGCTAGAAATCAAAATTGAACCACCAGTTTTTAGCAAGCCCTATATCAACATGACTTTGGGTTTGATGGAATTATCTGGGATTCAGTATTCTCAAAATAAAAATACTATTTCTATACAGTATCAAAAATATCAAGAAAGCTCCCAAGGTGTAGAATCAGATTGGTCAGCCTCCAGTTATTGGTTTTCAATTATTGCACAATCAGAAATTGGCAAAAAGGTGTTTCTGGAAGGGTTGAAAAGTAAAAGCTTTCAAGGAGACAATGACATAAAAGAAATAGTTGGCAACTTTGGTGTAAGTTACAAATTTGAAAAAACTGGTATACTACTAGAGAAAATTAGTTCTGCAAAAAATAGTCTGTTAAAGTTAGACTTTAAAAAATGTCCTGATTTAGCTCAGACCGTTTTACCTTGCGCTGCTTCTTTAAATGTGGATTTGGAAATGACAGGTTTGGAGAGCTTAAGAATTAAGGAAACAGACAGAATTTCGGCTTTGCAAAACGAATTATCAAAATTCAATTGTAAACTTACAGAACCAGAAAAAGGCATTTGGAAGCTCGATAGCTCAAATTTCAAAGCGAAAGAAGGTATAATAATTGAAACCTATGAAGACCACAGAATGGCAATGGGCTTTGCACCATTGGCCTTAAAAACAGGAATCCAAATTAAAGATATTGAGGTAGTGAATAAATCTTATCCCAGTTTTTGGGAGGATTTAGAATTATTCGGTTTTGAGTTGGTCGAGCAATGAGTTGAAATACTGAGGAGCTTTTAACATTCTGCTACCGTACCAGCTGAACATTTCACCATCAACCATAATAAAATCCGCACGAGGAAACTCCTTTCTTAGCTCTTCTATATGTTTTGGCTCAAATGGAAAAGGCTCTGATGAAAGGAATATATAGTCAGGATGCTGCTTGACAATTTCATCCATCCCCTTTGCAGGATATCGATCCTTTTCCACTATATTTTTAAAACCTGAAAATTGCAGCATCTCAGAAATAAAAGTGTCTTTACCAGCCCACATCCAAGGGCTTTTCCAAATGCAATAAGCTACATTAATACTTGAAAGGGGTTTCTTTATGGAATCAAATTCCTGTATAATGCTATGTGTAATTTCTTCTGCCTTTTTAGATCTGTCTGTCAATTCTCCTATATCTTCCATCATTTCCAGAGCGGTTTCAAAACCATCAACATCTGAAACATAGACCGGACAGACTCTTGAAAGTTTCTCTACGTACTGTTTTACATTTTCCTCTTTACTTGCAATAATCAAGTCTGGCTGTAGGGATCTTATCTTATCTAAATGCTGTTGTTTAGTACCGCCAATGATTACCTTTTCTTCTATAAAGTTTTTAGGGTGAACACAAAACTTTGTAATACCCACAATCTCTTCACTTAAACCCAAATCATACAAATACTCTGTTATTGAAGGCACTAGGCTTACTATTCTTTTCGGATAGGAGTCTAATTGAACTAGGTTATTAATTTGGTCTTTTAAACTAGGCATAGAATAACTTATAATATTTTAGACATAAAAAAAGCTTCATCTTTTGGACGAAGCTCTACACGATAAGTTTTTAAAAAATTTAAATAGTAATTCCCATATTAACTAATTGACTAGATACTTTCAGATTACTATTCGTAAATGTAGCTTGGTTAATTTCAAATTTCAATTTCCCTCCAACTTCTCTGAAATTAATAGAAGATCCTTTTTTACCTAATCCTGATTTGTCAGTAATAATTAAAGTTGGCTTGGTATCGTATTTTTCTAAAATAGTCTCGAAATCTCTACTCTTATCAGCAGCCAAATAAATTATATGTGCAGTTTTTAACTCCGCAACATCTGAGATATTTACAATTTCAGCATTTTGTCCTTTCACCTGTCTTTGCCCATATAATTTGGACAATTGATCATAAACATCATCATCTCCATAAACTGCAATTATAAAGTCACCTGACTTGGAATCATCTGGCCACTCGATATATTTAATAAAATTAAAAATCAGCATCGAATGGATTTCATGCATAGGTCTTTGCGCATTTGCATCAAAGGAGTTGACAACAAAAGAAACAAAGAATACAAAAATGAATATTTTAAAAGTAAATTTCATAATTCAAGAATTTCGATTCCACTTAACAGCCAAAATTAACACTATTCTTTAGAAATTTATATTCAATTAAAGAAATAAGCCAATTTTAACAGCAAAAGATAAAATAAATACAACTATTACTGCTAATATTTTTATTTGAAGTAAAAAAACCCTAACTACAAGATTTCTATAACCTTCAGCTAGGGTAAAAAACTAAACTAAATCACTATGTCTTCTTAGATTAAAATCCCCATGCTGGTTAATTGATTTGAAATCTTCAAATTACTTCCCTTGATGGACTCCTGATTAATCTCAAATCTCAATTTTCCGTTAATCTCTTGAAAATTGATACAACTTCCTTTCTTACCAAGACCATTTTTGTCAGTAATCGTCAAAGTTGATTTTCCTGCAAACTTCTCTTGAGCTGCTTCAAACTCTCTACTTTTATTGCTTGATAAGTAAAGGACATGTGCATTATTTACTGCACTTACGTTATCAACATTAACAACTTTAACACTTTGACCTTTTACAGTTCTCTTAGCGTAAAAGTTTTGAATTGTACTTGCAACATTTTCATCACCTACCACAGCAATAACAAAATTTCCTGATTTGGTCTCTGTAGGCCATTCTACATATTTAATAAAATTAAACATTAACATTGAATGGATCTCGTGCATTGGTCTTTCTCCTGATTTAAGGTTAAAACCAATTACCATTAGTGCAATTACGATTAATACTCTACTGATTCTTTTCATTTTATAATTATTGATAATTTACACTACAAAGGTAGAACCATGATTTTTATCAGTAAATCGAAAAAGCACCAATAGCTTTCAGAAGTAATATTTTAAGGAATTAAGACAATTTGTATCTAAAATTATGCTTGTCCTTGAGGTTTACAACAAATGAATATAATAAATCAATAACAGATTGAACATCACTGCTGTGTACCATTTCTACAGTCGTATGCATGTACTTGAGCGGAAGCGATACTAAAGCCGATGGAACGCCCTCGTTGCTGTACGCAAATGCATCAGTATCAGTACCGGTAGCTCTACTAGCAGCCGATCTTTGAAAGGGTATTTTACCTTTTTCTGCCAATTCTATCAGCATTTTCAACAAATTATTTTGAACCGCAGGCCCATAAGTTAAAACTGGTCCTTTTCCTGATTTTTGATCCCCACTTTCTACTTTATTATAAAGAGGAGAATGCGTATCATGGCAAACATCAGTAATAACCGCTACATCTGGTTTGATTTGATGCGCTATCATTTGCGCCCCTTTCAATCCAACCTCTTCTTGCACAGCATTCACTATATATAATGCAAATGGAATTTGATCTTTGTTTTCATGGATCTTACGAGCTACCTCTGCAATCATAAATCCACCAATTCTATTATCCAAGGCTCTTCCTACAATATAATCTTTATCTTTAAGATACATTAATTCATCATCAAACGTGATCACACAGCCTACATGTATGCCCATTTTCTCCACTTCCTCTTTATTATTGGCCCCAACATCAATAAAAATATTCTTTAACTCGGGCTTGATGTCATTCTCTTTATTTCTCACATGAATTGCAGGCCAGCCAAAAATTCCTTTTACTATGCCCTTATCAGTATGAATATTGACTCTTTTCGATGGAGCAATCTGATGATCTGAACCACCATTTCTAACTACATATATATATCCATCATCAGAAATATAATTCACAAACCAAGAAATTTCATCGGCATGCGCTTCGATTACAACCTTATAAGGAGCATCTTTATTTATAATTGCTGCTACTGTACCGTAATTATCTTGAATAAATTCATCCGTATACGGTTTGATATATTCTAACCAAAGTTTTTGTCCACTGGTCTCGAATCCTGTTGGAGCTGCATTATTTAAATATTTAAAAAGAAAATCTTCTGCTATCTTATCCATAATTAAATTGTATGTTAATTAAATGTCAATGCTAAGATAAGCGTTGCTGATAGCAAAATGTTACTCAATCCTAATAAAATCTGAGAAATAGGACATTAATTCCTACCTGCTATTAAGAATGGGAGAAGAAATATTGCACCAACCGTAGCAAAAGATAAATTAATTGCGAAGCCCAATATTCTAAAGGGTAATAATAGCAACCAAATTAAAGGGTAAAGAAATAAGGCTAAAATTGCTAGCGGCCAACAAATAACCAAAAGAATACACCAAAGTAAGAATCTTATCATGACTGTTGTTTTTTTACTTTAGCTTTTTCAATTGATGTGCCAATATTTAAAATGCACTTTTTAATAGGTTGGACAAACACCAAGCTTTGGTGTGCATTAGAAATGAACAGTAAACTGTCCGAATTTGCACAGTATCAATGAAGTTTTTTTTGAACAAACGAAGAGGAATACTAAACTGAAAAGCCCTTAAATTTTTTGAGGCTTTAACGGCTTTTCCAAATGAGAAGCTTTTTTATTGATTTTTGTATACTACACCCTTTTTCATAACAAAATCAACCGACTCCATCGTCTTAATGTTTTCTGTTGGATCATCACTTACCGCAATAATATCTGCCATTTTACCCTCTGATATTGAACCATACTTATCATAAACCTTCAATAATTTTGCTGGAGTTACAGTAGCCGAAATGATTGATTCCATAGGTTTCATTCCTGCTTCCACCATATAACCAAATTCCTTTCCATTATCTCCGTGTTTAAAAACACCAGCATCAGTACCAAAAGCAATATTCACTCCCTTTTTATACGCTTTTCCAAATGTATCTTGAATTTTAGGACCGATAGCTTTAGCTTTAGGAACCACCACTTCAGGATAATATCCTTCAATTTCGGCCAGTTCTGCCACACTTTTACCTGCTGTAATAGTGGGCACATAATAAGCATCATATTCTTTCATCAGTTCCATTGTTTCTTCAGACATCAAAGTACCGTGCTCAATGGTTTTGATTCCCGCCCTGATTGCGCGCTGCATTCCTTCATCGCCATGTGCATGTGCTGCGGTTAGCATCCCATAATCATTAGCTGTTTCCACTATGGCTTTCAATTCATCTTCAAAAAACTGTGGGTTCTGACCATTTTTCGCCATACTTAAAACACCAGCTGTAGCCGTAATTTTAATAACATCAGCTCCATTTTTATAACGCTGACGAACTGCTTTTCTAGCTTCTTCAGGGCTATTCACTACACCTTCTGCTGGCCCAGGATTTCCCATCAAATCGTCTTTATAGCCATTGGTAGGATCGGCATGACCACCTGTAGTAGCAATAGATTTTCCTGCAGAATAAATGGTAGGGCCATCTACATAACCTTTATTGATAGCATCTCTTAAACTACTATTTACCCCACTTCCACCTAAATCACGAACTGATGTAAAACCAGCCATCAAAGTCTTTTTGGCATAGACAGTAGATTGAAAAGCCACATCCGCATCATTTAATGTAAATCGTTTGATATAACCATCTTTGGATGTTTCGCTCTCTAAGTGGACATGCATATCGAATAAACCAGGCATTACTGTTTTCGATTTCAAATCAATAGCTTTAGCATTTTCAGGAACATCCGAATAGCCCTTTTCGACCGACTTGATTTTATCTCCTTCTATAATAATGGTCATTTCTGTTAAGACTTTTGATTTCTCAACATCTATTACTTTACCGCAATGCAAATAAGTGGTTTGAGCTATTACGTTGAAGCTCACAGAAACCATAAATAAAAATAGATAAAGCTTTTTCATATATTTTTGTATTTTTTATTGTTATACTTTTCTGAAATTTTAAAGTAAATCATCAGGATTATTGATGTAGAGTCCTAATTCTTCATCGCTTAATTCTGGCTGTTTCTGTTCGTCCTTTGCTGTTACAATTGAATTAGTCATACTTCCAACTAATCCTCTGTCTAGCCCCATTCTTTCAGCTATTAAGGCACACATTTGAGCTTCTCTCTCATCTAGTTTATTATCAACCAGCATCATTTGGATATACTCATAGAGAAAAATTATTTTTTCTTTAAGGGTGTCAGGTTCATGAAATTTGACTTCTGATCCCTCATCAATAATCTCATCCACTTCTTTTTCTGCTACTCCATTTTTTCTACCCAAGGCATAGAGATATCTTTTTTCTTCCTTAACAAATCTATTATCAATTTTAGCAAGCTGATATAAATGAATAAGATGGGAATATATTTTTTCAGTTGTCAATTCAAGCTCAAATTTCATTTTTAAAATTCATCACATTAATAAGCAATATACAATTTGTTGCGGAATATTCCACCAAATTAACCTATATTGAAAGTCATGAATTTTTTGGCACACATATATCTTTCAGGTGAATCCAATGAATTAAAAATCGGAAATTTTATAGGTGATTTTGTGAAAGCTTCGGATATGGAGCACTACAATGATACAATCAACCACGGTATCAGAATGCATTGGGCAATTGATGAGTTTACTGACCAGCATCCAATTGTTCAGAAAAGTAAAGATAGATTAAGACCAAAATATGGTCATTATGCAGGAGTGATCGTAGATATCTATTATGATCACTTTTTAGCTAGGAACTGGAAAGAGTATCATGCCGAAAATTTAAGGCAATATGTTGATCAACAATATAAAATGTTAGAGAATCATATCAGCATCCTACCAAAAAAAGTGGTACATATGCTTCCTTATATGATAAAATATGATTGGCTATTTAATTATCAATACTTTGATGGCATAGACAGGGTCATGCATGGAATGGCGAATCGTTCCAACTTTAACTCGAGAATGGATGAATCTGTGGTGGAATTAAAGAAATATCATATGGAATTTGAGGAAGAGTTTGAAGAATTTTTCACTGAACTTCAGGCATTTTGTAATGATTTTTTGAAGAAGAAGTAAATTTTAGTAAAAGTGGTTTTCATATGCAATCATTTATATTTTAGGCAGGGCTAAAATCATTGGATTCCTGCCTGCGCAGGAATGAACGCACAGAACAAATCATATGCATTAATTCTATTCTTTTTCCCTTCCTTTGAATGATTTCCTCCTGTTTTCATTATAAGTCGATTTATTGTCAACTTATTTCAGGACGGGACACATTCACAAAAAAAAGCCAGCTCAATCTTTGGAGCTAGCTTTTATCTAATATGGAATTGTCAAATTTAGTTCTTCACCAATTTCTTCATCGCTCTTCCTTTGGAGTTGGTAATTTCCAGAAAGTACATATTGCTATGAAGCTCACTGATATTGAGTTTCAAATTATCAGTAAAGTTTTCTTCCTTTAATACTGTACCATTCATGTCAATAATTCTAGCAACTGCCTTACCTGGAATTTCAATATTCACGAAATCACGCACTGGGTTAGGATAAACGGCCACTTCGATTTCGTTTTCGATACCAAGTCCAAGTACCACTTCTTCTATATTGAATACAACGCCTTCCTCACTTACAGCTGCGGAGATTATCAATTCTGAGCCCTCTTCATCCATGGTGAAGGTAGAACCTTCCAGGTTTATATCTATGCCCACTACATCGAGTAAAAGTTGATACTCTCCCGCAGGGATACGTGTGATTTCAAAGTCTCCATTTGCGTCTGTCTCCACCTGCGTAAGAATTTCTTCATCTGATGTTCTTACTAAAAAAACCGTCACACCTTCCAATCCTTCTCCATCTAGAATTGCACCTTGCACAATTCTACCAGTTCCTGTTCCAGCGTCTACAACTCTTCCATTAACTATACCATTTCCAGTAAGTTGATTGGGATCAGATTTCTCAATCATCTGAATTTCAATATCTGAAACAGAACTAAGCACATGTCTACTCAATGTGGATCGATTGGCATCACCATAATAGGTTTTCGCATAACCCTGCTCAGCTTCGTTTGGCTCAATTATAATAGAATGAATACCCAATGGGATGTCTAAAGAGAAAGTACCTTCATTAGTAAGTTCTGCAGAAGCTCTTGTAATTATTGTTCCAAGGAAATTGAAGTTTGCTTTTACTGTTCCATTTGTGAATGGCTCGCCTTCTTTATTTATGGCTTTTCCAGCTATTGTGAATGGAGTTGCATTATCAAACTGCCATTTTAGAACGGGATGAAAACCAACACCTGCATGCGACCAAATATTATCTAAATCCCACCCTTCATTTACATAGGATTCTCGCTTGCGCATTTCAGAGGTAATAAGACCGTTACCTCCAATTATATTGGTATCTGTACCAGAAAGTTCAGTGTCCCAAAACGTATTAGTAAATTGAATAGCCTGAAATCGCGCCCATCCAAGTAAGCCACCACCATTTGCTCCAACCTTACCATTACTATAACAATTGGTAATCAAGGCTACATTATTAACAAAATTATCCACCTCTCCAATCAACCCACCATGATAATCATCGGATGAAACATTACCGATATTATAACTATTAGTAAGGTTAGTTGTATAGCGATCCATCTTACCAACTACCCCCCCTGCAAACTTGCTAGAATGAAGAGTTCCAGAATTAAAAGAACTCTCTATCACAGAAGTTCTATTTTCTGTTCCCGCGGCAAGACCTATTAAACCACCAACTAACTCACCATTTAAACTGCCATAATTTGCTGATCTTCTAATTAAAATAACCCCGAGCTGATAACCAACTAATCCACCTACAGTTACTTGGGAACCTGTTGGGCTATTCTGTGTAGCGGAAATAGATAAATCATTTGTACAATCTTCTATCAATAAATCCCCTCTTACAAATCCAACTATCCCACCATTTTGGAGGCCATCTTCAAATAATACATCGGGTCCCGAAACATGAACATTTGAAATTGTAAAATCAAATTCATTCGTTACTTCGAAACTACTAGCACTAGCAGCAAGAGCCGCATTAATTGACCCTCCTGATAAAAATTCAACTTCTAAAAGACTAAGATTACTTATCTCGGCATTCTGTTTTAGTTCATAAAACATAGCGCAATACGCATCACAATTTCCTATTTTCATCCCACTTATGAAATGATTATCTCCTTCATAAATACCATCAAAACCTTTTGGTTCCGCGGATTCAGAAAAACCTATTGGCGTAAATGCTTCGCTACCCATCTGAATATCCGAAATCTGAAGAAAATGGCTACTTAAATCTTCCGAAATAGAAGCAAAGTAACTGATTTGCCTTAAATCATCCTCATTCGCAATCAAGTAAGGATCGTCTTCCGTACCAGAACCTCCACTATATTTGAAATTAAGGATGGCGCTTGCAATAGTAGCTGTTTCATTAAAACTACCGGCCAAGTCTTCAAAAGCATCCGCTTCAATGGTAATAGTTATAGTGGCGCCTTTTTCTAATTCTTCATCAGCTGCTATACTAGCAGTAGCTGTTTGTTCATTAACCATCACAAAACCTGTTATGCTAGCATTATTGACTTGAACATCTGACAGCTCAAAACCAGTAATAGGCTCACTAAAGCTAAAAGTTACCTCAACTGGATCAAAACCGATTTCAGTAGGCAAGTTTTCGATAGTTACAGTTGGAGCAGAAGTATTATACAACAATCCTTCAATTATATTTGAAGAGGCTTCATTTCTAGCTGAATCTACTGCTCGTGCTGATAAATCATATATCCCTTCGCTTAAGTTTTCAAGGGTCAAGCTCCATGCACCATTACCTATATTCTCTTGTGGTATTATGTAATCGGTTGCTCCAACCCCTATAATTAAACTATCAAGATTTGTTTCTTCGATGGTGCCATTTAAAGTGATAGGGCCTGATTCAGTTACTGTTTGCTCATTTATTGATACTACAGGAACTGTATCATCATATTTAATCACATATACCTCAGAAGCTGCATTACTATTGCCAAATTTATCTTGGGCTATATTTGCAGGGAAGCTAACAAGAACATTATCTGCTCCACTCGGGCGTAACAATAAGCCCACGGCAAAATCAGATGGTAGCGTAACAAAATCTATTACTTCTGCATTATCAATATTATAGGATGATACCGGAACTCCCGCGTTTAAGTCTTCGCTCACTACAAAATCTACCTGAAAATCATTACTATTGGTGAATGCAGGTACATTTTCAAGGAATAATTCTGGTGGCGTATTATCAAACTGTGTTATTTGCTTATTACTTGCAGTATTAAAATTACCAGCTGCGTCTTGTACCCGATTCTCCGCAACTTCTAAAGTAACTTCTCCATCTGCTGAAGGATTAATTGTTACAGTAAAGCTAATACTATCCGGAGTTGTTAAGGCACCGATTGTTCCATTGCCAACAGTTATATCAGTTATGTCAAAACCAGAAACCACCTCGCTAAATGAAATGCTAGCATCAAAAGAAGTTGTATTTCCTACTGAGTCTGGAGCAGTAATAGCAACCGTAGGTTTTGTAGTATCTATATAAAAGATGGAATCAATTACTGTCTGATTATCTGCTGAATCCAGAGCAGTTACTTCTATGGTGTGCATGCCCTCAGTGAAAGTATCACCTCCGAAACTATTTGTAAACCAGACTGTGTCACTTATACCTGTTTGATATACGGTTGAACCACCGTCAATTCTTAAACTCACACTTTTTGGAAATGTATCTTTAATTGAACCAAACAAAAGAGGTGTAGTGCTATTGAATAATGTATCAGATAAAGAAATTATTGGCGCAGTGACATCATACTTTAGTATTAAGTCACTTTCTGAAGCTAAATTCGCATTACCCGCTAAATCATTGGCTACACCAGCAGCAACACTTACATTGATAACTCCATCTGCAGTTGGGGTAATCTCAATATCAAATACAATATTGTCAGAGGTTGAGAAATTGGATACTGTTCCGTTATTTACTGTTAAATCAGTGGACTCAAAACCGGCCACTTCTTCGCTAAAAGTAACGGTTACCAGTAATGGTGCGGTAGTTTCAAACTCAGGCTCTGATGTAGCAAAAGAAACTGTTGGTGCTTCTGTATCCGGTATAGGTGGCCCATATACTTTGACTTGTCCGGCAGTTTCTCCACCTGCCCCATTTAAAGGAGCTCCCACCACGAATTGCTCACCGGTGGTAGTGGCCGCCACTGATGTTCCAAAAATATCGCCCGAAGCATCTCCTACAATGGAATCTAATAAGTTCCAATCGGATGTAGCATACTCGTAAATATTAACATAACCATTGGGGCTGTCAGGATCAACAAAACCAGGCGCACCAACAATTAATCTTGCACCATCTCTAGAGAGGGAAAGACTTCTACTGAATTCGTCATTGAAGGTATTGGTTGTAACTCTACTTCCCAATAATTGCCATGAAGTGGTATATTCGAATACCTCAAAATAAGTATTGATAGGGCTAAAAAGGCTGACCATGGTTCCTACAGCTAACCTACTGCCATCATCAGAAAGTGAAACATCATTACCAAATAAAGCACCTAAATCACCTGTGAAAGAATCCATTAAAGACCATGCGCTACCATCAAAATTATATATTCTTACTTGCCCACTATCATCAAAATCACCTTCGACAGAAGAATAGCTGGGAGCGCCCACCGCTAAAACTGTATCAGTAGCGGTTACAGCAATATCTATACTGTTTCCGAAAAGTTCATTATCCTGAACTCCGTTAAGGTCACTACCAAATTGCAAATAATCATTACCCGATCTTTCATAAACCCTTACAGCACCTCTTTCGGATCCACCACCCGCTGCAAAGGGAGCAGTAACTGCTAAAATATCCCCATTCGCTGAAATGGATATAGCATCTCCAAAGGATTCACCAGAAGCTGAAGCATCTAAAGTAGCAATTTGAATGTAACTACTGCCAACCCATTCATAAACATAAATCCGGCCTGAATTGGAAAAATCACCAAAACTAGCCTGATTAGAAGGAGCTCCTATGGCGAGAATACTTCCATCTGCACTCATGCTTAAGCCTTTTCCAAAATTATCGGAATCTGCTTCTCCCTGCAAGGTAGCACCTCTTTGTACCAGGCTATTTCCTGATAGCTCGTAAACCTTCACTTCCCCGCGGAGAAATTCGGTTGGGCCACTAGCGGCAATGATATTTCCATCTGCCGAACTTGCTACTGTATTTCCAAAATTATCAGCTGGTGCACCTGTAAGGTCACTTCCTAATTGTTCATAGGTTTGGGCATTGACTATCATGCCAAGCAACGATAAGCTGATGATGAGTAGAATTCTATATTTCATATAGTTTTAAGTTTTTCAAAAACTAAAATTACATGAAACCTTGAGTTCATCATAAAATTTCATCGAATATAAATATACTGATCAGATGCTTTTTAGGCTTTAAAATGGCTTATAGACAACTTTAGCTTAAAATCTATAGAAATTTGTCGAATGAAAGACTTTATTAAGAGGAGAAATAAAAAAGCCAGTTGAAAATAATATAACTGGCTAAAATATAATCGATCGGTATTTTATAAAGGAATACTACTGAATCACAATAGCTACCTTATTCAATTTTTTAGCCTCAAGGGTATCCGTTTGAACACCTAAATTATTATTATTCATTTTACCTTTTTCAGCATGGACATGATAAACTTTAGGCTCTAAATCTTTAAAAGTTACTCTTCCTTTTTTGTCTGTCACTTGAGCATCTGCAACAGGATTTTCACTTTTTCTGTAGTCGTCTTTGTTTCCATAAAGGGTAACAGTTGCACCTTCCTGAATATTCCCTAAATCATCCTGAATGACAATTCTTAAGTTGGTTTTAAATAATTGAGCATCTTCAGATTTTGGAGTAAACTGAAAGAACATAAAAGCTGATACAATTAATAAACTTAATGCTAACGTTAATTTTTTCATAGTTTTTGATATTTGGGTGTTCTTACGTTGAATGAAATGAAATTGTTATTTTACTTAAAAAACAAAAAAAGCAACAAACCTCTCGATCTGTTGCTTTCTAATCTATTATTTAATCAATTAAGCTGTTTGCCCAATTAATTTTAAATGTCTTGTATGAGACCCCATAGCGGCTAACATTGATGGGAATTCATTGTAAGCTATATTGAATTGCTCACAAGTTTCTTTCACTAATTTATTGATTGCAGGATAATGAACATGACTTATCCTTGGGAATAAATGGTGTTCAACTTGGAAATTCAATCCTCCTGTGTACCAATTCAATATTTTACTTTTTGTACCAAAATTAGCCGTAGTTCTGATTTGGTGAATTGCCCATTCTGTAGGGATAATTTTCTCTCCTTCAACAGGTGCATCATGGAAGTC
This sequence comes from Marivirga tractuosa DSM 4126, assembly GCF_000183425.1. Classification (NCBI taxonomy): domain Bacteria; kingdom Pseudomonadati; phylum Bacteroidota; class Cytophagia; order Cytophagales; family Marivirgaceae; genus Marivirga; species Marivirga tractuosa. The sequence continues at coordinate 1,560,110 of NC_014759.1, forward strand.
AGTAGACTCTACCACATGAGCTAATTGAAATACCACCCCAATTGTCCAGCCTGTTACAACAGACACAACTAAGTAACCCAAAATCGTTGCTAAAACACCTTTCATTAAAATAGGTAAAATGAAAAAGGTAGTAATGTAAGCGAATTTAGTAGCCCAAAAGATAATATGTTCTTTGACGCTCATTTTCGCCAATTCAGTATTCGCTACTTTTCTAGTGAAATACTTTTTAAAATCTTGAAAGAAAACCCAAAATGCATAAGAGGTAGCATATAAAGGATAAGCATAAACATGCTGAAATTTATGATACCATCTTTTCTTTTGGTGAGTAGAAACTCTGATAAAAGGACCGATATTAATGTCATCATCCATTCCTTCAATATTAGTGAAAGAGTGGTGATTTTTATTGTGCTTATTCTTCCAGATGAAAACTACCCCACCCATAAGGTTTAAGGTCAATCCCATCATATAATTTACATGCTTATTATTAGAGAAACTTCCATGAGCTCCATCGTGCATAACGTTAAAACCGATAGCGGCTAAATTCAATCCGAAAATTCCACATAAGGTTAAAGAAAGCCAAACTGGCATACTAACAAATACAATTAGACTGTATAGGGTAGCAAATGAAACCAATAAAATAGTGGCTTTAGTGTATAATTTTTTATTACCCCAAGTTTTCAAGTCGTTTTGTTTGAAATAGGCGTCAACTTTCTTTTTCAGTGTAGGGAAAAAGTTGTTGTCAGTGATTTTTGTTGCTGATACTTCTTGCATAGTTAATTCAATAATTGACTTGCTCAACGAGCAAAGCTAATGTTTCGTTCATAAAATTAGAAGTAATTCATAAGTACTCATAGAAATTAAGAAATAATTCGACAAATGTGGAAAAATAAATCAATTTGTTCAGTAATTTCTTTGGATACTTCTACATTTTTTAAACAAACACCAAATATTAATCATCAATATTTAAGCTTATCCCAATACTTTGAAGTGATATTAAAATCAATAATCTTTACTATAATTGGCAAAACTTCTATTTATTAATAACTTAGAATCGTAGCTTAATTGAAACAATTACAATTGTTTCATGTTCTTCAAGAACAATAAATCCCAGATTAATGAAAAGTCGTAGATGTGACAACACCTTTTAAAAATTAGAAGTAATTTTGTTATCCATTGGAATACAATAAAGACATAGCGCTCATATTCTTCAGTAGAACTTCCGTTGATGAAGCGAAGTATAAATTTTGGTTTAAGGGAAAGACGAAAAACCTTCATGCAGCATCTTTATTAATTAATAAAGCAGAAAGTTCCATTCAAAAATCTGGTATTCCTGTCTACCATTTTCATGAACAAAATCAAAAAGGAGATACTTTCGGAGAAAGAATAGCTAATGCCTATCAAGAGGTGTTTGACATGGGTTATGAGCAGGTGATCTCCGTTGGAAATGATTGTCCTGACTTAGAACATATTAACTGGAAGCAAATCTCCATAAATTTATCCAAAGGGAAATCAGTTCTGGGCCCTGACGCCAGAGGAGGAGCTTACCTTATTGGAATTCAGCGAAAATATTTTGATAAAAGTAAATTCGAAACCCTTAGCTGGCAAAAAAACATTCTGTACCAAGAACTCTCTTTGCTGTGTGAGCAATGCACTGATCTTGTCGAATTAAATCAATATAGAGATATCAATACTTTTTATGATATCCAATTGTTATACAAAGAAAAAATAGTTGATGGCAAATTCTTAAAATTGATTGCTCAACTTCTTCAATCATATAAGGGATTTTCGCGTAATCTGAGCATTACAGCACACGACTTTTTTATCTTCAAAGATTCTCCCTTAAGAGCACCCCCAATACAATAATTTCTCAAACCTTTTTACAGCCTTACCCAAGATGACATAGATTACTATGCATTTGTGGGGCGACTATTGCTTTATTTTCTACTAAAATCGTGATAAACCATTACTATGCAAAAATTCACTTCCTTTTTGCTGCTAGCTATTGCTGTTCTCTTAATGAGTTGCACAAAGCAAGAAGAATCAAAAAACTGGAAAACAGCTTCGTGGGACGAAATTACTCAAGAGGCAACTGGCACGTCAGTCAATTTTATGATGTGGCAAGGAAGTCCGGTCATCAATGATTACATCAACAATTATGTAAAACCTACTTTAAAGAAAAACTATAACATCACACTTAACATAAGCAGTGGTCAAGGTCCGGAGATTGTACAATTGATGATGGGTGAAAAGCAAGCCAATTCTAAAGAGGGCCAAGTCGATATGGTATGGATAAATGGAGAAACATTCTTTCAACTCCGGAAAATAGAAGCTCTTTGGGGCCCTTTCACCGAGAAACTTCCGAACTCAAAATACATAGATTTTAAAGATCCATTCATTGGTATTGATTTTCAGCAAGCAATTAACGGTATGGAATGTCCTTGGGGAATAAGTCAATTTGCCTTCGTATATGACACTGCAAAAACTCCTGCCCCACCCAAAACACTAGCTGAATTGGAAATCTTTGTAAAAACTCATCCTGGCACCTTTACGATTTCGAATGATTTCTCAGGTATGACCGTTTTAAAGTGCTTCATGGCTGAATTGAGTGGTAAGCCTGATGGATTAGATGGCGAATTTAATCAGCAAAAATACGACACGCTTTCAACGAAATTATGGGATTACATCAATCGTAATAGAAAATATTTCTGGAAAGAGGGGCAAACCTTTCCCAAAGAACATAGCAAAATGGATCAGATGTTTGCATCTGGAGAAATCCTTCTTTCCTACGGTTTTAGCGAAGGAGGAATTGAAGATAAAGTGTCACAAGGGCTGTTTCCAAAAAGTACTAAGGGCTATGCTTGGGAAAACGGAACAGTTTTAAATTCAAATTATTTAGGCATAACCTATAACGCAAAAAATAAAGCTGGGGCTATGCAGGTCATCAATTTCTTAATTTCACCAGAAGCACAATTGAAAAGGGCAGAGCCCTCGGGAATGAATGCTAACCCTGTATTGGATATTGCAAAGCTTCCTGAAGAGTATAAAACCCAATTTGAAAAAATTACCGCCAGACAATTCGCACCTTCTTTGGATGAATTATCTGAAAATGCCATAAAGGAGCCTGCTCCAGAATACATGCTTAATATTTACGAAGATTTTAGAACCTACGTCATTGAAAAATAAGGAGAAACATATAGGATTTATACTGTTCGTAGTATTTGCAATACTACCATTTACGCTAGCTTTTGGCTATGCTATACTCTATTCTTTTGGGATCATTGGAGTAGTTAATGAAGGCATTACTTTATCTTTTTGGAAAGAGGTTTTTACTTCAGATACACTTGGTATATCCTTTTTATATAGCAGTATAATTGCTGCAGTAGGTGTTTTTCTATCCGTTAGTTTAGCACTGTGGATAGTTTTGAAATTCAAAGAAAGCTTCAACAACAAGTACTTATCTTTTATTATTTATATGCCGTTGGCAGTTCCAGGCATTGTTTCAGCCTTCTTCACTTATCAACTTTTTGCACAGTCAGGATTTTTTGCTAGGCTAAGCTATCAACTTAATTGGATTGAAACTGCACAGCAGTTTCCAGATTTAGTAAACGATAATTGGGCTATTGGCATCATCATAACCTTCATAAGTTTACTTACTCCTTTCTTCATTTTGCTTTATTTAAATATTTATAAAGATGAAAGAATAGAAGAATTAAGCCAATTATCTAGAGCGCTAGGAGCAAACAAAACTCAAATCGCAGTCAAGGTGAGCTTGCCAATCATGCTCAAAAAATCATGGATTTTAATTGTACTTTACTTCATATTCTTATTAGGAGCTTATGAAGTGCCGCTAATTTTAGGGCAGGAATCTCCACAAATGCTATCGGTTCTAATTCTAAGGGAATTAAAACAATTTGACTTAACGAAAATATCAGAAGGCTACGTAATGGCGGTGGTCTACACAGTAGTCATCATGTCAGCGACTGTATTCATTTTTTCACGAAAAAAATTGAGAAACAATGCGTATTAGTCTAAAGCCGTTCTTTCTGTCCATCATGGTCTTACTGATACTCTTTCCATTTGTGTATCTACTATGGCTGTCTCTTTCTGCAGATTGGTCTTTTCCAAAAGTGATACCTGAGTATTTCGGTTTGAAAAATTGGAAAGCATTATTGATTTCCGAAACAGGCTTATTGTTGAGCTTTTTGCAATCGATTATTATTTCAGTTTCGGTGGGTTTTACCGCTACTTTAAGTGGGTTTGTCATCAGCCGAAATATCGCTTATCACCCGAAGAAGAATACATTAACGCTACTAAGTTATTTTCCCTACATCATTTCACCAGTTGTTTTTGGAGCATGCTTAAGTTACTTCTTTTTAAAACTGGGGATTTTTGGACAAATGACGGGAGTGATTGTTGCTCAATTCATGATCAGCTTTCCTTATGCGCTCATTTTCTTCAATAGTTTCTGGGGACAAAAGACTAAAAACATGGAAGATTTAGTCTCTACATTAGGTGGAAATCGACTGTACAGCTTTACAAAGGTTTTATTGCCACTTGCCAAAGGAATGCTGTTGGTCTGTTTTTTTCAGACTTTCCTCATTTCATGGTTTGAATATGGATTAACATCGGTAATTGGCGTTGGCAAAGTGCAAACCCTTACCATCAAAGTATTTTTATTCATACGTGAGGCCAATTACTTCTATGGTGCTTTAAGCTGTTGCTTATTGATTTTACCGCCTTTGGTGCTGATGTATATCAACAAGAAATATGTATTTAACAAACTGACCTGATGTTCTTAGAAATTCAACATATAAATAAAAGCTTTGCAAAAGAGCAGATCGTGCAAAATCTAAATTTTTCACTTGAAGCACACAAAACCCTTAGCATTTTGGGTAAATCCGGTTGCGGGAAAACTAGTATGTTAAAAATACTTGGGGGCTTACTAAAACCTGATACTGGGAAAATCATCCTTGATGGTCAGGATATCAGCAATCTGGACGCTGAAAAAAGAAATATTGTTTACCTCTACCAGGAAGATTTACTATTCCCTCACTTGAATGTATTCGAAAATATTGCTTTCGGACTACGAATAAAAAAACAGAAAGAAGAACATATTCAAAGTAAGGTGAAAGAGATGCTGGAACTTTTAGAATTGGAAAATCATGGGCAGAAAATGCCACATCAACTTTCAGGGGGCCAAAGGCAAAGGGTTTCTTTTGGCAGAGCCATCATCATCAATCCTGCTTTGCTCTTATTAGATGAACCATTCGGCAGCTTGGATGCCGGTACCCGACAGAGAATGCAACAGTTATTTAAAGACATTGCTCATAAATTTAAAATCACTTCGCTTTTTGTAACGCATGATTTGAAAGAAGCGATTCTGATGGGTGACGAAATCGCATTTATGGACAGAGGCAAACTAAAAGTATATAAAAATACAGAAGAATTTATAGCAGACCCCTCAACTGGAGTGCAAAGCGAGATTGGATTTTGGGAAAAGCTAATTCCAACAGCACAAAACATAATTTAAATCAATAAATAATGGAAACGAAACATATTTGGATTGATACTGACCTCTCCGTAGGTATGAAAAGACATAAGAGAGAAGGCTATTGCGATGTGGATGATGGCTATGCTATGTTACAATTATTCAAAGCGAAAAATGTCGAAATAATAGGTATAAGTGCTGTTTTCGGTAATACAAGAATTGATGATGCCTTCCGCCTGTGTCAAGAAATGAGTACAAAATTTGCAAAAAATCAAATCCCCGTTTACAAAGGAGCAGGCTCAGCTATTGATTTAAGCAAGGTAGAAACAAATAATGCTGTGGAAGCTTTGGCTAGTGCGCTCAAAGAAACTCAATTGACTATTTTGGCAATAGGTCCTGCTACCAACATTGGTATTTTACTTTTAAAATATCCTGAACTACAAACTCAAATCAAAGAAGTGGTTTTGGTTGCAGGCAGAAGAAAACCTACCGACTATTTTAAAATCGGGAACCAAGGAAATCACGCCAGGGATTTAAATTTCGATTTAGATAATCAAGCTTTCAACATCATGTTTGAAGTAGGTATTCCTGTTACATTATGCCCTTTTGAAATCTCAAGTAAAGTGTGGATTGGCGCTGATGATTTAAAAAAACTAGATAATGGGGAGGCCGGAAATAAATGGCTAGCAGAGCATTCTCTGCCATGGTTAGCACAATGGATCAATCAAGGAGCTACTGGTTTTAATCCTTTCGATGTTTTGGCTAGCCACTACATTATTGCTCCTGAAGATATTATCAGCGAAGATCTAAAGGCACAATTAGAAATTCACCCAGACGATACTGTCAAAGACAATAATAAGGAGGTATTTAAGAATTACCTGCTCTGTAGCAATGAAGGAACATTTCCTGTAAAATACTGCCACGATGTAGTATCAGACTACCATGAAAAATTAATGGAATCTTTAATCAAAAAAAGCTAAGCACAATGATTAAACTAGACAATCAACTAGAAACCATCAATAACTATTTACAGAATCAAAAATGGTTGGATGATAACGAAAAAGTCGAGTCTGTTGAAAAGCCGGGGGACGGTAATATGAACTTCACGCTTAGGTGCAAAACTTCCAATAACCGCACTTTCATAATAAAACAAAGTCGAGATTTTGTGGAAAAATTCCCTCAAGTGCCAGCTCCAGAAGAACGAGTTTTGAGAGAAGCAGAATTCTATGAAATCATTAAAAAGAACCCTGATTTAAGCAATAGGACTCCGGAAATTCTGGCAGTGGATGAAGAAAATAACATCATCCTCATGGAAGATTTGGGCGAGAGTAGCGACTATACTTTTTTATATCAGGAAGGTGAAAATTTATCTGAAGCTGAGCTTAAAGAAATCATGCATTTCATAGCCGATTTGCACACCCATTTCACTACCGAAACATGCTCAAAAATCATCTATAATAATGAGATGAGAAAACTTAATCACGAGCACATCTTCAAATTCCCTTTCATGAAAGACAATGGGATGAATTTGGATGATGTTATGCCTGGTTTGGAAGCCGTTAAGCAGGACATTATCAGCAATGATGCGCTCCAATTAGCTCTTAAACATTTAGGGGATCTGTATTTAGCGAATGGCAAACACCTGCTTCATGGAGACTACTTTCTGGGAAGCTGGCTCAATACAAAATCGGGCTTAAAGATTATCGATCCGGAATTTTGCTTTTTCGGCCCTAAAGAATTTGAAATCGGAGTATGCATGGCGCATTTGTACTTAGCTCAGCAACCATATCCTATCATTCAAAAAGCAATGGATTTTTATAAAGAAAAAGCGCCATTTGACGATGTGTTGATGATGAAATTTATGGCTGTCGAAATGATGAGACGAATTTTAGGTCTTGCACAACTACCGATCAATCAAACGCTGGAAGAGAGAAAGGCTCTAGTAGAAAGAGGCGTGATGATGCTTACTAAATATTAAAAAATAAATAATTTCAAATGAAAAAATCAATACTAATTTTGTGCTATCTACTGAGCTTTAATCTATTAGCTCAAGATAGCAAAACCTATTCATCAGTAGTCGTTGACTCAAAAGGAGAGCCCGTTCCAGGGGCAGTTGTCAATGAAATGGGAACCGATCAATTTGCTATCACATTAAATGATGGAAGTTTCAAGCTAAAAACCTCCACTAAAAATTTCACTTTAAGCATTCGATCGTTAGGTTTTAAAGATTTCAAGCTAGAAATCAGAAATGGAGCAATGCCACCTCAAATTATGCTAACCGAAGATTTAGAGCAGTTAGATGAAGTAGTGGTGACTGCACTCGGTATAGAACGGGAGAAGCAATCGCTCGCTTCCTCTATTGGGAAAATTGAGAATAGGCAACTTACTGATGTTCCTATGACAAATGTAGTTAACAGCATGGCGGGCCAAGTGGCAGGTGTTCAAATAACAAATGGTTCTTCAGGTGTGGGTTCATCATCCAGAATCATAGTTAGGGGTGAAAACTCTTTAACAGGAACAAATCAACCCTTATTTGTAGTAGATGGAGTCCCGATTAGTAATGAGCAAATAACTAGCGAGCTGGTCAATAACGGATCCTTGCAAGAAGTAGACTACGGTAATGGAGGTGCTGAAATTGACCCTGATAATATCGCTTCTATTTTTATTTTAAAAGGTGCTGGCTCAGCTGCTCTTTACGGATCGAGGGCTGCAAATGGAGTAGTATTAATTACAACTAAACGAGGTAGAGGAGCACAAAAAGGAATTGGCGTTACAACAAGTAGCTCTCTTACTTTTGAAACGCTTTTAACGCTGCCAGATTACCAAAATGAATATGGCGGTGGAATTGGTGATTTTGCATTTAACACTGGTTTAGGAGCCTTAGATGGCACCGCTGGGATTTTCAGTTATGGCCCAAAATTGGATCAAGGGACTTTAGTTCCTCAATTTGACGGCCCTTCAACAGATGTGAACGGAAACCCAGTTCGCGGAGGAGACGTGAAAGCTAGAACCCGGGCTGACGGTAGCTTGACTGATATTACCGCCACCCCTTGGGTATCTCGACCTGACAATATTCGAAACTTCTTTGAGACCGGACGTACAGCACAAAACAGCGTTTCTGTAAATTCTACTAGCGATAAAGGTAGCATCAGACTGGCCTATAACAATTTACGAAATAAAGGCATCTTACCTAATACTGATTTAAACAGAGATGGCTTAGCTATTAGCTTAGATCAACAATTGACCAATAAATTAAGTGTAAATTCCTACTTAAATTATATTAATACTCGCAGTAATAATCGTCCGAACTTAGGTTATGGCTACGAGAATGTCATGTATGGTTTCAACTGGACTCAAAGACAGGTAAATTTTGAACCATTGAAAAATTACTGGCAGGCGGGTCAGGAAGGAATTGAACAATTCAATTACAATTACGCCTGGGTTAATAATCCATACTTCACTTTATTTGAAAACACCAATAGTTTTGACAAACACAGAGTTTTAGGGAATTCGGCTGTAAACTATGATTTTACAGATAAACTCACTCTGACAGTAAGAACTGGTGTTGATATCTATAATGACAACAGGGCTTTTCGAAGGGCGTTAAGCACAAATGCCAATCCAACTGGAAGCTATAGAGAAGACGAAGTTTTTTATAAAGAGATAAATACGGATTTCTTACTCTCCTATAAAGACAGAATTAATGAAGACTTTACGTATGACCTGTCATTAGGGGCGAACAGATTTGACCAAACCATAAAATACAAATATACCGAGGCCTCTCAATTAGCATTGCCTAATATATACACTTTAGCCAATTCAAACGCCCCCTTAACTGGCAATAATGAGATTTACGAAAAACGCATCAATAGTATATACGGAACTGGAAATATCGGGTACAGGAATACCCTTTACCTTGATTTAACCCTTCGAAATGACTGGAGCAGTACTCTCCCTATTGACAATAATTCTTTTGCCTATTATTCAACGGGTTTAAGTTATGTTCTGTCTAATATGGTTGAGCTACCAGAAGTCCTAAGCTTTGTCAAGCTAAGGGCTAGTGCGGCTAGTGTGGGAAATGATACAGAGCCTTATCAATTACGCAACACATTCGCCTTTAATCAAAACTATGGAGAAAACCTTCGGGTAACGAATCAAAGTACACTAAAGAATCTTAATTTAAGACCGGAAAGATTAACTGCATATGAAACAGGTGCTGAAATTTGGCTCTTAAATGATAGAATTCAAACGGACATAACTATTTACCAGAATACCAGTACAGACCAAATTATTGCTCGCCCAATTTCACTAACAACGGGCTTTTCAAATAAATTGGAAAATGGAGGGAAGGTGCAAACAAGAGGACTTGAAGCCTCAATTAGTGCTTTAGCCATCAATCAAAGCGAATTTAAATGGAAAGTATCAGCAAATTATTCGACCTATAGAAGTAAAGTGCTGGAATTACCAGAGGGTGTTGATCAATTTGTAACAGGTAATGCCGCCTTTTTTGGAGGTGCTGGAGGGTCTAACTCACTTTTCTATATCGCCAAAGAGGGTGGTCTAGTGGGCGATATGTACGGCACCGGATTCAAAAAGGTAAATGGAAGAACAGTTTACGATAGCAATGGAGCCCCTATTACTGATGGAACCCTCAGACTATTAGGAAACTACAATCCTGATTTCTCTATTGGTCTTAACAATGAATTTTCCTACAAGCGAATTGTTATGAATGTTCTTTTTGACTTAAGATATGGTGGCATTATTTCTTCTAGAACAAGATCTTTAGGAAATACATCTGGTGTTTTAAAAGAAACTTTGGCTGGAAGAGAAGACGGCATTATTGGAGATGGAATCGTTAATATCGTTACAGAGGAGAATCCTAATTATGTAGAAAATACTACCACAGTTTCTGCTATATCTTACTACAATGCCATTTATTCGAGAGGTAATGAAGAAAGTTCAATTTACGATGCTTCTTACATAAAATTAAGACAACTAGGATTGTACTATAGCCTAGACAGTAAACTTAGCCAACGAATTGGTTTCCAAAGTGTTAAATTTGGTTTTATTGGAAGTAATTTGTTATTGTTTACTGAAAACCCTCATGTTGACCCTGAATTAAATGCCTTTCAAGGTAGAAACATCGTGCATGGGGTAGATGACATGTCATTACCTTCAACCAGAAGCTTTGGATTTAGCATAAAGACACAATTTTAAGAAAGAAAAAATGAAAATATTTAAATATACATTCACACTACTGCTTGCTGCAATTCTTCTGTCAGCATGCACTGATAATTTCGAGGAAATAAATAAGAATCCTAACGCCCCGGAAAGCGTTGAACCACAATTTTTGTTGACCAACATTATTTCTGTAGCCATTGATCAGAACACCTATTATCAAGGATTTGATCAATCTAATTATTTCGCGCAGTTTGTGGCCGCTATAGATTTCGGGTTTTTAGACCGCTACATCATCGGATCAAACTCTACCTATTGGGGCGTTATCAATAAATTGCTGACAGATATCAATTCAATGAAAGCTTCCCCTTCATCTAATGAAGCTTATGAAGCTGTAGGCGATATCATGCGTTGTTTCCTATTTTCACAAATGACAGACATGTGGAATGATGTGCCTTATACTGAAGCAAATCGGCTTGAAGAAGGATTTGATAAACCAAAGTTCGATACGCAGGAAAGTATTTACACAGATCCTGAAACAGGCATTTTAGCGGTTCTGGAAAGATCAGCAAATACCTTGGAAAACACAAATCAGGTCATTAGTGGCGATGTGATGTTTAATAATGATTTAGATAAATGGGTAAGGTTCGCTAATTCTCTTCGGGTTCGTTATATCATGAGAATCAGCAAAAGATTGACAGATTTTTCTGACCTATCTGCATTAGCAAACTCTGGTAAATTAATGCAATCAAATGCTGACAACGCAGTATTGCCTTATTTAGCCACAGCACCAAATCAGTTTCCATTTTTCCTATCATCAGTGGGTGGATTGGTGGAGCATGTAATGAGTAAAACTGCAGATTCCGTTCTTAGCCTGTGGGACGACCCAAGAATAGGAGTACTCTATCAACCTGTGGCAGCTGGGCTAGCAAATGATACTGTCTATTATAGAGGTATTCAAAACGGTCAAACTAACGAGAGGGTTCAACAACAAGGACTCGGAGTCAATGACTTATCAGTTGTAGGATCTATTTTTAGAGATGTACCTGATGGGGCGGATGCGCAATTCATGCAATATGCTGAAGTACAATTTGCTTTAGCGGAAGCTGTCCAAAGAAACTATATTTCTGGAGATGCTCAGCAATATTACCAAAATGGCGTGAGAGCTAGTTTCGATTACTATGGAGTAGAGGTTCCTGAAGATTATTTTACAAGGGAAGCCATTGCATTAAACGGAACAGATAATATTACCAAAATTATGACACAAAAGTGGTTGAGTTTAATCAATATCGGCCATGAGGCATGGTTTAATATAAGAAGAGCCGGTATACCATCTATTAAAGCTGGTCCTGATGCGGTGAATGAAGGCAGGTATCCTGTTCGTTATTTATATCCGGAATCAGAACAGGCCAGCAATGCTTCCAATTACCAGGAAGCAGTAGAAAGAATTGGTGGCGATAATATTAACAGTAAAGGCTGGTGGGAACGCGATTAATTTAACTAATAATTAGTAATTAATCGATTAGTATTTTTTTTGCAAAGACCTGTCAGGTTTTGGAAGTTCGCATATATTGTAAGTTCAATTATTATGCCCTTAGAAAAAGACAAACCTGACAGGTCTTATCTTTATTGAAAACTTATCACAATTAAAAAATTCGTAATTAAAAATATGGAATTAATATTTGTTTATAATGCAAATTCAGGCAAATGGAATGGCTATATGGATATCATGCATAAAATATTCTCGCCTAAAACCTATCCCTGCAGTTTATGTGATATCACTTATGGGACTTTTAAAATCCGTGAAGAGTGGGCTGAATTCAAAAACACTCTGGACATTCCTTTAACATTCTTGCATAAAGACGAATGGCTCGAGCAGTACGGAATAAAAGATAAATTGCCTGCAGTTTTTATAAAAGAGGATAATAAAATTAAAAATTGGATACCAGCAGAAACACTGGATCAGCAGGAATTAGGATCATTGAAAAATCTTATAAAAGAGAAATTGGAGATGATTAAAAAATAGAAACAGGCTGTTCTTGTTTCTATTTTTTAATTATTTATTACAATACATCATTCGCCAAATTAGCTAATTCAGATCTCTCTCCCTTTTCCAGCGTAACATGTGCATATAATTCATGTCCTTTTACCCTGTCAATAAGATAGCTGAGTCCATTAGATTGGGAATCCAAATAAGGCGTATCAATTTGATTTACATCTCCAGTGAACACAATTTTGGTGTTCTCCCCTGCCCTGGTGATGATGGTTTTCACCTCATGTGGCGTTAGGTTTTGCGCTTCATCCACGATGAAATATATATTGGATAAACTTCTTCCTCTAATATAAGCCAAAGGCTGAATGGTTAATTTTTCCTTGTTGACCATATCGGTGATATTCAAAAATTCTCTTTCATGCTCCTGAAATTGGTGCTGAATATATTTAAGATTATCCCAAAGTGGTTCCATATAAGGATTCAATTTGGATTTTATATCTCCAGGTAGATAGCCAATATCTTTATTGGATAATGGTACAATAGGTCTGGCTAAAAATATCTGTTTGAAATCTTTACGCTGTTCCAATGCAGAAGCTAGAGCAATTAAAGTCTTTCCAGTTCCTGCAACTCCTTGCAAAGTCATCAATTTTATTTCAGGATTTAGTAGAACATGAATGGCAAAAGCCTGTTCTGCATTTTTGGGCATAATGCCATAAGCAGATTTCTTCTCTACTTTATCAACTTGATTAGTAATGGCATTATAAAAGCCCAAAGCCGAATTTTTATTGCTTTTCAGTATATAGAAAGTATTATTCATGGGCTTTTTCTTGCCCATAATATCTGCTACCTCACAATGATAGGTATCATAAAGTTTATTGATAGTTTCCGTAGTAACGGTCTCTAGTTGTAGTTTACCAGAATGTAAATCACTGACATTCTTGACCTTACCCGTTTGATAATCCTCCGACCTCAATCCACAACTTTTAGCTTTTAGCCTTAAATTAATATCCTTGGTAACTAATATAACGGTTTTATCTTTCAACTCTTTCTGAAGTTGAACCGCACTCCCCAATATTTTATGATCAGGAATATCCTCTAAAAAAATATGGTCTGACTCAACAGATTCTTTGCTAGGCATCAAGACTTTAAAAACCCCTTTGGATTTACCATTAAGTGGGATCCATTCGCTTAAAGATCGTCCTTCAGCCAATTTATCTATCATTCTGATAAACTCACGTGCTTCAAAATTTTTGGTATCATTTCCTTTTTTGAACTGATCCAATTCTTCCAAAACTGTGATAGGAATAGCCACATCGTGCTCTGCAAAGTTCATGATGGAATCATGAGAATAAATTATAACTGAAGTGTCGAGTACAAATACTTTCTTTTCTTTCTTAGCCTTCGCCATATATAGTAAAGTTGATATGATTTTAGAATCAATTTAAAAAATTATTGGTATTGTCAACTAAAATTCAGCTAGTAAATATTTGAAAAATATATAAGTAACAGATAATCAATTGACTATAATTATAAAAATAATGATTTGGTAATGTACAAATAGGAGTTACCTAAAACATACCATAAAAATTGTAAAGAAAGCTGCGTTAAAAACTTTAACCAAAAAAGGTATGATTACAACTTAAACCCAAAATCAAAACCGATCCAATGAGTTCGGTTTTGAGTCTCTTTCATTATTAAAGGCAAATTCAATTGTGCTTCTTCATTAGAGAAATAGCCAATATTGTAGGACACCCCTACTAATAAAGGAGGAGCATATTTCTTAAATACATCATAACTCAAATTCAAAGAAATCCTACTGGTGGGCAGGCCTTGGGTCCACTTTTCCTCTCTTTGCATCAAATACAGTAAGTCGTGCGATAGGGAAACAGAATTATAGTGCTTGTTTTTATAATACTTTAATTCCAATCCATAGCCTGCTGTCCAATTGATATTTTTATTCCAACTATAATTATAACCTACAATTAAGCGGTTGAGCAAATACTTACTGCCATTGGAAACCGTTAAATAAGTATTCATAATCTCATTAGCGGCTAAGTTTCCTTCTCCATGACTAGTGTTAGTATTAATTAATCCGACAGGAATTCCTTTATTATCTTTACTCAAATTAATCAAACCAATTTGCCAACCATGATTCTCATTGGTGATATTCACCAGGCCTAGTTGAAAATGATCGCGCATAAAGAAGAATCCCTTTTCATACATTAAGCCTGCGTCAAATGAATAATTAAACAAGCCAATTTGAGCCATCGAGTTCCTTTTAGGAGCATAATTAATAAGTCCTCCAAGCTGTAGCCCCAACGCTCCTCTCTGAATGGCATTCATCATTCCAATTTGAACACCCTGAAAAGTTTTACTTACCCTATTGTAACTCCCTACTTGTAAACCTTTTCCATCACCTTCTACTTTATTGATCAAAGTTCCTATTTGTGCACCACGAAATTCAAAATCCAATTGTTTTTCAGGTCTGAATGCCAAATTTCCTGTCACATTTGAAAAAGCCGATAATTGTAATCCATTGGTATATAGAAAAGAGCGGTTGCTGATCCCACTGATTTGAAAACCTTGAATAGCCCCAGAATATCCGGATAGCAGATGTAAGGACAGATTGGATAGAATATAGTGGCTATGTTGGGAATTATCAGCACCTGAACTGATGCCTAATTGCACCTTCTGACGGACTAATTTTTTAACTTGGCAATGAAGATTGAAAAGCGGTAAAATCAGAAAACTTAAGAGTAAATAATAACGCATAATTTGTTTGTTGATAGTGAAACATAATGCGCCTGTGCTTCTACCTAATATGGTAAAGACAAAGAAATTCCAGCTCGGTTCAAGCCCGAAATTTATAAATGGAATTGGTTTTGCTAATTTGAAATAAAAGAAAGCTCAATATCCATACACCCATAAAATGCACTCACTTTTTGAAATGCATACAAACACAAACACAGTTTGAAAATAGATGGATTAAAAGTAAAAACCAAAAAACCATTAAGTAAAATAGAAATAGCAAAGAAAATCAGTACCTAAAATCCAATGACATCCGTATATCAAAATAACTGCCTAACAATCGGTAGGAAAAACAAAGAATTCCTTATTTTTGAGTTCAGGAAACGAAAAACAGATTAAAGCATGAGTGTCAAGACGGCTAAGAAAAATAAAACCACCCTATCAAACGAAATTTTAGAAAAGGCATATCGCTTAATGCATACTGCCAAGAGAATGGCTGAAATTTTCGATGAAAACAAAGCCATTGCCTCAAAATATGTGCATAGTACTTCTCGCGGACATGAAGCTATCCAGTTGGCTGCATCTATGCAATTAAAACCTATCGATTACCTAGCGCCTTATTACAGAGATGAAAGCATTTTGTTGGGTATCGGAATGGAACCTTATGAATTAATGCTTCAACTGATGGCAAAAAAAGATGATCCTTTTTCAGGGGGTCGCTCGTATTATAATCACCCTTCTTTGAAAAGAGAAGGCATGCCAACAATCCCACATCAAAGTTCTGCCACAGGTATGCAGGTTATACCGGCAACGGGTATGGCTCATGGACTAAAATTCAAAGAAGAACATGGATTGGGAAGTGAAGGTGAAAAACCAGTAGTCGTCTGCTCCTTGGGAGATGGATCTGTTACAGAAGGTGAAGTAGCGGAAGCTTTCCAGATGGCAGTACTGAAGAATTTGCCAATCATTTATTTGGTTCAGGATAATGATTGGGGAATTTCAGCCACAGGCAAAGAAATGCGTGCCATGGACGCTTATGAATATGCTGCAGGTTTTAAAGGCTTGAAAAGAATGCAGGCCAATGGCACTGATTTTGAGGATTCTTATACGAAAATGGGAGAAGCCATAAAACATGTTAGAAATCGTAAAGGTCCCGTTTTATTGCATGCTAATTGCCCACTTTTAGGACACCATACATCTGGGGTACGAAAAGAATGGTATAGAAGTGCAGATGATTTAGAACTGCATACTTTAGGTGATCCAATCCCTAAATTTCATAAGTACTTATTAACTAATAATTTTTCAGAAGAAGAATTAAACAAGCTTGAAAAAGAAGCTATAAAAACAGCCAATGAAGCTTATGAAAAAGCCTTAGATGCAGATGAGGTTGATGCCTCAGAAGTTGAATTACATGAATTTGCAGAAACACCTATCACCGAAGAAAAAGGACAACGCAAACCAAAAGGAGCCGAAAAATCTGTCATGGTAGATGCGGCTTTACATGCTGTGGATAATATTCTTCAAAATAATCCTGAAGCACTTTTCTACGGACAAGATGTGGGTGGAACATTAGGTGGAGTATTTCGTGAAGCAGCCAACTTAGCCAAGAAATACGGAGATGGAAGAGTGTTTAATACGCCAATTCAGGAAGCGTACATTATTGGAAGTACAGCTGGAATGTCAGCGGTTGGCGCCAAACCAATTGTGGAAATCCAATTTGCTGACTATATATGGCCGGGCATGAACCAGCTAGTAGAAGAACTTTCAAAATCTTGCTATTTATCATATGGAAAATTCCCAATTCAATCTCTTATTCGAGTCCCAATAGGTGCTTATGGGGGCGGTGGTCCATATCACTCAGGCTCGGTTGAATCAACACTCCTTACAATCCGAGGAATCAAAGTAGTTTACCCATCTAATGCTGCGGATATGAAAGGCTTAATGAAAGCCGCTTTTCATGATCCGAATCCTGTGGTGATGTTGGAGCATAAAGGTTTGTACTGGTCGAAAGTTCCGGGAACTGACGGAGCAAAAAACCATGAGCCGGATGATGAATACATTATTCCATTAGGTAAAGCCAGAATAGAGCAAGAAGCTGAACAGGAAATGATAGACAATGGAGAAAGTATGACCATTATCACTTATGGAATGGGAATCTATTGGGCAAAAGCAGCTTCTAAAAAATATAAAGGTCAAGTTGAAATTGTTGACTTGAGGACTTTGAATCCATTAGATTGGGAAACTGTAAAAAGCAGCGTAGAAAAACATGGCAGAGCCTTAGTTTTAACTGAAGAGCCATTAATGAATTCCTTTGCTGAATCATTAGCTGGAAGGTTAAACCAGCACTGCTTCGAATATTTGGATGCGCCTGTTAAATCTTACGGAGCATTGAATTTGCCAGCAATAGGCTTAAATGTAGAATGGGAAAAAGCCATGTTGCCAAACGCTGATAAAGTAGAGAAGCAAATTGGGGATTTGTTGGGGTATTAGCCCCCTTCCCCGCCAGCTGGCGAGGAAGACGCACGAAATATAGTTTGGAGTTGGATGAAGGGTGTGCTGCGGCAAGAAATGTCAGTACCGAAGGTCGGACATTGGAGCGTTGGAGTGAAAGTGGGAAGCGAGGTATTGGATTTAAATGATTGCATCAGCTATCCCTGTACTCTGTACCCTGTACTTAAAACTTATAATCTAAAACTTACTACTGTTATACAAAAAAAGCACCCACATTACTGCAAGTGCTCTTTATAAAAGAAATCTAAACTTATTTATTCTTCATCTGCAGCCAATCGAACCATGATGCCATCCATATCTGGATGTAGTCTGAGTTGGCAAGCTAAACGACTATTATGTTCAGCATTGGGTAATATATCCAATTGATCCATTTCTTGATCGCCCGGCTCATCTAAATCATCAAATCTTTCCTCCACTTTCACATGGCAAGTGGCGCATAAAGCCATTCCACCACAAGTAGCTAAAATAGGATATTCATTGGCTTTCAAAAACTCCATTAGGCTCAAGCCCATATCGGTTGGTGCCTCTAATTCTTGCACATCGCCTGAATAATCTTGTACTTTAATTTTTATATCACTCATAATTTATTGATTGCAGATTTTGCTTAACAGACCGCAAAGATAAATTAATTAGAAAGATTCGATACCGTTTACAGTAGTATATTTGAAACTTAAGTGCTTATCTGGATAGATATGCTTAAAAGCCGATTGTGCCATTAAAGCCGCTTCGTGGAATCCACATAAAATCAATTTTAATTTTCCTGGATAAGTATTGATATCTCCAATTGCATAAATTCCCGGCACATTAGTAGAATAATCTGTGGTATTAACTTCAATCTGGTTTTTATGAATACTCAATCCCCAATCAGCTATTGGTCCTAATTTCGGGCTTAATCCAAATAATGGAATTAAATAATCAGCTTCCAACTCTATTTCAGACTTATCAGCACCTTTCACTTTAACAGAGTTCAATTTACCGTTACCTGAAAGTGAAGCTAAATTACTTTTCAGTAATAAATTGATCTTCCCTTCTTTAGCTAATTCAAAAACTTTATCAGCAGAATCAGGTGCTCCACGGAAAGTCTCATTTCTATGAACTAAAGTGATCTTCTTAGCAATTTTGGAAAGCTCAATTGTCCAGTCCAAAGCAGAGTCTCCCCCACCCGCTAGAATTACATTTTTATCTCTAAATTGCTCAGGGTCTTTCACCATATAAGAAACTCCTTTGCCCTCGAACTCTGCAATTTCTTTCATAGGTGGTTTACGTGGCTCGAAACAACCTAATCCACCTGCAATAACAACCACTTTGCAATCGATTTCAGTACCATCAGAAGTCTTCAAATTGAAACCGGTAGCTGTTTTTTCTACTTTATCTAATCTTTCGCCTAAAGTATAAGTCGGATTAAATGGTTTTATTTGCTCAGTCAAATTATCTACTAATTCCTGTGCCTTAATGGTAGGGAAACCGGGAATATCATAGATAGGCTTTTGCGGATAAATTTCCGAAAGCTGTCCTCCAACTTGTGGAAGAGCATCAACCAAATGGCAACGCAACTTCAATAATCCTGCTTCAAATACTGCAAATTGACCTACAGGCCCTGCTCCGATAATGCAAATGTCAGTTTGTATCATTGTTTTAGTAAGTTATTATAGGTATAACTTCATTTCGCTGACAAAGTTCGTATAAAAATAGTTGTTTTACTAACTATATTGAAAAATCTTGATAAAGTGCTTTTTGCTAGGATTCTAATCACCTCAACATTTAAAGTATTTAAGATTTGTATTCAAGTCATTGAATTTTTAAAAAAGAACTAGTAAATAGATTTATTTAAGCTTTCCTTGAGTCAAGTAGAGTCATTTTAAATGCTAAAAAGTAAGTTAGCAAAGCTTTACAGTTAAAATTAGGTCAATTTATAACGTTAATTTCCGTTTATTTACGCTCCTGTACTTTTGCTTCCTAACTTATTTATTATTGCCTTAATTTGATTCATCAATGACAAACACTTTAGACATAGCGCAGAATAAAAGCAACTCTCTTTATTGGAAGTGTCAGTTTTTTGGATGGGGATTGGTGTCCCTTTTCTGGTTTTACATTGCTTTGTTCAGGGATGGTTTTGAATTATCTGATGCGATTATCAACTATATTTTTGATGTGGCTATTTGTATTGCCATCACACATGCATACAGAACCATAGCAGTAAAAAGAAAGTGGAACCAATTGAACATTAAAGATTTAATCTGGAAACTCATTCCAGCCCTTCTCATACTCTCCATTATGTTCATGATCATTATGAACATCAAAACGTCAATCTATATATATCTAGCAGATAGACAAAACGATTCAATTAAAGAACTCTTCGTTTGGAACCCATTTTTTGTATGGAATCCTGTATTAATAACAGGTTTGAGACATATGAGCATCTGGCTACTTGCCTATCATTTGTACCACTTTTACCAAAGAGAAGTACAATCAACAAAGATGAATGCGCAACTATCTTTAATAGCTAAGCAGGCACAGTTTGATAATTTATCGGCTCAATTAAATCCTCACTTCCTATTTAACTCACTCAATTCAATCAAATCGTTGATTATAGAGAATCCTAAAACTGCCAGACGGGCAGTAGACTTATTGTCGGATATTCTACGGTCATCTCTTTATGAAACGCAAGATTCAACAGTTTCATTGGAAGAAGAAATGGAATTAGTAAAAGACTATGTAGAGCTTGAAAAATTGCGATTTGAAGAACGTCTAAAAGTTAATCTGGAGGTAGATGAGTGCCTGAATCATATTCGAATCCTGCCCTTAAGTATTCAATTATTAGTTGAAAATGCACTTAAGCATGGTATCGATAAGCAATTAGATGGTGGAACACTTGAGCTATCTATTAAAAAGGAAGGTGATAAAGCAGTTATAAAGGTAGTAAACCCTGGTACATTAAATATTGAGGGTGATAATAGAATAGGGTTAAATAACCTAAAAAATCGTCTTCAACTGAAATATAAAGGAGCAGCACAATTTGAAATAAATCAGATAGAGAATGAATCTGTTCTAGCAAAATTAACAATCCCAATTATTGAATAATGGATACTTACAAAACTATAATCATTGATGATGAACGCCTGGCTAGAGAAGAGGTGAAAAGGGCACTTGAGAACTATCCTGAATTTGAAATAATTGGAGAAGCAAGTAATGTAGATAAAGCTAAAGCATTGATTGAAAGTACGCATCCAGACATTATTTTTCTTGACATACATATGCCCAAAAAGTCTGGATTTGATCTTTTGGAAGAATTGGGTACCGTGCCTGAGGTAGTTTTTACTACAGCTTATGACCAGTATGCAGTAAAAGCATTTGAGGTAAACGCTTTGGATTATATCGTAAAACCCATTAGAGAGGAAAGATTTGCCAAAGCGATTGAGAAGATAAAGAAAGGATTTAGCAAAAGAGAAGAAGAATCACCAGCACCATTTTTATTACATAAAAAGATTTTCATTAAAGATGGTGAAAGCTGCTACTTTATCCCTCTCTCAAGCATTAGCCTGATTGAGTCGGTGGAAAATTATGCAAAGCTACACTTTGATGGAAAAACGGTTTTAATCAAAAGGTCTTTAAATCTTCTAGAAGAGAAAATGGATCCAAGTTTGTTTTTCCGGATCAATAGAAGTCAAATTATTAATACTGAATACATAACAGAAATAAATCCCTATTTTAATAATAAGCTGCAAATCACCTTGGCAACTGGCGAGAAGTTAGACGTATCTAATCGACAGTCTGCAAAATTCAAAAAGTGGAACAGCCTGTAATAGTATAAACCTTAACAAATCTGAACATGAAAAAATATAGCGTAATATTTATTACCATGGCATTACTATATGCCTGTAATACAGCCCCTAAAGAAGAAAAAGAAAGTATAATTGCACAAAAACCTAGTTTAGAAGACTATCACATTGGAGAACAATGGACCTGGATGGAAAAAAGTGTTGCTGGCGAAAAAATCCGATGGGAAGGCCAAGACAAACGGGAAGTTGTTGCCTTTGAAGGAAGCCTAGGCTTTTGGAATGGTACTGACACAGTACTGATTTCCAATACCATCAAGGAAGAGACAAGCAACACTCCTTTTCGCGATTGGCCTTTGGAGGTAGGTAAAAAGTGGACTTTTGAAAGTAAGTGGGAAAATGCTGAAGGTACAGCTATGATCACCAATCAAGAGGTAGAAGTAGTTTCTTATGAAGAAGTAGTGGTTCTTGCTGGAAGATTTATGGCCTACAAGATTGAGCATAAAGGGACTTTCACCAATACAAAAGCAGGAAGTGGCAAAATGAATGATACCTACTGGTACGCACCGGCTTTGAAAACAAGCATCAAACACGCTCAAGATGATGGCTATGGTTCCTATATGTTTGAACTATACGATTATAAAAGCGGAAAATAATTAGGATGAAAAATTTACTAATTATACTGTTTTTAATAAGTATCAGCATGAGTGCTTTTAGTCAAAATCTGGATTTTGAGAAAAGAGCAATAAATGATACAGCTGCGCTTGATCTGGCAATGAATAATTTGGCCAATCGTTATTTGGAATACACTAAAGCTGAAGGCCTAAACATTGGCGATCGGGAGCTATTGAGATATGAAATGATTGCTGGCCACAATGAAGATGCTATCCAAACCATTAGAAATATTAGAGCTGGAAATACTTCGGAAGGTCATCTTACTTACTCGCAATACGAATTGTATCTTAAAGCGAAGATAAAGCAAAATAAGTCAGGCGAGAATTTTAACGATTCTTATCGGTTTGTCTTCTCTCAATATGTAAAAAACTGTACTGATATTATGGCCTCCACTATAACGGTTAATTTCACTACCTATGATGGAGTGGCTCAATTTACTGATGACTTTCAAGCTAAATACGATAGTGCTCCGGAGGAAAAATTAACAGCTGATGAAGCAAAGGGCATCCTAAATGCATATTTTCTCTATCATGTGTATTCCCTTACTGAACCTATCATTTTTGAGGAAACAGAAAGAGATGAGAATGATAGGTATTTAATTGAAGAATCACTAATCATCTCGGCAAGGGATAGTGCTGAAATTTCGGTCATCACCGTTCGAAAAAGAAAGATAGCAGCATTACCTGCTATTTTAATCTTCACTATTTACGCAGATAATTCCAATAAAAACCAGGCAATGATCGCAGCGTCAAAGGGATATGTTGGCGTGATTGCCAACTCTCGTGGCAAGCGAAAAAGCACCAATGCCATCGAGCCGTATAAACACGAATACAAAGATGTTTATGAGACTATAGATTGGATCAGTAAACAATCTTGGTGTAATGGAAAGGTAGCTATGTATGGGGGAAGCTATAATGGGTTTAGCCAGTGGGCTTCCATGAAAGAAAAGGTGCATCCCGCTTTAAAAACCATTATTCCTTCGGTTTCTGCAGCACCGGGGCTTGATGTACCCATGGAGAACAATGTCTTTCACAACTTTCCTTATAAATGGATTCCTTTTGTAACCAACAACAAGCTATTGGATAATGGTGCAAATTTTGATGCTGCCCGTTGGAATAGAATGCAAAATACCTGGTACACCAACGGTCTAGCTTACAGTAAGATGGATTCCATTGATGGTGTACCTAGTCCCTTATTTCAAGAGTGGATCAGCCACCCTACATACGATAGTTATTGGCAAGGCTTTATACCTTATCAAGAGGAATTTGCTCATATTGATATCCCTATTCTAACAACCACAGGTTATTATGATGATGGTCAGCGTGGCGCGATGTATTATTATTTGGAGCATTTAAAATATAATCCAACTGCTGAACATTATTTATTACTCGGGCCTTATGATCATTTTGGTGCCCAGACTGAATCGAGCGCCAATTTACGGGGCTATGAAATTGATAGTGTAGCCAACCTTAAAATTCAAACTGGGCTAGCTTTTGAGTGGTTCGATTATATCTTAAAAGGAAAGAAAAAACCTCGCTTACTGAAAGACAAGGTAAACTTTCAAGTCATGGGTGAGAATAAGTGGTTGCATAGGCCAACGCTTGCTGAAATGAGTAACGATTCTTTAGTATTCTATTTAAGTTCTAATGAAAAGGATTCGTCCTTTCAGCTTGCAAAGAAAATGAACAGGGAAGTTGAACCTATTCAGCTTAGCATAGACTTAGCAGATCGGTCAACACCCAACAATGCAGATTATTACCCTTGGCCAATTATAAAAGATAATATAAACTTGAAGGACGGTTTAGTTTTCAAAACCAATGCTTTTCAAGAGGAAGTGGTAATCAATGGCTCATTTACAGGAGAGTTTAAGGTATCAACCAATAAACAAGATTTTGATTATTCCATCAACCTCTATGAATTACTGGCCGATGGAAGTTATTTTCATTTAAGCTATATTATAGGCAGAGCTAGTCATGCTAAAAGCATAGAGGAGAGAGAATTATTAACTCCAAATAAGGTAACAACCCTTACTTTCAACAATACCCGTATTATTAGTAAAAAAATAGCTGTTGGCAGTAGACTGATAGCGGTCATAAACGGAAATAAAAATCCCTATTCACAGATTAATTATGGATCAGGAAAAGATGTAAGTTTAGAAAAATTAGAGGATGCTGATGAACCTATAATTATCAATTTTCACCCTGAAAGCAAATTAAGAATTCCTTTATGGCGAGAGCAATAAGGGAATTCTTCCTTAAGACATTATTACTGATTTATTAAAAATATTTAAATCGTATAAAATGAAAGAACTAAGTTCAACACAGCATCAATTAACTATAAAGCGAGGAATTTTGGCTATAGTTGCCATGTACGCATGTCAGCTTTTGGCAGGAATTTTCATTTCTTATGCCTTTAAATTGACCCCGACAAATAACACTCCAATTGAAATTATAGGATTATCTTCTACCCTGCTGAGTGGCATCATGATTTTACTGCTATTCTGGTGGGATTTGAGAAGATCGGGAGACTCTTTTTACTCTCAGATAGGTTTGCAAGCCAGTAAGATCAAAAATTGTAAAGCGGTTTTATTGGTAGTAGCTGTATTAGCATTAACTCATTTTTTAGCATGGATATACAGATCAGTGATTCTTCCAGCCTATGACTATGGCGGGATTATCGGAGGCGGCTCCAAGATGTTTAGCTTTATTCAGGAGAATGGAGGTGCACTTGAAATGAGCGGCTTTTTACTTTTGGCTCTAATTGTTGGCCCAATCATGGAAGAAGTTGTTTTTAGAGGATATCTGCAATCCTCCATTGCTAAGAAATTACCTGCTTGGGCAGCCATTTTGATTACCTCAGTTGTTTTCACAGCTGGCCACAGCCCAATGATTTTGTGGCCTATGTACTTCCTTTTTAGTATTAGTTGGGGATGGATCTATTTGCGAACCGGCTCTTTAAAAATGGCTATACTTATTCATATTTTAAGTAATTTATTTTATGCTATTGTAGGTTTTGCCGGTTGGAAGCTTTTAGCATAACTTTAATCACTCTCAAAAACATGGACGCTCTAATAGAAAAAGTAAATAAAAGTAATTACCTAGAAATAGTAGAAGTCTGGGAGGCTTCTGTAAGGGCAACACATCACTTCTTGAAAGAAGCTGATATTGCCTACAGAGCATAGAAGTGGATCATTCAACTATTCACCAAGAAACACAAAGCATATTGAAGTGGAAGGGAATTTAATACAGGACAAAATTATTTGTCTTAAAGTGCTGTAGCACAGGTAATAGCAAACAAAATCAAAAGTCAAGCAACTGTTGATTAAAGCTTAACATCAGCATAAGCGAATTGACAAGATAGATTAGCGAATTGAACTATTAGTCTTCGATTACTTATTGCATTTGCCCATATCAAGTAGTGTGGTTTTATTGAAATTGTCAAAACTACATTCGAACAATATCTTTATCGACAAGCATTTTTTTAATTTCTTCATGATTCTCCCAAAATTTGGTTCGGATTTTCTGTACTGTATTCTGAAAATCAGGGTGATTTTTCATTTTTAATAGAATCGGATCCTTATCAAGAAATAGAACGAACCAATATTGATAATTATCCTGTTTAGAAAATGCCTTTAAGCCGTTTATGCCTTTTTCGATATCCCCTTTGGCTGCATAATAGGCAGCCATAGTCAATTCTTGATAAATAGATTTATCCTTTTCTGCAAAAGCTAAGTAGCTCTCATAAAAGCTCTTGGCCTCCTGTTTCCTTCCAAGTTGTTCCAAAACAAATGCCATATTGAGATCATAATTATGATAAATATCTAATTTCAATGCAGACCTGATGGAAATAAGCTTTTCATAATAAAACCAAGCCTCTTGGTACTCTTCTAAGGTATAACAGACTTTAGCGACTTCGCTGATCACATCAATTTTAGTCGTGTCCTGATTAAAGATTTCGATCAGCGCAAATTTAGTTTGTCTCAAATCATTATGCTGGCCAAGCTTAATATATTCATGGAGGTATTTTGAATAATGATTTTGAGGATTATAGGCCTTCGATTTCTTAATATATTTCTCCGCTTCATCAACAAAACCTGATTGTACCAAAGCATTACTTAAATGTAAGTAGGTGATGCTTGCAGATACAGAATCTTTGTCTGAAATAGCTACTTCGATCCCTTGCAATGCATGGATCAAATATTTTTTAGTATTGGGAAGCATATAGGCGTAGATATCTGACAAGAAATTGTGAATCCACGCAACATTAGGATAATATTCCAAAACTTCTAATAAGGCTTCCTCTGCTTTACGGAAATCCTTGATTTGCATAAAATATAAAGAATTTGCAATCAGACTCTCACCCAAGTCAGCATCTAAAAGCATTGCCTTGTCAGCATAATTCTTAACTTCTTCTGTGTGCTGTTTTTCCTCTCGAAAAAGGTCTAAATAATAATATGAGATTGCGATATAGGCGTAGGCATTGGCAAATTCTCCATCTTCTTGAATCGCTTTCTTAAATTGAGTAATTCCTTCTTTCAGGCCATTGCCAGTATCATCATTTAATAAGGTCAATCCTTTTAAATAGTAGTCATAGGCCACTAAATTATTGGTCGGAATTTTGTCAATTCGCTCTTCTTCTTTTGGTGTGATTACGGCATTGATTTCTGCCGCAATGCTTTTAGCTACATCAGCTTGGAGCGCGAAAACATCATTTAGCTCTCGTTTGTATCGCTTCGACCAAAGATGTTTATCGCTTGGTCCCTCAATCAATTGGATAGTTAATACAATTTCATCCCCGATTTTTTGCCCGCTGCCTTCAACGAAATAATTGACATTTAACTCCCTTGAAAGCTCTGGTATTGACTTTAAATCATTTCTATACTTTTCAGATGTGGTTCTACTGGTTACTTTTAGGTCTTCTATTTTCTGAAAATTGTCTAATATTGCCTCCATTAATCCATTCATGAAATAGACATTAGTACTGTCGGCACTATCATTTTTAAATGGCAGAACAGCCACCGACTTGGCTAATTGTTTTGAAGGGGTATTATTCTTTTGATAGTAAATTACTAAAAGTGCTATTGCTACAATGGAGAGAATACCTATTCCGACCAGAATAGGTCGTTTTGATCTTAAACTTTTCTGTGAATCAGGATTGCTAGTTTCGCTTAGGTCTCTTTCAATATTTATTTTTGATGTATCTCCAGGAGTATGTCCATATAATTCCCTAAAGCATTTCGTAAAATAAGAGGTACTACTGAAACCTACTCGAAATGATATCTCAGAAACTGTGAGTTCACTTTCTTTTAATAATTGAAGAGCATTTTGTAATCTAACATTTCTAATAAATACACTGACTGATTCCCCTGTTTCCTGTTTGACTTTGCGAAGTAAGTTAGATCTGCTCATGTTCAAAGCTTCTGCCAGCTCGGTTACACCAAAGTGTTCATTGCCCAAATTGTCTTGAATTATAGCTACTACCTTTTGTAAAAAGGGGCTTTGATGGTTTAGATAGTCTAACATGAGAGTGCTGTGCTGATATGCAATATTCGGCAATTAAAATACCATTTACAACTGCTTATTTGACGGGTTTGCGTCATAGTTTATAGCCCTTCTCCATAGTTTGTATACAAAATGCATGACTTATATCTATTGAAGCATGCTTGCTAACTGTCATTCTTGTTTCCTGCAGACCTTTGTGTAAATCAAAAATTTATTAACACTAAAAATTAAAATCATGAAAAGAATTCAATTAAAAACATCGAAAGTACTTTGTGTATTAGCTATCACAGTTGCATTAAGCTCAACGGTAGCTTGCCAACAAAGCGAGGAAAAAAGTACTAAATCTGAGCAAGCAGAAAAACCAAGTACACCTATTCAAGAAGCAGCATTTTTCGGGAATGTAAAAGTTATTAAACAACATGTAGCGGCAAAATCAGACTTGAATGAAAAAGATGATTATGGTTCAACTCCCTTACATATTGCAGCCACTTTTGGAAAAACAGAAGCAGCCAAGCTACTTATAGAAAGTGGTGCTGATTTAAACGCAAAAAGTGCGGATGGCTCAACTCCTTTGCATACAGCGTCATTCTACGGTAGAGTTGAAATTGTCAAGGCTTTGCTTGAAAAAGGTGCAGAGACTTCAACAAAAAACTCGTATGATGCAACTGCTTTTGAATCCGTTTCGGCTCCATTTGAGGTGTTGAAACCAACCTATGATCAAATCAGCAAAGATCTTGGGCCTTTGGGTTTAAAATTAGATTATGAGCAACTAAAAGAAAACAGGAAGCATATCGCGGACATGATTAAGAATCATCAATAATCTGAAAAAATGCTAAGCGAAAGAAGATATGATATCGATTGGTTAAGGGTCATTGCTATTGGTTTATTGTTAATTTACCATATAGCAATTGGCTTTCAGCCATGGGGCGTATTTATTGGTTTTATTCAGAATGACAAATCATTAGAATGGATTTGGACTCCTATGTCCATGCTTAATGTATGGAGAATTCCTTTGTTATTTTTTGTCTCGGGAATGGGCGTCTATTTTGCCATTCAAAGACGAAGTTGGAAAGGATTACTGTTAGAAAGATCAAAGCGAATTTTGCTACCTTTTGTTTTCGGAATGTTAGTAATTGTGCCTTTGCATGTTTGGCTATGGCAATACTATTATCATCAGGACTTATCTTTTATGCTAAATCCTGCACATCTATGGTTTTTGGGTAACATATTTATATATGTCCTGATTTTTACACCATTGTTCTTTTACCTGAAGAGCAAACAGCAGAGCAAGCTATTGTCAGTCTTGAATAAATTCATGGCTAAACCAATAGCGCTCTTAGTTTTAATGATTCCGTTTATTACAGAAGGGTTATTGGTGCAACCTGAAAACTTCGAACTCTACGCTATGACACCTCATGGTTTTTGGTTGGGAATGCTTGCTTTTTTGACGGGGTTTTCATGTGTTTATTCTGGGCAAAATTTCTGGCAGAATGTTACAAAACTACGATGGGCAACACTTGCGATTGCTTTTACTTTATATCTTTTGCGGATACAAGGAGTCACTAGTGATCTGTTGAATTACTTCATCCCTGTGGAATCTATTTTATGGATATTTACGGTCTTCGGGTTTGGTCACAAATATTTAAATCACCCAAGCAAAGCACTAACCTATTTAAGTAAAGCTGCCTATCCGATCTACATAATTCATATGTTTTTTCTGTATCTTGCCTCTTTGGTAATCTTCCCATTAGGTATTCAGCCTTTTGCGAAATTAGTAGCAGTCATCTTAGCTACTTTTGCAGGATGCTTTATAAGCTATGAGTTTCTAATAAGAAGGATTAGTTGGATTAGACCACTTTTTGGCTTGAAAGAAAAGTTAAGCTCTAGTAAAAATTCAGTTACCCAAAAGAATGAATTGAAATTAGGAAGTTATGAATAATCCACACCTAAAAGTATTGATTGGTCTCATTTTAGGGCTCACTACTGTCGCTGTTTTTCTATGCGGATGTTCAAAGGATCTTTTTTACATACCAGGATCAATAGAGGAGGAAATGCAAAAAGCCGTTGAAGGCAAGTTTGATGGCATGATTGTTTATGTAAATCAATCAGGGAAGTCGTCATTTTACAGTGCGGGATTCAATAATAGAGAAAAACAAATACCAGCGGATCCGCATGATTTATTCAAAATCGGGAGTATCAGTAAGCTTTACATTGCTGCAGCATGCACAAAGTTAATAGCTTCCGGAGCATTAGATCTCGAGCAAAAATTGATTGATCTTATCCCAGAAGTGGTCACACATATTGAATATGCTGAGCAAATAACCCTACGAATGATGATTTCGCACCGTAGTGGAATTCCAGAATACATTTATGAGCCAGAATTCAAAGAAGGCACGACTGAAAGCTATTTGACCACAGCCAAATTGATCTATGATAAAGCTGCGGATTTTAAACCCAATAAAAAATATGCCTACTCCAATACAAATTATCTTTTGCTGGGAGAAATTCTTGACAGAACCCTTGGGTATTCTCATCATCAATTTATTCAGAATGAGATTCTTATTCCACTCGATCTAGATGATACATATAGCCTCTATAGTGAGGTTGATTCCAATCAGGTCATGAGTGGATACTTAAAAGGCTGGGAACCCGACCTAAAGTCTTGGGATCATACCAGGCCTGGAGGCTCCATGATTGCAACAGCCGAAGACGTGGGTACATTCCTTAGAGCCTTAATTGATGGAAGTTTATTTAGCGATGAGGAACAAGCTATTTATTCGTCTGTGTATGAATATGAACATACTGGTTGGCTTCCAGGATACACCAGTATTGCTCGTTACCACAGCGATATTGATACGATAGTTATTCAATTCGTGAATACAAGTGATAAGGAGTGGTTCTGGCTTGAACTTGAATGTGTATACAGCAGAATTTTGAAATCCATCGAAAAAGGACTTTAAGAAAAACAAATAATGAAATACTTTATCCTTTTTACGCTGATTAACTTAATGTCATTTGTAACGAATGCACAGTCAAGTGACTCCAAAGGAAGTTTTGGAGTTGCTTTGAACTCTAGTGTAAATGGTGAACTATATCCAATTCGGATTGTACCTAGCCTGACCTATATCAAAGAAAAAAATCAACTCGAATTGGGTTTAGGATTCAACCCTTTTAGCCGAACATCTCAAAAACTGTTGAGTACTGAATTTAACTATAAGTACTTTCCAAATGGAACCGAGAATAAATTCAATATGTACCTGATAGCTCGTTTTTCATACATCAAAAGTGCTCGAGACACCTACTACCCTACCGATTACAATTACCTGTTTTTAAACGGGGGCTATGGCATTGAAATCAAGGCATTTAAAAAAGTGTATCTTGGCACGAATATCAGCACTGGCATATACTCCTATAGTAAGAAGTCCGATATTCCATATGCGGCATTTGCTAGTCAAAAGCTGTTTGATACGTTTAGATTTAACCTTGCTTTTCAATTCAATTTAGGATACAGGTTCTAGCCATATGTCAATATTAGATAAGAGAATAAAAAAACAAGAACAGCTAAAAACGGATTATCTGTTGATTGAAAATTTTATCCTAAGGACATCCACGGTACAATTCCTTTTCCTTCAGTTACGGGCAGCATAATTTCAATTTTTGAATGGTATCAAATGGCAAATACAGATAAAATAAAATCATTTGACACTCCTAAAGGAGACCTTTTTATCATCATTAAATAGAGAGAAAAAGAACTTAAAGAAGCTATAACCTCGATACAAAAGAAAAAGAATAAAACCATTACACAGAATCGCTGAATATACAATAGCGATTTGAGTGCTAACTCAAGACATTTTTCAGTAAATTAATGTACATTGTAAGCTGAAAAGTAGTCGATTAAAATCCGATACCGCTCATATACAAGAACGTTATAGCTAATTAAAAGAAAATCATAAATAACCAATGGCAATTAGCAGAAGCCAGATAAAGTATCGAAGGAGATGAACGACCAGCTGTCCATATCATCATCCAATAAGTCCATTGTGGTTCTGCCTTTTGTTAATATGAGTGCTGACCCAGAAAACGAATACTTTAGCGATGGCATTACAGAAGAAATAATCAACGCCCTAACCAACGTTAAAGGCCTGAAGGTCATTGCCCGCACATCCTCCTTTGCATTTAAGAATAAAAATATAGACGTACGAACCATTGGTGATCAGTTAGGAGTAAGTACCGTTTTGGAGGGTAGCGTACGGAAAGCCAAAAACAGAGTTCGCATTACAGCGCAGTTGATCAGTACTGATGACGGGACTCACTTGTGGTCAAAAAATTTCGACCGGGATTTAGAGGACATATTCGCAGTACAAGATGAAATCAGCTTAAGCATTGCTGACCAGATCCGTGAAAACTTTGGTCACCTGAACATTCAAGAACATTTAATTGAAGCACCAACTAAAAATATGGAGGCCTATGACCTTTATCTTAAAGGTCGTCATCAGCATTTAATGTGGGATGGGCCTGGAATCACAAATGCTATAGAACTCTATGAAAAATGTATAGCGATAGACCCCACATTTGCTTTGCCTTACTTTGGTTTGTCTTATTGTTATACCATGGCTGGATCCTGGGGAAATAATGAAGGCTTATTACAGCTGTCAGAAGTGAACCTTAACAAAGGCTTTAAACTGGATAATCAATCCTATGTAGGGTACTTTAGTAAAGGAGAGTTGTCCTTTTGGGGGCATTGGGATTTCATCAATGCCCATAAGTCTTTTCATAAAGCAATAGAGCTTAATCCATCTTATACAGAAGCAGAAGAATGTTTAAGCGAATTGTATACAGCAGTTGGTTATTTCGATAAAGCACTAAGGCATACCAATAATATTCTAAGAATAAACCCTCTGTCTCCGAATCATTATTTCACCAAAGCGAATATTCATTATTTAAAAGAGGATTACACAAAAGCACTGGAATGTATAGAGACCTCATTGAGCATCAACCCAAATTTTACACATGCCATTGCACTAAAACAACTTTGCTTAATTCTTACAAAAGATCACCAAAAACTATATGACTTCTTAGATAAAACTCCTCTGGTAGAGAAACCGGAAGAATGCAGAGTATTATACAAATTGGTCAATCCGGAGGATAAGATCGATACTAATATCAGCATGGTCAGCTCAATGATAAAAGAGGATTCTGGGGGAGCACTTTTCCCCTGGCAACTTTTTCTGTTGGTCCATTTAGGAAAACACGAAATGGCATTAGACTTTTTGGAAGAAAACATCAGAATGCGTTCCGGTCAAATCATAAACTTTATGAATATTCCGCTGCTTAAACCATTACACCAATATCAGCGATTTCAGGATTTAGTAGAAGCGGCTTTCCGAGCAGAATTATTACCACCTAATCCCGAAATACAAATTGCCTCTCCTGCCTCCAACGCCTTAATGTCAGACGCTGAGATCGGTACGGTCTTAGAAGTTTTTGAAAAAGGAATGAAGCAAGAAAAGTGGTTTCTGAATACCTCTCTATCTTTACGTTCGCTTGCCGAAAACCTGAATATTAGCAGTAACAAGCTTTCTTGGTTGCTGAATGAACGAATTGGCCAAAACTTCAACGAATACATCAATAGTTTACGTTTGGAGCACTTCAAAGTGCTTGTTCTAGATCCTGAAAATAGCCACTTTACCCTGTTAGCTCTAGCCTACGACAGCGGCTTTAATTCTAAATCGGTATTCAATACCTTCTTTAAAAATAAGGAAGGAATGTCACCAAAAGCCTGGCTAAAGGCTAATCAAAATTAAGCCTATTTAAAGCAGGTTTAAATATCACTTTTAAGTTCGGAATTACATTTCAGGACGATTCGTCTTCCTTTTCAATCCATCTTTGTATTATAAATTCGATAAAGCAGAGTTGATAATCATAAAAGGAAGTGCTTTACAGAAATCGAATTTCTAAAAAATGCACATGAAAAAAGCATTATTAACCTTGACTTTGCGCGGACTATTTTTGCTCGCCAAATCTCAAGACACAAGTGTTGAATAATCAACGTTCGGAGTACAAACCGGAGTTTTAGGAATCTGATTTTATAATGAAGTAAAACTGCCAAAAAACATTAGTGATATAAGTGATATAGCAGAAATTCTGTTATCCTGATGTTAAGTGCAAGCAGGAAGAAAAAACCATAATAAGAAAAACTGAATGAGTAAAATACATATTGTTTTTGGACCTCAAGGGGCAGGAAAATCAACATATTCAAAGAAATTAGCAGACGAAGTTAAAGGAATTCATTTGGGAATAGATAATTGGATGTGGAAATTGTATGGAGATGATCTTCCTAAATCAATGAATCTAAAATGGATTATGGAAAGAGTTGAAAGATGCGAAAAGCTAATATGGGAATTATCAGAAGATATATCTAATCGAGGATGTGATGTGATACTTGATCTTGGATTTACTAAGCAAGAGAAAAGGAAATTATTCAAGCAATTAGCCGAAGAAAATGGTAAAGAGATTCAATTACACTATGTTTCTGCTAAACATCCAATTAGACGAAAACGAGTATTAGATAGAAACGTGAATAGAGGTAAAACTTTCTCATTCGAAGTAACACCGGGAATGTTTGATTTTATGGAAGGGGAATTTCATAAACCAACAGAAAGCGAATTAATGAATGCCGTAATAATAGATACCAACCCTAAAGAATAAGAGACAGTACGTAACATTAGAGAACTCAGAATGAAAGAAGCTGAAGAAATTTGTCCAAGTAGTAGAGAAGAGTGGAGAGACTGGCTCGAATTGAATCATAAAGAAAAGGATGCCGTTTGGTTGGTTTTTTATAAAAAAAGCACTCCTAATTTCAATCTCAGTTGGAGTGATTCTGTTGACGAATCTCTTTGCTTTGGTTGGATTGACAGCACTAAAAAGACAATAGATGATGAGCGATTCATACAATATTTTAGTAAAAGAAGGCCGAAAAGTAATTGGTCAAAAGTGAATAAGGATAAAGTAAAAAACTTAATTGACCAGGGACTTATGAAAGATGCTGGCTTTAAAAGCATTGAAGTCGCAAAAAAAAATGGCTCGTGGACAATTCTAGATACTGTTGAAAGGCTAGAGATACCTGAAGACCTAGAACGAGAACTAAGAAGAAAGAAAGGAGCACTGCAATACTTTGAAAGTCTAAATAAGTCTTCTAAAAAGGGATTTCTATACTGGGTTGCTTCGGCTAAGAGAGATAACACAAGAAATAAACGAATTTCGGAAATCGTTGAAAACGCGAGTGTACAGATGAAACCAAAACAGTTTAGATAAAACGGCTTACAATAATAAGCATACGAAATACTCTTTTAGCCACCGCGCTTGAGACTAACCTGTGATGAAATTTTAATGAAATAAAAAAATGAGGATAAATATGAAACCAGCAGTTGTAAAAAGCCTTTCTGAAACAAAGGTTGAGGTAATAAGAAGATTTGATTCATCAGTAGAATCTGTCTGGAAACCTTTCACCAATTCAAGCTTGGTTAGTCAATGGATGCTTGGCCCTCCTGGATGGTCAATGCCGGTTTGCGAAATAGATTTTCGAATCGGTGGTAATTATAGGAACGTTTTTCGAAATGAAGTAGAAGGCTTAGAAATCGACATTACAGGTGCCTTTCGTAAAATCGCAACACATCAAAAGATAGTTCAAGACGAGCAGCATAAGATTGGAAGTTCGAAAGGAGGAATCACAAAAAGTACTGTAGTCACCTTAACTTTTGAATCAGTAAACGAAGGTACCAACGTTAGAACATTGATTGAATATGGTTCCAAAAAGGAACGTGATGAAGCCTTAGCAACTGGGACGGGTGCTGCAATGGAAATGGGTTACTGTCGCATCGATGAGCTCTTGCTTAATTAATATTGTCAACAAAAAATATCAAAATGAATAAAATAAAAACGGCATAAAACGGGGTGTATAGTGGATAGTCCCCTGCGGGATGCTAGGACACCATGTACTAAACGTTGTGTGCCATCAGTGCAAAACTGCAACGAGTACCTTATTACATCTTCAGAATTAGTATAAAACATTGAAAACAAATAATTTATGGTAGGAAATACAGAACAAAAACAATTGATTAAAACTGCAAGGATAACTGGTGCTTGGTATTTAATGATGGCTATTTCAGGGATTTTAGGTTTTATGGTCTTTCATTCTCAAATATTTGTGTCTGGTAACCCTGAACAAACGCTAACGAATTTAATAGAGTTAGAATCTACTGTAAGAATTAGGCTGCTTTTAGAGTTTGCCATTGTAATATCTCAAGCCCTTACCGCTATTTGGTTTTATAAATTATTTAAAGATAGTTATGAATGGGAAGCTTGGACTCTAGGTATATGGGGAATGGTGAATGCTTTAGCCATTATGATAAGTGCAATTTCAATCGCCTCTGCTTTAGGTGTTGCTAATTCTGACATAGGTGCTATGGAAGACAAAGTTTTACTAATTCAGGGCTTTCAAAATATAATTTCAAATGCTTGGGGTATTGGTGGTCTATTCTTTGGACTTTGGCTATTTCCTATGGGATGCATAGTCATCAAATCAAAAAGAATGCCTGTCTGGTTAGGAAGAATTATTGTTTTAGGTGGTATTGGCTATCTAATTAGCACCCTTATCCACTACGCAGGAATTGATTTTAGCTTCAATAATTTTCTAACTCTACCCGCAACCATTGGAGAATTTTGGATGATAGGTTATTTACTAATTTTTGGCATAAGACCTATGAACGAGTAAAAGTTAATTAAAACGGCACAGAACAAAACCTATACGCAATGCCCTTCGGGACAGTGCGAATATCTAAACCGTTGAAAGATATAGAATGAAAATAATGAACACAAAAATAGTAATGATTTCAAGTTGTTTTTTTTTAGGTGCTCTAGGAATCACTTTCACGTTTATACCTGATGAAATTATCTCAAGTCTGAGCGCAACACCAAACCCAATATCAATTTTGTCACTACAATTATTAGGTGCACTTTATCTCGGATTCACAATGTTGAATTGGATGGCAAAAGGATCTCTAATTGGCGGCATTTACAATAGGCCTATCGCTATTGGGAATTTCATGCATTTTGCAGTTGGAGCATTAGCTCTAATTAAAATAATTACTAAAATTCATACCCATTCAGAAATAGTTATTTCGTTAACTGCAGTCTATTTCGTTTTCGCAATACTGTTTGGTTATGTCTTTATAAATAATCCATCCAGAATAGATAAGAAATCTTAAAAATTATGACACTAAAAAACGCAATTAACTTTTTTGAAAGTTTAGAAGCTGAGACAAATCGTAAATCTGAGAAAAAGGTTTACCAAGAATTTGTTCAAATTATAACTAGTTTACAAAAGAAAGATTTACCTGAAAGTGATATTCAATCTATAGAAACAGAATTAGATAATTTTAATCTAAAATCAAACTCTGTAAACAGAAAAAATATTATAAAAAAGCGATTAATGATTTTAAAAAATATTTAAAAGACGCATTTTCCTTAACTACAAAAGGGTATTACACAACTTTATATGGTGGCCTAGGATTAGTATTTGGTTTACTATTTGGAGTTGCGATTTTATCTAATTTAGAACGCTCAATAGGAGTTTCTCTAGGTTTAATTGGTGGAATGGTCATTGGTTCACTTATGGGGCGAGGCAAAGATGCTCAAGCTAAAATCTCTGGAAAGATGCTCTAACTTATAGATGAATACACAACCTAAGTTACGGAAGTCTGAACAAAACGGCAGGCTTCCGCCCTCTGACGGATTCGTTCAACAATGTATTCTATGTAAAGCCATAATAGTTCCAGCCAGCCATCAAGGGAGGATTTGTCCGAAGTCATAGAAAGTCAAAAAACAGAAACCTTGATCACCCTCACAAGAAAACTGAGGAAGAAAATACAAGCTTATGTGAAATCATAGCGACCGTACCCCTACCCTTCTCTTACTTTACATGCTATAGCCTAGCAAGTAGCTATCCACCCTAATCAGCATTCATGTATATTGAATGAATCTATTAGCAACAACTTCAACAAGTTTATCAATAAAAAGCGCATTGAACATTTCAAAAGCTAGTCTTGGATTCGGACAATTCACACATTTGCTTGATTGGGTTGGCCTACGTAAGTGGTTTTAACCCTAAGAGAGTCTTCAATACTACATTCAAAAAAACCAAGCAATGACACCCAGAGCCTGGGTGAAGACCAATCAAACTTAAGCCAGTTTAAAAAGTACCAAATATCACTTTTAAGTTCGGAATTTCATTTTAGGACGATTCAGCTTCCTTTTCACTCCATCTTTACATTATCAAATCGATAAAGCAAAGTGAAGAATCATTAGATGATTCATTTCCCCTTTAAAAAAATGGACTAATAATAAGGGGAGATACTTTGTGAAAATAGGAATTTAAAAAATGAAATTATGAAAAGGACATTATTAATCTTGACATTGTGCGGACTAACTTTAATTGCCAAGTCTCAAAATACTAGCGTTGAACAATCAACATTCGGACTACAAACTGGAGTTTTAGGAATCTGGGCATATAATGAAGTGAAACTTTCAAATAGCATTGCACTGAGAACAGAGCTTGGATTTGATTTTGGTATCTGGGAAACTACTTATTATGATGATTATAACTCTCCGTTTATCCTCACCCCTGTAATAGTTGTTGAGCCAAGGTTTTATTACAATCTCAAAAAACGCTCAAAGAATTCGAAAAGAATTGATGGAAACAGTGGCAATTTTATTGCCTTAAAAACTAGTTATCATCCCGATTTAGCCCTGTTCAATACTGACGATGCTCCGGTAGTAAGTGATTTCGCTATTATACCTACATGGGGAATTAGAAGAAATTTAGGGGAGCATTTCAATTATGAAGCAGGTATCGGAATAGGATACAGTTTCACATTTGCTAAGCGCGCAGGTTATTCTGAAGACAAAGGTGGACTAGAACCAAATATGCATTTGCGCATAGGGTATAAATTCTAACATAAGCAACAGTGATTCTCAATACTTACTGCCTAAAGTAGGGAGAGATTTATAACAAACAATATACACATGAAATTTAGAATTTTAATTTTGATACTTTTCTGCACATCCCAATTACATGCCCAGATATATACTATCAGTGGCTATGTAAAGGATCTTAGTTCGGGAGAAGTATTGATAGGAGCAACAGTGGTTGATAAGAACCAGCCTAGTATAGGAATGGCTGCCAATATATACGGTTATTATTCCTTTGAATTACCTAAAGGAGAGTATACGCTGAAAGCAAGCTATGTTGGGTATGCAATGAAAGAAGTAACTGTAAACCTAACAGAAGATATTTCAATAAATTTTAGTTTGGAAGAGGAAGCTTCAACATTGGAAGAAGTAGTAGTTTCTGCAACGCGAAGTGATGAAAATGTCAGTTCAGTAAAAATGAGCACTGAAAAACTTCAAATTCAAAGGATTAAATCAATACCTGCTCTTCTTGGTGAAGTCGATATCATTAAAAGTTTACAATTATTACCGGGCATTTCTACCTCTGGGGAAGGTACTTCCGGCATGTTTGTAAGAGGAGGCAGTGCTGACCAAAATCTAATATTGCTAGACGAAGCTACCATATATAATGCCAGCCACTTGCTTGGCTTCTTTTCTGTTTTCAATCCCGATGCAATAAAGAATGTAGAGATTTATAAAGGTGGAATCCCTGCGAAATATGGAGGTCGAATTTCTTCCATATTAGACATTCAAATGAGAGAAGGAAATAATAAAAAATTCCAAGCATCTGGAGGGATTGGTAGTATCAGCAGCAGATTGACAGCTGAAATTCCTGTTGTAAAAGATAAGTCTTCTTTGCTTTTATCGGGAAGAAGAACTTATGCCGATATATTCCTAAATTTTCACCCAGATAAAGACGTGAGTACTAGCACGCTCTATTTCTATGATTTCAATACGAAATTTAACTACAGGTTCAGCGATAAGGATAAAATTTTCGTTTCTGGTTATTTTGGTCGCGATAAATTGGGTCTCGGAGATTTATTCGGTTTTGACTGGGGTAATACCACTTTTTCTACCCGTTGGAATCATCTTTTCAATGAAAAATTATTTCTAAATACTACTTTACTCTACAGTGATTTCGACTATGGGTTCGACATAAGTTCTGCGGGTTCAGGCTTCAATTGGAATTCAGGCTTAAAAGAGTACAACCTAAAACTTGACTTCGATTATTTTCTAAATAATAATAACACATTGTTTTTTGGTGCTAATGTTATAAACCATGTATTTGCTCCTGCTGAAATCAAATCGGAAGATTTCAATGTTCAGGACTTCAGTCTCCAAAATGATTATGCATTAGAAACAGCACTTTATGTGAGTAATCAGCACACGATCAATGATAAATTGAGTCTGGAATATGGTGTTCGGTATTCCTCATTTGCAAAAATTGGCCCCGATTCGGTATCTATTTATGAAGAAGGTCTAAGAAAGAGTGCTGAGAATCAAATAGGAACTGAGGTTTTTGACGAAGGTCAGCTCGTTCAACATTATGGTGGATTTGAGCCGAGATTAGGAATTAGGTATATGGTTAATTCCAAGTCTAGTTTGAAAGCTTCTTACAATAGAATGCGTCAATATTTGCAAGTGGCAACAAACGCAACTGCCGGTTTTCCCACCGATCGATGGATCCCTGCTGATTATCATATCAAACCTGTAATTGGCGATCAAGTCGCGGTGGGTTATTTCAGAAATCTCAAAAATAATAAATGGGAAATCTCAGTGGAAGGTTACTATAAATGGCTTCAAAATGTGGTAGATTTTCTTCCTGGAGAAGACGTTTTACTAAATGACAGAATAGAGACCGCAGTAGCAGATGGAATTGCTTGGTCCTATGGAGCGGAGTTCATGTTGAAGAAAAATGTCGGTAAAACAACAGGCTGGCTAAGTTATACTCTTTCAAGAACTCAAAGACAAATTGAAGGTGTTGCAAGCGGAGACCCTTATTTAGCTCGCTACGATAAGCCGCACGATATTTCATTAGTTCTATCGCATAAGTTTTCTGAGCGCTTATCTTTCTCTGGAAATTGGATATATGCAACAGGTGCTGCTGTTTCATTTCCAGAGGGAAGATACAACATGAATGGACAGAGCATTCCTTTTTATGATGATAGTAAAAGAAATACTAGTAGGATGCCTGACTTTCACCGCATGGATTTAGGGCTAACATATCAATTGAATAGCAGGTGGAAGCATTACAATCATGAGCTTACATTTTCATTTTATAATGTGTATAACCACCAAAACCCCTTTTCAATAGAATTTAGAGAAGTCACTAATGAAAATCCAAGGTTTGATCCAACGCAAGATGGACCGGTAACCAGTACTAGACCAGCCGCAGTGAGAACTTCATTATTTGGAATTATTCCTTCCGTAACCTATAATTTTTCTTTTAACTAATGAGAGCAAATAGAAATAAAATATTGAGTGTACTTTTTGCAGTTCTACTTAATTGGAGCTGCCAAAACATTATTGATTTGGACTTAGAGCAATCTGACACCAGGTTAGTAATTGAAGGCGAAATCCTTGATAAAAACACGATTAAGCGAATCAGAGTATCGCAAAGTTTAAATTATTATGATACTGGTAGAATGAGCCCAGTTACAGATGCTGATATCAGTTTGCTAGATGAAAATGATAATCTGATTAGTAGCTTTTTTTATAATAGCCAGGATAGCATCTATCAAACACCCGATTCCTTGACTTTGGATGTTGGATCAGCGTATAAAATTCAAATAGAAGCGAATGAAGAATTACTGGAAGCAACAGGAAAAATCTTAGAAAACCCCACTGTAGACTCAATTTATTATTTGTCTGATCAAGAGCTGATGGAATTGGGACAGCCAGTATTCGAAGAGGGTTATTTTCTGTTTGTAAATGGTAAACTGAATAATGAGGGTGTGGAGTATTTTAAATTAGATATTTCGGTAAATGATACACTTCAAAACTCAAGAGACGATATTTCGAATTCAATTTTGTCTTCTGAGTTATTTGGAAAGGAATTTCAAGGACTGCCCATTCCTGGTTCTTTTGAAGAAGAAGATGAAATCTTTTTAGAATTTTACGCCATAGAAGAAGATGTTTACCAATACTATTTAGAATTCACCAATCTACTTTTTAATGACGGGGGCGTATTCAGTGCACCACCGGTGAATCCTTCAACGAATATTAATAATCTCACAAATCCTGAAAATAAACCATTGGGCTTTATTCAGTTTAGTTCAGTACAAACGAGAAGTATTATGATTAAGAAAGTGGAGTAAATGCATTTTAGTTTAATACATACCAATCGAGTAGAAAAATACTGATTAAAATGAATAGAAAAGTAGGTTGCAATAAATAATTCAGAATAATTACAGTTTTTTTAGCTCAATTGATTTGAATTATCAGCATACTAAACTAAAAAACAACTAGTCAATAGTAAACAATAAATAAACAAAAATTAAACATGAAAAATCGATCAATTCTATTTAGCTCAGTAGCTTTGTTGTTCATCCTTAGCTCGTGCGGTGTCAGTCATTCCTTTATGCTGAACCAGAACCAAAACACTACCCAGGTACATCTTGGCAGTAATAATTTCAGTGTGGTAGAAAAAGTAAGCGGTACCTCTGAAGTATCATATGTTCTGGCCTTTGGAGGGCTTAACAAAAGGCGACTGTACCAAGATGCTTACAGTGCGATGGTAAAGGATGCTAATTTGACTGGCTCGAAGGCCTTAATAAATATTGTGACCGAAGAACATATTGGTGGGTTTCCTCCATTTTTCACGAAACGAACACTCACTGTAAGTGCCAACGTGGTTGAATTTACAGATTGACGACTAAACAGATAATGTCTCAGCTTGAAAGTATAACTATTATAGCTATCAGTAATTGCTTGTTCTCGCCTTGTTTGGAAATCCTTGCAGAATTTTCAACTGGGTGTGTACTTGCAGATTTAAGTACAAAACCACGCTACTGCTCATAGCAGAGATCGGTAGCAGGCAAATAGGTTAATGACTTATATTAATTCAAAAACAACCTTCTAAAAAAGTGAAATAGCGGTAGACCTAGTCGATGAAGTACTTGTGGTTAATGTTTATATTACATTTACTAACTTGTTAGCCTTCATTATAAACAACTAATAACCAATATAATTTTTATTTTAACGTATGTATTTAGTCCTATTTAAATTCAAAAGAAATTAATGAAACATTACATCTACTTATTAGTACTTATCGGATCGATTTTAATGGTCAATCAACCTGCAATTGCACAAACAACTGAGTCCCAAACAGAGCAATTTCAAAATCGAATAGTGGATTCCATATTTTCTAAAACTTTAGGTGAAAGTCGTGACTTTTGGGTAAGATTACCAGATAATTTTCAGCCAGATAATGATGAAAAATACGCCGTGATTTATCTAATGGATGGATTTTCACTAGAAAGCACTTTGGAAGCTGTTTATGGTAATTATTGGGGGCATTACCTACCACATATGATACTTGTTGGGGTTTCTAATCGCAAGAACCGAACAAGAGATTTAACTACTTCGCAGATAAAAATGAGACGCGGCAGTGCATTTGATTATGAAACTGGAGGTGCAGAAACCTTTACTAAATTTATGGAAGAGGAACTCATCCCATATATTGATAGTAAGTATCCAACTATAGCCTACCGTACATTAATTGGTCATTCCCATGCAGGGCAGTTTACCATAAATATGTTGGTTAACCATGCACATCTCTTTGAAAATTATATAGCCATAGATCCAACTTTGGATTGGGACAACCAAAAATTATTAAAGCAAGCTAAAGAAAAATTTAAAATGGAAGATTACAATGGGAAATCGCTTTTTGTTTCACTTGCTGCAGAGATGTTACATATACAAAATGAAAGTATAACTATTGATAATGTAATGAGTGACACTTCAGAATTCTCATTGCCTGCACGTTCTATAATAGAATTCTCCCAACTTGCGAAGAGCCAAAATCAATTAAACTTTTCAAGGAAGGTTTATCATGAGGATTTACATGGTACTGTGCCTCTACCAACAATAAGAGATGGGCTGATTTTTCTTTTTCAATGGTATCAGTTCAAATCTCCTCAAAAATTTAATAATCCAGAGACACCTATAGAAGAATTGGTTTCGCTATTGAAGGAGCAGGAACAAATCTATACCGAACATTTTGGTGTTCCCACTGCACCAATGGTAGACGAAATGTTAAATGGTTACGGCTATATGAATATGCAAATGGGACAGCCTGAAAAAGCTTTCATGTTTTTTGAAATGAACATTAAACAAAATCCAAATAGTGCAAATGCCTATGATTCGATGGCTGAGTATTATGAATCTCAAAACGACAAAGAGAATGCCTTAAAATACTTAAACAAGGCCTTTGAATTAAGTGGTAAAGATTACTATAAAGAAAGAATTGAAGCACTAAATAAAAAATAACGAAAGGCTAACAACGTATATAAAAATAGTAGTTTATTCGCTTAAATAAATGAATATCAATAAATTATAGGTCATTTAAAACTGAAAAAATAGTGCGTAAAACCCGCTACTTTTCATATACAAGAACATTAGGCCAAAAGAGCACTGCGCTTATATCTAATAACTAGAGGTTAAAGGCAATAATTGCGTTTATTCAATTGTTAGCAAACATTAAGCAAAATGCAGTAGCAAAATAGTTTCTGAATTTTTTTACTCAAAAAACAAAAAATATGAATGAAAAAGAACTACAAAAAATAGGTGGGGCTTGCGCAATTTTTGAGGGACTTATATATATCGTTGCCTT
Organism: Marivirga tractuosa DSM 4126; assembly: GCF_000183425.1. Lineage (NCBI taxonomy): Bacteria > Pseudomonadati > Bacteroidota > Cytophagia > Cytophagales > Marivirgaceae > Marivirga > Marivirga tractuosa. The sequence continues at coordinate 1,604,820 of NC_014759.1, forward strand.
TATTATTTACGGAGCTATACTAGTATATCCAGATGCTACTGCCAGTGCAAATGAAAGACTTAACTTCCTAACAGAGAATCACCTGACTTTTTCATTATTGACTTTTACCAGCTATATTTTATTTGGGATAGTATTGGTAGTATTGGTTATTGCAATCCACCATCGATTAAAAACTTATTCACTAATTAGTTCACAACTAACATCTGTTTTTGGTGTAATTTGGGCTGGGTTGGTTATTGCAGGTGGGATGATAGATAATATAAGTCTCAACGCTATCATTGAAATGGGAAGTAAAGAGCCTGAAAATGCAATGTTAGTTTTTTCCGCTACTAATATCATTACAGAAGGGCTTGGTGGTGGAAATGAAATAGTTGGAGGAATTTGGGTATTATTATTAAGTCTAGCTGCCTTGAAAGGGCATTTGTTTTCTAAACCACTAATTTTTTTGGGTATTCTAGTTGGAGTAGCAGGAATATTAACAATTTATCCATTAGATATTTTTACAGAGGTTTTTGGAATTGGTCAAATATTTTGGTTTTTATGGATTGGAATATTTATGATACGAAATCCATTGATAGAAAAGACTAATTAAAACGTTTGCTATCACTATATATGAAATCATGGCTCCCTTTCGGTCGTTACGCTTCATATACTCACCGTTGGCATTTATTAAAACGAACTATGAGAATCAGTTTAATATTATTTGTATCATCCATTTTATTAAGCTGTTCTAGTGAAGCTCAAATTTATCCAGACATAAATTGGGCAACTCATCAAAATCCGGTGGAAGCAGGTTGGGGTGATGCAGATAGTAGAACTTTCACTCGCTATATAATTGATAGCACCTATATTACTGGACTGGTCATTATTCATAAAGGACAGGTTGTACTTGAATTCGGGGATTTAGAAGAAAACAGCTATATCGCATCATGTAGAAAAAGTGTATTGGCTATTCTTTATGGGAAATATGTGGAAAATGGAGTCATTGACCTTGATAAGTCACTTAAAGAATTGAAAATTGAAGACCATACTCCATTTCTTGAACTTGAACAATCAGCAACTATCAAAGACTTAATATCAGCACGTTCAGGAGTTTTCTTACCTGGCTCAAATGGTGGTGATTTCAGAAGACTTGCACCTGAAAGAGGATCTGTTAAACCCGGTAGTTATTGGCTATACAGTAATTGGGATTTTAATTTGGCCGGATATATTTTCGAACAAGAAACGAATCGAAATATCTATGATGAAATAGAGGCACAGTTAGTAGAACCTCTTGAAATGCAAGACTGGGATAGATCTTTGCAAATAAAAAATGGAAATCTGGAAGTGTCGAAGTTTCCAGCCTATCATATATGGTTATCGACAAGAGATATGGCTCGTTTAGGTTTGTTGATGTTGAGAAAAGGTAAGTGGAAAGAAAAGCAAGTTGTACCACAGAATTGGGTAGAGGAAATGATTACTCAAAGAACCTCCCATCTTGAAGCCCAGAAAAATGCCCCTGTTCTAAAAGAAGACGGCCTTGATCTTGGATATGGGTATATGTGGTGGTTAATAGAAAACACAGAAGACTCTAGGCTAAAAAATGCTTATTCAGCTCAAGGTGCATTAGGACAAAACATTACTGTATATCCAGAAATAGATGTTGTTCTAGCTTTTAAAACAAAAAGCGATTATAGACGGAGAAATAGCATTCAAACACAAATGAATGTGATAAGAAAGGCGGTTGAAATCTACAATCCTAATTAAAAAATAACCCTAAGACTATTATGAAAATAGTAAATTACATAATCATTTTAAGCATATTTATACTAGCCTCTTGTAATCAACCAAAAAGCAAAATAGTGATTTTACGAAAGCTGCTAAAAAGGCCGAGATTGATACAGAGGAACTAATGGCCATGCTGGATACCATTTGGAGGACTGAACAGGAACCTATTCGACTGAGGGATTCTCTGGGCAAAGTATATGGTTATGAATCAGAAGAATTTCTGAAGCAAAATGAAATATACCATAGAAACCATGATATAAACGAAAAGAAAATACTTTAACTTTTGTAAAGTATGTGCCTTTACAATCATATAAAAATAAACAAAATGAATAAAAATATCATTGCAGTACTACTTTTACTAATAGGTATTAATCAGGTAAAATCACAAGATGCTGGACAAATTGTAATCGGCACAAAACATTCACTTAGGTCTAATATCTTGAATGAAGATAGAGCGTATTGGGTTAGTATTCCTGATTCATACCATGATAAAGCATCATCCCACAAGAGATACCCAGTGATTATTGTACTTGATGGAAACTCGCACTTTAAGCCCATAGCAGGAATCGTAAACTACATGAGTTCTGATGCGTATAGAAGCTTGACAATTCCAGAAATGATTGTGGTGGGTATTCAAAATGTTGATAGAAGAAGAGACTACACGCCAGACAAAGTCATTACAGTTAGAAAGAATAATACAGGTGGCGGAGATAGCTTTCTGAGTTTTTTGGAAGAGGAACTTATACCTGAACTAGATCAAAAGTTTAGGACTAGTCCATATAGAATGCTTTTTGGACATTCCTTAGGAGGTTTGTTGGCCACTCATACCTATATGAAAGAAAAGACAGTTTTCAATTCATTTATTGCAGTTGACCCAAGTTTTGGGACGTGGGATTCAGAAACCATGGACAAAAAATTAGATTCAATGACAGAACGACCATTTGAAAGATTTATCTACATTGCTACTGCTAATTGGGGTAAAAGGAATATCAGAAATCGTGATCGGCATGTACGGTTATATGAAGCATTGAATAGCAAATGCAAAGGCGAATTGCCTGCAAAATTAGAATACTTTGATAATGAAGACCATAGCTCAGTTCCAATCATTGCTTTTCATAATGGAATCTCTGCAATTTTTAAAGGCTATGGGATTTCCTATCGTGATGTGAAAGATAAAGATCAACTAACTAGGCATTTTCAAACACTTTCTAAGCGACTTTCATGGGACTTCCAACCTCCTGAATATCTTGTAAACCAATTAGGTTACAGAATGATACGAAGTGGAAATGATGAAGACAAAGCCAAGGCATTAGAATTCTTCACATTGAATGTAGAAAACTACCCTAAATCATCTAATTCCTATGATAGTCTGGGAGAAGCTTATGAAATATTAGGTGATACTCAAAAAGCCATCGCAAATTATGAAAAATCTCTTGAGCTAAACCCTAGTAATGAACACGCCAGAGTGAAAATAAAAGAATTAAGCAAGATAAAATAAATACGATTGGTAACATCCGCTTTAGCAAATGCGGGATAACGTGTGAAAGTAATTGCAAAAAAAACAAACTAACCAGAAAAATAAATGCTAGAAAATTTATCGGAACGTAAAGAAGCCTGGAAAACGATCTTTCTATTTCTCGCTCTCGTATTTGCGCTTACTTCACCTTTCCATTATGCCATTGTAAAATTATATCCATCGCGGATATATGTTGGAGCAATCATGTGGTGTCCTGCTATTGCTGCATTTATTACCTTAAAAATAAAAGGGCGTAAAATTTCATCTTTAAATTGGAATTGGGGAAATTGGAAATATATCCGATGGTCTTATTTCATTCCTGCCATATATGGCTTAATCACTTATATACTAATCTGGAGTTTCGGATTTGGAAGTTTAGCCAATGAAGAAGTAATTATAGACTGGGGAAAAGAACTTGGTTTGTTTGGAATAGGAACATTAAATCCAACGGCAATAACAATAATAGCCATTATTTTAATAGGTACTGTAGAAGTAATAAGAGCCTCAGCAACAACTTTAGGAGAAGAAATTGGGTGGAGAGGTTTTTTTATCTATGAATTGAGAAAGGTACTTTCATTTACTGGTGTATCTATTTTTAGTGGATTTATTTGGGCTGCTTGGCACTGGCCGCTGCTTGTTTACTATAGTAATAATGTGCTATTGGAATTTATAACATTCTTTATAGTAATTATTTCTATGTCATTTATTATGACATACTACACTTTTAAATCTAAAAGCCTATGGCCAGCAGTAATTTTTCACGCAGTAAGCAATGTGTATATTCAAAAATTATTACCACCTCTAACAATGAAAACTGTTGGAACTGAACATTGGCTTGGTGAAAACGGAATTATGTTTGCAATTGTGACTTGCGTTTTTGCAATTTACTTTTGGAGAAAAGCAATTAAAGATAAATTGTAAATATAAAACATAGCGCATTAAAACGCGCAATACATCAAACCGTTAATCGGCAAGCTGAGGATGACATAAAACCTAAGAAAAATTGTTTTAAACATTATTAAATAAGGATTCGGAATGAACTCATGAAAAAGAAATTTGTAGACTATTTTTCAAGAGGACTTCCACTTTCAAAAGAAAAGGCAGAGGCCATTGCCGAGAGTATGCAGACAAAGCAATTCAAAAAATCTGAGTTCTTGGTACAAGCAGGACAATTTAAGGAAGCATTGTAGGCTTTCTATTATCTGTTCTGAAATGAAACACGATTTAGCTCGCTTACACAGTTATAATCACATTCCCTCGTTTATGTCCCATTTCCACATATTCATGTGCTTCCGCTATTTTATCCAAGGGATAAACTCGGTCAATGACAGCTGTGATCTTGTCTTGCTCCGCCAAGGATTTTAAATTCATGAATGCCTCTTCAGGAGTTAATGGCGTTCCATGATCGATGGAGATGTATTTTCCTTCAGATGTCACTGCTTTTTTACTTGCTTCTTTGAGTGCCGAAGACTTATTGTTACCTACGGCATCAATAACATATTTGTATGTTGAAAGTTGCGATTCGGCATTATCTACCCTATAGTCAATCACTTCATCGCTACCCAAAGACTTCACTAAATCAAAGTTTTTGCTGCTGCAAACACTTGTGACGTGCGCCCCAGCATGCTTTGCCAATTGAATCGCCATGGTTCCAATACTACCCGAAGCGCCATATATCAGTACTTTGTCTCCATTTTTAATGGAAGTCTTCTTCAATAAATGAGAAGCAAGTAATCCACCATAAGGAATGGCTGCTGATTCTTGAAAACTTTTGTTCTTTGGTTTGTGTGCAATGTTCCAGTCCTGAGGCAAGCAGATGTACTCTGCATAAGAACCAAAATGACGTTTTGTTGGTGAAACTGAACCATATGCAAAGACCTCATCGCCTACATTAAACTTGCTTACTTCCTTCCCCTTGGCTTCAATAATACCCGAAGACACCATTCCCAAAATTGGGTTTCTTGGTTTACCGAAACCAAAAATCATCTGCAGAATAAATCTCGGAACGGCTGGTTCATTCAGTCTTCGAATAAGAACATCGCTGGTTGTTACCGAGGTAGCTTTGATTTTTATAAGTACTTCATTATCCTTTGGTGTTGGCTTCTCAAATTCCGTTAATACTAAGTTTTCAGGACCCCCATACTTTAAACATTCAATTGCTCTCATAATTTTGCTTTTTAGTGTATCAATATGGCAACAAAGTTATTAATGGTGCATTTCAATTTCATTGATTTGGGTTAAGAAGTGCAAGACTTTGATCTAACTCTCCCCGACCTAGAGAACATGTACTTGTATTTTCTTAGAAAAACTTTTTCTTTTAGGACGCCCTCATTGATTAACGGGGTGGCCTGAAAGAAAAAATTACCTCTTTTGAACACTTATCTTCGATGCTTGAATGCCTTATTTCCTCATTATAGTATTGGAAACTGACCAGGTCAAAGCGAACCTGCTTCTTGCGCCACCTTGGTTTAAACTTGCTTGTAAACCTGTCTGTCGGCAAACAGATTTTCTACATGTCAGACAGCTATTTTAATAGTCTTTAAAACTAAACTTACTGTCCAGTTTTTTGGGGAGATATCAGCCTGTCTTTAGAGAAGGACGGAAAATTGATAAAGTAACACTAGACAGATTTAATGAGAAAGTAAGTGGCAGGTCTAATGTGAAAGCCTCAGCTTTGAGATCTGCTAAAAATCTTTGAATAGAAAAATAGCGAATCATACCTCGCTTGACTAAACTGATGGTTTTTAAATATTAGCATTATCCATTTTCGAATTCGAAATTAATGACTAGGTTGCTTTGAATTTACAATTCAAAGAAAAGTTTAAGTATTTTGCTTATAACTTGACTTATAGCAGCACCAATTAATGACCGATAGCGTAATAGATTATTTTAAAAAGATTACTAATCTTTCATCTGAGGAAAGTAAAATTCTTTCAGAAAGCATGTTGCTTAAAACTTTTGAGAAAGGGAGCTTCTTAATCAAAGAGGGACAATACGAAAACGAGAGTTTTCTTGTCATGAAAGGGCTGGTTAGACAATATAAAAATGTTGATGGCAATGACGTTACCACTAATTTCTTTACCGAAGAACAATGGATCATCAATTTTGAAACGGTGGAAGGTAAATCAATTTCCAAGTATAACTTGTTGTGTGTGGAAGATACCACAGTAGTCATAGGTGATGAGAAAAAAGCCGTTAAATTATTTCAACAGTTTCCGAAATTCGAAAGGGTTTCTCGTCAAATAATGGAGACTGTCTTTAAGGAGCAACAAGAACAGATGGTCTCTCATCTTACTGATAAGCCAGAAAACCGATACTTAAAGCTTTTGGCTGCAAGACCAGATATTTTCCAAAGAGTAGCACAATACGATATTGCCTCATATATTGGTGTTAAGCCTGAATCTCTTAGTAGGATAAGAAAAAAATTAGCGCAAAAGTCTTAAAAATATCTAGTCACTTAAGTTTTTACATGACTATTTAGAAAGTGGGATAAAAATAGAGAGTAAAAAACTATTTATCAGAAATACAGAAACCGTTTAGATTAAGTCAGATTTTATGACTGGAAAGTTATCAGAAAACGACTGCACAACACTGAAATAAAGAGATTCAATTCTTACTATGAACCTTTATTAATTAATCATTTGCCAAGAAATATTTAATTCACGCTTTCTACAAGTCAATATGATTAATGGACAAACTTTATTCGAAATACTGGGACAAACTTTATTCAAACCCCACATTTAATTAAGCGCATTCAAAACTTCTCTCATTTGCATTCTAAATTCTTCTTCCTGTAATATTGCCAGTTCAAAAGCATTCATACTCATCTGCAATTGTACAGTCTCAAGAGCGGACAAATCACTTAAACAGTAACTCAAATTAATTCTATTTCCTTCCTTATCGGTTGCATACAATGCCTTTGTCAATAATGAGGCAGTCGAACCCCCTTTGGATCCTGAATGCTTAAGCCACTCTTGATTAAGTGGGTTTTCCATGACAAATTCTAAAATCGGATCAAGGTGTTGATGCACTTCTTTAGGCAAAACTGATTTAGTATTGAGCTTCTCCATTAATTTCCTGTATTCTTTAGCGGTTGAAGCAGGTAAGCGATCAGACCATACTTTCTGAACAGCCAATCCGAAATCGTTAAGACTATCATTTTCGAAAGTCCCATTTTTTAGCTTTTTATGGATTTGCGTGCTTGCTTTTCGATACTCTCCATCACTTAAATCTCTAATGCTTTCAATGGCCTCAATAGTACTTTTTTCAGGAAACAGATAGTCTCTTATAAACAGAGAGGAAACCAAATAATAAATAGAATCATGTTTTTCTATTCCCAGAAGCTTGATTCGGCTATTGATATTTTCTAACCCTAGTAAATCAATCAAGTATTCGGTATTAGCGTTAGAGCTATAATTGATCATACCCTTCGCTATTTCCCACAATGAAACACTGCTATCTTTTTCTAGTTCAAGATTGTTAAGCCAGGCTCTATGAGCACCGCCATCTGTCGCTGGATAATGATACTTTTTCAAATCTGAAACTGAGAGTTTTTGATCGGGATTCAATTTTCCCTCCGCAGCTTGATAGGCATATTCTATTGCAATAATTATTTTCACAGTGCTGGCAAGCGGCAGCATTTTAATTTCATTATGCTCTGCCAGCACCTTTTCGTTTTGACTTAAACTGATCGAAATTCGGTCTGGATTTCCTCTAATGAAATCTACAATCCGCTCTTTATCAGGCTTTACCATAAAGAACGCTACTCCAAAACCTGCAGAAAGGATTAAAATAATAGCACTACCTATTATTAGTGTTTTTTTAAGCATGTTCTTTTACTTTTCAGATGTTCCTAATTCTCTTTCAATTTTTTCAATGTCCACAATCACGGGCATCAAATCCTTAGCAATCGCTTTCATATTGAGTTTGTAGATATAAAAATAAAGCGCAGTTAAGAAGATAATATAAACAAGGTGACCGTAAATGTTTTCCGACAGCAAGCCTTGCAGAAAGCTATTTTCCCAATGAATATCACGGTGAAAATAGGCACTTGAAATCATAAGGAGTAAACCCGTATAAGGAGGCAACAAATACCAGTATAAAACACTTTTCAGAAGTTTTACCTCTTCCTCTACATATCTTTTTTGTTTATTCAATTGATGTTTCAGTGATGCATTGGTACCAAAATCAGTCTTTAATCCTCTTGTCTTTTTAAGTTTGTAGATCACGTATAAGAACCAAACTGCCATCAGAAGAACTCCTGACTTAAAGAGATAATAAGGCACTTCACAAAAAAGGTAAAGGGCGATGGGCAAGAGCAAAATGGCCAATCCTATCTCCAACTGATTCCTTTTTCGAATACTCTTATCCAACTGATTTGCTTTTCTTTTCAATTCATTAGCCAAATCATCATAGTTGAGGTTCAACTGAATATTTCGACTTGATCCCTTCCAAATGTTTATTAAATTTTGATCATTCATAATGTTCTAATTTAGGTGTAAGACAAGCATGCAAAATTTCACGAATTCGCTTCATTTTAACCGCCACATAGTTCTCACTAATCCCAATAGTTTCACTGATTTCTCTGTATGATAATTCTTCTAAAAAGAGCACAATTACTGCTTGATCAGCTTTATTTAGTTGATTGATGCAAGCCTGCAAGGCTTCATATCTGCTATTTTCATCTTGAAAATTTGAGTCAGCAAATTCCTCAACTTTTATAGCGTCAAGGCTAGTAATTTTATCGCTTGACTTTTTATGTTTCAAGATAGATTTATAGCAAACATTGAGTGCGATCCTGTAAATCCAAGTACTAACTTTGGATGTCCCTTTAAAAGATGGAAATGATTTCCATACTTGAAAAACTACCTCCTGAAACAAGTCTTCTGATTCAAAGGAATCGCTAGCATACAGTTTGCAAACTCTGTAAATGCTATGCTTATTTTTTTCAATGATGTCTGCATATTTCTCTTCAGTCATTAATCTATCTTTATCAAAAGTCCTCTTTTTGGGTTTCTACATAGTTGGTTCTTGATGGTCTGAAAATATGACAAAAAATATTAATAATTTTTGAAAAAAATTATTAAGAGGGTTTTGTGAGCGGTAGATAGGGCTGTTTTCTGTAGCAGAATATTGAAGTGTAATTCTTCCGGGTGGAAAAGACAGTAATACAAAGTAAAATAGAATTACGAAAATTGTTTCAAACGTATTTATTCTAATTACTCAATAGTTAATTTCACTTTAATAGCCGTTTTGTTTTATAAAAAATAATCTGCTCCGCTATTTCATGACGAGTAGTATCCCCTTCAGGATAATACATATCATAGTATAAATCTAAACGATGCTTTCCCGTATTGAGCTTGGAGACATCCACGATGGTTAGCAAGCCATCCTGACCAGTTAAGGAGTTGCGTTGGTAAATAAAATCATCTTGCAAAAGCTTTCCATCTAAAGCCACTCCATAAAAATTTTCAAGACAGGCCATTCGTAAAGAGTCGTAAGAAACGCCTTCTTTTTCCTTGGCATTATCGTAATCACAAGCGACCATAATACGTTCTTGCTCGAATTCAGGAGTATGGACAATAAACAATTCTAAATATTCCTCATCAATAACGTAGTCGCTAATATGCATTCTTTTCGAATAAAACCCGTCTGTAACTTTTGAGCGATATTTTGACTCATCTAACCGATATTCATTTGCTCCGTATGGTGCCAATGCAATAGTACGTCCAAATATAAAACCATCAGATCTTAAAAAAAGAACAGATACTACCGTAAATAAACCAAACAGAAATAAAATAAGGCTGACTTTCCATTTTTTATGATTAGAAATGACACCATAATAGATATTTCGGTACAAAAATGCTAATGTCAACCATCCAGCTAACCTATGTATGGGATAATAGACTTTGTTGATAAAAGGTATTTTTCTTAGACCACCCAAGCTAACAAAATCTGTGAAAACTAGAATGAGAAATATTGTAAGAACATTATTAAAAATTGTGTAGTCGTAGTTTCCTGGAAAAACTGACTGAAATATACTAATTGCACCCGCTATTATGGCTACAAACACAGCAAGGCCAGCCACCCACATAAACACCAAAAAGCTAATCGCAAAAATCACACTACAGATTTTCTCTAACTTTATAATTTGCTGCTGGTAATCACCTGATTTTCGAATTGTCCGCAGATATTTATCAGGATAGTTTAAATCTTCGTATTTAACTCCTGATTTATAGATATAAGATAAACCAACAAAGGCTGCCCAAACGGATCGAAATAAAATGTGAGATAGAAAACCGATGAGAAGAATAATATTGGCAAACTTTAAAATGGCAGTAAGCGCTTCATTTACAGTACCATCGGAGAAAATGGATGCCGAATTCATTTCCAAAAAGTAATTGAACTCTTCAATCAGTGGATAGATTTTAAACAATCCAAAAAGGACAATCCCAGATATTAATATTTCAGGCTCCCAGCTGCCTTCTTGAACTCTTTTTAACCATGCAGGTGTTTCATATGCACCTTTGTCTTTATCGCTATCGTTGCTACTCATTTTTCCTAGGTTCGTTTCTGTTATCCATATCAGCTGTGATCATCCATTTGCCATCTTCTTTTCTTAAAGTCAAAATATATTTACCCATAGCTGGCAAGCTCTCTTGCCCTTTATATCCTCCAATGATATAGCCAGTTGTGCCATCTATTGAATAATCGTATGCTTCTAATACTAATCTTCCGCCTGCACTTTGGTAGGCTTCTTCAATATTGGATCTGCCTTTGGTAATGGGTTTATTGGGCCGTAAAATGTACCCATCTTCAGTAAAAAGGCTAGCTAGTTGAGCTGCATCAGAATTTTGCCAATGTGTCTCATAATCGCGAAGTACTCGGTCTAATTCTTTGGGTAAGTCAATTGCTTTAGGATTTTCTTGTGCAGCTGCATTGCTCAATGCCACTGATAAATGTAATAATCCAATGAGCAATAAGTATTTTAAGTTGGATAGTTTTCTCATATCATTAGATATATAAACTTAAAAATAAATTGAATGATAAGGAATCACAAGCTAGCTAGTGTTTTTTTAGAATGTTTAATAAATCTACAAATCAAACACTTAAATAGTAACCACGCTCAACAACACTCTAGAAGATAATCAGTTGTGACTATAATAAAAGGAAAAACAACTACAATTATGGCAAGATATGCAATCAGTGATATACATGGATGTTATCATACCTTCAAAGAGCTATTAAACACCATTGGGCTGAACAAAAGTGATGAATTAATCCTTCTGGGCGATTACATAAATCGGGGGAATTATAGTAAAGAGGTTGTTGATTTCATTATGCAATTGGAAAGTGAAAAATACAATATTCACTGTTTAAAGGGTAATCATGAGGAGATGATATTTGACTCAATTATTTATGATGACAATCCCAATAGTGAGGATGTTACTCTAAAAAGCTTTGGAATAACTAACTGGAAAGAGATACCCAAAAAGTATATCAATTGGTTTCTTAAACTCAAGCCTTACCACATCTCAAGCAATTATATTCTGGTGCATGCAGGCTTGGATTTCAGCAAAGAATCCTATTTGCAGGAATATAGGAACATGTATTGGATAAGAGATTGGTATAAAGACATTGATTATAATCGCCTCGGGAATAAAAAAATCATACATGGACATCAATCCATCACCAAAAATGACATAATCAAAATGCGAGATGAGCTTGAAGATAGTCAGGTGCTAGGGATTGATAATGGTTGCTACAAGACAGACCAGTACGGATTAGGGAAACTTTGCTGCTTTAATTTGGATACCAAAGAGCTCTATTTTGAAGTAAATAAAGATTGAGGCACTATCATTGAAATTCTTCTCATTAAATTTAATTAAATCATGAGACTTCTGAAAAAGAACTTAATCATAATTTTAGCTTAGTTTTCTCTCTGTCCAAAAACTCCCGAAAATTAATCGGTTTCCGCTTTAAAAAATGCTCTACCTCTTTTGAAGTTTCAGGCGACTCCTTGAATCTAGGAAAATAATGCAGCATGATCAACACAAAAATATAGGTAAAACTGTGTCCCTCTTTCAGCTTTCTAACTATAAATGCTAACAAATTAGGCGAAATAAATTTCACTTCTTTATCAACGACTTCACTTATTTGTTCTGCAAATTCCGAGAAACTCAGTAACTCACTATTAGTCAATTCATATGCTTGATTTTGATGATCAGAAGCATTTAAGAGAATTTCAGCCGCTACTGCTCCTACATCTTTCACATCGACTACAGTGAATTTCGCATCACCTGCAGGTAAGTAAATCATTCCTTTACCCACTATATCCTTTCTTAAAGTAGTAATGAAATTTTGCATAAAATACGCAGGGCGCAAAAAGGTATATGGAATCTCACTTTCCACTATCAACTTCTCAATCTTATGGTGCGGAATATAAGATTGTTTTTCCGCTCCTTGTACTGATAGAAATACTATGTGCTTTACATTTGCTTCTTTTGCCGCAACAATTAGTGGTTTGAAAACGGCTTTCACATCTGCAATATTAGGAGGTCGAAGCAAGAACAAAACATCTATGCCATCTAAATACCTTGAAAATTTTTCCGTTTTTCCAAAATCAAATTCTTGTTTCAGAAAAGGAGGTGGAAGTTTCTCTTGCTCCTTGAGATCATCTGGATTCCGAATCCCAGCTATAATCTTTGCTTCAAAATTACCTATCAAAAATGATGATAAAATTGCTTGCCCCACATTTCCGGTAGCACCTGTTATCAGTATAGTCATATCTCAATTTTTATTCGCTTACAAATGGCATTTGATGAACAAATTCATCGGATTCGATTTGCTTCAATATGAAGTCAGCTAAATCTGCACGGCTAATTTTGGTCGAAGCATTCACTCCTACCCAACCCACCCTATACTCATTTTTGGGTTTTTCATTGGTCAGTCTTGGTCCGCGAACTATCATCCAATCCAAGTTACTTTTCCGCAAGATTGCTGCATGAAGTACAGCATCCTTTAAGATTTTGGGTACAGCAACTTTCATAATAAAGCGGATCATTTTATCCGCTAATTTTGGCTTATCCTTGTCAGGAACCGGGAGCCCTCCCCCTGAAAGTGAAATGATTTTTTTTACTCCTGCTTCCTTCATCGCTTCTACAATATTTTCAGTCCCATTAGTTTGTAACCATTGAGGTGATCCCTTCACATGACCAAACAAACTGAGTACAACATCAGCATTTTCTACTGTTCTTATCACATCATCTGCACTCAGAACATCTCCTTCTATAACTTCGAGCTTGGAATTTGCCAGTTCAACTTTTTTTGGGCTCCTTACTAATGCCTTAACTTTATAGCCTTCTTTCAATGCTGTTTCCAAAACTAGTTTCCCTGTCTGTCCAGTGCCACCGAATATCGCTAGTGTCTTCATAATAATCTATCCTTTTAACTAAATTAACGTAAAAATAGATAGTCTGATAGTAGATTTCATTTGAAAAGACACTTACCTTTTTGTTAGTAAAAGGCTAAAACAAACTTATTACATTTAACCCAGATGATTGATCACAAAATACAAATAACAGCACGATGCCCAATCCGAACAACCATGGAATTGTTAGGAGGAAAATGGAAGTTACTGATTATCCAGCAACTCAAAAGTGGCAAGAAAAGAAGTCATGAAATAAAAGAACTGCTCCCAGATATAAGTGAAAAAATGCTTTTTCAAGAATTAAAATCACTCTTGGAATCAGGTCTTATCAGTAAAGAAACAGAAAGCAAAAACCACTGAAGGTTGTTTACTCCATTACTGCAATAGGTGAAAAAACTTATCCACTTCTGAAGAGCATGCGAGATTTCGCTGTAGAATACGAAGAATTTATTAGCAAGAATAACTAAACGAATCCCTTCATAATAATTCTTTGAGTATGGTATTCTTGGTTTTCCTTCAATCCTAAAATTTTATTTATATTAATGTTTTATAACCTATAATTGCAAATGAAAAAGCTTCAAATCTTCTCTATTCTTCTATTTCTAAATATTTCAGTAGGATTTTCCCAAAACCATTATGGCAAAAATGGAATGGTAGCTAGCGCTTCCACTTACGCTTCCCAAGCTGGCTTAGAAATCCTAAAAGATGGGGGAAATGCAGTAGATGCTTCCATAGCCACAGCTTTCACATTGGCAGTTACTTGGCCCTTTGCAGGAAATATTGGGGGTGGCGGATTTATGGTCATTCATACAGAGGATGGCAATGTGACCACTTTTGATTTTAGGGAAAAAGCTCCTTTGGCCTCCACAAAAGATATGTTTTTGGATGAAAATGGAAAGTTAAAATCAGGCAGTAATCATAATACTGCACTTGCGATTGGTGTACCAGGCACCATTGCGGGTTTATATGACGCTCATCAAAAATATGGCGAAATAGAATGGGAAAAGCTTTTAGAACGAGCTATTCAGTTAGCTGAATATGGTTTTCCATTACCGCAATCCTTAGCGAAGGATTTCTTTTATTTTGCTGAAAACCCTGATCAATTTCCCGAAATGCAATCATTCATCACAAGAGATGGAAAAGTAGTGGGGTTTGGTGAATTCTGGAAGCAACCCGCTCTTGCTGAAACATTAAAAAAGATTCAAGATGAAGGAAAAAAAGCATTTTATGAAGGGGAAACAGCACAAACTTTAGTGGATTACATTCAATCTCAAGATGGTATTATCACCACGGAAGATCTTGCTGCATATGAAGCCATAGAACGACAACCCATTCATTCCACTTTTAAAGACTATGATTTATATGGTATGCCTTTGCCAAGTTCAGGAGGTGTGGCCGTCACTCAAATGATGAATATGTGGGAGCAATTGGATGAAGTTCCTGAAATGGGGTCAGTCGAATATTATCACACACTAGCAGAGATCATGAGGAAAGCATTTAAAGACAGAGCACAATATCTGGGCGATAATGATTTTATTGAAATTCCAGATTTAGAAAGATTGCTATCTAAGAACTATGCTCGAGATCTGTTAAAAGAAATTGATTTTGAGCAAGTCGGCAAAAGCGATAGTACGGCTATTCAAATAATTTCGGAAGGTCAAGAAACTACGCACTTGTCTGTGATGGACGAGACAGGAATGGCCGTATCGATGACCACTACGCTTGAACAAGGTTATGGTGTTAAGATGCAATCTCCCGAATTGGGCTTTCTATTGAATAATGAAATGGGAGATTTTAATGCTGTCCCTGGCGAAACCAATAATTCAGGACAAATTGGAACGCCTGCCAACACCATAGAACCCGGCAAAAGAATGCTTTCCAGTATGAGTCCATTCATAGTAAAGAAAAACAATCAACCTTTCCTGGTAATCGGAAGTCCTGGAGGAAGAACGATTATCAACACGGTTTTTCAAACTATTCTTGCGACCACGGTTTACGAATACCCCATGAATCAAGCAATAGAAGCACCCAAAATCCATCATCAATGGTTACCGGATAGAATCGTTTACGAAGAATACAAAATGGCTCCTGAAACATTAGAAGCTCTAGAGGCAATGGGACATGAAATCCACATGCGAAGTTTTTTAGGCAGGTTAATGGGGATTAAATATAATGCAGAAACTGGCTTTATGGAGGGTGCTGCAGATAGCGGAAGTCCTGATGGAGAGGTGGCTTCTTATTAATCCATTGTTTCTATCTCCTCATCTAACATAACCCTATATATCTTGTCTTCTGGAAAAATATAACCGTCATCTACAACATAGCCTTTGTTATAAAGAGCCAAAGCTTTCTGAAATTCTATTTTAGCCAACTGCAAATCATTTTCAGATTTCAAAACTTGTGCCATATAGAAATGATTTTCTGCAAGATCATTATATTCTTGTTGCTTTTGAAAATTTTCTTTTGCTTTCTCTAAATCTCCAAGCTCCATATACAATACTCCAAGATGAATGTAATCGTATATCCCTATTAAATAGTCTTCCGTTTTCATCTGCTTCTCCATAATCTCAATTGCTTTCTGATTTCTACCTAATGCTTTATAGCAAAGTGCTCTTATTACCTCTAGATGGTGATTTCCATTAGCCGAATGTCCTATATCCCCAACAAAAATTTCTTTCAAGTATTCAATATCAGTAATTGCGCCAGCATAATCACGGAAGAATTGATATCTACAGGAAGCCCTATAACCCAAATTTCCCAGGGGATCATATTTAACTGCTAAATCAATAAGTCTTTTCCATTCTATAAAATCACCACTTTTAAGATACGCTACTGATTTTGCTCTGTATGGATAGGCAAAAGTAGAGTCTATTGCAATAGCTGCATCCATAGCCATTTGGAACTCTTTGCTAAATTGATAGTGACCAGCAGCATTTTCGGTTTGCATACAAGCCTCATATTTCAGACTATCTCCAGTATGTATAAAATAGTTGCAATTAGGTTGAGAAATAGACAGGTGAGAAAAGAATAAAAAGCTGATGATTAAATAATATTTCATAAGTTTAAGGGCAAGGTTAAGGCATTATTTCAATGATTTCACCTCTGTCAATCTTGAAAATTAAGTATTGATAATAATCTAGGGTCATATTATCCATCTCTTCCATTTCAATTGGAAGCCAACCCTCCATCTTTTTGGTCAGCTCAAGGATTTGATCACTAATTTTAGCATCAAACTCCATCTCTTGGTATTCAGCATTCATTCCTTTCAAACGAAATCTGCCGGTATCACCATGACAATTTACAATGAATCGAATACGTAAAAGACCACTTTGATCTGAATCAACGTTTTGGTAATTTTCCTTGAAATACTGAATGATAGCAGGTTTTTCACCTCTATATTGCACTCCTTTGCTGAAATTAAAATACTGCCTGACTTCATCATCCGTATAGCATAATTTAAAATGAGGGTCATCAATTTCCTCGTCAAATTGGATATCACCAACCCAACGTAAATAGGGTTCTTTTACTACTTCCTTATTTTCACTACATGAAAACATGCCAACTGTAAAACACAAGAAGGTTAAAAATACTTTATTCAAAATAATAAATTAAGGTTGATAGTTAATAATAATGAATGCAATCTTGGGTGCTATTCTTCACAAGTTACATCCTGTAAATCTTCATTCCAGCAATGGAAGTTACTGTCTCCAAAGTGATTTGTACTCTTCACCCTGCCAAATTTTAATTCACTATTCCATTCTATTTGAATTAAATCATTCGACTGTGTATTAGAAATTTCCACTGAACGATTGTAATCGCTATCTTCATCTCTACTGTAGTCAATATAGCTTCCTAGTAATTCACCTTCTTTTTCAATAGTAAAGAGTGCGTTAGCTTCTGTTTGAGCTTCATTTCTCGACCATTGAGTACTTATCCAAGGAGACGGATTAGCTGGGCTTTCGATAAGCGTCCAACTTCCGCTGTTTCCGTCTACCGTTGATTGTCCTTCAAACCACAGAAAATTTTCAGGAGGTGTAAAAGAGGAAGTTGAAGGTGTTCCTGTTGAAGTGATATAACCTTTCCAATCCACATTACCATCAGCAACATCCGCAGTTAACCTAATTGTATAATCATTGGAATGGGCAGAAAATGAGC
The DNA here is from genome assembly GCF_000183425.1 of Marivirga tractuosa DSM 4126. Classification (NCBI taxonomy): domain Bacteria; kingdom Pseudomonadati; phylum Bacteroidota; class Cytophagia; order Cytophagales; family Marivirgaceae; genus Marivirga; species Marivirga tractuosa. The sequence goes on from NC_014759.1 coordinate 1,622,687, forward strand.
TCTCCCAGGTCCAAACTCCAGCATCAGTATCAAAAAATGGCTCTTGGCTTATGGTTACTTTAAAAGCCGTCACAGGAATCGCAAGACTCCCTTTCAAAATGGCTGAATAAACTCCTACATTCACAGCTGAATAAAACCAATTTTCAATTGTTTGATTACGCTGATTTCCATCAGTCTGAAAATCATCAAAATCGGGCGCCATACTATATTCAGGCGGCATCACTGGTTTTGGGTCTTGATTATTTTCATCATCAGGATTACAAGACACGAATAGCACCATTAAACTTAACAATAGACTCAGTAACTTTTTCATAATTTTCTTCTTTAAAACTCTTTCCAATAAATAATAGAAACGAAATTCTTGAAATTAGTTGGAATTTGATAACTCAAACGTTACAAAAGTTTTTAAATTGTATGAGTAAAAAATCAAATCTCAGCCCTATTAACTTAAGCAAATAAATTCGTTCCAACGGGAAAGACTTGTCGATACTACCCTGAAAATGTCTAATCTATGACTTATATACTGTTCATAAACGTACAAATTATAATAAATATTGACCTCTCCCGTACAAATTCGACCCTGTAGCTTCTATGATTTCTTGCTTTCAAAAATTTAATATAGCCTCCTATAGAGTGCTTAAAGGTGGTTTTCATGAATATATACATAATCAATGATCTTCCCAATTTGTAACTGGTACGCATCTTGGCATAGTGTATTGAGAATTGGCATAGCAGCCATAATTAATAATCATTAAAGGAAAATTTTATGATAGCAGAAAAGATAAAAGCACAATTGCGGACTGGGGTTCTGGAATATTGTGTGATGCAGATTTTGAGAAGAGGCGAAGTTTATGCCTCTGACATCATTGACGAACTTTTGGAAGAAGACCTAATAAAAGTAGAAGGAATTATTTACCCACTTTTGATGAGGTTGAAACATGAAAATTTAGTTCAATATGAATGGAGTGAAGCGCAAAACGGACTGCCTAAAAAACACTATCAATTAACTGATAGTGGACAGAATACTATAAAGGCATTGGATCAAACTTGGATTGAGATTAATAAATCAGCCAAAAAAATCAAAAAAAAGACTGATGAGCAATTAAAAACAGCCAAGGAAACTAATGAGGAAAAGTAAATGGCTGGTAATTTCTCATACAAATTAATCTAAAAATCTTAATTTTAAAGCAATGAAAAAGAATATAAGTATAAATATAGGAGGCATAATATTCCATATAGAAGAAGATGGCTTTGACAAGCTTAAAAACTATTTGGATGCCATTAACCGCTATTTTTCTGATTTCAAAGACAGTCAGGAAATTATAAATGACATTGAAAATCGGATAGCTGAAATCTTCTTAGCTAAATTAAAAGATGACAAGCAAGTCATTGAATTAGAGGACGTAAATGCGCTAATGGTTACATTAGGAAGCATAGAGGACTTTAAAAAAGCAGAAGAAACAGATGAAGCTTTTGAAGAGAATACATCTGAAAAAGCAGAAAGCCAAGAACCAACTGGCACCAAAAAACTATATAGAGACACCAAAAGATACATTTTTGGAGGTGTAGCAGCTGGTATCGCACATTATTTTAATATAGATGTTCTGTGGATCAGGTTACTTTTCATACTTGGATTTTTAGGACTATTCCCTTTCCATCCGACTTCAGCAATTATTTTATTAGCGTATATCGTCATGTGGATTTTCTTACCTGCAAATCCTGATTTAAAGGAAGATGAAAAGGTAAAGAAACTCTATCGTAGTCAAGAGAACAAAGTAATTGGTGGTGTAGCTCGAGGTTTAGCTTCCTATTTCGGAACTGATGTGGCTGTCATTAGGATATTATTTGTCTTGCTACTGATTCCTGGTGGAGCTGGTTTAATAATTTACCTAGTACTATGGTTTATCACTCCATCTGCTAAAACGGTTACAGAAAAAATGCAAATGGAAGGAACACCCATAACGCTAAGTAATATTGAAAAAAATATTAAAAGTAGCTTGAAAGTTGAAAATGGAGAAGAAACAACCTTAGTAAAAATCTTATTATTCCCGTTCCGATTAATTGCTATTATCTTAAATGGATTAGCAAAAGCTTTAGGACCAGTTTTGAATTTTATAGTCGAAGCTGCAAGAATTGTTCTGGGAATCATATTGAGTTTATTTGGTTTAGGATTAGGAGTTACATTTATCATACTTCTTTTTGTATCACAAGGAATATGGATTGAATCATCTAATATCAACTTTTTTGATATTCCGAATGAGTTGATCGCTAATACTTTTTCATTGGAATTAGTACTGATTAGTTTCTTGTTTTTGATCATTCCAGCCCTGTTCATCATGATTGCAGGAATTAGTGTAATGGCTCGTAAATGGTTAATGAACAGAACAGTATCATTTTCACTTTTAGCTGTTTGGTTTGTAAGTCTGATAGGTGCTGCCATCATAATTCCAACAACGGCTTTGAATTTCAGAAATGACGGAGAAGTTTACGAGACCTATGAATATGATCTTGAAGATAGAGTTGCGGTATTAAAATTAAAAGAAGTTGGTTTTGAAGATTACGATGTTACGAATCTAAAGATCAGAGGCTATGATGGCGATAAACTAAAACTTGAGAAAAGATATAGAGCGCAAGGTAGTAGTAGAATTGATGCTGAGCAAAATGCAAAAATGACTTACCACAACGTAGAATTAAAAGATGATAGCATTTTATGGTTTGATTCTAACATACGATTCTTGGAAGATGCAGCATTTAGAGGGCAAAGTTTAAATATGATTTTGTATGTTCCTTATGGACAAGAATTTGAGATGAATAGAAAACTGCGCCATATTTTACGTAATACTATCTACATCAATGGATATACGGTAAGTCAAATCCATAACAACCGATGGGTTTTTGAAGAAAACGAGGGGTTAAACTGCATAACTTGTAAAGTGAATAAGACTAAAAGTAGTATAACTTATTCTCAAGATATCGATTCAGATAATTTCTTCACTACACCCTTCAATTTCTCAAGTGATGCCTATGTTAGAACTTATGACATTGCTGATTTTAGTAAAATTTCATCAGCCACTGGCATATTTGTTGAAGTTAGACAAGGAAACGGTTACGACTTCCAAGTAATGGCCGAGGATCAAGAAGACCTCGAAGATTTTAGATTTGAGGTGAAAAATGAAAGACTAAAAGTGTATATAGAAAAGGAGGATTTCGACTGGAATATTTTCTCTAGCGATTCATGGAATTGGAAAGGGAACGTACCGCAAATACAATGCACCATAACTGTACCGGATCTAAAACATTTAGAACTTTCATCAGCTTCTCAATTGAATTTATATGGTTTTAAAGGAGATAAGCTTAAAGTAGATATAAGTTCAGCAGCTAAACTTATTGCTGATGTAACTTACAATAATCTAAACATGGATATTTCAAGTGCCTCAAAAGTTAAAATGAGAGGAGATGTAGAGAGTATGGATTTAGACATAAGTAGTGCTGCTAAAATGGAAGGCTTTGACTTAATTGTGAAAAATGCTGATGTTGATGCTTCCAGTGCGTCCAAAGCTGAGGTTCATGTAACCGGATACTTGGATGCAAGTGCAAGCAGTGCATCAAAAATAACGTACCAAGGACGTCCTCGATTAGAAAGCAGTAGCAGCAGTGGGGCAAAAGTCTCAGCTGATTAAAAAACCATTCATGCCATGATTCCTGGTCATGGCATGAATTTATTCTAGTTTCTTTCTATAAATAGCTCTACCGTTTTCTGAATCCAGTGAAAAGAGATTGTAAAGGTAATTATCGTAAACCCTTGATTTGCTAAATATAATATTTCCATTAATAATAATTTTTTCAAATTGAAATGTATTTCCTTGCCCAGTAATTTGGTATAAATCCTTATGGAAAATTAAATACATATTATCATTGACCGGATCTTTTCTTAGTCTTGCATCACTTAAATAAGTGGTAGTATTTTTTTCTTCAAATTGAGAAAAATCCACCTCATAAAGCTTATTTCCGTCAAAATCAAAAGCTAAAAATTTATGGTTGAAATTATCAACCAACAAAATTCGGCTCTCTAAAAACTCTATCTCTATGCGATCAGCATTATTTGAATAGGATAAATAATCGCTCTTAATTTTGGCTACATATAATGTGGAAAGGTTTTTTTCATCTTTGCCATACTGAATTTCTGTTTTTTGAAAGCCATTTTCTCTATCTAAACTGGCAAAGCTGTAAAAAGTATAATCCCTATAATGCAAATACTTATTAAAAAATTCACCCTTTCTCCGTTTGTTCCAGTTTAAAAGCCGATTCTTTTTCTTAAGTCTTTCCTTTTCAGGTATAATCCTACATTCAAATTTTTGCATTGGAGCAAAAGCTATATTTTTCTGATCAATATATAACTTTGGAAGACCAGGTATATGATTATTTCCTTTTATGCTTTTTGATTTCTCAATCAATCTACTTTCATTCAAAAAATGGATCTTGTAGTTCTCTCCCACACGCTCTGCTATAACCAAATCTCCATTTTGAATTACATAATCGTAAAACTCTATATTGTCACTTCCATAATATAATTCCCAACCATTATTCCTGAAAAATTCCTTTTTATCATCATCAATAAAATTTAAAATAGAATCTTGGGCAGTCACGCATAATGTATTAATTAAATAAAATAATATGCCGATAAATAATCTTTGCATTTTGTCTTAGTTCTCAGTTAAAATTGATAGTTTGCTTTAAATCCTTAAAACAATAGGAATTTTTTAGAAAATATGAATGTAAGAGTAAAATTTTTAGGAGGTGCACAATCGGTCACAGGTTCAAAATTCTTATTAGAAATTGATGAATACAAAATTTTAATCGACTGTGGACTTTTCCAAGGACTAAAAGCACTTAGACTAAGAAACTGGGATGAGTTCCCTATTGATGTTCAAGAGATTGATGCAATAATTCTTACACATGCTCATTTAGACCATTCTGGCTATGTACCAAGAATGGTTAAACAAGGTTACAAAAAGAATGTATTCTGCACAGAAGCTACTGCAGATTTGTTGGAAATCATGTGGATGGATTCTGCCAAATTGCAAGAAGAAGAAGCTGAATTTGCTAAACAGAAAGGCTATTCTAAACACGCTAATCCTTTAGCATTATATGATCAAAAAGATGCTGAAGCTGCTTTAAAAACAGTGATCCCGAAAGCTTTCAAAAAATCATTTGACCTTAGCGAAAACATCCAAGTGAAATTTTATCCAGCAGGTCATATTTTGGGAGCTGCTTCAGTGGAAATAATCCTAAAAGGAGCAACTCAGGAGAAGAACATTATTTTCAGTGGTGATTTAGGAAGAAATTCTGACCCTGTGCTCTTCCCTCCTACTTTTTTCAAAAATTCTGATGTGGTATTTCTTGAATCTACCTATGGTGATCGCTTAAATGATGTAGCTAAAGTTCAAGAGGAATTAAAACAGCATATTTTAGATCATATGAATGAAGGAGTCATTATGATTCCAGCATTTACAGTTGGCCGAACACAAAACTTGCTTTTCTATCTACATGAACTGATGAGAACTGGTCAAATCCCTCATATCCCAGTGTATTTGGATAGTCCGATGGCAATCAGTGTTACTCATTTATACAAAAAATACGGTGATCAGCACCGTTTACAAGATAAAGACATATTTGACGATAAAAACTTCCATTATATCAGAGAGCATCAGCAATCCAGAACATTAGATATGCTGAAAAATAGAGCCATTATAATTTCAGCTAGTGGCATGCTGACAGGTGGAAGAATTTTGAGCCATCTGTTTAAAAGACTTGGCAATAAAAATGACCTATTGCTAATGGTAGGCTTTCAGGCTGACGGAACTAGAGGTCGCGATATATTAGAAGGCAAAGAAAGTGTAAAAATCTACGGAGAAGAGATCCCAATCAAATGTCATTTTGCTAAAATAGATGGACTTTCCGCCCATGCTGATCAAACTGAATTATTGGATTGGTATGCTAGATTTGAGGAAGCATTAAAGTTTACATTCCTGGTGCATGGGGAAGTAGAAGCTATGAAAACTTTAAAAATTGAACTAGAGGAAAAGGGAGCTAAAAATGTCTTTATTCCGGATTATATGGAATCTTTTGAGCTATTTTCTGGGATTTGAGCTAAAATCCAATCAGGTCCAAGCGGACGCTTGAACTAGGCCCTATAAATCAGACTGCTATAGCGCAAACATCCTCTTGTGCTTTTGCCAATCTTCTGAGCTTTTTCAGCAGTATAATCATTTTATACTATAAAGCTTTCGGAATGAAATACTTTTCACCTCAGCCTTTCCAACCTAATAAAATTCATATTGATAGAACTCAAATATCATGATAAAAATCAATTAATAGGCAGATAAAAATCATAGCTCACAAAAAAGGCGACAAAAGTTATTAACTAACTGATTATCAATACGTAAATTTAATTAAAACTAAATTCTGAAAAGACATGAAAATAGAACAGATCTACACAGGATGTCTAGCACATGCAGCATATTATATTGAAAATAACGGAGAATCCGCAATTTTCGATCCCTTAAGAGAAGTGCAACCGTACATCGACAGAGCAACAAAAGACAAAGCTAAAGTTAAGTATGTTTTTGAAACACACTTCCACGCAGACTTTGTAAGTGGTCATTTAGACTTAGCCAAAAAAACAGGAGCTAAAATTGTATATGGACCAACAGCCAGACCTCAATTTGATGCCATTGTGGCGCAGGATAATGATATATTTGAAGTAGGGAACTATAAAATTAAAGTATTGCACACACCAGGTCACACCATGGAAAGCACTACCTATCTGTTGATAGATGAAAATGGCGATGACCATGGAATCATCACAGGGGATACTTTATTTATTGGAGATGTAGGAAGACCTGATTTGGCTCAGCATGTTATTGAAGATTTAACAGAAGAGAAACTAGCAGGTTATTTGTATGATTCATTGCACAATAAAATTCTTCCATTAGCTGACCATTTGATGGTGTATCCGAATCACGGAGCTGGAAGTGCTTGCGGTAAAATGATGAGTAAGGAAACCACTGATACTTTAGGGCATCAAAAAGAAACCAATTACGCATTACAGCCAATGGACAAGGAAGAGTTTATTGAGCAATTATTAACTGGACTAACTCCTCCACCTGGCTATTTCCCTAAAAATGTTTTGATGAACATTCAAGGCTATGAAAGCATTGACACTATAATGGAAAAAGCTAAACGGCCTTTAAGCCCTGAGGCATTTGAAGCAGCCGCCAATGAAACGGGTGCATTGGTTTTGGATACCAGAAATGCCGAAGACTTCGCCAAAGGTTTTATTCCCAACAGTATTAATATAGGATTGGATGGAAACTTTGCCATGTGGGTAGGAGAAATGATTCCTGACATACAACAAAAGATATTATTGGTTTGTGAGGAAGGAAAAGAGGAGGAAGCCATGATCAGACTATCACGTGTGGGATACGATCATACTATTGGGTATTTGGATAGAGGTTTTAATAGCTGGAAATATGCTCACAAAGAAATTGACAAAATAAAGAGGATAGATGCAAAAGTACTAGCTGAAATTATGGAGGCATCTCCTTTGATTATTGATATCAGAAAGAAAAGTGAGTTTGATTCAGAACATGTCATAGGAGCGCAAAATATCCCACTAAATCAAATCAATTCACATTTAGCAGAACTCCCTAAAGACAAAGCATTTATTATTCACTGTGCTGGCGGCTACAGAAGTATGTTGGCTTCGTCCATATTGAAAGCTAGAGATTGGGATAATTTTGTAGATGTTAGAGATGGCTTTAAGGGAATAAAGGAAACTAATATCCCTGTTTCGGAATATGTATGTCCCACTACTTTATTATAAATTATTTTATTCAAGCCATAGCTTCAAGTTATGGCTTGAATTTTACTTATAAATTAAGCTCTAGTGACAAATCTGGTATTTTAGTTTTTTTTAATCTAAGAAAGTCCAAGCGGACGCTTGAACTAGAAGCCGAATTGAACTGGAATACTATAGCGCAAGCGTCCGCTTGTGCTTTTATCGTAGAAAATTAGAGATTTTAAAATTAAAAGCATTTTCATGCTGAAATGTTCCTAGCGGACGCTTGAACTAGTAGTAGGGCTCCCTCGGTCTAAAGGTTAGAACCGTCCGACCGATAAATAGCCCCTATCTAGTCTAAGCGTCTCGCTTAGAATATGTGAGGACTAGGCAGCTATATCCCTAAAGCAGCCTTCAACTTTGGATAACCCGTTTTGCTAACTGGAATTTGTTCTCCACTTTTCAAGATTAGTATATGACTATCCTTCTTATAAGCTTCAATTTTAGTAATTTCTGCAATTTTAGCTACATAAGATCGATGAACTCTTACAAATTCCTCAGGATCTAAATTCCTTTCAAAATAACTCAAGGTTTTGTTTTTCAAATACTTCCCTTCTTTTGTATAAATATTTACATAATCATCATTCGCTTCCATATAGTTAATATCATTTGTTGGAATGATTTTTATATCATTACGGTCCTTTAATACAATTCTGCTTAAATATTCCTTTGCGTCTATTAACTCATTTTGCAATAAGCCTTCAACATTTTGAGCTAAACCACTTTGCTTGTATTTATTAATTGCTTTTTTAAATCTATCTTGAGAAAATGGTTTGAGCAAATAATCTATTGCATGAACTTCAAATGCCTGTAATGCATATTCATCAAATGCCGTGGTAAAAATCACTGCTGGGAGTTCGTCCAGCAACTCTAGCATTTCAAAGCCGCTGATTTTCGGCATCTGCACATCCAAAAAAATTAAATCAGGACGATGTTGCTGAATTGCCTTTAAACCTTCAAAGCCATCATGGCAAATAGCTAGTATTTCAAAATCCTTGCATTCTGCTAAATATTCTTGGACTATGCCGGCTGCTAATGGTTCGTCATCAATAATAATGGTTCTAATCATGATAGCTGTGGTATTAAAAGTTCAACGGTAAATTGTTGAGATACTGCATTCGTTTTCAATAAATCATACCTCCCAAAAATAAGAAAAAGTCTTCTACGAACTGCCTCCAAACCAAAGCCTGCCCCTTTGACTTGTCCTGCTTGTGGATCAAAAGGGTTTTTAATTACTACTTCAAGGTTCTTTTCTCTTTTTTTAAGATTAACTTGAATGGTAACTTCCCCAGTTAAACCATATAGACTGTGTTTTATAGCATTTTCCAATAATGGCTGCACCATTAAATGAGGTAATTTAAATTCTCTTATGCCTTCTTCAACTTTAAAATTAACTTGTAATCGATGTCCAAAACGAACTTTTTCTATATCAGCAAAGAGATTTAAAAAGCTAATTTCATCTTCAACTTTGATCCATTTATTAGCTTCCTTTTGTATGGTTCCCCTTAGAAAATCCGATAGTTGCAATACCATTTCTCTGGCTTTCTCGGGTTTCGCTTTTACCAGTGCGCTAATGGAATTTAAGCTGTTAAATAAAAAATGGGGCTGTAATTGTTGGCGTAATTGGTAAAGCTCTGCTTCTTTAGCCATCTGTTGCATTTTAATCTCCCTGTCTTCAGCAGCTGCTTGCTCTTCCAGTTTCCCTTGAAAATTTAACATCAAAGAATAGGCAGTAAAAATTAGCAGGATAATGAATCCTCGAATTATAAAAATAGAGTTGAGGAATTCAGCATTAAAGAAGGCCTCTGGAATACCCCATTTTATCAGAAAATCTCCTAAAAACAGAATTACTAAGGACAAAATAAAGGGGAGTATAAAAACAAGGATCACATTGCTTTTGGTGGGTAAATAAAATCTGAAAATATTTTCCAACAACATAAATCCAAGCAATAATAGCAAACTGAAAATTGTACTATCGATTAATGCAGAAGGGAATTGGAGTCCATAGTGCATCAATAAAAGCGTGCATAAGCTTAACCAAAGTAAAAGGATACTCAGAAGCTTAATCCACGCTTTATTCCGATGCCTTATGAATTGTAAAAACATTTGTAAATTTAATAGGATTTAAACTCTAAACCACCAAAACTAACCGAGCCCTTTATATACAAGATTTTTCTATCTGCTGCCTCAACTGAAGGAAATGCTCTTTTATCCTCGATGCCTGAAAACACATTGCTTACATCCGCTTGAATTTCCCAATGTGGTGGAATAATCAGTTTTAATCCGCCAAAAGTCACTTCAACATTTAAAACTGCGCTATCTTGAATTTCAGCTTTAGATAAGTCAATATCTGCCCCACCAAATGCAGTGGTTATTTTTCCGCCTTTAAAATCCTTGGTAATCAATCTTCTTTGCACAGAAGCAAAAACCGCCTCTGCTCTGATATAATCACTTTCCACTACTTTGGCATCAGAAACCCCAATATTTTCATCGAACTCTTTATCACTATCTATTTTAGAAAATCCAAACTTGGTGCTTCGGCTAAATACCAGATACAATCCTACTAAAATAATCCCTCCTGGTAATAGATAATCATAATATTCAACAGGAATAAAGTTTTCTCTCCTTACAAGAAAAAAACTTCCAAATAAGATCATAAACAATCCAAAACCATTGCTGGCCCCATGTCTAACAATGGAATAAATTCCCACTCCGATTAAAAGAAATGGCCAACTAAAAACCCAACTGAATTCAATAATATCCATTCTATCTAGCAATAGAATACTACCAATTATCAAAAGGACTACACCAAATGATATGTTATTTCTGCCTGAGTGTTGCTTTTTGTTTTTCATAATAAATTAATTTTAAATGATGAAACAAACCTAGTATGTTAATCTTTAATAAACTTTTATGAATAGGTTAAGAAAACTGAAAACTCGGTAATCAGCAGAAATGGGTCGGTGAAAAAATCAAGATGTTTTTGAATTCTATTCACTTTACCCACTTATAGGTATTTGTTTTTAATTACAATTGAGCTTATTTTGGTTAAACTAAAAAATTAAATACTATGCCAAAACTAATCTCACTATCCTCTTCGGATAAGAATAAAGCCAATCCGAAAGATCATGAAATTTCGGTTGGGGATGCTACAAAAATGGTGGCAAAATTTGACACTCGCGTTCGAAAATTGATCAAAAGAGAGTACAAAGACCCTAAAAACCCTCAGAAAGGTTTTGAAGACACTAAAAGTGTTTGGTTCAGTAAGGATGTCTTGGATGAATTATTTAGACAAGCTGAAGGCTGTGATGGGGTACGCATTTACTTGGGAAATCATCTCGAAAAACTACAAGATGGAACTAGTATCGGTCCTAAAGATAAATCCACCACAATTTTAGTAGGCACAAAATCTGGTAGTTGGACGCGCCCTGATGGAACAGTGGTAGATGATGTGCCAATAGACCAAATATCGGATAATAATAAAATAGCTATTGGTATGAGTTCAGATGATGTGATTTATGATTATGGCTCATTGTGCCCTTTTGAGTGTGATGGAAATAAATTATGATCAGTGAAAGAAACCCATTAGTGCTAACTTATTTGGTCATTTTATTGTGTATCACATTAGTTTACATCTATAAATTGATAAAAATAAAGCACCCAAGGAAGGAAGAACTAGGTATAACAGCCTATTTCTTCCTAACAATTATATCGGATTATACAGGTAGTTTTATTGTAAAAGAAAATAATAGTTGGGTATATAATACCTACATGATAGTTTCAATACCGATCATTATCTTCTATTTGAATTCTATAACTCCTAATTTTACTAAAAAATTATATGTTTTAGTAGGGGTGATTTTTACTGCATTTGCCATTTATAACATATTTATTCTTCACGGATTTTCTATTTTCAGTTATCAAACAATAATATTTGGAGATATAATTATTACTCCCTTATTATTTTTGTTTCTCTATTACCTGATGCAACAATTGGATGAGCCGCTACATCTAAACCCACATTTTTACAATGTGATAGGTTTCTTGATTTTCTTCTTGGGAAATTTCGCTTATTTTATGGTCAGATTAAACTTTCAGGATTTCAGTAAAGAATATAGTGATAACCTATTGATGATTATTCGAATAAATAATGTGTTAACTTACAGTATCTTTTTGATAGGTGCATTATGTTTGAAGACCAGTCGGAAATAGTTTTTACCGTTATTGTCAGCTCCATTATGCTGTTGATTATAATCTCTTTTATAATCATAATGCTCTTCATCCATCAAAAAAGAGTGTTGAGACATCAGAAAAACATTGCTAAACTCAAGCAAAAATACCAAGAAGAAATCATGCGGGCGCAAATGGAAATGCAGGAAGAAACTTTGGACTATGTGGGCAGGGAGTTACATGATAATATCGGCCAAATTCTATCTCTCATTAAGCTAAACTTAATGAATGCTCAGGATCAACAAATTCGTGAATCTCGCAAATTAATTGGGACTGCTATTCATGATTTAAGGAATATCTCACATACCTTAAACCTTACTTGGACTGAAAATATCAATTTAACTGCATTTATACAAAACACTGCTAAAAGCTTGGAATCAAGCAACAAATACAATCTGCAACTGAATCTGAAATCAGAATTAATCCTAAAGAATAAAGAAGATTATATTTTGGTTTATCGCATGATTCAGGAGATCATACAAAATATATTGAAACATGCCGAAGCTAATCAAATTCAAGTATTTATGGATGAAAAGCTATTGGAAATTAATGATAATGGAAGAGGATTTGATGTTAAAACCGCTTCATTAGGGACGGGAATAAAAAACATTAAAGCAAGAGCTTCACTAATTGGAGCTGATTTAGAAATAAAATCTAGTCAAAATAAAGGAAGCATTTTTAGAATAACTATCAACGATGGAAAATATGCAAATTAGCACAATTATAGCCGATGATCATAAACTTTTTGCTCAGGGCTTATCCAATATTTTAGGACAATCAGATGAAATTGAAATCAAAGCAATTGTTCATAATGGCAAAGCATTAGTGAAGGAATTGAAAAATGAAGCAACGGATCTAGCATTAATTGACTTAAATATGCCAGAATTAGATGGAATAGGTGCCATTAAGCAGATTCAAGCTTTAAGTCTTAAAACTAAACTCATCATCCTTTCGACCTATGCCGATGAAAAGTTAGTGGAAGAAGCTAAAAATCTGAAGGTTGATGCCTATTTATTGAAAGATGCAGAACCTGAAGAATTACTTTATACAATTAAGGAAGTAATGGAAAAACGCTATGAGTTCAATATAAATCACATCCTAAAACAAACTGAACCTCTTGAAAATTTTTCTGATGATTTTCTGAAGAAATATAAACTTTCAAGAAGGGAAATAGAAATTATCCAACTGCTCAAAAAAGGATTAACCAATCAAGAAATAGCGGATAAAATTTTCCTTTCTGTATTAACCATTCAAACACACCGAAAAAATATTATACAAAAGCTAGAGGTTAATAATTCGGCTGGGTTAATTGCTTTTGCTCATGAACATAATATTTGAAGACATAGTGGCTTTATGCTTTACAGGATTAATAGCAAGTGTTCAACTGAATTTTAAATTTTAGAGGACTAACTTTCCTGATTAAAATACTTTACTTGTGTTATACTCAAAAACTACAAATCAATGAAAACCTTAATTGTAGGAGCTAGCGGAGCCACAGGTAAACAGTTAACAGAACAATTATTAGCTGCCAAAAAAGAAGTGAAAATCATTATCCGACCTCATTCAAATATTCCTGAATCATGGAATCAACACAAAAAACTCCATATTATCCACAGGAATATCTCGGAAATGAAAGTAGAGGAAATGACTGAAATCGTTTCAGATTGTGATGCATTTGCCTGCTGTTTAGGACATAATTTGACACTTAAAGGAATATTTGGTAAGCCTCGCAAACTAGTTACCAATGCTGTTCAACTCATTTGCGAAGCTATATTAAAAAAGAATCCTTCACAGGCTACAAAATTTGTTTTGATGAATACGGTTGGAAATCAAAATAGAGACAAATGTGAAGAGATTTCACCAGCACAAAAAGTTGTAGTTGCCCTCATTCGTTTTCTAATTCCACCTCAAGCTGATAATGAAAAGGCATCTGATTATCTAAGACTAAAAGTTGGTCATAATAACCCTAAAATTGAATGGGTAGTCGTCAGACCTGATGCTCTTATCAATGAAAAAGAGGTGTCGCATTACAGTCTACACCCTTCTCCTATCAGAAGTGCTATTTTCAATCCTGGTGAAACAAGCAGGATAAATGTAGCCCATTTCATTGCTCAATTAATGCAAAATAATGCTTTATGGAATGAGTGGAAAGGACAGATGCCAGTGATTTATAACGAATAGAAATATTCAATCTAATCTGAAATTTAAGTTCAGCGGATCCATATTTGCAAGAACCATATACAAATTACAAAAGCCAGAACACAGAAATAATCTTCCTAAATCTACTTTAAAGCATTATTTTCACTAAATTTCAAAAAAACTTTAACAACCCACGCAACCGATCGCAATCGAACTGCATCTTCTTGATGTAACCAGCAAAAATGAAAGTGTTTATCAACAAATCTAAAACGGAAGAAGACTTAATAGCAGGATGCATTAAGCAAAAAGCAAGTGCACAACAAGCCTTGTTTGACAAATACTCCGGAAAGATGTTAGGCCTTTGCAGAAGATACGTGAAAGACGTTTTGGAAGCAGAGGGGGTAATGATAACTGCTTTCACAAAAATCTTCGAGCGTATTGGTCAATACACAGGAGAAGGGAATTTTGAAGGCTGGATGAAGCGCATCATGGTCAATGAATCTTTACAATATCTTCGGAAACATAAAAACATGCAACTGAATATGGATATAGAAGAAGCACATCATTTACCAAATTTGGATGCCATGGAAGATCATCTGCAAACAGAAGATTTAATGCAAATGATTGCAGAGCTACCGGTGGGTTATAGAACGGTTTTTAACCTCTATGCCATTGAAGGTTTTTCTCATAAGGAGATAGCCGAACAGTTAAAAATTAATGAAAATACGTCCAAATCGCAGTTGAGCAGAGCAAGAGTTTACTTGCAAAAACGCTTGGCGGAAATGGAACAAGAAATAGCAATAAGTCATGGAAACTCATAAAATAGATCAATTATTTAAGCAGAAACTAGATCGCTATAGCGAGCCAGTTTCAGCAGATGCTTTTGCAAAAGTGCAAGCCCAAATGAAAGGGAAGAAGCAAAAGAAGGGATTCCCGTGGATGATAGCCGCAAGTGTTAGCATACTTTTAGTTTTATCATTCGGTTTGGTGTATAATTTTAATCAATCTGAAGAAGTGAGCTTAGCTAAAATTGAGTTAAACAATGCTCAGCTTAGTTTTGCAGAAAATGATGGTATGGCAAAGCCAGAAATTGTAAAAGAAGAACCTAAGCAAATAGCGGCTCAAAAACAAAAGGTAGCACCATCTGTAAAGTCATTTACACAAGAAAAGATTGTGGTTGAAGATTTTAATAGAATGGCTTCAATAGAAAAGGTAAAAGGATTTGAAGCGGATCTTAATATCGATAGGATACCTGAATTAAAACTTTCACCTCAAAAGCATGAAAATAAAGTGATTGTGGAAATTCATTATGCTTATGCAGAAAGTAAAAAAGAAGAGAATTTAATAGTAAAAAGTAATAACAAGCTTAAATCACTGGCCAGTGAATTCAGTTTAGCGGAATTGAGAAGTGCAAAAAACGAACTGTTTGCTTCTGCACTACAATTTAACCGCAAGGGAAATAATTAATAATTAAAACAAAGACAAAGATGAAAAATTTAATAAAAATATCGATGGTAGTTTGTCTCAGCCTTTTCGGTGCACTTGGCTACGGACAAAATTTAAGCTCAGAAAATAGCGACTTGATATCTAAAGTTGCAGAGACAGAGAATACTCAAAAGCAAGATGGAGAAGTGTTTATAGTAAGAATATTTAAGTCTACTACAAAATCTGAACTAGAAGAATTTAAATCAGAGGCTGAAGAATTAAATATCGACATCACCTATGAAAACCTAGAATATATAAACGGTGAAATAGAAGCTATTACGCTTAAAGTAGATTGCAATGATGGTTTTTCTGGTACTGCTTCTACCACTAACATACCTGAATCAGGTATAGGTTTCATAAGAGATTATAGAGATGATGCTGATATCCCTTTTGTAATTGGGAGGATATTTGATAAAGATAAAAATATCACGTCTTCTAAATCAAAAGAGGAAATTAACTTGAGTAAAGAATTAAAAGAGGAGTTCAAAACAGCCTTTAACGAAGCAAAAGTGGTTGAAAAAGATAAAAACCGTTTCATAAGACATGATCATGATATTGATTTTTCAATGGGATTGAACAACTATTTAAATTCTAGCAATCAATTTCCTGATACTGACAACAAAGATTTTGCTTTAGATCCTTTAACATCATGGACTTATGGAATCCATTCCAACCATAAAATATCGGTTAGTCCATTTGTGAAATTCAATTTTCAATTAGGATTACTATGGAACAATTTTGCGCTGGCTGACAATAATTATCAATTTATCAAAGGCCCTGAGCAAGTAGAATTACTAGATACTGATCTTGCAAGACCAGACATCAACCCTACAAGAAGTAAATTGAATATTACTTATCTGAATTTAAATGTGGTACCTATGTTCCATTTCGGAAAAAGTAGCAATGCCTTCAGAATAGGTGCAGGGCCATTCGGAAGCTATAGAATTGCGAGTAAATCAAAATTCAAATATGATGACAACGGCAAAGATGTTGTGAAAAATAATTTCCATATCAATAACTGGAAATATGGCTTAAAAGCACAAGTAGGATGGAAAGGTGTGGATTTATTCGCTACTTACGATTTAAGTCCGATCTTTATAGAAGACAGAGGACCAGAAGCTGACTATCCGCTAAGAGCGATTTCCTTCGGGGTGATATTTTAAAAGAGATTTAAGATGATAGATTAAAAGATAATAGAATTTATAATTTAAGACAGCGTAAATCAAAATTTACGCTGTTTTTTTATGTCTACTGTATAAAAAGCTATGGTAGCTAATTGCTTAAATGATAGCCCCGGTCGGTGGCACACCGGTCGGAAGCAGAAAAGGCAGCTGATTGGCAGAGATGGTCGGTGTGCCACCGACCATGGAATCACATGGTGAAGACCAAAAACAGCATAGACTAAATGTTATGCTCTTTTCTATTCCTTGAATCCATTTTATGTGTTGTTACATCTAAACTTTAAAACTTTCTATCGAATATTTCTCAACCTTTATATTAAAGATTGTATATTTAATTTCACTTAAACACCAAAACAATCATCTATGTCAACAGAAATCATCAACATCAGTAAACAAGAAGGCAATAACCGCCTTTACTTAACAGATAATGAAGGTCACTCCGGTAAGGATAACATCACTACCAATGTAAATCCTGGCGATACGGTTACCTGGAAACTAGTTCCCAATGGAGGAATAGACCAAATAACAGGAATTACTGCAAAACCTGGTAGCCAAGATATTTTTTCAGTGGACCCTGCTCCCGTAAATCCAAATGATCCAGCTTCCGATTGGTCGGGAACTGTAAGCCCAGATGCAACAGGTTCTGAATCTTATAGTATTACTTATAAAATAGGGAATGATACTTTTGTGGATGATCCCAAATTGGATATAAATACATAATAGGAAAGTGAATGTTAGTTTCAACACTCTATTAAAATTACTATTAACTGTTAGTTTCTCAATTATTTATATTATTGGGATAAAAGCTCAAAATCAACAACTTGTTGATAGTTTATTACAGATAGAGAATAAGAAAAATTTACCTGATACAATACGTTTAGAAGTATTACGTGAATTAGCCTTTAATGAACGAAAACCTTCTTTAAGGCTTAGATATTCGGAACAGTTGATTGATTTAGCTAAAGAGCTAAACAATCAACTGTTTATACATAGAGGTTTTCTCCAAAAAGGACAGACATTAAGAAAAATAGGCGACTACACAGAAGCGATTAATTCTTTATTCAAAGCTCTAAAAGCAGCGGAGAAAGCCAATTATCAAGCTGGTATGGGCGGTGCATATGCAGCACTGGCAGATGTCTATTCTGTCAATAACAATCATAAAAACTCTGCTCTTTACTATAAAAAAGCAATTGAAATCCTACGTCAAGGTCAAGACTCCGTCACTTTAGCAACAATTCTATTAAATGCAGGAGATGAATATCTAAATGCCAAAAAACTAGATTCTGCTCTACTGTACTTCGAAGAATCAGGTAAAATATTTCAAGAAGTAGAATACTTAATCGGTACAGCCTACAATCTAGGTAATATGGGCATGGTGCATGCCTTAAAAGGGGAACACCAAGTTGCCAAAAACAAAATGGAATTAGCTACTGTCATCCTAAGAGACATGGGTGATTTTTATCCCATAGCCGTTTACGACCTATATATTGCCGATATTTATAAAGAAAATAATGATTTAGAACGTGCTATAGAATATGCTGAGCATAGTCTGGAGGTTTCTAAAGAACATTCGTTGAAAGAGCAAATCCGGGATGCCAATCTCAAATTATCCGAATTGTATGATGCTAAAGATGATTTCCAAAAAGCCTATTTTCATCAAAGTCAGTACTTAATTTACCGAGACAGCATCAATAGTGAAGAAAAGATTCGGGAAATAGCAGATATGAGAACTGAATACGAGGTTAACCAGAGGGAAACTGAAATTGAGCTCTTAAAAGCGGAGCAAAAGAACCAGTATATCATTTTTGCTTCTATGGCAATCATCATTATTCTATTAGCCATTGCCAGCTTTTTGTACTACCGAAATAGCAGAAGAAAACAAACGCTGAACTTAATATTAAAAGAAAGGAAAGAAGAAGCTGAGGCACAACGTGATCAATTGGAAGCCATTAATGAAACCAGAGAAAAGTTTCTTTCTATTATTGCACATGATTTGATGGGACCAGTGAATTCTTTCAAAGGATTATCCGCCATCATGAAAATGAGCATTGAAAAGCAAGACAAAAAGGATCTTTTGGATATTCACCAAGTACTGAATAAGACCATCAACAACATGTCAAATTTATTGACCAATCTGCTTGATTGGTCCGTCACTCAAAAAGGGAGCGTTCCTTACCTGCCCGAGAAACTATACATCCATCAACTTTCAGCTGAATTAATCGATTTATTTTTCAATACTGCAGAGAATAAAAAAATAAGTTTAAGATCTGAAATAACGACAGATTTGGCGGCTTGGGCAGATGAAAATAGCGTTAAAACTATTTTCCGAAATCTGGTAAGCAATGCGCTAAAATTCACTGAGGATGGTGGATCGATAGAACTTAGCGCAGAGAAAAAAGATGGCTTTATAGCAATTAAAGTGAAAGATACCGGCATGGGGATGGCTCAAGAAAAAATAGACATGCTTTTAGCTGAGAACCAATTTGCTAGAAGTAAGGGAACAAAGGGAGAAAAAGGAGTTGGCTTAGGGCTTCAGTTGGTGAAGGAATTTACGCAAATGAATAAGGGCAAATTAGAAATTGAAAGTCAAATACACAGAGGCACTACTTTTATTGTTTATTTACCGGATTACAGCCCCCTAACCACCAAAGGGGGAATATAAGCCCTGAAAAGCCTCTGTATTTTATTTTGAGACTTCATTGTTTCACATGATTTAGCAAATAGCGATAAATAATTTATTTATTGCTGTTCTTGATCTCTGTCTGTTCCCCCTTTGGGGGTTAGGGGGCTGGCTTACATCTCCATAGCCAAACTCTCCCACTCTTCCGTTAATTCTTCCAACTGTTTATTCACTTTCTCAAATTCCTGATTCACTTCAAATAGCTTATCAGGATTTCCGTAGACAGAAGGTTTAGCCAATTCTTCTTCCAGTACTTTCTTATCTGCTTCCAGCTTCTCAATACTTGCTTCAAGCTTAGATAACTCTTTTTGCTTGGCTTTTAGTTCTGCATCTTCTGGCTGATGTCTGGGCTTAGCTTGCTTTTCCTTTTTCTGTTCTTTTTTCAGTTCTTCTTCGAATGCTTTGTCTTCTGCTTTTGAAGCTTCTCTTTTGGCAAACCAATCTTGAAATTCATCATAAGTGCCAGGATATTCCTTTACCTGATAATCTTCTATCCACCAGATTTTATTTGCTACATTCGATACAAAATACCTATTGTGGGAAACCGTAATAAAAGAACCCTCATATTGCTGCAATGCCTGAATCAAGATATTCTCTGACTGCATATCCAGGTGGTTGGTCGGCTCATCCAACAGTAAGAAATTGGCATTGGAAATCATGGTTTTAGATAAAGCAACACGAGATTTCTCTCCCCCAGAAAGAACCTTAATCTTTTTAAAAACTTCTTCATCTCTGAAAAGAAAACAACCTAAAAGATTTCTCAACTCCATTTCAGTTCTGTCACTTCCCGCTTGTTTCAGTTCATCTAAAATCTCATTTTGTACATTCAGTGACTCTAGCTGATGCTGCGCAAAAAAGCCAAATTCTACATTATAGCCTTCTTCACGTTTTCCTTCATGCTTTTCTTCCCCAGCTATGATTCTGAGCAATGTAGACTTACCTTTTCCGTTTGCACCAATTAATGCAATCTTATCACCTCGTTCTATATGAGCATCTGCACCCTCTAAGATTTTGATGTCACCATAAGATTTAGAGACTTCATTCAATCTGACAATGTGGCGACCTGATTTATTATTGATGTTAAAGCTAAAATTGATGGTAGCATTGTTGTCGACAACAGCATCCACTTTATCCATTCTGTCCAAGGCTTTCACTCTGGATTGCACCTGCTTAGCTTTGGTGGCTTTTGAGCGGAAACGGTTGATGAATTGTTCTGTCTGCTTTATTTTCTGCTGCTGATTTTCATAAGCATTTTGTTGCAACTCAGCTCTAAGCGCTTTTTCTTCATTATAAAAGCTCCAATTACCAGAATATAAATTCAGTTGCTGTTGGTCAACTTCAACTGTGATATCAATTGTTCGATCCAAAAACTCTCTATCGTGAGAAACGATAATATAAGCGCCTTCATAAGACTTTAGGTAATTTTCAATCCATTGTATAGATGGCAAGTCTAAGTGGTTAGTGGGCTCATCCAGCATCAAAAGAGAGGGCTTTTCTAATAGGAGTTTTGCCAGCATCACGCGCATTCTCCAACCACCTGAAAAAGTCTTTAATGGTCGGCTTAGGTCTTCCGTTTTAAATCCAATTCCTTCCAAAATTTCTTCTGCTTTAGCTTGCAAGCTGTAGCCTTCCATCATCTCATATTTCTCCTGAGCTTTAGTCAATTTATCTACTAAATCATCAGAATAATCTTCTTCCATCTTCTTTAAAATGATTTCTATTTTCTCCTGCAATTTTAAGGCTTCTTTAAAAGCCTGCATGGCTACATGCAAAATGCTATCATCCGATTGAAAGGAAAGTAAATCCTGGTTTAAGAAACCAATGGTGCAATCTTTACTCATTTGGACTTCACCTTTATCGGGAGTAACATCCCCATTGATGATCTTGAGCAAAGTAGATTTACCTTGTCCGTTGAGTCCTATCAATCCAATTTTATCCTTTGGCTTAATATGAAGGGAAGCATTATTAAATAAGGCTCTGTCGCCTATGTAGTAGTCTAAATTATTAATAGAAAGCATGATGCAAAATTAAGTGGGATTTTGTCAGGATAAAATGCTTTGAGCGAATAGTTGAAAATAAATTATTGCTTAAACAAAAAAGGGATGCAAAACTGCATCCCTTTTTATAAAACCTATATATTCTATTTCTTATCGAACCATCAATCTGACTTTCTTATTAATATTGCCCTGCTTCACATTTACTATGTAAATACCAGAATTTAGATTTTGATTAATTGGCAATGGTTTATTCAAATCAGATGGATTGAGAATACCCTGATAATGCCTTCTACCTTGAACATCAAAAATAGTTACCTGTATTTTCTGTTCTGCATGGAAGCCAGATAATCTTAAATGAATATTTTGAGCTTGGGTCGGATTAGGAACAGCCACTAAATCTGAAGCTTCCTCCCTAGTAATTCTTACCACCTCAGAATATTCAAAAGCACCATCATAATCCACTTGTCTTAATCTATAGTACGAATCCCCAGCTAAAGGAGAATAATCATTGAAGCTATAATCAATTGAGGCAAGTGAATTTCCATTCCCTTCAACTGATCCAATTACTTCAAATTCTTTACCATCAAAAGAACGCTGTACTTCAAAGAAATCATTGTTAATCTCGGAAGCCGTTTGCCAACTTAATTCTACTCTATTAGATCTACTTTCTGCAGTAAAGAAAACCATTTCAACTGGAAGGGAATTATTTGAAGCATCCCCAGCACCGAATGTGACAAAATTGGTGGAGAAGTCTAATCGATTACTTGAAGTCAATTCTCCTCCACTTGCATTTCCTGAAACAGAAGAATTACCTTGGTCTTCCCAAACAGAAGAAGTGCCGGGCTTGAATCTAACTACTCGCAATTCACTTATCGATTGACCAACACTAGCGGCACCATCTGCAATATCACTATTGGAATCCCAGTAAATCTTCACATTTGCGAAATTTGTTAGATCGCTGGTTAATTCCCAGTACTGATTACCGCTCACTTTCGGATCTGGTCCTGCTAAATCACTATTTAAATTAGGTATTTGCGAATTCGTATCAGGACTTTCATCGTAAAAAATGGCAGTCCAATTATCGGTTACATCAATATCACTAATTTCAATTAAGCCGTAACGACCACCTTGACCAACAGGGAATTTGTCAAACTGAGAAGCTGTAGAGGCATTTAAATTACGGACTAGCGGGCCATTGACGTGACTGCTAGTTTTAAAGCCTGTTAGAGTAGCATTAGTTTGAATAATTAAGCTATTGTCTTCATCAGTATTAATTAAACCATTGGTGAAGATCAAATTTCCGCTCACTTCAACATCATCATTACCAGCATTAATTACTGACATGCTACCACTTGACTTATTAACTTCTAAAACATTGAAAGCCTCCAAACCTGTAAACTGTCCTTCAATTGTTTGATTAGAAATTCCGTCCATCACCACTTTGGCATTAGTAAATTCAGCATTAAAATTACTTCCACCATTCTTAATAATGTTACCTTTCACTCTTAATTCCGAGTTATTAGACATTTCAAAATCGCCTCCAGTCATTTCTAAATTCTCACAAATATTAACACTAACCCCATTCGACATGATTTTCTTTCCATTTCCACTCAATATTAGCTCTTTTAAATTCGTAAAACCTTCTGCTAACACTGTTACATCTGAGCCTATGTCATTATTCTCATATTCTAATCCTCCCCCGTCTGAGCAATTAGAATCAGGGAAGAAGTCTTCATAATCACCAGCAGGAAAGGATGCGTCATCTACTAATTTAAGAGTTCCATTTCCTTCAATAGTCCCTAGATTATGACCAAAAGTGCTATTGATTTCTAATGTTGCATTTTCTTCAATGGTTACCTTTCTAAACCTTCTGAAATTATCATTAAGAACAAGCGTGTAATCACCTCTCACAACCAAATCAGGCGATTGACCTACCGAGGGTGCAACACCTCCAGCAAAAGAACCACCAACATTTACATTTCCATCTGAAGCACCTATTAAAGTTTCAAATAAAGGAACAACATTTGGAATTGCACTACCGCATAATAGTGCGTCTCCGGCATCTCTCGTTATCCCAGCGGTATATCTACCTTCAATAGAAGCACTATTTAAACCACTATATTCATTGGATATATCAGATTGGAAAGTAATAGTGTTTGCTACTTCATCAAATAATTGTTCAGAATAGATTTTATCCCAAGTGTCGTCAACATTTAATAATCGAGCAGGGGCATAATTAGTTAAATCAAGACCTTCTGCATTATTAACTGCTTCTAAAGCATCATTGTGATACATCGTAAATGAACCATCAAAATTGGTGATCCCTTGCGACTTTACTAACCAGTAATACTGTAATACATTTTCTGTATCGTCATAATCGGCAGCCCCAGCACAATCCTCATCAAAATCATCTGTTATACCATCTGAAAAGTTATCAATAGGTTTGATGGTAATGAAACCATTTCCATCTATATCTGATGCTCCTATCACTGCAGGCGTATAATTCAGTAACCCAACCGGATAAAGGAAATTCCCGCTGAAATTATTAGGATATATCTTTCGCACGCCTTTATCGATCAAACTGGTATTTACTGTAATCATGTTATTAACATTGAAATCAGATACAGAGGTACCACCAGATCCATTTTCGAAGACAGCATCTTCATCCATGATCAAAAGATTCGATCCAATATCAAAAACCCCTGAGGCTAGAATAACCTTATGGTTGATTTCAAAATCATTCTGTCCAGCAGTTACCTCCACTCCATTGCTATTGTTAATTGTAATGGTTCCAAAGGTACTCTGACCATTCGTTGTCCGTGCAATATTTTGAGTAGCAGTTCCATTGAAAACAATTCCAGGACCAGCAACTGCAGACTGATGTTCACCATCATGGATCAAATCGCCTTCTAAGTTTAAGGTGCTACTAGTAGTATTTAATACTCCATTCAAAATATTTAGATTGTTTTCTATTGTAATATCATGATTTAGAGAAAGTGTACCTGTCCCATTTTTATCAACATTCCAAAATGAAATACTTCCGTTTCCTGAAATATTTTGAGAAGTGGTTGTATTAAAAAATGTTGTCTGCTGATTAATTCCATCCCCTTGATTGTTTAAAGTACCATTTACAGTTAAATCTTGGATGATGGTTAAATCTAAACCATTCGCTGAGAATCTTCCATTGTTCTCTACCTCCAAATTATTTACTGTTAAAGGGTTAATAAATGTTCTAGCATTTAGATTATTATTTCCAGTAATCAATAAAGTATTGATTGGAACCGTAGCATTTATCCCAAATTGGTTTTGACCAGCAGGAGTTGCTACTCCACCAATTGTGATAGTAGAACCAGTGAAATCATAACTATCAGGTTGTAATCTCAAAGACGCAGTAGTTGTTGAACCATTTTGTCTCTCCACAATAAAATCTCCTCCTAAATGATTGAATTCACTGCCAGTATTCAAGACTTCAAACACTGCTCTGTTCTGTTCAGGAGCAGTATTAATTCCAAATCGAGCTGTTCCACCACTTTGATTATATTTCAATACACCTGAACTCGAGAGCAGTCCTCTTCTAACTTGAGACCCAACATCTAAAACTCCATCGGTGATATCAATTTCAGCATTACCCGAAACTGAGTATTCTATGAAGTTGTTACCATTGCCTGCACCTGAGGCCATATCCAAAGTACCTCCTGAAACAGAAAGCAAGCCATCTAATACTAAGCCAGTGTTATCACCTTCTATTCTTAAAACACCTTGCCTTAATTCTAAACCTCCAGAACCTGAAGAGGCCTCTAGATTAGATAGATTTGGAAGATTAAAATTACCTCTAGCTGCATCCGTTAGCGTAAGATCAATATTTGGGTGATCTATAACTAATAAGCCATTAACAATTTCAATTGGCTGTTGAGCAATATCAGCTGGTAATGGAATAGTAATATCTGATTCAAATGTGAAACTCGAAGTTTGACCAGCTCCCTTATTTATTTCTACACTATGTAAATTTGGTATCGCCCCTGCTCTGTAATCAAAACTATTATTACCCTCTCCTTTCAAAACAAGCTTTACAAAATCTTCATTCGAATTTGAATAAAGTTGTAATCCTCCGCCTGCAATATTATCTTGTATGATATCACCATGAACAATCAAATTACTCTCGTTAATTGTTGTATTAGGATTAAGCACCCTGATCAATGCATTTTGATTTTCTAATCGTAAATCACCAAGAACTTCAATAGTTCTAGATGCGTCATTCGGAAAATCAATTCTACCATTTCCACCACTATCATTTCCATTAGCCGTGCTTCTAAAAATTCTTAAATTATTCTCGACAAGAAAATCACCAGTAGCACCTGAGCTTAACCTTAGGTTTACGTCACCAAGTAATTCTAAATTACCTTTAACATTTACATTTGTAGAAATTCTAAAATCGCGGTCTTGCGCTCCCCAGCCATTTCCAGCTAGTAACAGATTAGGAACAATTGCTGGTACATTATCAAAAACGAATCCATTCTGAGTATTCTCATACACTAAGTAAGAAGAATCCTCACTTATGAACCCTCCAATATCAATACCGGAAAAATCAGGATCCGATTGACCTGCTCCTTGTGAACGTAACCAAAACAAACCTTCGCCAGAAATTGAAGATCCATTAAGAAAACTATTATTGCTATTAATAACTACTGTTGGCCTGAACTGGAAATTGAATGCATATTGTCTCTCTACAGGGTTTCCAGATACATCTGTCATTTTAGTAAATCGAATCTCAGCAAAATTTGCTGTTATACCATCTATTGCGATTCCGTGTGGATCTCCATCTGTACCTCCTGGATCACCGAAAGGGACCCAACCAATCACAGCAATATCACCTGCTTGAGGAAAAGCTCCTGCAGCAGGTTGTCTAGAATCATGAAGTTCATCTTTATCTATCGTGGAATTACCGTCAATATCGTTTGGAGCTAAAGTCCAGTTTACTCCATTATTCCATTTTCTGGTAAACCCATCCCCTGGTCTGCGAGTGTAATAAACAGTAGGAGCCCCTGTGAATTTACTAGGGTCACCCGCTGTGTAATTAGCATTGATTAATTCAAAAGGTGTTGCACCAGAACCTGTATCACCAAAGAATAGTAATCTTACTTGTGGATTATCGGGATCTGTTAACTGGGAACTACCTCCCGTTTCAGCCGTTCTCGTATATGGATTCTCATCTAATACAAATGAAGGCTCCCAAACAGTTTGCTCATCGCCTGTATATCCATTTGGAAAATCCGCTTCAGTAGCTTCAAATCTGTGACGATCGACTATAGGTAAATCAGTAAATCCCTCGTATCTTACTCTCCAGTATTTATTTAAAACATCATTATTCAATGGATGTGGACCTGCTGTCTGCAATTGATCAGCAACAATATTGACTGTAACATATCCATCATCGAAGAATTGATCAAATCGTATATTGGCTGGATTGTAGCGAGAAGCAGGATACGTACCAGTTGAACCTACTCCAATTGGGAACAAATAAACTCTAGTATTGCCATGACTGGCAGGAAAGCTAGCCTCACTGTCAGAACTACCATGTCCTGGATTACCAGGGTTGTTTAGTCCACTAATCAATATAGAAAGGCCACCATCAGAGGCATTTCCATCCATAATGATCATATCTTCTACACCGAAATCATTACCGTTAACTTCGCCTCCAGCAAGATTATAAACAAATCTATCAACTTTAAGATTATGATTAAAGATGTTCATCCTACCGTGTCTATACTCAATTCTCTTTATATATAAATCACTTGTAAGATTAATAACATCACCAGCTGAATTCAGTCTAACATTTCCAAATTCGGATCCTTGTATAGAGTTGATTGTAATATCACCTCCCCCTTGTCTAAATTTCACTAAACTTTCAACAGGCGTGGTACCATCTTCATAATAAAAAACCGTTCCATTATTTGTGATTTCGGAGCCGTATAGCCTGATACTATAGGCAACTCCAGCAACAGATTCATCTCTTTGATCTAAAAAGCTATTATCTAAAACCTGGAATTGGTTAGTTACTTTGAATAAATTGGTTCTCCAATTAAATACATTCTTACCTCCAGAACCGGTTTTTACATCACCTGTACTGCCTGTATCACCTGGGTCTTTTGCAGCCATTTGCAAGGTTGAACCTCCTTTATCAATAATCATATTATAAAAAGGCTGTTCCCAATCTGCAAAGGCTGTTGCTCCTTCCGGATCTGTATAACCAACAAAAGCAGCATCATAAGTAGTAATATCACCTACATATAGAAGAGCATTTTTATCCGTATTAAAAGTGACAGTTGAGCTACCCGCATTATCAGCATTCCCACTCCAAATATCTAATACAGCACTATCCTCAATTCTCAGGTCGCCTCCCACAAACAAAGCATTACAATTACCACCGTTACAAAAATCAATATACGATCCGTAGGTATTTCCACTAGCGCTTCTTGTTGTACCGGTTTCTAAGATAAAATTATTCAATACTTTTAGTTCAGGATCCGTAATTGTTCGCGCTTCAGCTCCATTCCCTGAAGTTCCTGTAACAACCGCAAACTTTGCATTAGCATTTGTGCTATTATTTGTATTATCTAAGTTGAGATTGAAAAAAGGAGCATTAGAAGATATTTTCGCCAGATTATTATTTGATCTAAAAAGATTCACCTGACCGCCCGTAACATTAATATTTCCAGGATCACTATTGATAAATATCAAACCTCTTCCAGTAGCATCACTAACATTCAAGGTGCCGCCTGTCATAATAAAAGCATTTTCAGAATATGTTAATGATAAACTATAATAAGCTCCACTTGCACTTTGTCCACCCGTATTTTCAATATTTACTTGGCCACCATTAATCTCTAATCCACCCACATTAGTAACTCCTTGGTTGGACGTTCTAAATTGTGGTATATTGACAACCCCACCGTTTACCTTTAATATTCCAGCATCGCGTGAGGTAATACCACTATTACTTTCTACTTGTAATGTACCTGCATTCACCTCAATTTCACCATAAGGGGTAATTGCGTTACCACCTGTTTTTCTAGCAAAACCTCCATCTATTAAAAGTTTTGCATTTGTCCCAATGGAATAATTTCCTGTATTATTTAATGGATCTACATTAATGTTTGTCCCTAAAATAGCAGTACCTGTTATTAAACCGAATGCATTCTGATTATCATTTGGCACAGTAACATCACCTCCAATATTTTGATTAGCTCTACCTGTCAAGACAAAATTTGTAGGTTGACTTGCAGTGAAAGTAGCAGAGTAAGCAGGATCACCTTTATCAATGATTACTCTTAAAAAATATGTTGGACCATTAGCTCTAATAGTTTGGTTTCTATCTGTTGACAACAAATAAAAATCTGTAATTCCATTATTAGGATCACTACCAACAGTTTGTGTGGTTCTTTGAGAAAACCTTGCATTTCCATCATTGATAAAATCCCCATATAAATTAAAGCTGTGGCGGGCATCTTGCGTAGATGTTGAAATCCTACCATCTTGGGTTGTACCATTATTTTGGATTAATACGTCTCCAAATATTGTAAATTCTCTAGCTGCAGTAGTATTATCTCCGAATTGCCATGTACCTTTTCTGATCGTGAAATCTCCATTGAGCGTTAGGTCTGCACCTAAAATGGCAAGATCGGTGGGGTTTGTTATATCAATTCTTAAGTTTCTTAAAGTTAAATCCTGATCGAATTCCAAGCCAGATCCACTGACTACTAAAAGGCCTCCATTCAGTTCATTAGCGAAACCATTTGAACCAGTAGTATTCCCTTGTGGGAAATTAGAAATGCCCGCATTTCCCTGAATATTAATTGTTCCCTTACCATTAATAACATTAAAATTATGACCTGTAGTGTTGTTTAAATTGATTGTACCGTCCACTCGCAAGCTAGCGATTTCCAAATCATTGGTTCCAGTTTGGATATTTACGGTTCTACCGTTTCTTATCACAACATTGTCTTCAACACCAGGGGTATCACCACCTGGATTGTTGGGTGCTGGCGCAATCCCTGCATCCAATGTCCAAGTATTAGGATCAGTCCAATCCCCATTTTTCAAAACATACCAAGTTCGACTGATCAATTGATCACCCAAACCTACAGTGTAAAACCCGGATTTAATTCTATTGCCCGGAACATTAACTACTAATTGATCGCCATTTTCTACTCCATAACTGTTGGCAAAAACCCTTTCGTAGTTTCCTGAATTGGCAGATCGATATAACAAAACATAATTTGATGGGCTTCCAAGTGTAAAACCTGCAGTGCCAAAATCAAATATGATATCCATATCAGATTCGCCATTGTCAATTACGTTATTCTGACTATTCTCTAAATAAAAATCCTTACCCCATCTTGAAGTGATATTTGCTCCAAGGTCAGCGATCACGCCATCAGAATGAGCCACGGCATCATTATGACCTAGCGCAAAAAATTCTAAATTTGTATCTAATCCACCATTTGCCTCTCGAATCTGGAATGCATCTGAAAAACCAGATTCTGATTTTTTATCAGTTCCATTTGAGGTTCCAATCGCTCTGAAATCATTAAAATAATCTGAATCAAAATCTACATATTCACCGAAAATATCGTTCGTAATAGTTAAATCATATTTTTCGGCTAAATAATTTTCTACAATTAGTCTTTCCGCACCGTTTAACGCATCTCTGTATAAAATGATTTCTGCAACATCACCATTAAAGTATCTGGTATCCCCGGGTTCAAAAGTTCCTATAAATAGATCAGAGACTCTATTTAGTAAAACATTTGACGCACCTGTTTGCGTTCCTGCATCCGCAGTATTCAGGAAATTACTAATTGATTGAACCGAGCCATTAAAGACAGAGCTCAATAGTACGTTTTCTGAAGTTGAAATAGTTGAATTCTCACTATCTACACCATTATCACCATCAAACCTAGCTTCAAAGCCTCCTCCTGTTGTAAAAAATACGTAGGATTGTTCGTTATTATTGGCAACTCTTTTACTTAAAATAGCTTCCGTACCAATTGAGGAGGGAGTTCTTAGCACAAAAAATGCCGTTAGACCATCAGTATCATCAAGTAAATCATCATCCCCTATGGTCAAATATCCACCTGAAGAACCGAAATTAATGGATGGAAAACCATTTAAGTTTGCATTTGATGCAGTATAGTCAGCTTGTAGTCCCGGAGTTGATTGGCTAGCATCAAGATTATTTCCTGATTGGTCTGTCCAAGCAGAAACTTTTCCTCCTGATTCTGAAATTCCAATATCTGACCTAAGCCACAGAACATTTTGAGGCCCAGATGAGCCATCACCAGTTCCAACACCTGCTGGTCCCGATTGACCTAAACCAAGAAAAGGAAATAAACTGATAAAAACAATCGAAAGTAAAAAGTAGAATCTATTCATAACGGTTCTTATTTTCATGTAAGCTAACTGCAAATATACTATCTATACAGTAAAATAATGTATTTTTAAGTACCTAAGTTTACTTATTTCGTCAGGATTTAAGAAAAAAACGACCAAAATAGATTTTTCTTAGTTCGGAGGATAATCAACATTCTATTAAATATTGGATAATAATCTAACTACCAACATATTAATTTCATTTAAAAATATGAATATCCTAACAACCGTAAGTTAGACTATTGTAGAATAAAAGGAATATGGTGATCAATGAAAGACTAAAATTAGGATTTAAGAGAATAAAAAATGTAATTCCAAACAAAAATCAATATACTTAAAGCGTGTAAGATATATTAAGTAATGTTAACTCATTTTATTCTCCAGTCAAACCCCATAAAGAAATTTCGTCCCATCATACTCCCATAATTGTAAGCGGTATCAAAATATTCTCCAAAACCGAGAGGAGTGGTCTCGTCCTGCGTTCCGCTAAGCGGTGACACCCTTTGCACATTATCCAATACATTTCTGACACCTGCAAAAACCTCTAGCCTTTTGAATTCCTTTCTAAGTTTAAGGTTATGGAGTGTGAATTCAGGAGAAAAGTCTGATCTGGAGCTGATAATTTCACCCGTTGCACTCACATCATAAACCTCTGGCATGGCAGTAGGTCCATTCCAATTAAAACTATAATTCAACTTTATCCCCAAAGGAAAACTATATTCTGCTGAACCTACCGCAGACCAATCTCTTGAATACATAATTGGGTTCTCCTCTAATATTCCGTCCGCATTGCTTTCTGCCTGTCTTGCATTCTGCCATTGAGCACCTAAATTCAAATAGAGATGAGCGCCTATTTGGTGGTTAATATTCGCACTTAGGCCTCGGGTATAAGCATAAGCTTCGGAGTTCTCATAAATAATAAAGCCAGGTGTATTATAATCAGGAATAATTTTATTAGTAAAATAAGTGTAAAACCCATCCAACTCAATACTTCCCTGCTGATTTCCGACAGTATAAACATGCTGAAATCCCAAACCGACATTAAATGACCTTTCCGGGTCTAAATCTTCGTCAATCCGCAATTCCCTTTGTCCGGAAACAAAAGCGTGATCTTCAGTGAATAGATTCACTATCCTAAACCCTGTACCACTATTGAAACGAAAATTAGTCCATTCGCTTAATTGATACTGGACATTTAGCCTTGGGGAAAATATCAAACCGTGTCGATTGTAATAGTCTATTCTAGCCCCAGAAAGTGTTTTCCATTTTTCATTTATCTTCCATTCATCTTGAACGAAAACACCGGGGATAATTTGTAAATCAGGCTTATTACCTTCCTCATTTTCAGTTGCTGCTGAGTTATCGTCATAGTAGCTTACGCGCTGACTTAAACCTGATAAAAAGCTGTGATTTCCCCACGTTCTTTCATAAATGAAATTTGAGAATGCTTGATGTTGTTCCGCCTCATAAAATGTATCTCCGTAGAAACTGTCTTGCCAATGTTGGCTAGCTGAAAACTGCAATCTGAATGGTGATCCTCCAAATTTTTTACTCCCGAATAACTCCCAACGATGCGTATAAATACTTTCCCCATAAACCTCATCATTCCCTCTTAATTGCTTATAGTTTCGATCCAGCACGTATTCCACAACACCATTTCTTCTATCTTCAAAATAGTATTTACCACCTATTGACAATTGCTTTTCCTCATTTTCAGAGAAATTAAATATTGAAAAGCGATCTCTTAAAACCACATCAGAAAACAAATCATTATTTTCATCTATAAACTGATTTGCCACATCCCAGTGAAAACCCGAAAAGTGTTTCCAACTTTTAGCTTTATATTGGGTGATTAGATTTCCTTTCCATTCACCAAATTGCGAAATACTGGAATTCAGATTTACAGAATTAGTTTCTGCATGAGGAGTAATAATATTAATAACTCCTGCCATTGCTTCGGAACCATAAAGCGTTGAGCCCGGGCCTCTAACGACTTCTATTTTTTCCATCATATCTGTAGGGATGCTATTCAACCCATAGACTGTAGCTAAATTACCGTAGATCGGAATTCCGTTTATTAACAGTGAAGTGTAGGCTCCTTCTAATCCGTTTATGCTGATTTCATTGGTGTAGCAAACGCCACAAGCCACATTTTCTTGAATTCCATTTACCATAGAAATATTTTCCATCAAGTTACCCGAACCTTGCGAAAAATCATTTAGAAAATCTGCTTTGAAAACTTCGACTTTCACCGGAGAATTCCTCAAACTTCTAGCTTGCATTTGCCCACTCACCACCACTTCATTTAAGCCTAACTTATCTGGTAAAAGCTGGATTTGATGGAATTGCGATAAATCTATTTCCTCCATGTCAATTTTCTTCTTTTGATAGCCTACATGCGAAATCCAAATTTCTTTAGAATCAGTTTTTAAGTCTAATTTGATTTCACCATTCTTGTCTGCTGTTGCCCCATATCCAAGGTCATGGTCATAAGCTGTTGAAAACGGTAAAGGCTCCCCCTTTTCATCTTTAATAACAGCTCTGAATTCCTGTGCATTTATCAAATTAAGCCCTGATAACCAAACAATTAAAACAAATAACAACCTTAACATAAACTATTTTTAGATTAATCTAAATTTATTTTACTGCAAATATATTAATTATAATTAGATTACTAAATAATAAAAGAAAGGTTTACCAAAAAGATTACAAACATGAATTCTTAAATTTTACTATCTTGCAGTCAAAATAATCTATAAATGAGATATATCTTTTTCTTAACTTTCATTGCTAGTTCCTATCTTGTACAAGCTCAAGAAGACAGTATACAGATTTATACAGATAGACCTGGTT
Organism: Marivirga tractuosa DSM 4126; assembly: GCF_000183425.1. Taxonomy (NCBI): domain Bacteria; kingdom Pseudomonadati; phylum Bacteroidota; class Cytophagia; order Cytophagales; family Marivirgaceae; genus Marivirga; species Marivirga tractuosa. The sequence goes on from NC_014759.1 coordinate 1,656,581, forward strand.
TTTCTGATTATCCCAAAACTATTCCCAAAGGATACTTTCAAGTTGAGGCAGGTTTTTCTTTTGACAGTGAAACAGTAAATCCAAATGATAAGAATCAAGTTATCAATTGGAATAATACACTGGTCAAATACGGATTGACATCTGGCTTAGAACTAAGGTTAAGCCAATCATACCAAAGCGTAAGATTATTAGAATCAGGTACTAGTCCAGAATTCAACTGGATTAGCAATTCGGGACCAATTGTAGTAGGATCCAAAGTAAACTTACTGGAAGAATCTGGTTTAATACCGCAAACCGCAGTTTTGGCTGAATATGGAATCAACACTGCTAATCCAAGCACTTTTGAAAACAATAGTTACTACAGAATTCAGATGTCTTCCATTTATCAATTAAATCCCCAATGGTATTTGATGGCTAATCTCGGATATGACAAGCTTTTCGAAAATTTAGGTCGGTTAAGATTCACCTTAAATTCTGGCTTCTCAATAAACGAGAAATTATCAGTGTATGCCGAGATATATGGTTTCAGATCTGAATCTCTAACTCCACTTAATTATTTTGATGGAGGTTTTACCTATTTAATCAATCCGAAATTTCAACTGGATCTCCATGCAGGCTTTGACTTGGTGCAGCAAGTCAATAATGTGGATAATTATCAGCAAAGCTTTTTATCAATAGGCTTAGGCTATCTTTTTAAAGTTAAAAAATGAGTTTAAAGGCTAACTTTAATAAAAACAATAAATTTGAGGCAGGTTGCGATGAGGTGGGGCGTGGTTGCTTGGCTGGGCCTGTAGTTGCATCAGCAGTAATTCTACCTACCAATTTTTCTCATCCCTATCTTACAGATTCCAAAAAACTGAGTGCAAAAAAGAGAGCTGAATTGGTAGATGTCATTAAAAAAGAAAGTATTGCTTGGGCAATTGCAGAATGCAGTCCAGAAGAAATTGATCAGGTAAATATTTTAAAGGCTTCATTTTGGGCTATGCACAAAGCATTGGATCAATTAAAACAAAAACCAGATTTCTTATTGGTGGATGGAAACCGATTTACCCCTTATCCAGAAATTCCCCATGAATGTGTTATAAAAGGAGATAGCAAATATTTTAGCATAGCAGCTGCTTCCATTTTAGCTAAAGAATACAGAGATAATCTTATGAGAGACTTAGCTGAAATTCATCCTCATTATGGTTGGGAGCGGAATGTTGGATACCCTACCAAACAACATAGAGCAGGTATTCAAAAATTTGGAGCAACTGAACACCATAGAAAATCATTTCAATTGTTGCCTAGACAATTAGAAATATTTGAAAAAGAGCATAAAGAAATCTCATCATGAAAAAGTTTAAAGTAGGCTGTGTACAAGCCACTCCTTCTCTGTTTAACAAATCCAAAACAATGGATATTGTACTAAAATGGATTAAGAAGGGTTTTGAACAAGGAGTTAAATTGTTGGTATTCCCCGAGAGCTTTATTCCTGCTTACCCAGCAGGTTTGGCCTTTGGAACCGTTGTGGGCAGCAGAACAGAGCCGGGAAGAGAGCAATTTCGAGAATACTGGGACAACAGTGTGGAAGTTGGAGCTGAAGAAACCCAACAGATTGCGAAATGGGCTCAAGAATATGAAATGTATATCACCATTGGCGTAACAGAAAGAGATTCTGTTAGTAAAACCTTATACTGCACATTACTTTATTTTTCTCCTCATGGAAAATTAATGGGGAGACACCGGAAGCTAAAGCCAACTGCTGCAGAAAGACTCGTTTGGGGAGAAGGAGATGGCACAACTTTAAGCACTTTTAACACTGAAATAGGTAAATTAGGCGGGTTGATTTGTTGGGAAAACTATATGCCTTTAGCCAGAATGTCCATGTATCAAAAAGGAGTGGAAATCTATGTTGCTCCAACTGCCGATTCAAGAGATAGCTGGAACAGCAGTTTGATTCATATTGCCTGCGAAGGCAGATGTTATGTTGTCGGTTCCAATCAATTTATCCGCAAAAGAGACTATCCTGAACATCTACAAAAAGAATTAGCTACAGATCGACCTGAAATTTTATCAAGAGGCGGTAGTGTCATTATTTCTCCTTTAGGGAAAGTATTGGCAGGGCCTTTGTACCATGAAGAAGGATTACTCACCGCAGAAATAGATCATGATGAAATAATTAGAGCAAAAATGGATTTTGATGTAATTGGACATTATGCCCGGAACGATGTTTTTGGGTTTGAGGTCAATGGGCAGCCGGATATGGAGAAAGAGGAATAGCAAATTCCTATCTCAGGCACTTGCGATTTACATGCGGCAGAAGCAACAAAGAAACAAGCACAAGAGGACGCTTGCTATTTGAGGGGGAGTGACACATGCGAACCACTTGCGCCAACTTTTGGAACACATTAATCTCCAGCGAGGCACTATCTCTAGTATCAGCCCAATGTCTGACATGAAAAATGTCCGACATTTCATACCTGCCTTTTATATTTCAACTTTCATACCTCATATTTCTAAAATTTCCTCATTTTTGCAATCCAAAAAATTAAAAGGAATGATCAGAGGAGCTATATTGGTATTTTTAGGTGCTTGCAGTTTTGGGGTTTTAACCACATTAGTTAAAATCTCCTATAAAGAAGGCTTCACTTTAGCAGAAGTAACAGGAGCACAAGTTTTCTTTGGTGCTATAATTTTGTGGCTTATTTTAGCTGGAAGGGCTTTATTTCAAAATATAAAATTTCATTTTACTTGGAAAAATAGCTGGAAAGTACTACTTACTGGAATAAGCACAGGATTGGTAAGCTTGTGTTATTATAAATCCATCCAAGAACTTCCTGCCTCGATTGGGATACTTCTATTAATGCAATTTACTTGGATCAGCATGCTTCTGGAAATAATCATTCACCAAAAATTTCCTACTCGAATGCAATGGATTTCAGTTATCTTCATCCTTTTTGGAACCTATTTAGCAGGTAATATTTACAGCTTAGACAATATCCCGTTTAGTTTAGAAGGTATAGGATATGGGTTTTTAGCAGGATTTTTTTATGCAGTATTTATTTGGGCAAATGGAAGGGTCGGCAATGCATTGGTTCCTGTTCAGAAAAGTGCAATGATGATAACGGGGGCATGCCTTTTCATCTTTGTGATTTTCCCTCCTGAATTTCTATGGAATGGAAGTATGTCTGCAGGATTATGGTCATGGGGATTAATTTTCGCATTATTTGGAACTGTAATTCCTCCTTTATTCTACGCTTATGGCATCCCGCAAACTGGAGTGGGGCTAAGCAGCATTCTAAGTTCAGCTGAATTACCCGTAGCGGTTTTCTTTTCTAGCTGGCTTTTAGCTGAAGAGGTGACAGCTTTGCAATGGATAGGAGTTGCTACAATTCTGTTTGCAATAGTGGTTGCCAATGTTAAGAAGGCTAAAAGCCCCCTAGCCCCCAAAGGGGGGAAGACGCCCTGAATTAAATCTGCTTTTTAATTTGAAAAATTGTAATTAATAATTTGTAGCTAATATTAGAAATAAAAGTAAAAAGTGATAAAGTTTATTGTCACTATAGATACAAATCTGTGAGACCAGTTCCCTTTTGGGGATTAAGGGGCTGCCGGACTCCAGTCAGAAGGATTATCTCGCCATTCCTTTAAGGTCGCTAACTCATCATTTTGAATTAATTTTTTTACTAAAGCCTCTTCAAGCAAATGCGGATAATCGCTTAAGCAGACCAACTTAATTTGAGCTTTTTCAAAATTTTCTACTGCCACATCAAAACCATAAGTGAAAATTGCTGCCATTCCCAACACATCAGCACCAGCTTCTCTTAAAGCTTCTGCTGCTTTGATAGAACTACCACCAGTAGATACTAAATCTTCTACCAATACAATTTTTTGACCCTTCTCTAATTTTCCTTCCACCAAATTCTCCATTCCATGCCCCTTTGGTTTGGAACGCACGTACATAAAAGGAAGATCTAATGATTCGGCAACCAAAACGCCCTGCGGAATACCGGCTGTGGCAACGCCAGCAATCGCTTCAGCATCAGGAAATTGCGATCTTATGACATCAGATAAATAATGCTTGATAATACTTCGTGTTTCAGGGAAGGAAAGTGCTAACCTATTATCGCAATAAATTGGAGATTTCCAGCCTGAAGCCCAAGTAAATGGTTTAGCTGGTCTGATTTGTATAGCTCCAACATCTAATAATTCTAAAGAGATGGCACGTGCAATTTCTGGTTTGGCGATGGTAATCATGAAAAAGTTTTGATTTAGATATTCTGCAAATTTAAGGTTTTTATTCGCAAGGCTGAAATAAAAGAAAGAATAAGGAATCGAAATTATTTTCACTCTTAGAATGATACAAGATGAATCCGTTAATTTACCAAACTCAACATCCCCAGTTTATCCATTTTCAATTTACCTTCATCATCCAGTTTTCGCACAGTAGAAATTACTTTCTCTTTGGCATAACCTTCAATGTTTTCTAAAAGTCTCTCAATATTCAAATGGGAATCTTTCAGGATTTGTAATACTTTTTGCTCCAAATCCTTATCCTGATGCAATGATTTTTTTTCATTGATGCAAACATCGCATACTCCGCATTTCTCTTCTTTATATTCTCCAAAATACTGTAGTAATTTTAAAGTACGGCAGACTAAATCATTTTCAACATAATTTTTCACTGCCATCAATTTCTCGTATTTGCTTTTCTTCCGCTCCTCCAATCGCTTTTTATTCAAAGGCAGTTTGTTAGCATCATGACGTGCTTCCAGAAAGGTTAACTGTGGAGAATCTGATTTGGGTGAATAATCCATCACTCCTTCCTTATCCAAATAATTTAATTGTTTTACTACTTCTTTCGGACTCAATTCAGCCATTTTGGCTATTTGCAATTCATTTATAAATATAACTTGTTGATAAATATCTCCGCCATAAATTCGCAATACCGTTTTAATCAGCTTTTCAAATTTGGCATTGGCAATTTCATAGGCATATAAATCCTTAAAATCCAGATTAATATGTAATCCAGATGGTCGGAAAAACTGTTCATTCAGTTGAATAAAGCCTTCCTCTTCTAGTACTTTTAACGCATGAAAAACTGGATAAACTTCATAGTTGTAATGCTGACAAAAATCCTGAATTTCAAAATTATAGCTTTGCATTTCGCCTGAGCCAATCGCTATTTTAAAGTAATTTGCCAGTGACTGATAAAGCTTTTTAAGGAAATCAAATTCAGGATGGGCCAACTCATGTTTCTCTTCCATCTCTTTGAAATCCTGAGGATGGTAAAGCGCAACAGCAAAAGCTGGTTTCTCATCACGCCCTGCCCTGCCCGCTTCCTGATAATAGGATTCCAAATTATCAGGCAACTCCCAGTGAATTACAGTGCGTACATCGGGCTTATCAATACCCATTCCGAAGGCATTCGTGGCCACAATAATTCTGGTTTTATCTTTCAACCAAGCATCCTGCTTAGCATTTCGATCAGCTTGTGAAAGTCCGGCATGATAAAAATCTGCTGAAAACCCATTTTTCTTCAAAGCTTCAGCTATTTCTTTTGTACGTCTTCGGTTTCTTGCATATATAACAGATGTACCTGATATTTTTCGTAAAATCTCAAAAAGCTTGGCTTCCTTATTTTCTACTTTTCTTACCGAGTAAGAAAGATTATCTCGTGCAAAACTCTTTTGAAAAAGCTTTCCATTTTTAAAATTCAGCTTTTCTTGAACATCGATTTTAACGTCTTCAGTGGCAGTTGCAGTTAAAGCTATGCAGGGCAAATCAGGAAATAATTCTCGGAAATTAGCAATCTCCAAATAAGGTGGGCGGAAATCATAACCCCATTGGGAAATACAATGCGCTTCATCTATTGCGAGAAGATTAAGATTCATTTTTTTAGCCCTTTCCAGAAATAATTCGGTTTTTAACCTTTCTGGCGAAACGTAAAGAAACTTATAGGCGCCATGAGCGGCATTATCCAATAGAATATCAATTTCCCTATAGGTCATACCCGAATAAACGGCAGCTGCAGGAATTTTTCTTCTCTTTAATTGCTCTACCTGATCCTTCATTAAGGCGATTAGCGGTGAAATTACTAAGCATAAGCCTTCGCTCATCAAGGCAGGCACTTGAAAGCAAATAGATTTTCCCCCACCAGTTGGCAACAAAGCCAAGGTATCATTTCCAGAGGTTACGGAATTGATAATATCCTCCTGCATACTTCTGAAGGCTTCATAGCCCCAGTACTTTTGGAGAACATCAATGGCTTTTAGGTTTTGCATGGAGTTTATAAAGATATTTTATGAAATTAAAATCCAGTTCTAAAATTTGGTGTTTGAACTATTAAACACATACGTTTATCTACAAAAATTTCATTTATTTAGATTCTTCATATTTCATATGTTTGGTTGATTACGGTTTTCCATAAAATCATCAGAAAACTTTCCCATGCTATCCAATAAGCTTTGCCATGGATCATCAAATGGAATAATATAAAATGCGTTTCCAAATTTTTTGAAATAAACTTTATCGCCTTTCAATTTGAAGTTTGTAGGTATTTTAATGAATTGTTCACCTTCAATATCTTTAATATTAACTATTTCAATCATAGACATAAAACGAAAAAGTGATTTACCTAATTTACAATTTTCATCAAATATTCACAGCACTTAAACTAAATCTCTATAGAATTAAAAAAACTTTGCGGCTTTGCGCCTCTGCGAGACATTTTTGCGTCAAAGACGCCTGCGTACTAGTTTTATTCTAAAGTAGATCTTAAAATCATTTTACCAACTAGGTGTCTCCTTATTCAAAAATGCAGCTATTCCTTTTTTACAATCTTCTGAAGCACGGGCTATGGCATTTTGCTCAGCTGCATATTGTAAGCCTTCTTCCAAGCCTTTTTCTTGCACTTCAGCTATCATTTGTTTAGTAAAAGCCATGGATTGACCTGAATTGTTTAGAATTAATTGTTGGGCAAATTCATAAACGGTTTCTGAAAGCTTTTCGGTTTCCACCACTTCATTGACTAAGCCCATTTTTTGGGCATCAACTGCTTCATATAATTTTCCGGATAACAACAATTCTTTTGATTTTCCTTCTCCTATTTTTCTTAATAAAAACACCTTAACTATAGCAGGAATAAATCCAATTTTCACTTCCGTATAGCCGAATTTTGCATGAGGTACTGTATAAGAAAAATCACAGACTGTAGCCAATCCACAGCCTCCGGCTAAGGCATGTCCTTGAATTTCTGCTATCACTACTTTAGGATAAGTGTAAATCTCATAGAAAAGCTCTTTTAAATGATTGGAATCTTCAAGATTTTCTTCATAAGTATTATTTTGTAACCCTTGTATATAAGCTAGATCAGCTCCAGCACAAAAAGCTTTTCCTTCAGCTCTAAGCACTATTACTTTTGCATTATTATCTTCCTTTAGTTGTACAAAAGCTTGCTTCAGTTCGCCCACAAATTCATAACTTAAGGCATTTCTCTTTTCAGGTCGGTTTAAAGTAATGTAGCCAATTCTGTCTTTAATTTCAATCTTAGTTAATTCCATAGTTTATAATTTCCATTCAAAAGCACCATTTTCGGGTACTATGTAATAGTCTAAATTTTCCTCCTCAAATTTAGCTTTAAAGTTTTGAATGTTATAATAAGAATTGGACGCATCCACAACAATCTTATTAGGATTGAAAAAATCCAGTAACTTCTCAGGTTTTTTTAATGTATTATTACTAATAATCAATAAATCAAGATCGATCGGATCCTTAAATGTGAAATCTTCATCTATTTCCTGATGCCAATGAATAATTCGTTTACCCTCCCAAATGGCTAACTTCAATCCATGGAAATCTTCAAACAATTCCTTTTGATTTTCTGGTTCAAAACTATCAGGATGAAAATCAGCTATGCCAGCTTGCAATTGACTTGGGTAAACGTGAAATCTAAGTTTATTTTTATCCTTAGCCAATTCATCTTCCACTTTCAGATATTGAGAGAATCCGTTCTTAATTGCCAGTGCATGATGCTTTCCAGTGTCATACACGATCAATTTCTTCTCATGAAAATTTTCATATTGACGCAAACAGATACTAGCACTCATGAAAAACAAGCTTAAAACTGCTAATTTCAAATAATTCAATTTCTTCTCTGATATGAAAAGGGCAATAAAGAAAATGGCAATGTAAATCAACCAGCTCTCTGGTGTATTAATAAAAATACCATCAATGGTGCTGTTAGGAAGATAATCCAGACTGAAAACCAAATAATTAATGACTTGAATAAAATGGTCAATAACATAGCCAATCCTTTCGGCTGCCCAATCCCAAATTGAAATAATCATTAAAAATAGACTACTGTTGAGAATGACAAATGCTGCAGGAATTACTACAAGATTGGACAAGAAAAAATAAGTCGGGAATTGATGAAAATACAGCAAACCTAAGGGAGCAGTGGCCAATTGCGCAGCTATGGAAACACAAGTAATAGCCCAGATTTTATCCCATAAAACATATTTGAACTGTAATAACCCATATAATTTGGGCTGAAAAAAGACGATGCCTAAAACTGCCAAATATGATAATTGAAAACCTACGGAGAAAAGTAAAAAAGGATCAAAACTTAAAAGCACAAAAGCCGAAGCTGCCAAGGTATTGTAAATATTGGTTTGTCTTTTCATGGCTTGAGCCAAAATGATAAAGCTAAACATCATAGCTGCTCTTTGAACGGATGGGGAAAGTCCTGTTATAAAAGCATAAGCCCATAAAACAGATATATTGATAATAGCAAAAAAGACTCTGCCTCTTTTACGATTTCGCCACTTCTTAAGCAGAGTGGAAACAATCAAAAAGATGATCCCCACATGTAATCCACTTACCGCCAAAACATGCATTGCACCTGCAGCCGCATAAGCATTTCTCAAGTCATTATCCAGTTCATCTTTTATCCCTAAAGTTAAGGCTTTGGCTATAGCTAAGGAGCGGTCATTTTGAATGTATTTATTCATAATACCCTCCAAGTATTGACCTATTTTAATGGAAGAAGCCATGACCAAATTCCCTTGTTCCTCATCAAGCTTTAGCCAATTCCTTGAATTAATATATTGTTGATGATAGATTTGATCAAAACCTAAAAATCGCTTATAATTAAATTCTAGTGGATTTTTCGGGGGCTCTAATTCACTGAGTTGAGATTTAATCAGTAATTGATCACCATATTGTAAAGCTTTTGAAAGGCTATCCTTTTGGAAATAAGTCATGGCATTTCCACTATAATTTTGCCATTCATTATTAAGTAAAACCTGTTGAATTTCTACTTTAAAGCCATACGTTTTCTCAGTGGTTTTTCCTGCATTTATCAAAATGGCTTCAAAAGCTTCAATTTCATCAGTATTTGCATTAAGCAAATGTGCTTCATCATGTTTTTCAGATTTCCAGAAAGCATTGAGATAACCAAAAGAAAAACAGATTAAAAAAGCTAAAACAGCAAAGGAAACGGATTGAAGAGCAGGAAATTGATAACCTCTAAAAAATTGAGCCGAAAGATACAAAACTGTTATCGCACCAAAAACAAGAAGAATTATTTGATAAAAATCAGAAAGGAAAGTACCAGCGACTATTCCAAGTGCCATGAATAGCACAAAACGGATAAAGGCATATCGGTTCCAGGCTTGTTGCATATACTAAAGTAAATAACATGCTTGAAATAGCCAATTGGTTTAACTAATAGTTTACTAACAAAACGAAAATAGCGTTTTCCGATTCTAATTATTCATCATCTCCATTTGGTAATGCATAATATTACACTCTTCAAACTGATCGCCTACTTTCTCAAAACCAAAACGTGAATAAAGCGATACAGCAGGAATTTGAGCATGCATATACATTTTTTTGCTGTAAGCTTTAGGATTTTCTTTGATGTTATCGATCACAGCTTTTACTAATGCTTGCCCTACTCCTTTTCCTCTGTGTGATTGCAAAACCGCAAATCGTTCCAGTTTCATCCCGTTTTCCGTAAAGCGCCATCTGGCTGTACCACACGGGTTTCCAATGTCATCAGTAGCTATGAAGTGAGTAGAAATTTCTTCATATTCATCATATTCCTCCTCTGGAGCAACTTTCTGTTCTTTAACAAATACTTCTTCACGGATAGCGAATATTTGTTTTAGTTCGTCTTGGGTCTCAACTACTTTTACTACAATCATTTGTGTTCTTTTTCAATCAGGGCATCATTTTTATCATAAGCTTCAATGATATGTTTTACCAATCTATGCCTCACTACATCTTCTCCCTTCAAGTGCACAATACCAATTCCTTTAATATCTTTTAAGATCTGAGTAGATTCAATCAATCCTGATTTTTGCTTTTTTGGCAAATCTACTTGACTCATATCTCCTGTAATGATTGCTTTAGAATGAGGTCCCATACGGGTCAAAAACATTTTGATTTGCATAGGAGTTGTATTCTGAGCTTCGTCCAATAAAATGAATGCATTGTGTAAAGTCCTACCTCTCATATAAGCCAAGGGAGCAATTTCTATCACTCTATTTTCTTGATAATATTTCAACTTTTCAGCAGGCACCATATCATCCAAAGCATCATAGATCGGGCGCAAATAGGGATCAATTTTTTCCTTCAAATCACCTGGTAGAAAGCCTAAATTTTCTCCCGCTTCTACAGCAGGTCGCGTTATAATAATTTTTCTTACTTCTTTATTTTTTAAAGCTTGCACTGCCATGGCAACAGAAACATAGGTTTTCCCCGTACCAGCTGGACCAATAGCAAAAACTAAATCATTTTTTCTAACGGCTTCTACCAACTTAATTTGATTGGGAGTTTTGGCCTTAATGGCATAGCCCTTTGTGCCAAAAACCAAAGTCTCATCCGCATTAACATCCAGTTTTTTCTGGCTCTCTTCATGCTCCTCATTCAAATAGGTTTTTACACTTTCTTCTGTAATTTTCCCAAATTTGTGGTAATGTGTTACCAGTGAATGCACAATTTGATTGATGCGAATAATTTCTGGAGTGCTTCCTTGTATTCTGATTTCATTTCCTCGTGAGATAATTTTAGATTTAGGAAAAGCGGACGAAAGTTCGTTGATATTACGATTTTCTACACCTAAAAAATCCACCAAGGATACATTTTCTAAAGTAATAACTTTTTCTACCAAATGATTTTCTTATTTATGATGTCTCAATATGTTAGTACTGAAATTTATGTAATTTTGTTTTTAACAAATTTAACAATAATTCAATTTTTTGTATGCCTTTAATCACTTTTCTATCAGATTTCGGTTGGCGCGACCATTATGTGGCAGCGGTAAAAGCCAAAATACTGAGTGAAGATACTAGTCTTCAAGTGATTGACATATCTCATAACATCACCAAGCACGATATCATTCATGCTGCTCACGTTTTAAAATCGGTTTACAACGATTTTCCTGAAGGAAGTGTTCATTTAGTAGCGGTAAATTCCCGTTCTGAGCCCAATGAAGCAATGATTGCTCTAGAAATCAAAAAACATTTTTTCCTAGGAAGCAATAATGGTTTACTAAGCTTACTAAGAGAAAAAGATCCCGATAAAATCATAAAAATATCTTCTGAAGAAGAAATTAAAGGCAATTTTCCAGCTAAGGATATTTTAGCATCATCTGCTATAAAAATCCTGAATTCTGGCACTTTGGATGGAATTGGAGAACCTCTAGCTATTGAAGAATTCAAGAAATTCATTACTCCTAAAGTAAAAGCCACAAGGGAAATTATTCAAGGGCATGTGGTACATATAGATGATTATGGAAATCTGATTACGGATATCCTTAAGTATGATTATGATATTCTAAGCAAAGGAAAAAGTGTCCAGATTAAATTCAGAAATTATTCTTTAACGGGTGTTCAAATGCACTATCATGAAAGTCAGGGTGGTGAAGCTTTTGCTATTTTCAATGACCAAGGCGTATTAGAGATTGGAATAAAACAGGGCAATGCAGCTGAACTACTTGGCATGGAATACAATAGTATGGTGAGTGTGAAGTTTGGGGATTATTGAAAAGTTGGAAGCGGGAAGTAGGAAGTTTGTTTGACCAAATATTCTAAGAAAGATGCCTTGTTGCCAGTTGAAATTTAATTGAGATAAATAGTTGGGTGAAGGATCTAGGATAATTAGGTCAGCACCGGAGGTCAGACCAGAAATAGTCTCCTAACCCACAAGGAGTATTCCAATGCTATTATGTTAAGCTTTAAAACCTTAACTTTTAATACTATCCTGAAAAATAACCTTGGTTATTTTCTCTGTGTTGTATTGTTTCTATTCCCGATAAATGCGGGACAGGTCGTGGTAAAATTTGCTGAGGTTGGCACCAATTAACATAGATTTTTTTCAACTACAATAGATACAAAAGAAAACAAAAGGTTTTTCGCTAAAGCGGAAACCTGAAATCCTCTTACCTTATTAACATTAAGAGGGATCAGAATTGGAACCTGAGAAGTTTGATTTTCCTAGGTCAATACTCAAATAGATTAACCGTCATCTCAATACCCGGTACTCACTACTCAATACTAATTAAATGCTATAGGCGCAGCCAGCAATTTATCTGGAATACCAAATGCATCAGTGAATCCGATGGCATCTTGTCTGGATTCCCAACATAATTGATTGACCATTTTACGGATCGCTTTAGTTTTCACACCTTCCATATAGCCTTGCTCTAAATACCAACCCTTGTTTTGCTCGATTGTGTGCAAAGCATATAACTGACATAACTGTTGCAATGCTTCCCTACAAGCTTTATTTTGTGTGGTCTCCACAGCCAATTGAAATCGTTCTAATACTTTTCTTTCAATATAAGAACGCCCAACATTTATCAGGTGATGTTGCGCTACGTTTACTGCATCAAATGAATCCATTCCTTCATCAACCAATCTTTTAATACGCTGGCCGGCTGAAGCCACTATTGCCCGTTCCCTGTACTTGAATGCATTTAAATGGAATTCAAAATCCAATAAATGCTTCTCATCAGTACTTCTTACAGTAATTGGATTCTTTTCTGTTATGGACGTTTTGGCTTGCTTACTTAGGTAATTAAAAATGGTGGTGAAATTCATATCCCCCATTTCTTGCTTGAATTCAGTCAACCGACTTTTGGCAACTAATTGCATCAAGACCGTATTGTCACCTTCAAAAGTGGTGTAAACATCCGTGTCACTTTTCAATGCATCAATTCTGTTCTCTGATAAATATCCTTTCCCTCCACAGGCTTCTCTGCATTCTTGCAGTGTTTCAGTGGTAAACCATGTTCCGTAAGCTTTCATGCCGGCTGCCAAGGCTTCAATTTCTTGCCCTTCCTCCTCAGATTTGGTAAGAAAACGATTGGTCAAGTATTTCAAAGCAAAATGCATAGCATAGCTTTTAGCTACTAATGGCATCAACCTTCTTTGGTGCATTCTATAATTTAAGATAGGTACTTCTCCCCCACCTTCAGGACCAAATTGCTTGCGTTGGTTGGCGTACCGAATGGCTATAGTCAAACCTGATTTGGCAGCAGATAATCCCGACCGAGGAACTCCAATTCTTCCACCTACTAAAGTTCCTAACATGGTGAAAAACCGCTTGTTATCCGATGAAATGGAGCTTTTAAATCTCCCTTCATCATCCACTGAGGCAAATCGATCCAGCATATCTTCTTTAGGAATTACTACTTTATTAAATGCAATTAAGCCATTGTCCACACCATTTAAACCCATCTTATGACCGCAATCTTCAATCTCTACTCCAGGATGCAATTCACCAGATTTATTTCGTAATGGAACCACAAAAGTATTGACTCCATAATCCTCTCCATCTATAATTAATTTTGCAAATACAGTAGCTTTCTGACCATGCAAAGCAGCATTGCCAATGTATTCCTTTCTGGCATCTTGGTGTGGAGTATGAATGGTGAATGTTTTGTCTTTATGATTGTAAGTGGCGGTTGTTTCCAATCCTCTTACATTGGAACCATGGTTAGTTTCCGTCATAGCAAAACAGCCAGGTAATTCCAATGAACCTATTTCTTTCAAATATTTTTGATGGTGCTTTTCAGTTCCCAAGAAATAGATGCTCATTCCCCAAAGCCCGAATTGCACACCGAATTTTATGACCATGCTCAGATCATGATAACTCAAGGTTTCCATAATGGTGAAGTAGCCTTCCATATCTTCTCTTCCACCATATTCTCTAGGAAAAGCCCAAGAACCATAGCCTTCTTTTGCTAATAATTTACACCATTCTAAAACTTGCCCTCTTTGATCCGCTATTTTTTCATGTTGATGATATGCAAATTCAGGTTTCGTTAAAGTATCTTTTACTTTTTGAATCAATTCAATTTTTGAGCCATCTAAAATCTCTTGCATCAATTTAGGATCAAAGGAAGATTTTGATTCCTGTTCGGAGGTAACGGTAGAATGGGTATTTTCAAATCTGTAGGCTGATTCATTAAAAATTAAGCCTAATTCCTTCTCAGCAGTTTTAAAAGCTTCTTTATCTTTTTCTGATATTTGCAATTCATGACGATTTCGATGAGCCTTCACCAGTTCCAAACCCAGAGCCGTCAAATTCTTTAAATTTTTCGGTTTGATGAATTGAATCTGGTTACGCCAATTTTTCAGTTCCTGAGCAGATGGTTTTTGATTTGGGTTCAAATATTGCTCAAGAAGTTCAACTTCTTCTCTTTCCAACCACGATTGCGAATTGACCAGCTTCCGCATGGTCTCAACGTCAAATTTAGACAAACTAAAATCTTCCCAAAGTGTATAAAATAGTGGTAAGAAAATGTACAGATTCGGGTTTTTAGAAAATTGGACAGAATTCAGCATAAACTCTAATTATTGAATTATTTTCCTAGAGTAAACGCAGGAGATGGGGCATAGTTTAGAAAGCCGCTTAATCCCCAAGGGGGAAATTAGGCCTCTGCTGCAGATTCAGTGATAGCAATGAAAACAAGTGGAAGTAGGATGTGGGGTGATGGGTGTTTAAGGTCGCTCTTACAGAGCTAAGGTTAAGCTAACAGATTGACGTTACTAGATGTGGACTCCGAAGGAGCCTGAAACTCATAGGTTTTGTTACCTTCAACTCAAATATATCTTTTCTCGAGTGAATGAACTAAGTCAAATTGAAAAATTTATCCTGAGTTCCAGAGGAACGAACTTATGGTAACAATAAGTCAATAAAATATCTGTAAGTTCCGCAGGAACGACCTTATATAGTTAGTCTTGAAGAGCAATACTGAATTCAAACAAGTAAATTACCGATTAACACTTCCATATTCTAAGTTCTTGACTCTTGGTCCTAGTTTCTCCTATTCACAATATTGTCTCAAATAATAATTCACACTATCATCCCCCATATTTTTAGCTCTTTCCCAATCTTCACATGCTTTCAAGTCATCTTCTAGCTGATAATGAATATTCCCTCTTAACTTATAGTAAGAAGCATCTTCAGAATTCAATTCAATTGCTTTATTCAAATCTTTTAATGCTGGCTGATAATTTTCTAGCACAGCTTTTACATTTCCTCTATAATAATAAGCTGATGCATCCTCAGGATTCAGTTGAACTACCTTGTCGTAATCTTGCAAAGCTCCTTCCCAGTTTTCAGTTTCTTCTCTTAAAATAGCTCTATTGTAATAAGCATCCGTATTTTCAGGTTCAAGGGTAATGGCTTTAGAGTAATCTTCAGCTGCATAACGCACATCTCCTAAATACAAATAACACTGCGCCCTATATAAATAAATGCTTGCATTAGATGGATCAGCTTCTGCTGCTCGATTGAAATCGTCTAAAGCGGCTTGGTAATCTTCAACCTCCAAATAAGACCTACCCCTTTTAAAATAGGAATCTGCTTTCACAACTTCCCCCTGAATAGATCTTTCAAAATAAGAAATTGCGCCAACCCAATCTTCTACGGCATAATATGATTCAGCTTTAATGTAAAAAGCGTTTGGGCCAGCCTCTTCTAAATCTTCCAATTTTTCCACATCCTCTATCACTCCTGCATAATTTTCCAGTTCATATCTTGCTGATGCCCTATTCTCATAAGCCCTAGCATATTCTCCATCAGTTGCAATTGCCTGATCATAATCTTCAATTGCCTGTTCAAGATTACCATTTAACTGTTTGGCTTTACCTCTATTATTGAAATAGATTGCTTCTTTAATACCTCCTGCAATCGCTATATTATAATCGTTGATGGCTCCAGTAAGATCATCTAACCGGAACTTGGTATTACCTCGTAAGGCATAGGCTTCATACAATTCTTTATCAGCAGCAATAGCTAAATTAAAATCTGCCAACGCTTTTTGCCAATTATCTAACGCATAATGTGTTTTAGCCCTTAGGAAATAAAGTCTTTCTGCTTTGCTACCATACTCCTCTGCTTTATTAAAGTCAGATAAGGCTAGTTCAAATTCTTCTTTCTGGAAATTAATTTCCCCTCTGTTGAAGTAAGTCTCAGGATGTTTATCACCAAAAGTAATCGCCTGATTTAAATCAGAATACGCCTTTTCAATCTCTCCTAGGCTATAATAAGCATTTCCTCTTCCGTAGAACACATCTGCTGATTGATTTCCAGTTTGATAAGCTTGATCCATCATGACAATTGCTTGCTCAAAATTCCCGAGCTTGTAGTAGGAAAGTCCCATTTTTGTAAATGTATCATTATCAGTTTGACTTAATTCCACAGACTTTTCAAAATCATTTAAAGCCTCTTGATAAGCTTCCATTTCGAAATAGGCATTTCCTCTATTTAGAATGGCTTGTCCGTAATTCTCATTAATAGATAGGGACTGTTTATAATCTTGAATAGCAGCTTCAAACTGCTCTAATTTAGCCTTAGCCTTTCCCCTGTTATTATATATCACTTCATCCCTTTGACCCAATCCAATTGCTTCATCGTAAGATTTGATAGCATCCTTAAATCTATCTTCACGAAATAAGGTGTTTGCATAGTGATAATGAGTTTTTGGATTTTGTGTACCAAATCCTATGGCCTTTTGCAAAAATTTACTAGCCTCTTCATATTTCTTTCCTTCATAAAGTGCATTCCCTAAATTCTCAATCACTTTTTGGTCTGAAACACCTTTATCTACTGCTTTTCTCAATTGCTCAGCTGATTGGCTGAAATTTCCCAATTCAAAAAAAGCATTTCCCATTTTAGCATATAAATCACCCTCACTTATTCCTCCTTCTTCTGCTTTTTGAAAATCGTTCACTGCCTGACGATATTCCTCTTTGTCATATAATATATTTCCTTTGAAATAATGCAGTTCAGCATTTTTCACCCCTCCACTGATGGCTAATTCCATATTCGATAATGCCTTTTCAAACTGTTTAGTTTTGTAATAAGCTAAACCTAACATTTCCGTCACTTCAGGACTTTTTTTCTCGGTTTTTTCTAAATCAGCAATGGAAGCTGAATAATTTTTTTGTTTATAGTGAGCAGAACCTCTATTCAGTAAAGCTTGATCATAATCAGGCTTTTCAGCTAAAGCCAAATCATAATCGGCTATGGCTTCTGAGATTTTATCCTGTAAAAATTTAGCTTTTCCCCTATTGTTATAAATAATGGCATCTTTTGCACCTAAACTGATTGCCTTATCATAAGATTCTACAGCTTTTAATAGATTTTGTTCTCGGAAATAGAGATTTCCCAAATTCACATAAACCTCAATCGTTTTACTCCCTTTTTCAGCTGCTTTAGATAGATCTGCAATAGCGGGTTCAGCCGATTTTAATTCATTATGAGCCAGTCCTCTTTTTTCAAATAAAATCAAACTACTTTCTCCTTGCTCTTCAGCCTTGGTTAATGCATCAACTGCACTTTTGAAATTTCCTTGCTCATATAATGATTGCCCCAAAGCAAAATATACCGATTGATTACTAATCCCCCCTTGAATAGCTGAATTTAATGATCTGGCCGCTTCCGCATAATTCCCTACCTCAAAATAAGATTGCCCCAATAATTCATAGTTTTCTGCAGATCTATCCCCAGCTTGTAAGGCTTGTTTTAAGCTTTCAATAGCTGAATTATAATCATCTTTATGATAATAGGCTTTTCCTGTAGCGGAATATAATTCTGCTTCTTTTACTCCTCCATCTTTTGCTTTCTGCAAAGATGAAATGGCAGCACCCCAATTTTCATCAGCTAATGCCAAATATCCTTTATATAGAAATAGCCTTTCTCCAGTTGCTCCCGCTGAAATTGCTCTTTCGATATTGATTTTAGCTTCTGGTAAATTTCCGGTTTCATATAAAAGCACTGCATATTGCTCAAAAACATCGGGAGATTTTGCCCCATTTGCTATGGCCTTTTTGAAGTAAGAGATCGCTCCTTCATTTCTATTCAATTTTTGACTTGCAATGGCTGCATTTTTATAAAGAGTACTATCGCTTACTTGAAATGAGATAGCTCTTTCTAAATTTTGAAGTGCTTCTTCATAAGTTCCTTTTTCGAATTGGGCTGTGCCCAAAAGCTGGAATATTTTACCATCATTAGCTCCTCTTTGAACGGCTGCATTGAAATCTGCTATTGCTTTATCATTGTTGCCTTCTTCTAAATGAGCAATTCCTCTTTTTCTGTAAACTTCAGCATCATTTTTACCAGCATTTATAGCTTTATCAAAATTTGTGATGGCGGAAGAATAATTTTCAGTTTTAAAATGAGCCTCGGCTAATTGTAGGAAAACATCGGCATCACTGGCACCCGATTGAATTGCTTTTTCATAATCCTTAATAGAATTATCCCAGTCTTCAATTTTGTAGTAAGCTGCTCCCCTATTCTCCAAAGCCGTTTGATAATTTGCTTTTAAACCCAAAGAAGTTGTATAATCCTTAATTGCTGCTTCATACTTTCCAAGCAGGAATTTGGCTTTACCCCTGTTATTGAAAAGTACTTCTGATTCGTAGCCTAATTTTTCGGATTGGTTGTAAGCAGTTATAGCTTTATCAAAAGCCTCTTTTTTGAATTGAGCATTTCCTAAATAGTAGCTTACTTGCGGATCTTCATTATTTAACTCTACTGCTTTTTCCAAATCAGGAATAGCCTGATCTAATTGCTCTGATTCATAATGAGCAATTCCCTTATAAGCATGCCATTTGGCTTCATCCACTTTTTCGGCTTGGCCCTGTGCAAAGTCATTAATTGCTTCCGTATATTTTTTCTGTTCAAAATAAGCAAAGGCTCTAATAGAGTAAGCTCTTGGACTAGATTTTATTTTAAATGCATTAGTCAAATTACTTATGACCTTATCATAATTTCCGGTCTCAAAAGCAGAATAACCTGCCATTTTCCATACAAAGTCGTCTTTGGAATTATTATTAGCGAATTCTTCAAACGCTTTTAAAGCAGTAGACCAATCTTTGTTTGCATAAGCATTCAGGGCAGATAAGAGATGTGCATTTTCGTTAATTCTTTGAGTAAAATTTGAAAATCCATAGGTAATGGAATTTGCTTTCTCTAAACGACTTAGGTCGACTATCACAGCACCATTCACACCATTCACTTTATTTAAAATAATACCGACAAAATCGTTACCTACAAGTACTGCTGCACCAATGGCAGATTTATTTAAGTTATCTGGAATTACAGCAAACTGACCATAACCCTCAATTTCTTTTGATTTAGATATCTTTACATCACTATTTTCTGTTTTTTGAATACCTGTAGTTTGCAATAGCTTTGCAGCACTTCCTTCCTTAAAATCACCTTTCTTAATAGGCACTTTCTGAAATTTGGTACTTAAATTATTGTCCACTGCAAATTTCACTAAACCACTTGCTGGATCATGGGCATTAAAAGTAGAAATATTATGAACAGTGCTGTCTTGCGTAAAAACTTTAGCACTAGTGGCACCTATAAACAAGTTTTGATGGGTGGTTCCCGTTCCCTGACCATCCAAAATTAATGCTGTACCCTTTTGTAATGGTTGGCCGGAATTGTCATAAGTCTGTACAAAATACAAACTCCGTTCTGCTTGCGAAAAAGCCAATAGCGAGAACATTGAAAAAATGATGGTGAGAATATTTCTATATATTTTCTGCATAAATCAAAGATTTAAAAAAAGATTCACGAAAATTATTGAATTTTTGGCGTTTATGGAAGAAAATAACCGCTTTAGTTATTCATCTTGGTTAAAGTCTCATAGTTAAGTATATTGAATTCAAAAATTACACAAATATGAAAAAGACATACTATTACTACTTAGCCCTTCTACTATTTTTCTTTATTGCAGCTTGTGATCCAACTACAAGAGAAGCTACTGAAGATAGGGCGATTGAAACAGAGGAAAAAGAAATAAAACAAGGGCCTATCAGTTTAGTGATTCATGGAGGGGCTGGCACGATAAAGCGTGAAAACATGACCGAAGAGCAGGATGCTGAATACAGAGCAAAACTATCTGAAGCTTTAGAGGCAGGATATGCTAAGCTGGAATCAGGAGCGCCTGCAATGGATGCGGTGATTGCCGCAATTCAGATTATGGAAGAATCTCCATTATTTAACGCAGGAGTTGGAGCCGTTTTCACAAATGAAGGTAAAAATGAATTGGATGCAGCAGTCATGGATGGTAAAACTCGAGACGCAGGAGCTGTAGCAGGAGTATCTACCATCAAAAGTCCAATTCTAGCAGCTCTTTCTGTGATGGACGATAGCCCGCACGTAATGATGTCAGGAACAGGCGCTGAGCAATTTGCAGGAGAACAAGGACTGGAACTAGTGGATCCGGAATATTTCTTTACGCAAAGCAGATATGATGCCTTGCAAAGAGTAAAGAAAAGAGAAGAGGAAAAAGACAGGAGTGCTGCCTTAGTAGATTTTCCTGATAGTAAATTCGGAACAGTTGGTTGCGTAGCATTGGATAAAGATGGAAATATTGCTGCCGGAACATCAACTGGTGGAATGACCAATAAAAGATATGGAAGAATTGGAGATGCACCCATTATTGCAGCTGGAACTTATGCCGACAATGAAACTTGTGGGGTTTCTGCTACAGGGCATGGTGAGTATTTTATCCGGTCTGTAGTGGCTTACGATGTAGCCGCTAAAATGAAGTATGCTGGCATGAGTTTGGATGCTGCAGCTAATAAAATAGTTTATGAAGAATTGGTGGAATTTGGAGGCTCGGGCGGCTTTATAGCATTAGACAAAGCTGGTAACATAACCATGCCTTTCAATACTTCAGGAATGTATAGGGGTTATATGAATGAAAAAGATTCTCCAAAGGTGTTTATTTATAAAGATGAGGAATAATAATTGAACAAATGTTTGATTTAAAATAAAGCCATGTCTGAAAATCAGGCATGGCCTTACTTTTCAAATGACAAAAACGCTCTATTATTCATCCGATTTATTTACATACGTATATTATTATTACTGCATTTTTTTGTTCAATTTATGTTTAGTTAATACACCAAATCATTAAACATAAATGTATTTTTCAAAGAAAACCTATCTTAACTTTGGTAAAATAAACAAACTCAATTATGTTAATAATTGAAAATCATCAATTCGATAATTATTATTAAAAATAGCTTTAATTTAATTAAATCAGCATGAACTTGATTAGTCAAATTCAAATAACGTAGAAAATATATTAAGTCAACCTGAAAGTCAATTAAAACAATCTTATTAGACTTCATAATGCAAAATGTACTATTCTAATATTGACGGTTTAATAAGATTGAAATTATGCAAGTTGGATACTTTCGTCTAAAAGTTGAACTCAAATGACATATTTCTTTGGATTTAGGCTACCTTGTAGTATTAACAATAATTTATGAACAAGAACACAGTAAAATTTAACGCGAACGACAACCCAGAATTTGTAAGCACCCTAAGAAAAAGAGTAAATCAATATTTTGCAGACAATAATTTGTCAAAATATGCAAATAATGCCATGAGAGCTAAAACTGTTTTCATGCTTCTATTGTACTTCATTCCATTGGCATTCCTCCTAAGTGGGGTAGTTAGCAGCTTTGCAATAGCATTTCCACTTTATATTGTTATGGGCTTTGGTATGGCAGGAATTGGACTATGTGTGATGCACGATGCCAATCATGGAGTTTATTCCAAAAACAATAAGATAAACAAAGCTTTAGGCTTTACAGCCAATTTCCTAGGTGCTTACCACATCAATTGGAAAATCCAGCATAATGTCTTGCATCATTCTTTCACCAATATTGATGAGTATGATGAAGACATTGATAAAAAAGGAATTATTAGATTTTCACCACATCAAGAACGCAAAGGTATATTTAGATTCCAAGCATTTTATGCTCCGTTATTATACGGCCTCATGACTTTCTATTGGCTAGTAGCCAAAGATATTGATCAACTTATTAGCTATAATAAACGAGGGCTTCTTAAAGGTCAGGGATTGACTTTCAAAAAAGGCTTGGGCTTAATGTTATTTAATAAAACATGGTATGTAGCCCTAACATTAGTAGCGCCAATTTTGATCACTGGAATAGTTTGGTGGCAAGTCATTTTAGCCTTTCTATTAATGCAATTTATTAGTGGTCTTGTATTGGCATTGGTTTTCCAACCCGCTCATGTTATTACTGAAACTGACTTTTATCAAGTGGACGAAAATGGCAGTGTAGAAAATAACTGGGCAGTTCATCAAATGCGTACTACCTCTAATTTCGGAAATTCTTCAAAATGGTTTTCTTGGATAGTAGGAGGATTAAATCATCAGATTGAACACCACTTATTCCCCAATATTTGTCATATTCATTATGATAAAATTGCGCCTATAGTGAAGAAAACAGCTGCAGAATATGGTGTTCCTTATCATCACCATAAATCTTTTGGTGTGGCACTGAAAAGCCATTTTTCTCTCTTAAATCAACTAGGAACTGGAAGTTATGATAAAAAGGTTAAGGAAATAAAAACTGCGCCTATTCCAGCGGTAGCATAATCCATTTCTAAATCGAAATTAAATTATATCTGAAATCCGTGATTTTAAGTAAGGCAAGACCTCTGCTTTAAACCACGGATTTTTGCTTTGCCATATATTGTTTCTTGGGGAAGGATGAGGTAGCGGTAAATATTCCGGCCTATACTCTTCAAAAGATTGCACTGTTTTAGTCAGAGATGATTTAGCTTGTTTCCCTAAGTAAAAACCCTGTGCATATTTCCCCAACAGCAAGGTCAATTTTACTTCGGTCATAGCCTGGAATAATCTTTTATGCCAAAGTGGGGCACAGATTTTCATGGGTGCTAGATCACCAGATTTCCCTGTTCCAGGATAACATAAGCCCATAGGAATTAAAGCAAAAACCTCCTCATCATAAAACTGATTCTTGTCCACTCCTAACCAGTTCCTTAAATTATCCCCACTTTTGTCATCCCAAGGAATCCCAGACTGATGAACAGCAATACCTGGCGCTTGACCAATAATGGCGATTTTACTTTGCGAAGATGCCTGCACTATAGGATTGGCTCCCATAGGCAGATCAGCTAGGCATTCTGTACAATTTCTTATATCATGAAGTAAATCATGCATACATCAATTCACATCCCTTTTAGCTATTAAATAATAATTCAATCCGACACTGATCGCTAACCAAGCCAATGCAATTAAGGCACTACTTACTTTCACAAAATCCTGAATTTCCATAAATACATAACGCTGAAAAGGAATTTCAATCAAATTGTTTACAGCATGGATCGGGAAAAGGGTAATTAACCAGTGATCATCAAACTTATAATTTAGTATTCCAACCACAGCAGGCTCTAAGAAAATAGCATAGAAACATAAGCCTATAATCGCAAAACCGGCTTTTTTCATTAGCACGGATATCAGCATTGCCAAATTCAAGAAAGTTACTAATTCAAGAAAGTGAGCCAAGAGAAATTCCATGTCCATCGTGTACAAACTAAAACTGAATCCTGAGCCATAGAAAAGCCCCATTAAGGTTCCTGATAACCAAATAACCAACATATTAAAAAGGCTAAAAGCAAAAATCATACTTTGCTTTGCCAATAAAAATTCAGTGGGTGACATTCCATCGATGATGTTCTGCCGAATTGTTCTATACGAATATTCATTTGTGACCGATATGATCACAATAAAAGCTAAGAAAAACTTTAAATAAGATGCTAGATACGTGAGATTCTGCCACACATCAGGGAAATTATAAAATGGGATGATATCAGGACTAATTCCCTGAAATTCTGCGCCCATGCTAGTCATCCATGAAAGGAGTAGTTTTACACTACTTAAAATCAATAGTAAAAGCAAAAAGTAAAGCGAGGCAAGCCTAATAAAAGTCTTATAGTTTTTAAGCTTCAACCATTCTATTTGTAAATATTTTAATATCATGACTCAGCGGATAAAAGTTGTAAAAATTGTTT
Source organism: Marivirga tractuosa DSM 4126 (assembly GCF_000183425.1). Classification (NCBI taxonomy): domain Bacteria; kingdom Pseudomonadati; phylum Bacteroidota; class Cytophagia; order Cytophagales; family Marivirgaceae; genus Marivirga; species Marivirga tractuosa. Next base: position 1,680,953 of record NC_014759.1, read on the forward strand.
CTCCAGAGATTTATTGATGTAAGCTAAATGTGTTAAAACAACACCCTTGTCAATTAAAAATCGGTGGAACTCCTGAATCGGACTTTCATTTGACAGCTGCACTTCCAATCTTCCCAAATTATTGAGTTTCATATCTACAAAAGATGGAAAACTACCTACTACGGATTTCAAAGTCTCTAAATCTTCTGCTAATAACTCTACTCCCTCATTGCCCATTAAGCTTTCAGCAACTGTACCTTGAAAGATCTTCTCTCCTTGCTTTAAAACCGCAAAATGAGTACATACTTTTTGGACTTCATCCAATAAATGACTTGCTAAAATGATCGTTTTTCCTTGCTCGGCAATATTAACAATCAGCTCTCTGATTTCTGCAATTCCTTGGGGGTCTAAACCATTTGTAGGTTCATCCAAAATCAAAACTTCTGGGTCAGAAAGCAAGGCAGAAGCAATGGCTAATCTTTGTTTCATACCGAGTGAATAGGTTTTGAAAGGAGATTTTGCTCTTTGCGCCAGTCCAACTTGCTCCAAAACTTCCATAATTCTGCTGTCAGAAACCTTTTTAATCTTGCAGACGATCTTCAAATTTTGAATTCCAGAAAGATAGGGATAAAAAGTAGGGCTTTCTAAAATGGCTCCCAACCGCCTTCTTTGGGCTGCAGTGGGTTCTTCTCCGAACCATTTGAACATACCAGAATCCTTTTGCACAACACCTAAAAGAATTCCTAATGTTGTACTTTTACCACTTCCGTTGGGGCCTAAAAGCCCAAAAACAGTTCCCTTCTCAACTTTTAACTCGAGATCATTTACTGCCTGAATATTTCCATATCGCTTATTCAGACCTGAAATCTCTAATATATTTTCAGCCATAAATCTATTCTTCAGTGCTTTCAGATTGTTTCTCAGTGGAATCGCCCTTCATTTCCTTATGCATCTTTCTCACCTTCTCTCTATGTTCCTTTTGCTTTTCTTTGTCTTGAATAAAGTCGCCTATAGGGCCTAAGTCTAAATCTGCTTTCATTAGAGCTGGAACTTGTGAAATATCGAATGTTCCTTCCAGAAAACCAACAAAAAGACCGTCCTTGGTGTCAGCAGAAGCAAAGAGAATATCTTTCCTACCTTCTGGTGCTTTAATTTCAATATCCGCATTTTCCATTCTAGCAGAAAAAATAGATTCCCAATCGTTGAAATCTTGCTGACTTTTCCATTCAGCATAGTCCGCTTTTTTAGATTCCCTATCCCATTTTATCTGTAATACATGCAGTTTTTGAATACCTTTCGTTGCCTCAGCAAAATTAGGATCATTTTTGGTATTGATCATTTTCAAATTGCTAGGATAAAGATTAATGTTTAAGGTATGGATTTCCTTTTCTTGAAGACTTTTAAGTGGATCTTCAATTTTCTTCTCACAAGCAGAAAAAATAAGAATGCTGAGTATAGATAGAATTAAAATTCGCATGGTCAAATTAGTTTAAATGAAAAAAGCAAGGTAAGCATAAGCCTATCCTTGCTAAAATTAAGTTTATTTTTTGAGATTACTTTTGGTCATCTTCCATATTTTCCAGTTGCTCTAAATTTTCCATTCCTGAAATATTTAAGCCTTTCGCCATTTTCGACATTTGCTTTAAGTCGATTTCACCAAAAATGCTAGCCGCTACGAAGCTGCTGTCACTTCCTACTAACATGACCAATTCATTCACCATGCCTCCTTTTTCTTGTATTAAGAATCGAATATCAGAATCACCATCTCTTACGGTCATCAATTCATCATATCCTTTTAAAAAGGCAGCATTTGCTTCTGAAAATAAAGCTGCGCCATTACTAGTTTTGCTATTGGCAATCAATTTAATTCCTTTCAAGCCTGAAACTGCTTTCTTCATGGCTTCCTCTTCTTCTCCTTCTACTTCAAAATTGGAGAATAATTCAATCATTCTTTGATTCACTGAAACTATAGTAAACGTCTCGTCACCTGAGTATTTATTATAAAATTTCATGAATTCTGAATTCTGCGCTTGTGCTGCTATGCTTACTAAAGCTAATGCAACTATTAATCCTATCTTTTTCATTTTTTTTCGAGTTTTAAGTATTAAGTAATAAGTATTAGGTACTTAGATTTAAGATGTAAGACTTTAAGATCTAAGATCCTATCTCCTGTCTAGATTCTAGACTCTAGACTCTTGATTCTATCTAATCATCCGTCCTGTCCTTCTTTTTTATTTTCTTTTCTATCCGGTTGAAAAGTGTTTTTCACTTTCTCTTGTGCCGTATTAATCATTTCAAGAGAGCTTAAATGCTTTTTTCCGTGATTCATCATGGAAGCCATCAACTCTAAAGTAGCTTTTGCTTCTTTATAGGCTTTTTCTTCTTGCTGAGCCAATTGCTTTTGCTCTTGCTGCTGTGGCATCCACCAAGCGAAGAAACCTAATGCGAATACTACCAAGATGGAGGCGGCAACCTTCATCCAATTCCAGCTGTCTTTTGGCTGTGATTTTTGATGAATCTTGTTCATAACTTTTTCATCAAAATCATCATCCAACCTTAAGTGCTCTTTGACTTCTTCATGGCTTTCAAACCATTCAGCCATCTGTTTAAGCTCACCCTTAAGGCTTCCCTTATTGGCTTTCAGTTCGCTTTTGAACTGCATTTCCTCTACTTGGCTGAGTTCTCCCAGCCAGTATTTTTCAAGCCATTGTTCGAGTTTTTCTAATGCCATGGTCATTTATTTTTTGCATGCTTGCTTTCAAAAATTTTCTTGAGCGAAAGAGATCAGATTTCACTTGTGCTTCGGATATTTCCAAAGTCTCTGCTATTTCCTGATAACTATTTCCTTCCACTTCTCTTAAAATGAAGACTGTTTTTTGCTTTTCGCTCAACTGCTCCATCACTTCCTGCATAATTTTCCATTGGTCTTGCCAAAGGGAAATTGTGCCAGGGTCTTGTCCAAAAGTCTTCTCCAATTTGAGCGAATCCTGATGCTTTTGGACAGTTTTCTTCTTCCGTAATCTATCCAAGCAAATATTCTTCACAATTTGCATTGCCCAAGCCTCGGGATTATCCACAGACTCCCAGTCTGTTCGCTTGTCCCAAATCTTGATTAAAGCTTCTTGAGTCGCATCCTTAGCTTCCTCCTCATCTTTCAGAAAAAAGAAGCCAAAGCGGAAGAGCTTATTTTTCTGGCTCAGGTAGATATTTTTAAAGTAGTTTTCTTCGCTCATTACAATAGGTAGATGCACAACTGAAGTGAAAGTTACAGAGAATTTAAATTTATTTTAATAAATATGGATTTAATGAATTATTTTACTGATAATCAGCTATATAAATATTATTTTATTTAGCTTATTTTTCTATCAACACCCCTATAATCCCCTCAAGGGGATAATTCTCACAGATTTTATTTTAGTAGAAAGCAATAGGTTTCATCACTATTATTAAATAATACCTTTTGAAAATATTTTTTTACTTTGATACAAATCAAATTAAAAAATAAAAACAAATTCTGTGCGTCTTCCCGCCAGCTGGCGGGGGCTAAGGGGGGTGTCTTATTGGCTATGATCATTTTTTTAAATCAAAATAAATATGGTAAAAACAAGCCAAAGAAGTATCTTTCGAACTTTACTATAAAATCCTCAACATGAAATTCCTTTTTAGCCTAACAATACTATTATTTTCTTTTAGTTCCTTTTCTATCGCCCAAGAAGAAAAAGCCAACCACCTCCTTTTCTGGGAAAAACTAGAGCAACATTGCGGAAAAGCATATGCTGGGAAAGTGGTCACTGCTCCGGTTCCTAAAGACTTTCAACAGCAAGATTTGGTGATGCATTTCCTTTCTTGCGGAGAGGGCCAAATAAGAATTCCCTTTGTGGTCGGTGAAAACCGCTCCAGAACATGGGTTTTCACTTTGAATGATCAAAGTATTCAATTAAAGCATGACCATAGACATGAAGATGGAAGTCCAGACGAAATTACCATGTACGGAGGCACGAGCCCAAATACAGGATTTGCTGAATTACAATATTTCCCCGCAGATCAAGAAACGGTAGATCTTATCCCTTATGCAGCTGGAAATGTTTGGTGGGTAAGTATTACAGATTCTACTTTTACCTACAACCTTAGACGGGTAAGCAGTGATAAACCAATCAGAGTGGAATTCGATTTGACCGAAGAAGTGGCAGCACCCGAAGCACCATGGGGTTGGGAGAAGTAATAATTTTCAGATTCTTGAAAAAACTTAGAACCGCTAATTGGAGTTTAACAGATTTAAAATCAATCTTGTGATATGTCAAATATTTCTTTAATAATAGAAGAACGCGCTGCTGATATCGGCAATTTTATGGTAGGCAGATTGCTGCCTTTCAAGCAAAAAAGAGCTGTCGGTCCTTTTGTTTTTATAGATCATATGGGACCTGCCGCTTTAAATGATCATGAAAACTTAGATGTTCCTCCACATCCCCATATTGGCTTATCGACCTTAACCTATCTATTTGAAGGGTCTATTATGCATAAAGACAGTATCGGGAGCGAAGTTGAAATTAAACCCGGAGCGGTCAATTGGATGACTGCTGGAAAGGGCGTTGTACATTCAGAACGAACACCAGAATATTTAAGAAATTCTGATAAGCATTTACACGGCTTACAAATTTGGGTAGCTCTCCCCAAAAGCCTGGAAAATTCAGATCCTTCCTTTACGCATATCGATGCAGATAAAATTCCACAATGGAATGAGGATGGCCTTGAAATCAAATTAATTGCTGGGAAAGCCTTTGGAAAGGAATCGCCTGTTCCCGTTCACAGCAATCTCTACTTTATTGAAATTAAAAGCAGCAAAGCGCAAAAAGTAAATATTGGCAAGGACCTGTTTGGCGAAAGTGCTTTGTATATTTTAGAAGGAAATGTAAAAAGCGAAGGCAATCAATACAATCCCAAGCAAATCTTAATAGCTAAAGATAGCTCCTTATGCCAATTTGAAATGGACAAAAATAGCACAGTCTACATCTTTGGAGGAGAGCCTTTTCCAGAGGAACGTTATATAAACTGGAATTTTGTTTCTTCAGATAAGGAGGTATTAAGGCAGGCTCGCCAAGACTGGATTGATAAAAAATTCCCGAAGGTTCCCGGAGATGACGGTTATGTACCGTATCCTACATTTAAATTAAAATGATTTAAATGGATCCATAAACTTTACTCTGTAATGACCGTATTTATATTCCATGGAACATAAATCCATGGAATGCTTATGGAAATAGAAAAAATCATAAATCATCAGTTTCAAAATGAAAGTCAAAAACTTATTGCTGAATTATTATATTCAGCTAACTGGCTAGACAATCTGATCACTAAGGCTTTAAGCCCTTTGGATATTTCGTTCCAGCAGCTGAATGTACTGCGCATCATTCATGGGCAGGCGGAAAATAAAGCCAATGTGCAGGTCATTAAGGATAGAATGATTGATGACCGCTCCAATGTTTCCCGATTGCTCAATAAGCTATGCGAAAAGGGGCTTACTCTTAAAGATAGATGTACACAGGATCAAAGAGTGGTGTATATAGCGCTAACTGAAAAAGGTAAAGCAGTAATGAAGAAGGGAAAAGAAAAGATGGAGCAAATTCAATTTTCATTGGACAGCAAAAATCTTCAAAAGTTAAATAATCTATTAGAAGAACTTAGATCTTAAATTCAATCAAGCAAAATTTAATTACATAAAAATGAATACAAATCAAGCATTACTAAAACCTATTAAAATAGGAGATTTAACACTAAAAAATAGAGTCATTATGGCTCCGATGACAAGAAGTAGAGCCGATAATCCTGATAAAATAGCTACTGCAGAATTACAAGGGACCTATTATCAGCAAAGAGCTTCTGCTGGATTAATCATTACTGAAGGTTCTCAAGTTTCAGAAAAGGCTGTGGGATATATTAACACACCAGGTATCCACACAAAAGCACAAACAGAAGGATGGAAAGAGGTTACCAAAATGGTGCATGATGAAGGTGGTAAAATATTTATTCAACTTTGGCATGTAGGCCGGATATCGCATCCTGATTTTCACAATGGAGAACTACCACATGCTCCTTCAGCTCTTAATCCTGAAGCAAAATCATTTACTCCAGATGGCTTCAAAGAAACCGTTACTCCAAAAGAGATGACTGTAGAAGACATTAAGCAAACTGTACAGGATTTCAAAAATGCAGCTGCCAATGCATGGGAAGCAGGATTTGATGGAGTTGAAATTCATTCATCAAATGGTTATTTATTGCATCAATTCTTTAGTTCTACCTCTAATATTCGTGACGATGAATATGGAGGTTCTATAGAAAACAGAGCCAAGATACTTTTTGAAATAATTGATGAGATTAAACAGGTGATGCCTGAAAACAGAATTGGATTAAGATTAAATCCTTCCTTACATGGTATTTTCGGTATGACTTTAAATGAAGAAACGATTCCAACTTTCGATTACATCATTGAAAAATTGAATGAGTATGATTTAGCTTATTTACACTTATCAGAACCTTTCAATGATGTATCAGATGTAGAAGGAGCCGTTACTGAAATAGCCAAACGATACCGACCAATGTACAAAGGCAACTTGATGATCAACGCACATTTCGACAGGGAATCGGGTAATAAAGTAATTGAAGATGGAGATGCAGATATGGTGGCTTATGGAAAGCCTTACATCTCAAACCCTGATTTGGTAGAACGCTTTGAGAGCGGTGGTGAGCTTGCAGAATTTAACACTGATACTTTCTATACGCCTGGTTATAAAGGTTATACAGATTATCCGAAATTACAGGAAGTAGAAAATTAATGTTTAGTAGTTTACAATGGTTGAGCCACGTTGATGAGAATTGAGGTGGCTTTTCTATTTTATAATTTCCTTTTTGCTCAAGGCTATTCCAAGACGGGACACCCCCTAAAACCAAAAAAGCCTCTTCAAATCAATGAAAAGGCTTTAATTGTGGAGTTGGCTAGACCATAAACTCTTCTATCTACCTTACTGTATTTTAATCAATTACCACTTACCTTAAAATTTTTGGTACAACTTTTAGTTAGTTTTTTGCCTCTTTCACCAACTTTCTCAGTGATTTACTTTCTCTAAGATAACACATTGAAATTGTATGATAAAATAATGAGAACTATCAAATTCTTCACTGCGTTAAATTGGATATGCAAAGATATGACAAAGTTTTAATCAACTACCGAAGACTGCAACATCGGATAGCACGTGGTGAGAGTTTATCTCCTGATCATCAACGATATTATGATGGTGCAGGTAAGCTACTTTCTGGTATCATCAAAAATGGTAACCTTAATAGTGGTAACGGCTTAGATACCAATAATAAAAAATTATAATATTTTATAAAATCTACTTTTAGCTAAACTTCTACTTAGAAGTTCCGCCTGTAGGCGGGCACGGGGTACTACCCCCTGCATACCCCCTCTAGTAATGATGAGGGGATACTCCCCCCACCATTACAATGTACAAGATATCAATTAGGATTTACTAGTAATAGATGGATGTGAGATGCTGATGATTGTAAGTGTGATGTTCTAGAATATTAAATCTTGCTTTAAATGACTTAACACTGTTATGCATATTTACATATCACTCTCACTTACTTTAAACCCAGTTTTTAACATATGATGTATAGATTGATTCTATTAGATAGACCATCTTCAAATATTGAAAATGGGTAATTAGGGGTACATTATTCTTTTCCTTTTACCCATGCACCAGTGTTTACCCATTTTATAGTTATGAAAATGAAATACCTCATTAGAGGTGTTTTATTTGATAGTGTATAGCTTATCTTTAATTGAATAAAGTATATCAATTTAGATTTAGAGATATTACCATTAGATCATTAGTGATACAGTATTCAAATTGATCAACATAATATTTAATCTCTTCTGGAGTAAACTCATCTACTTTCTTTACATTCTTCATCAAATTACGATACCTGACAAATGATTGCTTATGCTCACATTCTAATATCATGTAAGCTCTTCGGAATGTAGCCAGTGAAGTGTATGCTAATCTTTCATCTGGTAGTAGGTGCATCTCTCGGATTCTCATGATAGTGTGGGTAAATAAACGTTCGGTTTTTTGGTAACTGATTAACAGGGGAGGATATATGAGTTGAAATACTAATTTAAGTGTCAAGTCTAATAATGAATTATTTAGGAGGAGTATTATTTGCTTTCGACAGCAGTTTCTTAGCCTCTCTCAATTTATAACCATCGGTCTTACGCTTCTTAGTATCTTTTGAGCCTATTGGTCTTCCTAACTTCTTTGTTTCGGCTACTCGAGCAAGCCCTTGTTTAGTTCTTGCCACTATAGTACTACTCTCTCCACTTTTATTGTATCATTGCTTATAAAAAAGCATCGAAATAATTTAATTTATTTCAAAAGTTTGAACTTTTAATTTAATTACTAAGTTCGTTAGCTTGAAAATTTGATTCAAACCATAAAAAGGTCATCATGAGAAAAATGAATTTTTTAAGAGTACTAATTTTATTGCCCTTGGCATTTACTGCTTGTACAACTGATGAAAATAGTGACGAGGTTGTCTTGAAACTTGACCCAGTTAATTTTTCGGTTGACGAAGGTAGCTATCAAGAGCCGCTTACAATTGATCTTTCATCAGACGAAAGTGGATCTACAATACTATACAGTATTGATGCATCACTTGAAGATAATTCTCAGGTTTACAACGACCCTTTAGTGCTATCTGAAAGTGGTACGTATATCGTACGGGCTAAGACTATCAAATCTGGATTTGAAGACAGTGACATTGTTCAGAAAACATATACATTGAATATTCAATCTAGTGCTTGCTTACTGAAGAAAATACAGCACGATGACAGATATTATGACAGTATTGTATATAATAATCAAAATAAAGTTACAGGAACTTATAGAGTTTATTCTAGTTATGTAAACTTTACAAGACTTGATTATGATGGTGATACCGTAAAAATGTATACTTCTCGTGATAACGCCTCGATTGACAATATATCGAATTCATTCGATGAAGATGGGATGTTTGTACAGAATAGTGACAACCTACTTCAGGCAGTTCTTTTTAATGGACAAACAGACCCATATGAGGAATTTAATTATAACGAAAATAATAAATTAAATTACGCTTTACGAGGAGAAGTATCTCCGAAAGACTCTCTTATTTTTAATTACACTGGTGAAAACTTAACAGAGATAATAGTTTTTTATCGTAGCAACGAGACTTCTGAAGTTTTCAGTGCAACGCATGATGACAAAATTAATCCGTTTTATAATAATTTCTTTCTAAGTTTACAGGCAGGAAGTGATGACGTATTTTCATATTTCAGGCTCTTTAGTCAAAATAATGTAAAATCAATCTCTAGTCAAGAGGACACCTATAATCAAACTTACATTTATAATGAATATGATTTTCCAATCACATGGACAAAAGGAGGTTTTACCTACCACTTGTCATATAATAATTGTAATTAAAAAGTCTAATCTTACTAAAAAAGCCTTATAAGTAGTTTATAAGGCTTTTTTATTTACAAGCAGTTCCCTCTAGGTACAAAATTTACAGGTTTTAATTACCAATAAATACACTCAGTTCGATATAATGCAGGTAGGATTGAATAAGGTGAAATTTTTAGAAGCTTAAATTATTGAAGAAAAATATAAAAAGATATAGAATGCAAAATAATTTTAAAAAAATAAGTTTTGTTACACTCCTATGATATCGTTTATACAAATCTTCTAAACCCATCAAAGCGTATTTATCGTTATATTTGGGAGCTTTATGACATTTTTTGAATAAAAAAAAGAGTTCTACATTGTATAAAAATAAACATAAAATCAATGGAGAACATAAACATCGCCTTTCAGGAAAAATCTGATTTAGTTAATTCTTTAGTGAAAAATGATGACAACGGTACAGGCATCTTAGAAAAGAAATTAATAAGTTTTTGCCTTGAAAAGAATGCCGCTCGAACTAAAGTCATTTTTGAAGATAATTTCCCAATAGAAGACAGTGAGGTAGATTTGGTGTGCAGTCATTTAAGCAAAATACAGGATGAAGTATTTTTTGATATCCATTTATTTGATTTGAATCTTGAGGGGATCACAATATCAGGAATTGAAAGAATATTGAAATATCGATCTTATCTGATCGGATATTTAAGACAGAGAGGCTATTTGGAAAAGGAAAGTAGATATCCGAAATTTAGAATTAAATGTCATCTAATTGGAAGTTACAGCGATTGGACAGAAGAAGAGTTCAATATTATGGCTCACTTACAATCTGCTTTTGATCTCTATAACCATGAATACTATTTTAATCCATTAAAAGGACTTTGCTTTAATTCCTATCGATCTTGTGAAAAACCTGATGTTTCCAGAAAGAATGAAAATTTAGACAACTTATTAGATTGTCATTGTGACTTCAGTAAGTCATAATAATACTTCTTTAAAAAAGAATCGATGGACTTAGTCTGGTAAATTTTAGATTAACTCTTGAATTTAAATACTCATGGTTCTATTTCTATGAGCAGGAATGAAATTACTTCTTAAAGTGACCGTCATACCTAGAGTAGTTAGTTTGTAAAATATCATACCCTATTGAATCCAGTTGGGGAAATATCGAAGCTTTTGTTATTCCCAGTTTACGTAATTTCCATCGCATTGAAACTTTACTTTCATAAGGTATAATATATTTATTCATTACAAATTTAAAGTCTTCCTGATAAGGAGTGGGATGAATAGAGAAAAGTCCATTTTGTGATAAATATCTTTTATTATCAAGAGTAGGAATCACACCCAATGACATCCCTACTTTAAATGGATTCTGTGTTTTCATCTGTTCTGAATTTATGTAAGTATTAAACATTCCTTGATATACACAAGCATCAGATTTATTTTCATTTTCGATTGCAAAATACAAAGCCACAAGTGGATTATATGTCCAATCTAAAAGTCGGGTAGGTAAACCATAATGTTGTGCCAATATCAACCATTCGTATTCATTATCGGGTATTTTGTCCATAAAAAGAGGAGCTTTCCTTTTGAAGCCATGAAATATCTCTTCTTCAAATTGACTTAATATGTTTTCTGGTTCTTTAAAGGGAATCCTACCGATAGCTGGGATTAATTTAAAATCAACATCTGGCTGTCCTCTAAAAACATCAGTTTCATCTAAGAAAGTTAATTTGGATATGAATTCCTCAATAGTATGTATCGTAATTTCGCTCATCTTTTAGTAAATCTGATTGATTTCGTATGATCGATTATATATTAGAAGAATAAATAATTAATTGATCAAAAACTTAAAATATGGTCGGAAACTAATAAGAATAATTGACAATCAATACTTAAATTGATTTAAAGCCATACACCTAAAGAACAAATATCTACGTTGTTCGCCAACCTCAATACGAGCAGCAAAATAAATTGATCTCTTTATTACAAGGGACATTTATTTGATTTTTGCTATATTGAAATTTAATTGAATTATATAATCATAAAGTGTAAATAACTATCTGAAAATCAATTTTCATTTTATATAAATGACAGTTGTAAAAATCAGGTAACAAATAAATTCATGATAACAGGAGAACTAAAATCTCAAGTAGATAAAATATGGGAATCATTCTGGACTGGTGGTATTGCCAATCCTCTCACAGTAATAGAGCAATTTACCTATCTTTTGTTCCTGCGAAGGATGGATGAACGCCAGCAGCTTGAAGAGCGTAAAGCTAATATGATAGGTGAGCCTATTGAAAATCCTATCTATAGCGATGAACACAAGGAATTACGTTGGAGTCATTTTTCTAATGTTGATCCCAACACTATGTTTGATCTGTTTACCAAAACGACAGAGAAAAGACCTCTAACCGTGTTCGAACACATGAAGCAAATTGGTGCTTCGGTGGGTGTCTTCGGTGAATTTATGAAAGGAGCTACCTTCATGATTCCAACTCCGAAGTTACTTGACACTGTAGTGCAAATGATCAAGAAAATACAAATGGATGATCGGGACACAAAAGGTGATCTCTACGAGTACATGCTCTCAAAAGTAGCTTCTGCAGGTCAAAATGGACAGTTTCGAACCCCACGGCATATCATTAGGATGATGGTGGATATGGTAGAACCCAACGAAACAGATACTATCTGTGACCCTTCCTGTGGTACTGCAGGCTTCTTAGTTGCTGCAGGTGAGTACCTGCATGACATGCATCCTGACTGGTTTAATGACAAGAAATTCCGTGAGCACTACAATAAGGAAATGTTCACGGGTATGGAATTCGACTCCACTATGCTCCGTATTGGTGCTATGAACCTGCAACTCCATGGTATAGAAAACCCACAGCTTATTGGTGTAGATTCTTTAAGTGAAGGCAATTCCAATATTAAGGAAAAGTTTTCATTAGTCTTGGCTAATCCTCCATTTAAAGGCAGCCTTGATTATGATGGTGTGGATGACGCACTATTAAATATCGTAAAGACTAAAAAGACAGAATTACTATTTCTGGCATTAATGCTACGTACCTTAAAAACTGGTGGTAGGTGTGCCGTTATTATTCCCGATGGTGTACTCTTCGGTAGTTCTAAAGCCCATAAGGAGATCAGAAAAGAGATTATAGAAAAGAATAAACTAGATGCTGTTATATCCATGCCTAGTGGAGTCTTTAAACCTTACGCAGGAGTAAGCACTGCCATTCTTTTCTTCACCAAAACTGGTACAGGTGGTACAGATAATGTCTGGTTTTACGACATGAAAGCCGATGGTTACAGCTTAGATGACAAAAGAAGCTTACTAGTGAATACTGAGGAATTCGAGCAGTGCTTTACTGCACCTGAGAAGGCAGTAGAAAAGGCTAGCATCAGAGATAAATGCGACATTGCCGATATACTGTTGAGATGGGACACCGTGAACCCTATGAGACATGAAAAAGAAGCCTCACCTGAGAAAGATAGAAAACGTACCGATCAGTCCTTTTTAGTGCCCTTTGAAGAGATCAAAGCCAATGATTGGGATTTAAGCATAAACCGATACAAGGAAATTGAATATGAGGAAGTAGAATATGATGCTCCCAAAGATATTATTGCAGATATAGAGCAATTAGATGCTGACCGTACAAAAGCCTTAAATCTTTTAAAGGAGGTTTTGGGATGAATAAAGTTAAACTAATGGATATTTGTACCAAAATCACAGATGGTACACATCATACTCCGAAGTACACTGAAAGTGGTGTCCCTTTTTTTAGAGTTACTGATATAACAGCAAGCAATAATTCTAAAAAATATATCTCAAATGAAGAACACTTAGAGTTAATTAAAAGATGCCACCCAGAAAAGGGTGATATATTATATTCGAAAAATGGCACTATAGGGGTAGGAAAAATAGTAGACTGGGATTTCGAATTCAGTATATTCGTGAGTTTATGCTTAATAAAGCCAAATCATAAAATTGTAAATACCAAGTACCTTAATTACTTTTTAAATACATCTTTTGCTCTAAGACAAGCTCTAAAATATTCGAAAGTTGCAACCATAAAGAATCTGCATCTGGTTGAAATAAAAAAACTTAAAGTACCACTCCCTCCATTAGCAGTTCAAGAACGCATTGCTGCCATACTTGATGCTGCCGATGAACTAAGACAGAAAGATCAAGCACTTCTCAAAAAATACGATGATCTCATCCAAAGTCTTTTCTTGGATATGTTTGGTGATCCTGTGTCTAATAGTAAAAACCTTAAGGTTAAGCCATTAGGAGAGCTTTGTGATTTTTACTCAGGCAAGGCATGGAAGAAAGCGGAGCTTGGAAGTTATGGCTATAAACTTGTTAGAATTTCAAATTTACATAAGCCAAATTTTCCTTACTGGCTCTATGAGGGAGAAATGATTGAGAAGTTAAAAGTTGAAGCAGGGGACTTATTGTTTTCATGGGCAGGAGTACAAGCGTCTATAGATGTGTATCTATATGATGGAGAAACTGGCATGCTCAATCAGCACATTTACAATTTAAAACCAAAAAAGAATAGTCCAAATAAAGAATATCTGTTCAATTTGTTAAAACTTCATCTGAGAAATCTTAGAAGTTCCTTGGGTGGTGGAGTTGGACAATTTCATCTTAAGAAAAGTGATATTACATCTATCAAAGTATTGATCCCCGATGAAGCTACGATGCAAGTATTTTTAGATTCACTATCAATACTAAATGATCAAAAACAACAAGCTCAAGCCAACATTAAAAAGTCAGAAGAATTATTTCAGAGCCTATTGCAAAAAGCATTTAAAGGGGAATTAGTAAGTGAATTAGAATCAAAAGTATCTAATAAATAACGTCAATGAATATACACCAGCAATCAAGCAAAGCACAAGACAGAACGCTTTCTGTATGGTTTCAGAAGGTTCAAAATGGTGAAATTAAATTACCAAGGTTTCAGAGGCATCAAGCATGGGATAAAAAACGCATCACCAGTTTATTAGATACCATATCTTATAACCTTCCCCTCGGTATTACGCTCGTGCTGGATGTAGGTAATGAGGAAAAATTTGATTCAAGGTATTTGGTTACTGCACCGCAAACTGGTGGTAAGGTAAATGAACATTTATTGGATGGTCAACAAAGACTGACTTCGCTATGGCGATGCATGAATAATAATTACGATTCTGAAAAATACTTTATTTATATACCAGAGTTTGATAATGAAGATGATGGGATGAAGTTTGACCAGATGACCGCCTATTGCCAGAGCAGATGGTTTAAGCGAGATAAGCTATATCCATTGTGGGCAGATTCCCCAAAGTTCTGTTTCAAAAAAGGATTAATTCCAGTAAACCTGCTGCTGCCATTTGATATAAAGACCAAAATTGATGATTGGATTAAGGAAGCAATAGGTCATTTAATGCCTAAAAAAGGGGATGAAGCATTCGAAGATAAATATGAGTACTACTATGAAAAGAAAACGCAGCTCGACAAGAAAATTACGGAGTTAAGAGAGATCATTAGTCATTACAACTTGCCGTATCTCGCACTACCATCCAGTACCTCTATTGATATTGCTCTGCAGGTATTCATTAACATGAACACCAATACTAAACCGCTTTCATTGTATGATGTAATAGTAGCAGAGGTGGAAAGTGTAAAGAGTGTTTCATTGCATGAATTGCAAGCAGAACTAGATGAGAAATATCCTAGAGTGAAGGACTATTTTAAATTAGAGCAGTTAGTGCTCGTCACATCGGCACTACTTCAAGATAAACTACCCAATAACAAAGGTGCATTGGAAATGAGCAAAGCAAAGATGGTGGACAATTGGGCTACCCTCATGGATGGACTGAATAAAATGGTTGTTTTTATGGAGAATGAAGGCATTTATTCAAGGCAAATTTTACCCACCAATGCCGTTTTAGGTGTGATTGCTGCTCTTTATGCCGTAATTCCTGAATCTTTAGATGAAAGAGGAAAAGCTGAAATTTTACTGAGAAAATACCTATGGTCTTCATTTTTTACCGATAGATATGAAAATACTGCGGCATCACGTGCATATCGTGATTATCTAATGCTCAAGAAAATTATCCAGAAAGAACATAAAGAAAATGGTCAGCCATACATTGAACAGGATGTGCCTGTTTTGGATCGTGAATTCTTTGCCATTTCTGACATGGATTTTCTCGCCAAAACTGGATGGGCAAAAAGAGAGAACATCCGAGCTAGAGCCATTATCTGTGTAGCCTCAAAGTTAGGTGCGTATGACTTTTCGGACGGTCAGAAATTAACTAGGTCAAATCTTAAAAACAGAGATTACCATCATATTTTCCCTAAAGCATTTCTGCAAAACCTCGATGTAAATCCTGATCTAGCGTTGAACTGTGCCATGATTTCGTCATCCACCAATAAAAGCTTGGGTGCTAAATCTCCATTAAAATACATCAAAGAAAAAACAGAAGTTTTCGATAATGATACCATCAGACATAGGCTAAACAGTCATTTAATCCCAATGACCAGACTAGTTGAAATTGAAGAAGCCAAGGCATTAGAGAGCAAATATATTGAAAGACAGTATAAGCAATTCCTCAAGGAGAGAGCAGCCATCATGTTAGAAGCTGCTGAACAACTTTGTGAAGGTAAAAACATTACTATTGACAGTATACTATCAAGTAACTCAACATTCTCTGCTGAAGTAAAAGAACTGGACGAAGAGGTGAGTAAAATAGAGCTTGCTACACGTAGATTAATAGCAGAAAAACTCGGTGGGAATAAGCATGCAAAAGAGGTATTCAATGACAAACTGGTGGAGTCTGCAGAGGGCAAGTATAACAGTTGGTTAAAGAAGAATGCTGGTGTTGAGAAAGAAAATCCTATTAGTGTGAGAACGGCATTAAATAACTTAACCTTATCCGATTATAAAGACATACTTACTTCGAAACAACATTGGCAGTTGTTTGAAGATGTTTACGGAGCTAAAGGAAATGTAATGAACCGTTATACTCAGTTGGGTACAATGAGAAATCGTATCAGACATGATAATGAGCTATCTACAGTTGAAAAAAAAGATGGCGAAGCAGCAATTGAATGGTTTAATACCGCATTAATGGAATATTTAGATTAAATAAATACATTATGAGCAACTTCAACTTTCTAAAAGATGAGTGGTCAACACTGTACCAAAACATGGTATTGGCTGAGCAAAGAGTATTCTCTGAGCCAGAGTCTACCGCTATGAAGTGCCGTGTAGCCTTGGAAGAAGTAGTTCACCGTATTTATGAATTGGAATATTTGGATTTACCATTCAATACCGACTTGTTTAGCATGATGCAAGAGCCTGACTTTAGGAATACGATTTCTTTTGACTTAAGGGAGCTAGATATTATACGAAAGACAGGAAATAATGCTGGGCACTATAAAACCCGTAGAGTGACCAAAGAGGATGCCAAAGTAAGCCTCAAATATTCTTTTAGCTTATTAAAATGGTTTGCGGAGACCTACAGTGAAGTGCAACCTGAAACTCCAACACATTTTGATGAAACTGTGATACCGAAAATAGGTGGTGAAGGTCGAAAGATTCAGGAGCAGAGAAAGGAACATGAAGAAGAGAAAAAGAAGCTTCAAGAGCAAATAGATCAATTAATAAAAGAGCAAAAAGAACAGCTTGAGAAGGCAAAGGATTCTGAGAACTCTCTGTTGGAATATAAGCAAGAGATTCAAGCCGCCAAAGCCGCAGTAACTGAGCAAAAGCGAGAGAGACAAGTAAAACCATCTAAGGAATTTTCAGAAGCTGAAACACGTCTTCACCTGATCAACATTGATCTCAAAGAGGCAGGCTGGAATAATTTAAGCGAAGGAAGAGAGCTGGAGTTTCCTGTCAAAGGAATGCCTATTACAAAAGATAATCCCAACGGAAACGGTTATGTTGATTATGTTTTATGGGGAAGCGATGGTAAACCATTAGCACTGGTGGAAGCTAAAAGAACCTCCAAAGATGTTGAAATAGGTAAACACCAAGCGTATTTATATGCTAATTGTCTGGAGGAGATGTATGGGCAACGTCCAATCATCTTCTATACCAATGGCTATGATACCCGATTGTGGGATGACACCTTTTACGCTGGCTCACGAAGAGTGCATGGTTTTTATACCCAAGATGAACTTCAGTGGTTGATCCAGCAGAGAGGGTCACGTAAGGATATCAGACAAGCGAAAGTCGATACAGCAATTGCAGGAAGACCCTACCAGATAGAGGCTATTAAACGTACCGCAGAAACTTTTGTGACTGATAGTCAGGAAGGACTTAGGGGTAATAAAAGAAATGCTCTTTTGGTTATGGCAACAGGATCGGGAAAAACCAGAGTTTCAGCAGCTTTAGTAGATGTATTGTTTAAAAATAATTGGGCAAAGAGAGTATTATTTCTTGCCGATAGAAATGCACTCGTAACCCAAGCCAAAAGAAGTTTCTCAGAGCATTTAAATGACCTATCATCTGTTGATTTAACTCAGGAAAAGGAAAATGACACTACTAGACTGGTCTTTTCTACCTACCAATCTATGATGAATAAAATCGATAATTCCTTTACCGAGGATGAGCGATTTTACGGTGTAGGGCACTTCGATCTTATAGTAATAGATGAAGCACATCGTTCGATCTATAATCGTTACAAGGCAATATTTGAATATTTCGATTCTCTATTGGTTGGCTTAACGGCAACACCAAAAGACAGTATTGACCACAATACTTTTGAGCTTTTTGATTGTGGTAGTGGTGATCCGACATTTTCTTATGAGCTGGAAGAAGCTGTATCCAGTAATTACCTAGTGCCTTTTGAGAATCTGGACGTTTCCACCAAGTTTTTGCGTGAAGGGATTAAATATGCTCAGTTATCTGCCGAAGAAAAAGCTAAATATGAAGAGACCTTCAGGGACTCTACAACAGGTCAATTTCCTGATGAAATTCGATCATCGGCAATCAATAAATGGTTGTTCAATAAGGATACTGTTTACAAAGTCCTCGACCAGTTGATGGAGAAGGGATTACGAATAGAAGGAGGTGATAAACTCGGTCGTACCATTATATTTGCAGTAAATCAAAAACACGCTCAATTTATTGAAGATTGTTTCAAGGAGCGTTATCCAGAACAACCATCTAACTTCATTGCCACCATTCACACGCAGGTCTCACATGCAGAAAGCATGATCAGAGCATTCTGTAATCAGGAAGAAGAAAAACTTCCTCAAATAGCTGTGTCTGTTGATATGATGGATACTGGTATTGATGCACCACGAGTGCTTAATTTAGTGTTCTTCAAAGTGGTGAGATCATACGCAAAGTTTTGGCAAATGATAGGTCGTGGCACTCGATTATGTCCAGATGTGTTTGGTTATAAACAACCCAAAGAGAAATTTCTAATCTTTGATGTTTGCCAGAACTTCGATTTCTTTTCGATAGAGCAAAATGGAAAGTCAGGTACGATAGGAAAGCCACTAACGCAAAGAATTTTCGAGAGCAGATTGCAACTAAGTAGGCTACTAGCAGAGACAGGAGAACCTGATCACCTAGAGCAATCTAAAGAACTTCGTGACATGCTGCACTCAGCTATTGCCACACTGGATAAAAAAAGATTTCAGGTGGATATGCAATACCAATATGTGGAGGAGTTTGAGAAGCGTAAACGATGGAATAATCTGAATGCTGAAGATATACATATCATTGAGGAACATCTGTCTGATTTACCAGTACCTGAGTCCACTAACGAGAACGCTCGGATTTTTGACTTAATGATGCTAAAACTCCAGATCGCACATCTCCTGATTTCAAGTGCCCAAAAAGGCTACCACCAGAAGTTGATCGAAATAGCTGAAGAACTTTCAACCAAATATAATATTCCTCAAGTGATGAAATCACGTACTTTGATAGAGTCGATGAAAGACCCTGATTTTTATAAAACGCTGACCCAGCGAAAAATCGAGGAAATTCGTGTTGAGGTTAGAGAGTTAGTTCAATACCTTGAGAAGGATAAGCAGCCCATTATATACACGAACCTAACCGATTCGGATGCTGAAACAGTTGCTGGTGAGCCATTACCTAAATTTGAAAATGTTGGCATCTATAAGCGAAGAGTGGAGTCTTTTATTAGAGAGAATCAGAATCTTTTGGTGATCTCCAAAATAAAGTCAAATGAAACCATCACTATCGAGGAATTAAAGCAATTGGAAAGCGTTCTATTCGATGGCAGCGAACGTGGTACAAGAGCAGACTTTGTTAAAGAATATGGTGAACAACCATTAGCTAAGCTGATACGGAATATTATTGGATTAGATGTGGCTGCTGCTCAACAGGCTTTTGCAGATTTTATCCAGTCAGGAAACCTAACTGCAAACCAGATAAAATTTATTAACACCATTATTTCCTTCCTCACCAAGAACGGCACTATTGAAAAGAGGATGCTCTTCGAGCCTCCGTTTACGGATATGAATGACCAAGGAATATTAGGTGTATTTGAAGATGCCGAGGCTCATAAAATCATCTCCATTATTCAGGAGATTAATGAAAATGCTGAGGTGGGGTAAGGTGAATAATAAATAGAATGATATCTTGTTTGAAGGTTTAAGTTTCAAAAAATAATTTATTGTCAATCAAGAACAGGCACTTGCTGCTTCTGATGAGCATATTTCATTATATTTTCCATTTGAGCTTTACATATTCGGAATTCGGACTCATTATGTTCATTGAATGACTTAAAATCTGTAAAACCATTGTATCTAACATCTCTACTTGCTGAGTAAAGGGCATAATACATATTCCAACAAGATTTTGATACTGGTGAGCTATTACCTGCTTTTTTGTGGCTAATAATATTGATTATTTCTTCATGGCTAGAAACATTACGACTCAGCTTCTTACGTAATATAGCTTTAATGCAATGTATAGTGACATAAAAAGCAATTGTGATTTTCCAATCAAAGTAATTTTCAGGGAATTTCTCTTCTAAGGCTTCTAGCAACTCTACATTGTATTTGCATTGTTCAATGTATTCTTGCATTTACAATTCAATATTTTCAACAACATTGATTTTATCTGCTAAAGATTTAGAGACGAAAGAGAATATTATTGGATATCGTTTTGAGAATGAGAGGCACTCATACTCTTGTGCGAAGTCATAAAAGGCAAGCCTATTATCAAAGGAATCATCCTTCAGAACTAGCGAAATTTTAAATGAAGTATCTTCAGGACTACTAATTACTGCCTTTTCAATTTTATCTTTTTCAGTCTGTAGAAAACTAATAACAAACCCTTTAACCATTTCTTTTACACTTGATTCAAGAGATTCCCATGTTTTTAACATAGCTTCAAGTGGGGCAGTTCTTATTTTTTCTATTTCTTGAGCGAAAGAATCAGTAACACCAAAACCTAGAAGCTCCTTGCTTGAGCCAGCTTTTTTAGTCAAATGCGATAAAAAATCATGTATTTTATCAACATCATTTTTTAGTGTAGTTTTTTTAACTTCAACTTCTTGTGTCATGATTTGTAATTTATATATACTTATAAATTAAAAGGTCTGCAAAGTTAAAGGAATTTGCAGGATCTACTAGTGATAATAACTTAAATATATAGTATTTAGTTTAGTAATAGCAAAATAATACTTAAAAATAATAAGGATATAAGAAATAAGGTAGTTTCTAGTTCTTATGAAAGTTACTACATTAAAATTAATGATTATTAAATAATAATCGATCTATTCTGTTCTTCATTACTCTAAGAAGACTAGAGATCGCTATAGAACTCCCAATTCTCCAAAACATAATGAAGTGTATTTTCTCCTTTTAACATTTGATATTCCATCTCCAAAATTTCATCAGTAATTTTCAAAGGTGCATTTTCCTGATACTGATATTGAATGTATGTTCTCATTAACTGTTTATAACTGGCATATTGTTTTGGGTCTGTGTAAATCGTATTTTCCATAACCATAAATACGTAGTAGTATGAAATATTCTTAGACACAGACCAAATTGATGAAAAATACTTTTTTTGATGCAACGACTGGGTGACTCATTTGGATTGACATTTATTGTATTTTGAGATAGTAGTTCTGCCACTAAGTTAAGTTTAAAAAGTGAACCAAAAGGTTCGAGAAATGCAATTTTTCATGAATTATTGTAACAATTTATTGATAGTGCCGTATAAGACAAAGTATCTCGGAATTTGGAATGTATTAACAAAGCAGACCTAATTTAATTTAAGACCCAGATTTAAATCTGGAAAAATAACAGAAATAACAAAAAGTATAATAAGGTTGATTGTAATAGTCAATCACAAGTAGTTGTAATTACGGGCTTATTTTAATCGTAGCCAGATTATGACAACATACTCGGATGGAAAACAAATGACGCCTATTTGGATAAGTGTCTTTGGGGAGTAATTACTTAGAATCTATCAGAGAGTTGTTATAATCTGGCTTTTTTATGCCAAAATAATAACTGTTAGAATATATAAATAATATGATTAGAATGAGAAATCAGAATTTGAAAAGTCAAGGACTTTTTAAATCTGGGCACGCATTGCCAAAGTATGCACAAGTTAAAGAAGTATTAAAATTTAAGACTAAAAGTAATGTATAAAATAGAGAATGGAGATTTTGGCAACCTGATACCAGTGACCTCCGAAGAGCACCGAATAATAGTTATGGTCAGAGAAAAACTAATTGAACATGGTATTCCAGTTCATGAATTGTATCAATATGCATTTGATCACAAGAAACAGAAACAATTAAAACGACTTGGATATAAAAAGGATAAAGTCAAAGAAATAAGGCAAGCAGCACTCAATACATTCCTAATTGAGCAAACAGAGAAAGTCCATCTGTATATAATTAAAAGTAATGTAGTCACTCAATTGAGTACTGAAGAATTTATAACTGGCATAATTAAGAGTGAGGCTGATACTGTCTTTTTCGAGATAGTAAATGGTCAAATAGAACTGGCAAAATCAAATAATTTTAATTTGATTAATATCGATCTTCAAGTTCCACCATCTTTCCAGAATATATATGATTTAATAGAATCAGGTGTGAATGTTTCATTGGTAACCACAGAATCTGAAACATTTCGTCCATTGATAACTGAATTTAGGGACTCATCAGAGGGTAAGTTAACTAGGAAAATGTTTACTGACTTTAGTGAAATTGAAGTTGAAATGAACCCTGTTAGAAAGGAAGGAACAGTGTACAGCAGGGATGATTTTGATAGTGATGGTGAAATGTTGATGAATGTGATTGCATCTCAATATGATTTAAAAACGAATCAGGAATCAATTAGAAAGGAAGTTGAGAAGCTGGATCGAAGTGAAGGATACCTCACTAGATTCATTGGAATATCATTCCTACTTCATAATCTAGATGAGGTGAATGACTTATCAAATATGTTAGTTCATCATCTTTATATTTATCATTTAGCAGTTTATGAAGTGCTGAATCCGAAAAATGACATTCCTGATGAAGTAATTGTTGAAATTGAAAAATTGAAACAAGGAATTAATTTCACAAATAATGAGATGATTGAAGCTTTGAGAGATATTTTAGCATATTCAGTCAGTGATAAAATTGGTGATACTTATAATAAAATGAATTTTTTTATGCTATTACAAACTGAAATAAGCATATCAGAAAAATCTGAAGAAGAACTACAAAGCAATATCTTATTGTTGGATAAATTAGAGACTGATATTGAAAAATTAGTAGGAACAATTGTATTGTTTAACTACTATGATATGTACAATCCTGAAGGTTATGATTACATTGAGGGCTTATATTATGCTGCACTTGATGAGATAGGTGATTATATCCATGGTGAATTAGATCTTGATAAAATTGGGCATTTAATGCAATATGTTGATGATGAGAATGGTGAGGATTTAGGTGATGTATTAATGGAGCTGCAGGACGATTTAATTGAAAAACTCATGTACTTCAAGCACAGGCAATTATTTGAAGTACGCATATAATAGATTACTATTAAAAATAGTAAAAGTGGAACAAAACCACTGATTTAAGTTGGTGGTTTTTTTTAATTCTCTACAATATTTAGAAGCTGCAATTTTAATCTTTCAAAGCATGGTATTACTGCCAAGTATACCCATTCAAGAGTATGCAGTCCTTCATGAGAAGTTAATTGTTAAAATACAGCAGGACTTAATTTAAATCTTAAGATGTTGTAGCAACTTATTAAAATATGAAAACTAGACATATATTTCTTAACTATTACCGCAAATTAAGTCAATCACGAGATGGTGATTTGGTTACGTTAGATGATGTATTGGATTTTATAAAGCAACCTACAGGCAGACTAGCAGTCCAGATGCTGAATAAGTATGAAAAGGTGAGCAATATTCCAGAATATTCAGTAGAAGGAAATGAGTTAATTATTATCAATGAAAATAATGAAGTAGAGCAAGTTGATACTTCAGTTGAGAAATATGAACTGCAGGGTGATGAATACTCTAGGAGAAAAGAAAGCGAAGTCGGCTACACCTGCTTCAACTCTTTTTCTAGAATAGGTCGCAGAAAAGGAGACATGTCTTCTCCTACCAATTTTGTTTTTTTAGATATTGACGGCATTGGTAATCCACATAAAGCATCTGATTTAGCTCGCACAACAAGAGAAGTCGTAAAAAAGGCTCTATTGCAGAAATTTGACTTTATCTATTCCATATGGATTTCACTTTCAGGCTTTGGTTTAGGGTTCATCGTTAAATGTGATGCGATACAGAGCAAGAGGCATTATGAAGTAGTGTATGATGAATTAGCCAGTCAATTCGATGATTTTCTTATGAGCTACGGGCTGAATACTGACCCTAATGCAAAAGGATTTACGCAACCAACACTTCTGCCGTATGATCCATCAATAATTGTGAGAGCAGATGCTTCATTATATCCAGCCAAAGATGTTTTGGTGAATGTTAATGAACAGAAAGGTAAAGAAGGAAGCATAGATGCTGGAGAGGACTTAGATTATAGCATGCCGCTAAAAGAACAAGTTTCCAAGGCTATTATATCACAAAAAGTAACTTACTACAGCATATTCCGAAGATATACCGAGTATCCAAATGATAGTATCATCTTGGCAAGGTTAATCGAGGAAAGATATGACATAAATGAAATTGATTATAACTCCTACACGATCTTGAATGATCAAAAATCTGATGTCTATGATGCCAAAGAACCTCTACCTGTGACCAAGAGAATGTATTTTGAAGGTGAGGTAAAAGAAGGGCTACGTAATAACATGATCGGGCTATATGGAATGAAGCTAATATTCAATAACCCGTTCAGATCACCACAAAGATTATTAGATCACCTACAATACGTAAATGCTAATCATTTTCAACCACCATTATCAAAAAAGGAGGTATATAATTCTTTCATTTATAATTACAGGAATTATATGAGTGGAGACCTAGACTTCTCTGGGATAATAGATAAACATGTATATCATCTTTTTCCAAGAAGAGTTGAAGATTACGGAAATGATATTGATGCACGGAAAGCAAAGCAGAAGTTAGCTTCACAGGTACACCATAATAATAAAAAGAGAGAGAAAATTGAATCTATTAAGAATGCAATAATTCTATTAGAAGACACAGGGGGAAAAGTAAACCAAATTAATCTTTCAGAAATAACTGGTATTACCAGAAAGACTGTTTCTAAGTACTTGAAGTTAATCAAAGAGGAAAAGGAGTAATTAGGGTGCATTTTTCTTTTTCTTCTTTCAATGCATAAGTGTTTACCCATTTTATGGATCAGAGAATAAAATGCCTCGCTAGAGATATTTCATTTAATGGGACAGCCATAATGTTTCTACTAACAGAGATACAACAGGTAATTTAGTGCTCAAGGTTATAAAGGTTATATTAGAAGAGACCAAGACTAAATTGCTTACTACCATAAAGATGGATGAGATGGCATCTTAGTGGTATTACTTCAATAGACTTTCAGATATTATAATTCTAGAAAGAAATTCTTCATATCAATATCTAAAGCATCCAACAGCTTGAGAAAGGTAGACATTTGAAAGTTACTTCCGTTTAACACCTTGTACAAAGTAACACGATTGATTTGGTGATCATGGGCGAAATGTTCCATATTAACATAACCCTTCGCTTTAATCAATTCTTTTAGTTTAGCCCCAATGCTTACCAGCCGATTATCCTGTTCCATATACAAATATATGAACAATAAAATATAAGTATGTATACTATTATATGTATATTATAATATGTATATTTACATGTTCTTTAATATGGGTTTAAGTGTTCCATAATTGTAAATACTAGACGCAAAACTATTGAAAATAAAGGTTCAATATTTCTAGAAAGTTACCCTAACATGTTTTTAACCCAATAATGAAGCTGGTACATTCAATAAGTTTTCACTTTTTAAAATATAAAAGAAATGAAAAATCAAAAATATGCTCTCTATGCCCGTGTCTCAACTAGTGATGGAAGACAATCAAACGATAATCAAAAAATTCGCTTGAAAGAGTTCGCTGAGTCCAAAGGTTGGGATTATGAGTTATTTGAGGAACAAGAATCCACAAGAAAAACAAGACCTGTTAAAGCTAGACTACTCCAACGCTTAAGAAATGAAAAGTTTGCGGGTATTGCCGTAGTAAAGCTTGACAGATATGCCAGATCATCAACCGAGTTACTTCTAGAGGTACAAGAGTTATTGGATAGAGGAATAGAATTCCATTCTATCACAGAGAATCTAGACTTTTCTACTGCAACAGGTAAATTACACTTTACAATTTTATCAGCCTTTGCCGAATTTGAAAGAGACCTCATTAGACAAAGAACCATCGAGGGTTTAAACAGAGTAAAAAGTCAAGGCAAGAGTTTAGGAAGACCAATAGGCTCAAAAGATACTAAGAAGCGTAAGACCGATGGTTATAAATTGAGAGAGGCTAAGAAACTGCTGTCGAAAGCAAATAATACTCCTCCTAAATAATTCATTATTAGACTTGACACTTAAATTAGTATTTCAACTCATATATCCTCCCCTGTTAATCAGTTACCAAAAAACCGAACGTTTATTTACCCACACTATCATGAGAATCCGAGAGATGCACCTACTACCAGATGAAAGATTAGCATACACTTCACTGGCTACATTCCGAAGAGCTTACATGATATTAGAATGTGAGCATAAGCAATCATTTGTCAGGTATCGTAATTTGATGAAGAATGTAAAGAAAGTAGATGAGTTTACTCCAGAAGAGATTAAATATTATGTTGATCAATTTGAATACTGTATCACTAATGATCTAATGGTAATATCTCTAAATCTAAATTGATATACTTTATTCAATTAAAGATAAGCTATACACTATCAAATAAAACACCTCTAATGAGGTATTTCATTTTCATAACTATAAAATGGGTAAACACTGGTGCATGGGTAAAAGGAAAAGAATAATGTACCCCTAATTACCCATTTTCAATATTTGAAGATGGTCTATCTAATAGAATCAATCTATACATCATATGTTAAAAACTGGGTTTAAAGTAAGTGAGAGTGATATGTAAATATGCATAACAGTGTTAAGTCATTTAAAGCAAGATTTAATATTCTAGAACATCACACTTACAATCATCAGCATCTCACATCCATCTATTACTAGTAAATCCTAATTGATATCTTGTACATTGTAATGGTGGGGGGAGTATCCCCTCATCATTACTAGAGGGGGTATGCAGGGGGTAGTACCCCGTGCCCGCCTACAGGCGGAACTTCTAAGTAGAAGTTTAGCTAAAAGTAGATTTTATAAAATATTATAATTTTTTATTATTGGTATCTAAGCCGTTACCACTATTAAGGTTACCATTTTTGATGATACCAGAAAGTAGCTTACCTGCACCATCATAATATCGTTGATGATCAGGAGATAAACTCTCACCACGTGCTATCCGATGTTGCAGTCTTCGGTAGTTGATTAAAACTTTGTCATATCTTTGCATATCCAATTTAACGCAGTGAAGAATTTGATAGTTCTCATTATTTTATCATACAATTTCAATGTGTTATCTTAGAGAAAGTAAATCACTGAGAAAGTTGGTGAAAGAGGCAAAAAACTAACTAAAAGTTGTACCAAAAATTTTAAGGTAAGTGGTAATTGATTAAAATACAGTAAGGTAGATAGAAGAGTTTATGGTCTAGCCAACTCCACTAAAGTAACCAACCTGACTGAAAAATGGCGTCTCGGACACCATTCTTCAGGGGTTGATTCCTTTCCTGTTTTTGCAGGAATTCCTCCTTCATTTCATTATAACCACGATTATTGCTTTTAATCCTATGAAATCCATGTCCATACTATTTCTGTTGCGGGCGATGGATTACAGTAATTATAAGGCTAAAAAAAGGTGAACTACAAAGCACACACTTAATTTTCATCTATAATAATTTTTTCTAATCGATAGTCTTATTGTTTAACTCTTGTAAAGTACCTTCGCTAAATTTAAATTTACTGTAAGAATTTTCTACATTAGGTTCTTCTATATTCATCTGCATCTCAACTGTACTCACTTTTCCTTCAGCCACCTCACTTAGTTTTTTTGTTGACTCTACAGTAGAATACCTTGTTTCGTTATTACCTAGATAAATAAGATCATAGACGTATTTAGAATTTTTATATTCACGATATTGTACCGTAAAACTTATTACGAATCTGCCCTGTTTATCATAGAGTCCAATTTGATACATATTATCGTACTTTCCTTGCAATGTAAATACTTTTGCAGTATTACCATTATTCTCAAAACGACTCCAATTTCCATACTCTCTTGTTGCAGATTCTATTTTCATATATTCTGTTTGATCCTCAATAAGATCTTCTGAATTTTGCAGTGAGTAGCCGTCCCAAACAGTAAATATTAATAAGCAAACTAATAAGTAAATAAATTTTTTCATTTTCCTTTTTTTAAATTTTTATTTGTCTAACATCATTATATAAAGCTTCCCAACTCTTTCTCACATATTATTTTACAATGTATCTTTGTCAAGATCCAAATGAACTACAGTCTAATAGACTATTTTTTTAGTAGTCACATGAAATCTTTCATAGAGAAACTGGAACACAATAGTGGAGAAGTTTTCATGAAAAACTTAACTCCTCTCACATAGGTACTAAATAAAACTTATTATGAAACTTGTCAAACCTGTCAATTCTAAAATGAACGGCTTAAAATTGGTTCTTTAGATTTTGAAAATCCTTTTTAAGCTTCTCATTTGTGATGGAAGAATAGGCATCAACAGTCACCTTTATACTTCCATGTCCTAATAATAGGCTTAGGGTTTCAATTGGAACAGCGTTATTTAAAATAATGGTAACGCTGAAGGATTTCCTTGCAAGGTGGAAATGCAGTTTCTTTTTGATTCCGCATACATCCTGAATCTCTTTCAGGTAGGCGTTTACTTTCTGATTGGAGGGAACAGGAATCAGCTTTTTCCTCTTTTTGCTGATTGGGTGGTGCTTATATTTCTCGATTATAGCTACTGCTTTGGGTAGCAAAGGTATCTTTATGCTTTTTTTAGTCTTTTGACGGGTTAGGTTTAGCCAAACTTCTCCGTCATCGGCAACCTCTAAATGCTGCTCGGTCAAGTTGTACACTTCGGTATAGGCTAGTCCAGAATAGCAGCTTAAAATAAATATGTCTCGAATGATATTGAGCCGTTCCATATCAAATTCTGCATGCTCGATTTTATCGATTTCTGCTTGGGTTAGAAATTCTACAGGCTTCTTGGGCAGTTTAATGTTGAAATTATCAAATGGATATTTCTCTAAATAGCCTTTACGCATGGAGATTCGTACTACTCTTGTAAAGCGTTGAAAGTGTTTATAACAGGTGGTTTGCGAATTACTATATCTAGTCTTCAGGAAATGGATGAACTGGTCTAAGAAGTCATAATCCAGTTCGAATAGCTGAATATCCTCTCGCTTGAATTTCACTTGTATAAATTTACCAAGTCGCTGCTTGGTCTGAGAATACTTGACCAGTGTGGGTTTAGAGTAATCGATTCCGATTAGTGATTCAATGTGATCCAGATATTCCTGAAAGGCTTGCATCAGGGTAGTACGCAGAGCCTCATCTCCTTGCAGCTTATCTTTTACTATGTGAGCATTGAATGGCTGTCCTTCCAGCAGTAAGCGGTTGACTATTTTCAATACTTTGGTCTGAAGGGCGACTAGGTTTTGGTTGATGGCTTCAGCAGACAAGTCGCCACCTATTATCTTTTTTCTTCTCTTATCCCATTTACCTGCCAGCACAAAGTGACCAGTAGAAATTTGCACTGATGTATTTGCTGCATGAATACGCAGATAAATAGGGCATTCTCGGTGCTTATTTTGCTTACTTTTTACTAGCCAGAATGATGTTTTTACTCGATTTTCCATGGTGATTTTTTTAAAAACTAACTTTTGGTTTTCTGTAAATCACTGAAAAAGAGTGTAATAGGAGGAGGGAACTAACTTTGTATCATTTTCGGACACTTTTTTAAAACTAGGTACAACAATTAGTCACTTTTTTTAGCCTTATAATTACTGTAATCCATCGCCCGCAACAGAAATAGTATGGACATGGATTTCATAGGATTAAAAGCAATAATCGTGGTTATAATGAAATGAAGGAGGAATTCCTGCAAAAACAGGAAAGGAATCAACCCCTGAAGAATGGTGTCCGAGACGCCATTTTTCAGTCAGGTTGGTTACTTTAGTGGAGTTGGAGGGATTCGAACCCTCGTCCGGATAAGGAAACGATGCATCTTCTACATGCTTAGTTACTAATTAGGTTTTCGAGCCTGTTATGGAAAGTAACAGTCCTGTTGCAGGCCTTAGCTATTTGAGTTTCGCAATGGCTTAATAGCATCACCACGCTAGTTTCTCCTTTCGACACTCCTTGACCGCTCCCGGAAAAACGAAGGAACGAGGAATGTGGCTGGGGAATCCTTTTGGGGACTCAACCCTTAAAGCTTTATCTTAATAAATTAAGATTATGCAGCCATGGCGTAATTAGATTCGCCAATTATAGTTGGAATGAATTACTTAAGGATGTACATTCTCCACCCTGCATGCTAATACATAATTCACACTTACCGTCAATACCGGTCAACCCCATATGTCAATTAATTGCTGCTTCCTTTTGAAGGACTGCAAAAATACAACTTAATTAAAGAATCTCATCATATTAGTCTGTTATACACGATATATTTAACAAATAGATACGTTAAATTTTATTATTTCCATAACACTCTTTCAATCAGTCATATAAAAATTGTTTTAGATTTTTTACAATCCAGGGTTTACATTCCCAATCATTCTTCCTACCTTTGCATCGGCAAATCGGCACGACCAGCTCCTGCTGAACTCCCCCAGGACCGGAAGGTAGCAAGGGTAGGCGGTCGTAGCGGTGCGATGTTGATTTGCCATTTTTACTTCCTTTCCATTTCTACCTACCATTTTTTTCCTAATTATTCTCGCTTGTAGGTTCAATATGTCAGACATTAGTATTTGAACACTGGTAAACCAAGCTCGTATTGATTTGCCCTCAAAAATTAAAACTATCGGTCAATTCTGAATGTCAGACATTCGAGCTTCTTCAAGAAATATTAATGCACAGACATTTTCAATGTCTGACATAAGCACTGATTCCACTTTGGTAGTTTATGGTAATTACTAAATAGATGATTGCCCGTTTTTATTCTTTGTTGTTTATCAGTCCGCATAACAAAGCTGAAAGGTTTCTAATAAGACATTTTCAGATTAAAACATTACCTTTGCGCAAGATTAATTGAACTCAAAAATAACCTTACCAATGAAATTTTTTATTGATACCGCAAACTTAAACGAAATCAAAGAAGCCTATGACATGGGTGTTTTGGATGGCGTAACCACCAACCCTAGCCTTATGGCTAAAGAAGGCATCACTGGAGATGCTAACATCAAAGCCCATTACAAAGCTATTTGCGATATCGTGGATAACAATGTTAGTGCAGAAGTAATTGCTACTGACTACGAAACCATGATGAAAGAGGGCCGAGAGCTTGCTAAAATCGATGACAAAATCGTAGTAAAAGTTCCTATGATCAAAGATGGTGTTAAAGCCATCAAGCAATTCTCAGCTGAAGGCATTAGAACCAATTGTACTTTGGTGTTTTCTTCTGGTCAGGCATTATTGGCTGCTAAAGCAGGTGCTTCTTATGTTTCCCCATTCATAGGTAGATTAGATGACATTTCTACTGATGGCTTGACTTTAATTGAAGATATCATCCGGATTTATGATAACTATGCTTATGAAACTGAAGTTTTAGCTGCTTCTGTCCGTCATACTATGCACTTAATCGAATGTGCCAATATGGGTGCAGATGTAGTAACTTGTCCATTGAAAGTAATTACCGGATTATTGAAACATCCACTTACGGATTCTGGTTTAGCTCAATTCTTAGCAGATCATAAGAAAGGAAATAGCTAAAAGTTGAAATTGGAAATATGAAATATGAAAAATTGCATCTTCATATTTCATATTTCTCCTCTCATATTTAAATTATGTATATTATAAAAGTAAAAGGCAAAGCAAAAATACCTGATTATATCCAGCTTCGGGATGATAATTTTGTGCTAATTGCCTATTTTAGAGCTGACCGTCCGTTAAAAAATTTAGACAAATATGGATTGGAGGGCAAGGAAGAAGCCTTGCAAGAAGTTATAAATCAGTTACCTTTCGGTAAAATTCAAGCTTTGGATATTTAAATAATTCCTAATCTGTGTAAATAAACCTTAGAATCTATAAAGATGTCATCATTTTCCAACGAGCCCGTAATCCGCATTGAAAACGCTACAATCTTTCAGGAAGATAAAGCTATTTTAAGTGATATTTCCTTAAGTATTGGCAAGGGCGAATTTGTGTATCTAATAGGTAGAACAGGAAGTGGGAAAAGTTCACTGATGAAAACGCTCTATGCCGACCTGGATTTAAGATTGGGTCAAATGGAAGTGGCTGGATTTAAAATCAATGGCATTAAGTCGAAGCAAATTGCACAACTTCGCAGGAAGATTAGTGTAATCTTTCAAGACTTCCAGCTTTTGGCTGACAGAACCGTTGCTGAGAACCTATATTTCGTGATGAAGGCTACTGGTTGGAAAGAAAAATCTAAAATGAAAACCCGCATGGCAGATGTTTTAATGCGTGTAGGTTTGGGAGCTGTTGATAATAAAATGCCTCATCAACTTTCGGGTGGTGAGCAACAAAGAGTGGTAATTGCCAGAGCATTAATAAATGAACCTGTCCTCTTAATTGCAGATGAGCCTACAGGAAACTTAGACCCTGAAGTTTCAGAAGGTATATTCAAACTATTCACTGACATTAACAAAAGTGGGACAGCCATTTTGATGGGAACACACGACCACAGTTTTTTAGACACCCACCCCTCACGGGTATTAAAATGTCAGCAAGGTAAACTCTTAGATTCAGATCAAGAAGACTTCGATTTCAAGAGTAATTATTAAATAAATATACAACCATAACGGTTCAATTATATAAGTATATTTTATCTTGCTATATACACTGTTAATCGAATAGTCCCCTTTTCGAACTACCTATATTTAGGTATTTTTAGAATAAACGATATCATTATAGATTGATTTTCATTATCTTACTTATAAAAATTTAAGTATAGAAAATGAAAAAACTTTACATCACACTCGCTTTAAACTTTATTGTATTGATAAGTTTCTCTCAGAAACTACCATTCCAAGGCTACTTAGAAGAATCTGGAGTACCAGTAAATGGTACCAGAACTTTCAATTTTGAATTAACTGACTATGGATGGTCAGAGACGATAGCAAATGTCCCTATTGATAATGGGATTTACAATGTGGTGTTAGGAGAAATTACTTTACTACCAGACACATTATTCTCAAATTTAAATGAAACATCCTTAAATATTACAGTAGATAGCACAAACATAGGCAGTGTTACGCTTTACAAACCTTTAGTGAATGGCCAATCATTACTTGGAAATGAAGCCCCTTTAATAGTTAAAGGGCCAAATGGAGAAACAAAAGCAGAGCTTAATTACTTTGCAAATAATAATGCAGGGAGCCTAGTGTTAAACGGAGCCAATGATTCTACAAAAGTAATCTTAGGGTCAGCTGCAGGAGGTTATGGCGGATTTTTAGGGTTATATGATTCATTAAGAAATATTGGAGCACAGTTAAGAGTAACCAATAAAGGCAGAGGAAATTTATATACTTATAATGAAAATCATAATAATGTAGGCTGGTTTGGAGGTATTGGAAATGATGGCTTCTCACAATTAGTCTCCTATGACAGTACTGGAACTTTAAGCGGGGCTTTATTATTAGGGTCTTTTGCTGATGGAATATATCCTGAAGTTTATTTAGAAGGTGCTGCTCAAGCAAACTTCGGATTAGGTCGCTTTCGAGTAATTCAATTACCGGGTGGAGAAGAAACCACTCAACTAGAAATAAATAGATCAAATGGTGGTGGTCAAGCCAGATTACAAATTAGTCAAGACAATGGAGGTGCTGATCCAACTGGTGTTAGTGGTACATTAGATTTATTTGGTGATTCCTCTCCTAATTTCCTATTTGGGTCTGCAAGCTGGGAAGATCATGATTTGGCGAATATGTCTGCTTATGGTTCCATCCCAGACGGTACTGGTTGGTATTATTCTGCTCTGGATCTTGGTGCATCAAAAACTGGAGATGGTTCTCAGGAATATGGCTTTTTGAATTTTCATAATAACCAAAATGGTAATAGTTATAACACAGTTTCAATATCAGGAAACCTATACGAGTCTAGTGCTGGAGGTATAGATTTAAAAGATAGTTTAGGTACCACAACTGCAATTTTAGAGGCAAGAGGAAACGGCAATTCTGGTCAATTAAAATTAAGAGGAAATAATGGACTTGATATCGCTGCAGTTCAAAATAGAGGAGGAAATAGCGGTCAGGCAGTATTTTATGGAAATGATAGCGGCCTAAAAGCAGAAATTGGTTCATTTGGTGACAATTCTGGCTTTTTAATCACATACGGACAAAACGGTAATAAAAATGTACAATTAGACAGAGATCCTGGCAACACAGACTTAGGGCAATTAACTCTATTTGGCGTAGATGGAATTACACCAAGAGTATTTGCGACCAGTGGTACTGACGGATTGAATGAATGGGGCTCAATTACATTAGACAGTCCAACTGAACAGATTATATTAGATGGCCAGACAAGCACTATTACCGCCACAACAATCACTGCATCCTCAGATAGAAGACTAAAGAAGAATATATCAACTCTTGAAAATTCTCTAGCTAATACATTAAGATTAAGAGGAACAACCTACTATTGGAAAAATGAGAATAGTTCAACGGAAAGACAGATCGGATTAATTGCGCAGGAAGTGGAAGAAGTTTATCCTGAATTTGTTCATACGGATGCAGAGGGAAAGAAATCAGTAAATTATTCGCAGATGACTGCTGTTTTAATTGAAGCCATTAAGGAATTAAATGCTAAAGTTGTTGAACTAGAAAAAGAAAATGACACTTTAACTTCTGCACTCAATGAAACTATGGAGTTATCAAAGAAAATTGATAAGCTGGAAAAACTATTATTGAATGACCAAAAAGTAGCTTCAAATTAATTGAACATTTTTTTTAATTGATTTAACATCAAGCTTATGAAACGAATTTTAATATTTTTTATATTCAGCATTTTATTAGGTAGTCAATTTCTGATTGCTCAAGAGCAAAAAAGGTATAACTACGGAAACATTGCAACTAAGATAGAAAGTGGTAATGTAAGCATGCAGGTATCATCTTCTTCTTATAATACACAAAACCTACAGTCTGGAAGCTTTAAATCAAAGCAAGGGTTCTTATCTATTTTAGCAAGTAGTAATTTTGCAGACTCCTTAGCATTAGTTGATTTATATAATGCGACTAATCCTGGTGACACTACTTGGAATGTTTCAACTGGTTGGCTTACTGCTCCTTTAAATGAATGGCATGGAATAGGACTAAATGCTGAAGGAAGAGTAAATTATCTAGACTTAAACAATAACAATTTGACCGGAACTTTACCGGAAAGTTTAAAAAACTTAGATTCGCTAGAATCCTTCTTTTTTTATGGTAATGCAAATCTTGAAGGTAACCTATTCGACTTTCTTGTAAACTATCCGAATCTTGTCAGTGTAGTCACGCATGATTGTAATTTTACGGGAACAATATTGCCTGAAGCATTCCATCCAAATCTTTCAGAAATTAGATCTTTCAATAACCAATTGACAGGGTCAATTCCCGCAGAGATCAGCAACGCTACAAATTTGGTAGAAATTAATTTATCTGGAAATCAATTAGAAGGTGCTATTCCAGCTGAAATCGGATCACTTGCAGCTTTATTTGAACTTTCACTTGGACAAAACAAGTTAAGCGGAGCAATTCCTACGGAAATAGGGAATCTTACAGGTCTTAGATTCTTAAATTTAGCGAATGATAGCTTGAGTGGCAACATTCCAGTATCATTAGGCCAATTGGATAACTTAGAAGAATTGAACCTCAGTGGAAACTACTTAACTGGTAATATTCCTGAAGAGATTGGACAATTGTCTAATCTTCGAAACCTATTTTTAAATAATAACCAATTATCAGGACAGGTACCTGCCTCTTTAGTGAATTTAGGAGCTCTTGAAGCATTTATTATATACCAAAACCAGCTAGAGGGAACTTTACCCGATATTCTGCACCTGCCAGCTCTTAGAGATTTTGATGTTTGGGGTAATGGAAAGCTTTTTGTAGAAATCCCAGACGATTTAGGAACCTTAACCAACCTTAACACTTTTGCAATAGGAGCTACAGTTGCCAACAGAGGAGAGTTTCCAGAAGGCTTTTATCAGTTGACCAACCTAGTTCGATTAGATTTGGGAGGTCAGCAGTTCACTGGAAGTCTTACTTCAGCGGTAGCAAATTGGACAAATCTAGATAATATCTACTTATGGCAAAATCAACTAAACGGAGCACTTCCACAAGAGTTTACTAGCATTTCCACTTTAAGAACGCTTGACATAAATCAAAACTCCTTTACTTCTATTCCTGATTTTTCAGCAACTAATATTGTTCAATTAAGCGTAATTGGAAATAGACTTAGTTTTAATAGCTTAATTCCAAATTTAGGATTAGCTGAGTTCATTTTCAGAAACCAAAGAAGAGTTGAAGAAGATCAAGATGTGCAACTAAACATAGGAGAAAATTATGAAATAACAACTTCCATGCAAGATCAGGAAGGAAACCAGTATACATGGGTTTTCAATAATGATACAATAGCAACTGATCAACTCAATTTAACTGTAAACAACTTTTCCATAGCTAATTCAGGAAGTTACAGGCTGCTTGCTACTCATCCTGATATCGCTGATTTCTTCATAAGTTCAGGATTCACTAATTTAAAAATCAATGGTGAGCCTAGGACTTGGTATGTTGATAATCGACCTAATACGGCAAAAGATTTTAACAGTCTATACCAAGCCATATATGCAAGTAAAGCTAATGACACTATTTACATTGCAGGTTCACCTGAACCCTATCAAACCTCAGGTGGTTTACTTTTAAATACTCCCAGAGTAATCTATGGCCCAGGATACTTTTTAGACCGAAATGAAGGACTGCAATTCAATACTGATCCCGCAATCATAGGCGATGGATTAACATTAGCCCCAGGTTCTGATGGAACACAAATCTATGGGGTAAGCTTTAGTGCACCTGTTCGTCTTAACAATACCTTTTTTACAGAAGGAGATACCCTGAAAAATATTGGTTTTATTGGAAACCGATTCTTAGAAGGTAGCAATTTTGGTTTTGTAAGTCACATAGATGGACTAACATTTAAAGGAAATTACAACCCAATTTTTGCATTCTATATCACTGATGCACAAGGAGAACAGAGTGGGCTCTATGCCAGTTATGAGAATTTTGATGTTTCTAATAATATTAACATTAGCGTTAGACCATTCAACTTTCAGTTTGCAACATCTGCAAACAACAATGGCATGGACAACATAGTATTCTCCCACAACCTCATTGATACAATTGCAAATATTAATGATGCTGTATTCGAAAACAATATTATTAAAACACATAGCTCAAGCGGCAATACATTTAATAACAACATTGATTATGCAGATAATCTGTTTGAAAATACTTCTGGTAATTTTAATGTAGATAATGATTTCACACCTATCGACACTGGATTACCACAAGGTCCTTTTTCCGGGGAAGATCCATATCAATTAAGTGGTTTGCCTCCAATTCCATCCATCAACAACATCCAAATTGGCAGCAGACTTTCAGCCATTGTGAATGTCAAGAGCAATAATCAAAACAATATACAGCGCCTTAGGTATCAATACAGGAGAAACAACCAAGCCTCCTCGCCATTTAGCGTGCGAGGATTCGAAGCCAGCCCGCAAGTGGAAGTAGAGTTTTTACCTAATCGCAGTGTAATTCAACCAAATCAAACCTATGATTTGATATTTATTGCCATAGACGAGACTGGTAAAAGAAGTCACAGAACCTATATTCCGTATGAAGCAATTGCAGCCAATCTTTCAGGAAATGTGGTGGATGTAGACAATATAAATGTAACTGCAGGGAATGTTAGGCTCTTTGCCATTAACCCATTTGCCAACAAATATGATACAGCGGCAGTCCAATCCCTAGCAGGAAGTAACTCATTTAATTTTGAAAATCTCATATTAGGGGATTACATCATTCTAGCTGATCCTGATGCAAATGAATATCCAAATTTGATTCCCACATATTTAGGAAACACTTTGGATTGGCAAGTTGCTGACACTTTGTTCTTGCAGGAAAATACGAGCGGTATAACCATCGAAGTTGAGAAAGAACCGGAGCCATTAACAGAACCTGGCTCCGAAATTTCAGGTTTTATTGAAGAAGAGTTTGAGGAAGCAGATTCTTCATTAAGGGTTTTACCAAGAAGAAGGGTAAGTGGTGCTGGCGTAAGTGTAAGAACATTATCTGCCTCAACAAGAGAAAACTCAAGTCTGAGACTTTTAAATGACGAATATGAGCTAGTGGCTTATGTTAAAACCGATGAGAATGGAGAGTTTTCATTTCCTAATTTACCTTCTGGCGATTATCGTATTAGGGTTGAATATCCCGGTGTAGAAAATGATGAAACATCTGACATTGATTTCAATTTAAGTGGCGAACAAGGGGAAGTAGTCAGTGTTGAGGCTATAGTAGAAGACGGTGTGATCAAAGTGACCGAAACAGGCCGGGTTACTGCCAATGAACCAGACAAAATAAAGCGCTTTAGTTTTTATCCCAACCCTGCTAGTAATGAACTCAACTTGAAATTAGAAAATTATTTAGAGGCAAGTGAGCTGACTATCTTTGACCTAAAAGGGATTGTTTACAAAAGAATAAAACTAAAAAATAAACAAACAAAAATCGATATTCGTGATTTACCTACAGGTACATACATTCTAAGATTGCAAGATATCGAAGGAAATCACATCATGACCAAAATGATCAAAAATTAAAATCAAGCTGCTCATTCTTAATTCAAGCTTAAGAGTGAGCAGTTTTTAAAACACAAATGAAAAAGGAAATAAGTCTGTAGGCTTGTCAATAATCACGAATTTCCCATCTGCATCAGTGAAAAGTAACTCAAATCCTTGCTGATGCCTTTTTTCAAATTCCAACATCACCTGTCTGCAACCTCCGCAAGGTGGCGCACTTGCCAACTGATCTGAATCCCTCCTACTGGCAGCAATCGCAATCCTCTTAAACTTTTTATCGGGTGCTTGAATACCTGCTCTATACATTGCAGTTCTTTCAGCACACAAACCAGCAGGAAAGGATGCATTTTCTTGATTGGTTCCAGTAATTATTTGTCCATCTTCCAATTCTATTGCCGCCCCTACAGTAAAATTTGAGTACGGAGAATGAGAAAATTTTCGAGCCTCAAGGGCTGAATTCCATAATTTCTGATAATCTGAAGATAAATCATCTACGGATTCATACTTTTTATATTCTATTTGAATTAAATTTTTACTCACAGTAAGATTAATTTTAATGGTTCACAATATACTATATCTTGTAATTTTTGTTCGGAAATTGAACACAATAATTTTAAAGATAAACGTTTTTAGGGCATGAATAGAAAGTGCATTGCAATTATAGTTACTGTTGTTTTTTTTTCTTCTTGCCAAAAACAACCCATCAGTCAATCTCAACCTAGTTATAGACAAGAGACCCCTTCTAGTCTTAACCCTGAAAGCAGGCAAAATTACGGTCAACGACCACAGCCTAAGCATGAAACTTGGTTTTTTGGTTTATTCAAAAAGAAACAGAAATTAAGTTGGGGAGACCAACTTATTGTGGAATATGAGGAAAGAATGAAGGAAAATGTGAAAGAAAAACGAAAAAGAGCCAAAAAAATGGAGAAGCCTCAATATTCCGATTGGACCTATTTTGGGCATAAGAGGAAGCCAAAAAAGCGACCACCTGAAAAAATGAAATATTGCGAAGAGTGTGGCATTAGACATTAAATTGACCATTTAACATCAAAAAACCTTCTGAATTTATAGAATTGGTTATATATTTGGAAAAATATTACTGAATGAAGCGCAGATTTTTCCCTTTTGATAAAAACTACTTGTTGGAAAATGCTCAAATGGAGCTAAAGGATTCCTTGTTGAATCAAATGGTTGAAATTGTTAAAGATATTTATCTTTTGCGCTATAACCCATTGGGTTTGAAAGATAAATCAATAGAAAAAATCCTCTCTACCACTCAGTACAATCTGGAGGAACTTTCCATTTTTTATGATGAATTAGCAGGCTTATACCGATATAAATACAGTTCTAATCAACTAGAATTATTATTTGACGGAAGAGATCATCAAGAAAAATATCAAGAAGAATGGGAAGAAGCTCTAAAGAAATGGATAGTTAATTTCTCTAGGTCTAAAAGCTTTTTGAAAGCAGTTTTAGAAACTGCTATATTTTTCCCAGACGACAAACAGTCACAACGGGCTTACTCTAGACTAAAAAATTATATTTCTGATCATTTTGGCATTAAAATTTACAAGCATAAAGGAATTGTGCCAATGAAAATTGCTAATTAACCAGAGATCGATTTTTAGATACACCCTCATTCCGGAAAATTAAAACTTAAATTTCAAAAGTATTAATCTGATAGTCCTGTATCATATTATTGGTAAATCTCCTTCAAAATGATATAAATTTTGAATAATTACATGTTTTTGAAAATATACCTCGATTGATCGAGACCTAAATGACACTTTGAAGGAATTTTAAAGGGGTTAAACTCAGCTTAATTAGATACTTTTACAAATTTCAGGACCCGAAGAAGTTCCAATTCGGTCAGCACCAGCTGCTATCAATTCCACGGCCTGGGCATGATTTTTTATTCCACCACTTGCTTTTATTCCTACATGATCTGGTAAAACAGAGCGCATTAATTTAATGTGTTCAACTTTAGCTCCAGATGGAGCAAACCCTGTTGATGTTTTGACAAAATCAGCTCCTGCATCAGCGCAGATTTTACAAGCATTTTCAATTTCCGAATCTGTCAAATAAGCAGTCTCAATAATCACTTTTAAAATCTTTCCACTTTCGTGTGCTAATTTACCCATTTTTGCGATTTCAATTTTTGGCCACATCATCTCTGATTTCACAGCTGATATATTTAAAACCATATCTAACTCATCAGCACCATCTTTAATAGCTTGGATGGCCTCTGCCTCTTTGGATTGACTCATCTGATATCCTAATGGGAACCCGATTACTGTGATTAATTGAATATCTGATTCACCAATGTCCCTTTTTGCTTTTTTCACCCAAAATGGGGGAACACAAATTCCAAAAATTTTATTTTCTTTCGCTTCCTTTAATAACAATTCAATATTGTTTGAAGTTATTGTGGGTTGAAGATTCGTATGCTCAATGTATTTTTGTATATTTCTCATGTCTTTCTTTAATTACAAATTATGATTAAAAAGTGTACCCTCTATACTTTTTTAACCTTCTTTATATTAACCGCTGAATTTAAAAAAGTTTCAGGGCAAAACTTAAAATTTGGCTTTGAAATAAATGACAACAGAAAATCCACCATCATTCCATTTGAAATGAACAGCAATTTGATCATTGTGAATGTTCTTTTTGAGGGTGTTATTCCATTAAAGTTTATTGTAGACACAGGAGTTTCAAACACCGTTCTGATTGATAAAACCTATAGCGACATACTTAATATTGTGCCTGACAGAAAATTAACATTAGTAGGAGCTGCTGGAATCAAAGAAGTAGAAGCTTACATTGCAAATAAAACTAGTATCAAAGTAGGAAAAATAACTGGAAGTAACATCCCTTTATTAATACTTAAAGAAGATTATTTGAATCTTCAAAAAACCTTGGGTATCAAAATACATGGCATTTTGGGCTACGACTTTTTTAAAAATTTTGTGGTGAGAGTAGATTATAAAAATGAGGTTATGAAATTCTATCGTCCCGAAAATTTTAATCGACCAATGTTATTTTACAAATCAATCGATATGGAAATCCAACAAAGTAAGCCCTATATATTTCAACGACTTCAAGTAAACGACTCTACAGAACTATTAAGTAAACTGATGATCGATACGGGGGCATCTCATCCGTTAATGCTTCACAAAAATAGTAGCAAATATATTCAACTTCCTGAAAAAAATGTTCGAGATATTTTAGGTGCTGGAATTGCAGGTTCCATTGAGGGACATGCTGCAAGAATTCCACGATTGTCTATAGATAAATATAATTTAGAAGACATAACTACTAATTATCCTGATTCTGGTGCTTATGAAGATATTATTAAAAACACTGGACGTAATGGTACCATCGGAGGTGGAGTTTTAAAACATTTCAAACTATTTTTCGACTACGGAAATGAAAAATTATACATCAGAAGGAACAGCATCGCAAAAATAAAATTTAAACACGACATGAGTGGTCTCACTGTCGTTGCCAAGGGAGAATATTATTTGGAGCCCTACTATGAAATTGAAAAAGTACGAAAGGATACTCCAGCTTACAAGGCAGGCTTAAGAGAAAACGACAAAATCATTAGCCTTAATGGTAATATGGGAAAA
Source organism: Marivirga tractuosa DSM 4126 (assembly GCF_000183425.1). NCBI lineage: Bacteria > Pseudomonadati > Bacteroidota > Cytophagia > Cytophagales > Marivirgaceae > Marivirga > Marivirga tractuosa. The sequence goes on from NC_014759.1 coordinate 1,723,683, forward strand.
GACTTAAGTTTAGATTTAATAAATAGAACCCTAAAGCAAAAAGAAGGTAAAAAAATAAGAATAAAAGTAAAAAGGGGACAAAAAATATTATCATTTACGTTCTATTTGGAAGCATTTATATAAACATTCTTTTAATGCTTCTTTTACCCGAATAATATTTAATCCTAAAAAATTGCTGTGTTTTCTTAAATTTCAATGCATTTCTTAAAGCATTATAAATTTTTATTCCATCCACACCTTCTTTCATTAAATAGCCTTGAACACCAGAAGTTATCTCCTGCCTGTTATGCGACTTTAATAAAGTAATAGATATCGCCTCTGTACCCAACTGATTTACACTGTTAACAATCGCTTTCAAAGGATTAAGTCCAATATTATCGTCTAAAAGCAGGCAATTAGGATGCATAATATTGATCTTCTTTAACATGTCCTCATGAGAAAAAGCAGTCTCAATATTTTTGATTTTATGTTTTAGGTCATAAAGTTTTTCATAAATAAAGCTCATCTCAATAGGATTGTTTCCCACCAATAGCACATTTATTTCATTACTAGAAGTATGTTTTTGTCCAAAACTCTTAATTTTTAAACCCTTCATAATTATTTATTTAATACAATTATTTATAAATATAATTAAATATAGTGAAATAGACCTAAATTCACTAGAAAAATTCTACCATACCCAATTAATACTCGATAAACGAAAATCACAACTTTTCGGATTCCCATTGGTTCTAAGAGTATGAAGATATTGTTGACAGGAGCTAATGGATACATCGGAAGAAGACTTCTTCCGGTTTTAGTGATGCAAGGGCATGAGGTTATTTGTTTGGTGAGGGATAAAAGAAGGATAGAACTTGAAGATAAGATTATTGACAAAGTGCAATTCTATGAAGCAGATTTGCTTAAACCAGAACAACTTCAAAACCTTCCCAAGGATATAGAAGCTGCTTACTACTTGGTTCACTCAATGGGCAGCTCCTCCAAAAGTTTCCAAGAAATGGAGAAAAACACGGCCTTAAATTTTGTTGGAGCAATCAACGAGACAACTTGTGAGCATATTATTTATCTAAGCGGTATTTCTAATGACGATTCCCTTTCAAAACACTTAACATCTCGTAAAAATGCAGAAAGCATTTTGGCTGAAGCTAATGCCTCTCTGACGGTTTTGAGAGCTGCCATTATTATTGGATCAGGCGGTGCTTCATTTGAAATTATTCGGGATTTAGTAGAGAAATTACCTATTATGGTTGCCCCGAAATGGCTAAGAACACGTTGCCAACCCATAGCCATTAGAAATGTCATCAACTACCTTTCAGGCATAATTGGTAAAGAGGAATCTTTTGGAAAAACTTATGATATAGGTGGCCCTGACATTCTTACTTATAAAGAAATGCTTTTAATCTTTGCTCAAGTGAGGGGATTAAAAAGATATATTATAACCCTACCTGTTCTAACTCCTCGCTTAAGCTCCTACTGGCTTCATTTTGTGACAGCCACAAGCTATAAAATTGCCAGTAGCTTAGTAGATAGCATGAAAAATGAAGTAATAGTAGAGAATAAAGGAATAGAAGATATTGTACCCCAAAAGCTCATTGCCTATTCTGAAGCAGTAAAGATGGCTTTTGATAGAATTGCCCAAAATGAGGTAGTATCCAGTTGGAAAGATGCATTTGCCAGCTCCAAAATTGACACTGAATTAATGGAATTTGTAAAAGTCCCTACTCATGGCTGTTTTATTGACAAAAGAACCGCAACATTCGAAAGAGATCGATCTGAAGTATTGCAAAATATTTGGAAAATTGGAGGAGACAGAGGATGGTATTACTGGAATTTTTTGTGGAAAATAAGGGGATATATGGACAAAGCTGTCGGTGGAGTTGGTTTAAGGAGAGGCAGGAGAAGTCCAGATCAATTAGTAGCTGGTGATTCATTGGATTTCTGGCGAGTTTTAATTGCAGATAAAAAAGAGGGTAGATTATTATTATATGCTGAAATGAAACTTCCAGGAGAAGCTTGGTTAGAATTCAAAATCACCAAAGAGAACGAAAAAAATAAGATTATTCAAACTGCTACATTTAGGCCACACGGCTTATTCGGAAGATTATATTGGTATAGTGTCTATTTATTTCATGAATTTATATTCAAAGGAATGATGAACAGAATCATTCATCACCGAGAAAATGAAAAGGAATCAGTAGTAACCACATAACCTGATGCTACATTTTCGAAAACTAGTTTTCTGATGATTTCATCAGTTTGATTTGGGTAATTAACATTAACTTTTTCATTAGAATTGAAAAAATCATCTAAACCCTTTTTAGAGCTTGCTTTCAAAGACTCTATGACTTTTACACCCATTTTTTCTAATGCAGCTGCATTACATTGCTGCTCATATTGTCCTTTCATTGGAATTACTAGTAGTTTTTTTTGTAGAAATAATGCCTCAGCAGGGCCTTCAAACCCAGCCCCACAAATAACCCCTTTGCATTTTGCAAGACTCTTGAGATACAAACGATTATCAATTGGTATAATCTCAATATTATCGCACTGACTTTTTACCTTACTGTGCTTTGAAAACACTTTAAAATGCACTTTAAATTTTGATAATATTTTAATGATTCTTTCATCACTGTATGCTGGTAAATAAACTGTATAAAAATCATCCTCTCTAGTTTCTAAATTCCTGATTTCTTGTCTAATTACCGGATTATAAATTCTATCGGCATAAGTTCTAAAATGAAATCCATAAGAGTTATTGACAGGGGCGTAATATTTTAGAACTAAGTAGCCCAACCAATCTGTTTTAATTGGCTTGGGAGAAAATGGATGCACAACGGCAGACTGATGACTTAGCCCTATACATTTTTTGGCTTTCAACATACAAACCCAAGCAGAAACTGGCTCAAAATCATTGATAACTAAATCATACTGAGCAACTTTCAGATTCCAGATTTCAGAAAGAAACCGTAAACATTTCACTTGTTTTAAGGTTTTAAAAAAATCCACCCCTCCTCTTTTTCCAAAAACAAAACTCAACCCATGGAATTGATATTTAATTTTGCAATCTAAATTAACATCCGCTTGTGTACCGCTTATTAATACATCCACTTCGCCATACTGCTCTAAAATTGGAATAACATCTCTTGCACGACTAATGTGTCCATTGCCCGTTCCTTGGATAGCATACAATATCTTCATGTTTTTTTTATGAAGATAAAGCACTAAAGTGAACTAATTATAACGTAAAAATCATGAAATCATGAACAATTAGATTTCTTAGAATAGCATTTTCGAACAGCCTCATTAATATTCAATTCATAATATTTTCTATGCATTTACTTATCTTATATTATATATTTAAATTTTTAATACTTAATTTTGAAGTATAGTAAACTATAAGTGAAAACTACTCAAATCACCATATCGGCTTTCTTTTTTGTCTGCCTATTTAATGTGGCTTTCATTCCCCAACTATGTCTCAATGCAGTTGAGGATTTGCAACACAAGGAGATTACAAATAATATTCTGGGAGAAGAATCTACAAGCGGATTGAATATTTTTGAGGAAGAAAGTAAAGAGTCTTCAAAAGAAAGTAGCGAAAACGAAAACAATAATCTTAATTTAAAAGCATTAGGTCAGTTTCGAGCTTCTCTACATAATATTATTCATGAATCACTGGTAAATAACATTTTTCGCTCCAATTTTTACCAATCCATTCCGATACTAAAAACCACTCCCCCACCCAAAGTTTAATCAATTGATCAATATCTTTTATTGCGTTTAGTATTCTTATATGCAGTAAAAGAATTATGCTAATACTTTTTCAAAAAAATCAATAATTGATTGAGCAATGAGTGAATCAAAATTTACAAAATTTACAGGAATAACATTTAAACACCTCAAAAATGACTCTTTATCGAGTATAGTAGTATTTTTAGTGGCCATGCCTCTTTGTCTGGGCATAGCCTTGGCTTCAGGTGCACCACTTTTTTCTGGCTTAGTAACAGGTATAGTGGGTGGTATAGTCGTAGCACTACTGAGTGGTAGCCAATTAGCCGTATCGGGACCAGCTGCCGGATTAGCTGTAATTGTTTATAACGGTATTGAAGACATAGGCTTTTTTGAAGGCTTTTTAGTTGCAGTAGTTCTAGCTGGTATTATCCAGTTAATTTTAGGTTACTTAAAGGCAGGAACTATAGGGAATTACTTCCCTTCATCCGTAATCAAGGGAATGTTAGCTGCCATTGGTATTTTGCTAATTATTAAACAAATCCCACATGTATTTGGCTATGACGAAGACTATTTAGGCGACCTAGACTTTTGGCAAAATAATGACGAAAACGCACTAAGTGCACTAGTTTCGGCCTTTGAGAATATTGACCCAACTGCGTTTATCATTTCAATAGTGTCATTGATCATTTTAATAGGATGGAATTATATTAAAAATAATACTATAAAATCAATTCCTGCCCCTTTGATAGTTGTATTTGTTGGAGTTGCGATTAATGCCATATTTATTGCATTGGACAATGGAATGGCACTAGCACAGAAGCACCTTGTAACAATCCCTGTTCTTGGTGAAGATACTTCCTTCGAAAATCTATTCGTATTTCCAGATTGGTCGATCTTAACCAAACCTGTGGTTTATACTGTGGCTGTTACCATAGCTATTGTAGCCAGTTTGGAAACTTTACTTAGTATAGACGCTGTTGATAAGTTAGACCCCCAGAAAAGAAGGACACCTTTAAACAGAGAAATGAAAGCTCAAGGTGTGGGTAATATCATCGCAGGTTTACTAGGAGGCTTACCCATGACTGCTGTAATTATTAGAGGGACAGTTAACATTAACTCCGGAGCCAAAACTAAATTATCCGCTTTCTTGCATGGTATCTTATTAATAGTGGCAATTCTTCTTATCCCAACTATTATAAATATGATCCCTTATGCAAGTTTAGCAGCTATTCTATTGGTAACGGGATATAAACTAGCCAATATCAATTTGATTAAGGCAATGTACAAGGTAGGTCCAAGTCAATTCTATCCTTTCATCATCACAATTGTCGCTATTGTTTTTACAGATTTACTAATTGGTATTATCATTGGGTTACTAGCAGGATTCCTTAATATATTGCTTAAGAACATGAAAAACACCTATTCTTTTGATAAAGATTCTCATAAAGAAGGAGAACCAATAAGATTAGTATTATCAGATGAGGTTTCTTTCTTGAACAAAGCCAGTATGGTGAAAACTTTAGATGAAATACCTGAAAATGCTAAGGTGATCATAGATGCTAGAAAATCTAAATTCATTGATTTTGATGTAATTGAAGCAATTGAGTTATACTCCAATGAAGGAGCAAAATATAAGAATGTAGAAGTTGAATTATTAGGCTTCGATGAATTTCATAAAAAATACAGTTTAAAATAAAAAAAACATGGAACAACAATCATATTCAAAATTATTTGAAAACAACAAAAAATGGGTTGAAGAGAAATTAAATCTTGATCCGGAATATTTTGAAAATCATGCAAAAGGTCAAAAACCAAAATATCTATATATAGGTTGTTCAGACAGCCGTTTGCCAGTTAATGAAATGACTGGCACTTCTGCAGGTGAACTATTCATTCACAGAAATGTAGCCAATATGGTGGTACATACTGACAACAACTTGATGTCAGTACTGCAATATGCTGTGCAGGTTTTAAAGGTGGAACATGTAGTTATCTGTGGGCATTACGGTTGCGGGGGTGTTGCAGCAGCACTTGATAATAAAAGTTTAGGCTTAATTGATTCGTGGTTAATGAACATTAAAGAAAGCTATCAAAAAAATAGAAACTTCGTGGATAGCGCTGAAAGTAAAGAAGAAAAAGTAAACCGACTAGTTGAAAGCAATGTCAAAGAACAAGTTTATAATCTATACAAAACCAGCTATGTTCAGGAAGGCATAAAATCTCAAGGACTACAAATCCACGGATGGGTTTATGATCTAAAAGAAGGACTTCTTAAAGACTTGGAGGTAAATGCTGATAAGGATTTTGAAGAAAAATCAGTTTATACTTTTAATTAAGAGAAGCATGCTCAAAGATAGGTTTATCATTAGATGGTAAATCTATCTTTTTACCATTTTTATTGCCACCCCTGCTCACCCTTCAAAGGCACAAAACTAAAATTTGAGAAAACTTCCTTTACAATTTTCTTTTCAGACTCTTTAGTTAAACGAAGCATCTGCTGAATTTGATTATCCCCTACTGGAATTACGAGGCATCCTCCAATATTCAATTGCTCAAGCAAAGCGGAAGGCACACTTGGGGCACCAGCCGTTACAATGATTTTATCATAAGGAGCATGAGCAAGAATTCCTTTAGAGCCATCACCACTAAAGAAATGCGGTTTATAACCCATCTGAGGTAAAAATCTTCGGGTGCGCTCATATAAATCCTTTTGATATTCGATGGTATAAACTCTTGCTCCTAATTCACAAAGCACACAGGCCTGATAACCAGAACCTGTCCCGATTTCCAGAATTTTATCTCCTTGCTTTACTTCCAAAAGTTCAGATTGAAATGCCACAGTATAAGGCTGGGAAATGGTTTGACCATGCCCAATTGGAAAAGCTTTATCTTGATAGGCATGTTCTAAAAACGCATTTTCAAAAAAAACATGCCGTGGAATTTTTCCCATAGCTGACAATACCCGTTCATCTTCTATGCCTTTATCACGCAGTTTCTGGATCAATTTCCTGCGCATTCCCTGATGTTTATAACTGTCTTCCATCATAAATCAAACTTATGAAAAATTCAGGATAGGAGGAGAATAAAAATTGAAATAAAAAAACCTGCCATCTTTTAAAAGCTGGCAGGTTTAATGGAACAAGCATGATGTAAGTTTTGGTGAAAACACCAAAACGTGGAAGTGGGTTGACAACTCTCCCCTTTGAAGGTGTTTTCACCTTCAAACCATGAAAAAGTATTGTTTTGGTTTTAACTTACAATTTCTAAGGAATGTTCACCGGCTCTCTTTGCAGCCTATCCTCAATCACTTTCTCAATATGAGGAAGTGAGCTATATAATTGCTCGTAATCATCAATAATAAAGTATTTGGTCTGGAATTTATCCTTTCTGTAACTGCTATCTATTATAGCTTCCACATTATAATCAAAATGTTCTGGCTCATCCGAAATAGAGAATTTTGTTTCTCCCGGAGAAGAAATAATCCCTGCTCCATAAATTCTTAAATCCCCTTCTTCTCTAATCAAGCCAAATTCAATGGTAAACCAGTAAATTCTACTTAACAAATGGATAGCCCATTCATTATCCAAATGCTTTAACCCAATTTTAGCCAATCCTTGCAAGAAGTCAACAAAAGGCTGGTTTGCCAGCAATGGAATATGACCGAATACATCATGGAACATATCAGGTTCTTCTAGGTAATCCAACTGCTCACGAGTTCTTAACCAGGTTGTAGCAGGGAAAATCCTGTTGCTTAGCAGCTCGAAAAATTTATCATCATCTACTATACCTGGTACAGCAGCCACCTGCCATCCAGTTAATTCCTTCAGGTGTTTATTTGTTTCCACAAAATTAGGAATAGCCTTTTCAGTGAAATGAATTTTATCAATTCCATCTACAAACTCTTTAGTGGCTACTTTCTTGATATTTTGAAATTGTCTCCCGAAAAGGATTCCCCAGACTTCTTGGTCTTCAGTTGTGTAATTGTCATAAATTTGCTCCATGATAATAGTAATTAATTTTTAATGTTAGTGTTTAAAATTTGGACAAAAAAAAGCCCGATTCCATTGGAACCGGGCTTGGTATATTTTCTATTTGAAATTTGTCTTACATCATATGCATAACACTACCATTACCGATTCCTGTCGGGGATTGATAATAGTAATAATATGTGTTGTGCGTGAAATTCATTTTGACAAATGTAAAACGTCTTATTTTATAATCAAAGGAAAAATTAATTAAACGTAATTATTCAACATCACCGGCATAACCAATAGTAAGATATCTTCGTTCTCGTCCATATCAGAAGGGAATAATAAACCAGCTTTATTTGGTGCTGACATATCGATACTTACTTCTTTGCTATCCAGATTATTTAGCATTTCTACTAAAAACTTAGCATTAAAGCCAATTTCTATATCATCACCTTGATGCTCACATGCCATGATTTCATTGGCCTCATTAGAGAAATCTAAATCTTCAGCAAAGATTTGCAATTCACTTCCGTTGATTTTCAAACGCACCTGATGAGTGGTTTTATTAGCGTAAATGCTAATCCTTTTCAATGAAGACATGAACTCCTGACGGTTGATAGTCAATTTGATATTGTTCTCTGCAGGAATTACATTTTCGTAATCAGGGAAACGCTCATCTACCAATCGGCAAATCAATTTGATATTGTTGAATTTGAAATAAGCATTGGACATATTGAATTCCACTGCAACATTTACATTCTCCGCTGGTAAGCTGTTCTTCAATAAGGATAATGCCTTTCTAGGGATGATGATGCCCGTTCCTGAATCAGAAGCTACATCTACCCTTCTGTAACGAATCAAACGGTTACCGTCAGTTGCTACGAAAGTCGTATTGGTTTCATCAAACTTCACATAAACACCACCCATAGCTGGACGTAATTCGTCATTGCTGGTAGCGTAAATGGTATGATTAATAGCAGTGGCTAAAACATCTGCTGAAATATCTACTGTGTCAGGATTCTCAACTTCCTGTACTTTAGGGAAGTCTGTAGCATTCTCTCCTGCTAGTTTATAACGACCATTATCAGAGCTAATTTCGATGCTGTATGTTTCCTCGTCAATAGAGAAAGTCACAGGCTGCTCTGGAAGGTTTTTCAAAGTATCCATCAAGATCCTAGCTGGAACGGCAATGCTTCCGTTTTCAGATGATTCCACATCAATCTCAGTAATCATGGAAGTTTGCAAATCCGAAGCCGTGATTGTCAAAAGACCATCTTGAATCTCAAATAAGAAATTCTCTAAAATAGGCACCATGGGATTGGTTGAAATCACCCCATTGATGGATGAAATTTGCTTTAATAATGCAGATGAGGATACTAAAAATTTCATAGTTTTTTATTTAGGGCTCGCTTTTAAAATTGATTAAAAGCTTAGCTATAAACTTCTTGATTTTGTATTACCAACAAAGTTAAAAATTAATTTGCAAATCTATACTTTATAGTGCATTAAGCAATAAAAAATTCTTAAATGGGAGGCAAAAGTTGAAAAATGGGTTTATGAGGGGTGATGGATGTGGGAAGTGGGAAGTTTGAAGTCGGGAAATTCAGTTTACGAATGGACCTCAGTGAAATACGGTTGAAATATGATAGAAATAAGTTGGAAATAAGTTGACTGGTTATCAGGTTGTCTGGTTTGCAAGTTAAAGATTAACAACTTGGTTTGTGATTGCAACCTGCAGTCTTATTTACATTGAATTAATACTCCACAATCTGGACAACTAAATTCTGTTACAAAGTCATTTTCGGTCAAACAACCATATCTTTTTTTGAAGGCTTTTTCTCTTAAATCGTAAACCCTTAATATTAGGTAACGCATATCAAAATATTCCTTTTGCATTTCTACTTCTATATTTAATGAGGTATCATTCCTTTTGGAATGATCATAATAATTAAAGGAAAGAGTTATCTTTTTAGTTAATTCAGAATTTATTTCTTTCCAATCTTCATGATCTAGCATTAATTCTCCAGGATAGTATCCAATTAGATTTCTACTCTTCGTTCCATCTGTAGTTTCAAAATTCAGATATGCTCCTACAATATCACTCTCAACTAATCTGTCATTTACTTCTATAACCATATTTAGATTTTGCCCTTTTCCAAAATAGGTAATGAAAACAAGTAGCCATAAAAATAGATTGAACCTCATTAGTATTATTTAATTTTTAGTTGTTGGTGTTAAATGAATGAATCTTAGTTTTTTTGTGAATCTTTCATTTAGAGATTTAATTTCAAAAAATAAATTTATTTAAGACTCATCCAATCTATTTTTCAAATCCATTCTTCCGTACAAAATTCTTATTATTTCAATCGGTAGTGCATTAATTTTACGATAGAAAATTATGTGTCGGCTTGCTTTAAATCCAAACAAGTCTGTTGTAATTCCATCATAGTTTTTGCCTAAATCAGGATTATCGGCTATATATTGGCATCTATTAAGCAGCATTTCGTAATATTTATCTGCTTGTTCCTCAGACCATTCATCTGCCGTATATTCCCAAATCTCGTTCAAATCAACAACAGCTTTATTGGTCAATTTGTATTCAGCCATTCTTTCTCCTTTTGGCTTTTAATTCCTCTAGGTTCTTTTTTGGGTCGAAATCATGGGCTATCCCACTATCAATTCCTTCTTGAATTGCATTTCTTAATGCTATTGCTTTGCTTTCTTCATTTTCCAAAAGCCGAAGACCTGCCCTAATTACTTCACTTACATTTTTGTATCTACCGGCTGAGACTTGAGTGCTAACAAACTGGTCAAAATATTCCCCAAGTGATATAGACGTATTTTTACTCATTTTATTAATCTTTACTTAAAAATACCAAAAATTGGTAATAAGTTCAAAATTAAAATAACATACTCTCACACTTAAAACCTAAAACTTACTACTTAAAACTCCCTAAAGCTTCTCCAACTCAATCCAAATCTTCTCCATCCTCTCATTTCTTATTGCCGCCCATTCCTTGCCATTGATATGGACTAAGTAAGCATTGAATTCAGGGTTTTTAAAGAGTTCCAGCTTCAAGCTTTTGTCTTTATCTAAGCCTGCAATTTCAATGGTACCAGCTTTATCAAAGCTTTCCTTTTTCTGTAAGGCTATATGATCTTCGGGTAGGAATTGATCCACAAAGAAATAATTAAAGCGTTCTACGAAATTCATGACTTCTGCTGTGTCCGCCTGCTGGTTTTGGATGCGCATTAATCGGTCATCATATTTAAATTCCACGGTTTCTATATTAGGTCTGTTGATTTTCAGACTGACCATATCCTGCCATATTCCATCAAAAACCACACGGTCGCGCCAATCATTTTCAGGAACTTCAAAAATCCCCGCCACATAGCTTTGATAGCCTGGCAACTGTATTAAATAAACCTCTTCTCCCTTTACGAAATATGAGCGCATGGCTTGAAAATCTCCGCCTACAGTGTAAGAATTTACTAATCCCTCATTTCCATAAATATTGACTTGCACGCCTGAATCCAATACATTTTGCTTAATCTTAGCCGAATTCTCCCCTACTATCGGCCTTTGAATGCTGATTTGCTCCAACAATTTGAAAAACACTTGTTGCATGGAAGCATCCAGAAGATATTCCTTATTTACAGACCACGAATTTCCTGTTTTCTCTAAAGTATTACTGAAATCCTGTCCATTTAATTCGATGCGGGAAATTGTTTGATTGGCATTCTCAACAGCAAATAAATCCTTTTCAAAAGAAGTGGATTTTCTTTCATAAGGATTATAGCTGTAGGCTAAAATAGTCAATAGCACTAAAACGATCCAAACGGATAATAAGACGATATTTTTTTTAGATTGAGACTTAGCCATTGAATTTTGAATATTTTCTCTTCCTCCAATAATATCTTAAAATGCCAAAAAGTATAATCAAAACAATTGGCAAAGCTACGTTTACAAATTGTAACCATACTTTATCTTCCGATACTTTCACTTTATCTAAAGGACGGATTTTCAAATCCTTATTCCTCGAAATGAACAAGCCATCTTCATCTAATAAATAGTTTAACATATTGAGAATCAATTGGTCGTTGGCAAAATTTGATGGATGCTTTGCATAAGGATCTACTCCCAAAGGAAAAGGCTTATCATTTTTTCTATCGATTTCACTTAACAATAAATCGCCATCCGAAGCGACTATGATTGAGTTGTCAACGCTTTTGTTCTTTGTATTAGAAGCCTCTTTTCCTTCGGGTGCTAAACGGTTTTGATAAGCTGAAGTGAATTCACCTTCTAGCAAATAAGCTACTGGTACATTTTTCAAATTGAAATTTTCAGGCTTTATATCTTCTTTTAAATTCTCAAAACTGATATGAATAGGCCCTTTCAGTTTTCGCGTATAATCGGAAGTAAAAATCAATGGCGTTTTCTTAATCCCGCTTGCGGTTACTGTATCAATTGAACTCACAAACTTGCCATAAACTGCATTCATGTTTCGTACAATCGGATGATCCGCATATTTATTCAAAATGATATAATAAGGCCAAGGCAATAATTGAATCTGTGGGTCTTTACCCAAATTGCCTGTTACTATAGGGAAATTCCCACTATTGACATCCTGCAAAACATCTTTATTTACACGAACCCCATATTTGAATAACAAATCATCAAGCCCTGTTTCAATAGGTAAAGCCATGGCTCCATAATCTTTAATGGAATCCACATCCATCATTAAGCCATCCAGGAAAAATAAGCTTTTTCCTCCATTCATGATGTATTGATCAATATCGTAAAGCTCAGTATTGCTAAAATCCTCAGTAGGTCTTAAAAATATGGTCGCATCAAAATTGGACAATCTTTCCGTATTTTGAACAGGAATTAAATCATATTTAGAGCTGACCGCATCATTCAATCCCTTCAAGACTTTCCCGGAAGGAGCTCCTTTTCCTTGAAATAAAGCCACACTCTGCCTATTAGGATTTGCAAGGCTTTTGACAGTGCTGGCTAATTCATATTCCAAATTTTCAATAGATTGGGTAATAGCTTGACTTGCTCCTGCAGCATTATTTCCATTCAATAGAATAACGGGCAAACTTCTTCCTCCATAAGAAATCTCGGCTCCAGGAAAAATTAGCTTTTGAGTTTTCTTTCCTTCCGAATTATCAAAAACAGTGGTAGGTTGAATGCCTTTATCCACTAAATATCTGTAAAATTCATTTCGTGCATTGGCCGAACTGGCTTCATCAGGATTGATGAAACTATATTGCAGATTCCCATAAGCATAGGTTTTAAATTGCTCTAAAGTCTGCTTAATAGCGGTCTGCAAACGACTAAACTCCGCATTAATATCACCAGCCAAATAAACCTCGACATAAACCGGTTCTTCTAGGTTTTGCAACAAGGAAATAGTCGCTTCATTCATGGAATAGCGCTTTTCTTCTGTCAAATCCCAACGGAAAATCTGATGACGCATGGCAAGGTTTACCAATATCACCAAAGTGAGCAGGATCAAAAACTTGAGCGTATATTCTGTTGTCTTTCTATTTAAGAATTCCATTTCCTCAATTTTAAAACCCAAAAAGTAGCTCCTAAAAACAATGCTGTTATAGCAAGAAAATACAGGATATCTCGAAAATCAATTACTCCCTTCCCTAAGGAATCATAATGCGCTAGCATTCCAATTTTTTCAAGCTGAAAACCAGCATTTGCTAAAAATGGCAGATCAGATACTGAGGAAAATCCCATAAAAAAGATAAAGCTGATAAAAACAGCAATGATAAATGCCACAATCTGATTTTCAGATAAGGAAGAAGCAAATATTCCAATGCCTGTATAAGCAGAAACTAAAAACAATAAACCTACATAAGCGCCCATTATCCCTGCTGAATCAATATTGCCTACCGGATTACTGAGATAGGACAAAGAAAAATAATAAACCAAAGTGGGAATCAATGAAATCACAACAAGTACTAATCCCGCTAAATATTTTCCCAACAATAATTTTAGTTCTGTGATCGGTTTAGTCATCAACAATTCAAAAGTGCCGCTTTTCGATTCTTCAGCCAATGCTTTCATGGTGATGGCTGGAATTAAAAACATCAATACATAAGGCGCCAAATTGAAGAAAATGCCCATATCGGCATAACCATATTCAAAAATGGCGGTATCAGGAAAAACCCAAACCAACAATCCCATGCTGACCAAAAAAACACCCATGACTAAATAGGCGATGAGTGAATTTAAAAAGCTGTTAATTTCTTTTGTAAAAATACTCCACATAGGCTCAGTTATTTTGGGTGAGTTTGTGAAACACTTCTTCCATATTGCCTTTTTCCAGTGAAATTCCGACTAAATCCACATCGTTTTGCGTAACCCAATTCAAGATTTCTTTTCTGATATCTTTTGTGGTTTCTAATAAATATTCCGTTTCAGTTACCAACTTCAATGTATTGACTTCTTGGTGAGTAGTCCAAAATGATAGATCCGCCTGTTTTTCCAATTCAATTTTTATGGTAAACTTCTCTTTTTCTTCTGTCAGTTCATTTACTGACTGATCTGCAACCAATTTCCCTTCTTTGATAATGATAGCACGATTACAAAGTGCTTGCACTTCCTGCATTATATGCGTGCTAAGCAAAACCGTTTTATCCTTGCTTATCGACAATATCAAATTTCTTATTTCAATAATTTGATTGGGATCCAAACCTGTAGTGGGCTCATCTAAAATCAAAACAGAAGGATCATGCACCAAAGCTTGAGCAAGTCCGACTCTTTGTCTATAGCCTTTGGATAAGGCACCAATCTGTTTGTTTTGTTCTTTTTGCAATCCGCATAAATCTACCAAATCAGCTACTCTACTTTTTAAGCTCTTGCCGGACATCCCATAAACTCCTCCGCAAAAGCGTAGAAATTCATGCACGTACATATCCAAATACAAAGGATTATGCTCAGGTAAATAGCCAATATGTTTTTTGATTTCTAAGGGTTGTTGACCAACATCAATTCCATCTACTTCCACAATTCCAGCATCCGCAGGCAAGGTGCCTGTGATCATTTTCATGGTGGTGGATTTTCCTGCTCCATTTGGCCCCAAAAAGCCTACAATATTTCCTTTCTTGATTTCAAAGGAAACATCATTGACAGCAGTTTGCTCTCCGTATTTTTTAGTAAGACCCTTAACGAGAATGGACATTCAGAATTTTATGGTTTGTTGTTGTAATCGATGAACGCAAAAATAGCGTTTTAATTATGAAAAATTCAAGTTTCCAACGGAGTCTTATTGTCTGCTATAACTTTCTTTCTGCTAATTGTCTTTTAAATTTTCATCTAATCAATCGACACCCCTATAATCCCCTCAAGGGGATAGATCTCACAGATTTATTTTTGCATAAAATGAATAGTTTGATCACTATTTCCTAAGATATCAATCTGAAAATTTCATAAAGTGGTACAACAGCAAATTATTAGGTGAAATTAAGTCATGGCGACTCCCCCCTTGAGGGGGGCGTAGGGGGGTGCTCCATATTCTATCAATTTTTATTGCAATATCTTCCTCAAATCGACAATAAATTTCCTTTAAACTCTTTTCTGCAGGCTCAGTAATCACTACCTCCATGAATTACCACTTTTTCATTTCCTCTCTGACTTGATCAATGCTTTTAGTCTTACCGTCTTTAATCGATTGATTGGCAATTTGAGCGCGCTTCACTAATTGTGATTTTGTGATTTTACTTCCATCAGCATTATATCCAATAACTTCACTTTCATTTGATGTATTTAAAACATCCTTTACTTTTTGAATGATATCGATATCCTCAGTATTGGAAAGCTGTTCAATCAATCGTTTTCTTTCTTCTGCAATGTCCATGGATTTATATTTAATGGATTAATAAATATAACAAAAATTCTTAAGATTAAAGTTTCAATTACTCCAAAACCAATGGCTCAAAACTAAAACAAATAATAAAAATGATGAGACAAATCCAGCCTAATACTTTTCTGCCTGTGCTTAGTGGTCTGTCATCGGGAGCCACTGGGTGTTTAACTCCAATCAATCTTCCTAAAAGGAATACAAACAGTAAATAACCAGAAAATCCAGTAACCGATGGAAATAAATAAGTAGTTAAATATTGTGCTACAAACATTCCCACTGCAATCATTAAAGTAGTGGATTGTTGAAAACCCAGGCCTTTGAATGAGAAATACAAAAAGCCTACATACATAGCACTGTATAAAGCAAAATCACCTAAATCAATTCCTGCAGTAATTAATCCTAAGCCCGCAACAAAAGTAAAAATCATATAGAGCGTAAAGGCTATAATTTGATGATTCTTAGCTCCAAATAATCCATAAATCACATGTCCGCCATCTAGTTGACCAATGGGGATTAAATTTAAAGCCGTAAAGAACAAAGCTAAAAAGCCTGCAAATAAATAAGGATAATGAATTATTTCCCTGTGATTAGGCAGTCGCTCAGGATCAGCAACATTTTCCTCAAACCAGCTGAACAGTAAGTTATTCCCCAAGCTGATCCCCATCATCTCCTCTCCATTATCATAGACATGATCAGCATAATCCAAGCCATACTGCTCGTATTCAGGGTGAATTTCAAATATATATTCAGGTTCGGGCAAGTTGGTAAAACCATAGAATAATACTCCCAATGCCACCACAAAACCAGCAATTGGGCCGGCTATGCCAATATCGAAAAATTGTTTTCTTGATCTAATTGGACCAACTATGCGGATTAATGCTCCAAAAGTACCAAAAGAAACTGTTCCCAAAAATCCCAGCCAACCGGGAATATAATTCGGTAAAGTAACTTCTACTTTATGATATTTTGCAGTAAAAAAATGACCGAATTCATGGACGGTTAAAATGAAAAGGAAAGGAATGGAATAGTGCATTCCTGTTAAGAAATCAGCCCAAGAATAATCTGGAGAATAAAATAGGATGCGGTTTGTTATCCACTCCGACCCAGCCAGCGTGGTGCTAATGAAGGTTAGTACAAATAGTACTATCTTCTTTGCATAGTATTTTGTATTTTTTTCTATCATATTTCAGATAATTTCTTCTCCAACAAGGTTATAAATCCACCATTCCTAGGAATGTGGAGTGTATGAATTCCCATTTCAGCAGCAGAATCCAGATTTACTTGACCATCATCCATGAACAGTGCTTCTGTTGATTGTGTTTGTGAAAGATTTAATACATTTTGATAAATCTCTTGATCAGGTTTCCGCTGATTTAAATCATGAGAAAAATATACTTCATGAAAAAGATCACTTAAGTGCTGATATGGAAAAGATGCTGATAATATTTTATGAAATGCTTTTTCGTGTATAGCATTAGTATTACTCAAGACGATGCATTTATAATTTTGCTTTAAACTTTTTATAGATTCAATTCTATCTCCAGGAATTTCACCTAACATGGCATCCCAAGCATGGTCAATTTCATCATCCGTAGCTTTTAAATTTAAGCTAATTCGTAAGCTATCACGAAATTCATCATCAGTAATCAAACCCTTTTCATACTTTTTAAAAACATTAGCTGATAAATAAGCCTCTTCCACTTCTTTTTCGGACAATCCCGATAGTTGAGCAAAAGCCGAGATTGTTTTCTCCACATATAAGTTTATGATTACGCCTCCTAAATCGAAAATGATGGTTTTAATTTTTTGCAACAGCTTAATGATTTATGAATTGCAAATATGGCTGAAAAGGTGTTGCTAAGCAAAATTTACAGGCCGCAGAAACACAAGCTTTATAGAATTAAAAACCGCTGTGATTTTTCTTCACCACTTTTGAATGAAGTTTGCAAAAAGTATATTCCTGGTTTTAAAGTATTGGGTAGTGTAACTTCTATTTTATTCTCACTAAAGTAAAGCTTTTGCCATTCTATACTTCTTCCCTCTTGATTAAATACTCTCAGATATTCCAATTCTTCTTGCTTTCGTGATGACATTTTCAGGCTAAATGAAAAATCACTTTTTATTGGATTAGGATAAATTGTTTCATTTAGTAAGGAATCAATTTCTATTTCCACTATTGGGACTTCCTCTTCTTCCTCTTCTTCTGTTTCTCCACTACAAACTGACAACTGCTCATCTACATTCAGCCGTATTTCTGGCAATAGTGTATAAACATTTTCACCTGGACATGCTGTACTACAACCGTCACGATGTCCTGCTATTACGCCCAGATTAGAATTTAATGGATGAGCATCACTCTCTAAAACATTTAAACCGTCTTTAAAAGCTTTCCAACTTAAGACCTCTTCTAAACTATTCAACATAGCGGAAGTTGGCACAGCGGTCTCATAATTCCCTAAAAGACAGACGCCCATAGTATTCGAATTGGAGCCACAAAAATGCGCCCCAATTACTTCATCTTGAGCTCCTGTACCAGGATCTCTTCCTGCATAAATGACTCCATCCGGTGCAACCAAGTAATTATAACCTATATCAGACCACCCATTTTCCTGAGTATGAAAAATGTATATATCTCGGACTGCCTGTGTGAAATCACTTATATTGTTTGAGCCTGCGGAATGATGAACTATCAAATTTTCGGTGCTTGTAAAACTTCTATTGTAAGAAGGCTCTGGTAGTCCTGCTCTCCATTCTGATTGCTGAATCACTCCAGTTAATTCACAATTGTTGTACTGCTTAAATTGATTTTCCCTTGTAGAGAAATCAGCGTAAATTCCACTTCCATTAATTAGAACAACCTCAAGATCATTGGTTTTTTCTGGAATCACTAGTTGAATTGCCGTTAAAGCCTCATTGAAATGAATAAGACTTGAATAAAAATACTCAGAGCCTTCTTTTGAATGCAAATCATTTGAAAACATGATGGTGTCTGATTTATTTATGAATTTCATCACAGAAAAATCTTCAACTTTTTCTGATTTTAAAGCTATTGCGGTAAAAGCAAATGATGTCTCTTGATTGTATTTATGGCTTTCTTCAGAAGAAATCGAATATGACAAATGTATATTATCAGTTTGTGCTTTTAGTTGAATGCTAATTAAAAAAAGAAATGAAATAAATATTAAACGCATATAACTTTCAATTTGACTAGCAATATAACTTTCTAACTGTTGAAATATTGAATGGGAGTGAAAAATAAAATAGGTTAGCCGCAATTGACTAACCTATTCATTAATAAAAATAGAAATGTAAAAATTACTCTTTTATCAGTTTATTCATGCTGTGAAAACCATCTTCCCAAATAATTTGCATAAAATACATCCCGTTTGGATAATTACTAAGATTTACTTCAACTTCTTGAGCATAGCTATTAAAATCTGACAATTCCTCAATCAATCTCCCTTCGGAATTAATTATTTTAATGTTCGAAATGGATTCAGTCCCATTTATATAAAATTGACCATTGGAAGGATTAGGATATACAGTTACATTTTTTATTAACTCAGCTCTATTGGCAGTGTATTTAACTCGGCTGACAGAAATCTGACCATTATCAGAAACAGCGGCTATTTCAAGAGCTTCCTGATCTTCACCCGTGAAATTAAAATTAATATCTGATTGAGTATTCATAGGGACGCCAGGGATATCAAACTTAATGGTGTAATTACCTGCGGGTAACTTAGGTATAGCAAATTCACCGTTGTCATCAGTTTCTATATATGCTACAAGCTCACCATTTAAAATTGCCTCATAAAGTGAAATCTCACGTGTGGAAGCTGACAAAGTCCTTACACTTACTCCTGCACCGCTAACTCTTCTCCTAGGCAAAACCCTTTCTCCTTCCTCATATTCTTCTTCTAGGTAACCGCTAAGTACAGAAGTACCTGTCAATTCTTGAGGTTCTCCCTCCATTGTAATAAGATTATCTATGATATCCGACCTCAATTCAACAATTTCTGCAAGCTCCCAATCAATTGTATTAGGATAGTAGGTATTTAACAGATCTGGATAATTATTTTCATCATTATCAACAAAAATCACATAATCACCTAATTCAATATTCTGAAATTCAAAACTACCATCACCTTGAACATTTTGAAAGAAACTTCCATTTTCTAATCTGACACTATCGTAGGATTTCTCGGCTGACACACTGAATAAATACACTCGCCCACTCTCAGTCGCGAATTCATTAGCATCTTGGACACTACCAGATATAGAAGAAGTTGCAATTATTTGGACTGGATTAGAATTCAGTCTGAAATCTGGATTTACGGCATTAATTATTTCATTGCTTACTTCTAACCTATATTCGCCCATGCTCTCAAAAGTGATAGAATCAATAAGTATTGCGCTTGAATCAGCATTGCTCACTAATTCATCGTTTCTAAACCACTGATAAATGTTAGCAGAACCTGAAATGTCAAAACCTAAATTAAAATCAGAACCCTGTGGTATTTTTTGATCTTGTTCATTTCCAAAATTTGCTTGATTACTAAATTCAAAACCCTCAATTGAAATGTTTCTTTCCAAATCATCCATACCTAAAGCATTTCCACTTAGCAACAATTGGGTTAAATTAGGTAAGGCAGTCAAATCAGTAGCGCTTTCAATAGCATTACCCGACAAATCAATACTTCTTAACCCCCTAACATCATTGAGCACAGCTGGAATTGACCCCGTCAAATTATTCTCTGGTAAATTAACCTCAACTACCCTATTATTCTCCACAATTATATCCTG
Source organism: Marivirga tractuosa DSM 4126 (assembly GCF_000183425.1). Lineage (NCBI taxonomy): Bacteria > Pseudomonadati > Bacteroidota > Cytophagia > Cytophagales > Marivirgaceae > Marivirga > Marivirga tractuosa. The sequence goes on from NC_014759.1 coordinate 1,744,072, forward strand.
ACCATTAGCAGACCAAGCAGTTGGATCTTCTGATGTAGTATCCCAAATTATGGTACTCCATCCAGCTCCATTAGTTGAATCATAAAATTGACGTAGGGCTGCAACGTCTCTTTCTAAGGAAGAGATTTTGACTTCGCTAATCTTTGAAACCAAAGTTAATTCAGGCAAAACGGCATTATTAATTTCAACGTAATAGAGGCCTTCATCTGATCTTTGCGCATTAGTTAAATTAAGAATTGAAACGGTCTCTCCAACCATCTGAACTGAATCTTTGTACCACTGAAAAGCGTTGTCAAGAGAATTTGCTTCAACTGAAATCGAAATATCAGTGCCCAAATTTTCAAATACTATTGCAGGTAAATCATATTTAAAATCTTGATTAGAATAAATGAAATCAGGTACTGAGCTCAATCCTTCCAATTGTTCAAAACTCAATGAATTACCACTCAAATTAAGAGCGTTCAAACCACTGGCTTGAGCAATTAATGCTGATACATCTGTTAAATTATTGTCAGAAATATCTATATCCTTAATAAAATTCAAATTATTAAGATCACTTGCCAATACTCCTTCCAACTGATTAGATGGTAAATTAATTGCAAATAATGAATCTGCATTCATTACTAGACCTTCCCATGTATTCAATTTACCAGTCATCCAGTTTTGATTATTGATCCAATTTGCACCACCATTGGTTTCATAAAGAGCAACCATAGCTAAGGAATCTTGCTGCAGGTAAGCAGAGACAGGCAATTTAACAGCATTAAGATCACTGAAAGCACTAGTATCCGAAGAATTTGAAATGGATCTAACATAATAATAATAAAGCTCAGAATATTCTGGTGCTTTATAAGTCACACTGGTATCAGAAACAACAAAAACTGAATCGTTTTCATTTAAAACACTATTTACACTATCCAATCCTACATAAACTTGATATTCATCTGCTCCTTGAATTGCTGACCAAGAAACATCAAATTGTGTTGAAGAAGCATTACTGCTACTAGGTTCTGGGGCAGCTAATTCTAATAATTCAATAGTTAGTGAATTGCTATAATTTGAAGTATCACCTGCAGCAGAAATAGCTCTTCCAAAGACATAATAAGTTTCAAATGGTACTGGTGCCTCAAAAGTCAATGCTGTGTCACTCAAAATGAATAATGAATCTGAAGCCAAGGAGGAAATTGTATCGTTTTCGGTAGACACGAATATTTCATATTCAGCTGCAAATTCCACACTATCCCAAGATAAATCGAATCCAGAGGTCGAGATACTCGATGCACTTATTATCGGTGCAGTCATTGGCTGGTTGAGTTCATAATAAGCTACAGAAAGCTGACCTCCTTCTTGCAAGATGAGAAAATCTTTGACTCCGTCTGCATTTAAATCTACTACATCAAAATCTACAATGATACCACCTGTATACGACAAGGATAATTCTTCAGTTAACTGACCGCCACCATCATTTAATAACACATGAAGGGCTGTTGAATCCTGATCAGAAACAATTAAATCTTGAAATCCATCACCATTAATATCTTCCGAATCCATTTTTGCTGGTCTAAAACTTAGGGACACGGTGCTTATTTCAAATAATTCAGTTGCACTGTTGAAACTATAAATTTCGATCTCATTTGTTGATTGATTAGAAGCTACAATTTGACTAATTCCGTCATTTGAGAGAGAAATTTTGTCGATCTCATATATTTGCCCACCGGATCTAGAATTATTGCTATAATAATTTGCTGTATCTAAATTATAAATATCTATTAATCCCATCATGCTTTCACCATCAATCAAATAGGCAATAGAAGTATTGTTATTACCAATAAAATCCCCTCTGATAATTTGATTCATCTCCTTTCCATCAGGCTGTAAGAAAGGTAAAGCCGTCTTTACATACGGACTACAATCATTGACACCAGAACTTTCTCCACTGAGAATACTTGTTGATGAACTCAAATCGACTGCACTAAGCATAGCATCCGAAAAGCCATCATAATCAATGTCGAAAACTAAATAATCATTATATTTTGTTTCGCTGTCCACATTACCATCACCAGCAGGACTAAAATTTCCGTTTCCATCATTGGCAAAATAGATGATCCCGTTTTCAGAATTATATTCAAATTCAAAAAATGCCCCATATCCTAATGAACCTGTTATTTGTGCTAAGTCTAGCTTAAAATCAGTTGGATTAATTGTGAGTCCTTCAGTGATTAAATCAAATTCCTCTTTTGAAGCAGTTCCTGCTAAATTATTAATAACCGTTACTGGTTGATAATCTTGACTAACAATCATAGCATCATAATTATTGTCGCCATTAATCAATCCAAGTTGCATTTTAGTTTGCCCCAATGTCACAGTACCATTGATATTCTCTAGTGCTATTAAATTGCTATAATTATTAGGTATTAAAGTCAATGGGGTATTGTAATTCAAGGTAAAAGAACTCTGACCATATAGAATTTTTTCATCCTCATATACTATTTCAATATCACCAGATTTTGAGCCTGATGGAACAGTAACCGTAATTGAACTATCTGTATTACTTACATTATTAGCTAGTTTCCCACCTATGTAGACTTTATCGGTAGGAGATGCAAAAGGTCCTGAATAATTAATGGTAAGATTTTCTCCTTCAGCGGCCGAGTATGAAGATAAACTTGCTATTTTTCTCTGAAAGTAAAACGGATTTTCTGCTTCTAAATTTGATGCTAGGCCCAATCTTGCAGTATCAGCTATTACAAGTTCATATTCTATTGCCGTTTGAAATGAAGAATCGGTAATTAACCCATTGCCTAATGAGCTACCATTTGAGAAGTCAATAAGTTCTAAACTGCTTAAATCTGTAATTCCTTCAGCATTAGCATTAGCTATAATAGGTTCAAAAGTAGCCGTCATATTATTACTAGATAAAATTGACGTAATCTCCCAATACTCTTTAGTACGATCTCTAGCAAGAGATGAATTTGTTAAAAGGGAATCAGTAAGACCACAGAAGTTATTTACAGGAAATACTCTTACCAAATCAGAAACTTGAAATTCATCATTGTTTAAAATGCGAATCTGTCTCAATCCTGCATCCTGTCCAACAGGATAGGTAAAAGGTGTATTCCCAATCTTGCTAGCCACACCATTAACGTAAGAATTTTGATTTACACCTACTACAGATGCATTTTGTCCAAAGACTACTTCATCATACCCTAAAGTAAAAACATCATTTTCTGCCTGAATCAAACCATTAATCAAGTTCAACTGACCTTCAATTAATACCTTTGAAATGGATTCTCCATTCGAGGGTCTTATTTCTAAAACAGGGTGATCACGGTCGGAATTAGGGTCATTAGTTATATCTACGATTAAATTATTATAAATGATAGAATCTTGAGAATCTCCAGCCCCTGCTATTTCTTGGTAGCCCAATCCATTAAATTGCAATGATGATTGATCTGTGAATTTGATTTTACCGCCATTTCCAATCCTTCTGAAATCAAACGCCAGATTAAATTCGGTAGTACCAGTAAAGTTAACCTGAAAATTTCCATTAGTATTTTCTAGTGCATTTAATTCAAATACATCAGCAGTAATTCTGGAGTCTTGAAATACTGCATTAAAAGGCTGTGAACTGTTAAAATTATCATTGTACAAGAAAAAATTACCGCCCACAGTTAGATCTACAGATCTGAAATCAATATTTGGCTTATCGTATAATTCTAGACTATCAGATACAGAATGCCTGAAAGAAAACTCATTAGCGACATTGATTTGTAGAGAATTCCCATCATTTACTGCTAAAAACCTAATAGGTTCACCATTGTTAATTTCTGACAACTCAAAAATCATATTTCTTCCCACATTCAGATTAGATGAATCTGTCCCATTTGTAAACATAAACACACCAACTGAATCTGTATTCAAACTTGAAAGATGTCCTACCCTAACATCTCTATCAACATTCAAATTACCATTTACTATCCACAGACCAACATTCGTCTCCTCCTCAAAACCACCTGCAACATTTACTCCTTTAACATCAAAACTTTCTCCTGGATTTATGTTTACTTGGTGATAAATATTTACTGCTGAATCTTGTGCTGGCACACTGCCACCTGCCCAAATATTAGGATTAGACCAGTTACCATTTGCAATTGTGTTAATAAAAAATGGCTCTGTTTCCACTTCGAAAATCGTAGTATCACTATTTGTTCGGTTTCCATCTGTACTAAAAATCTGGAAATAATAGGTTGTGGCGGGAGCTAAGCCTGTGACACCAAACTGACCTTGATAAGAACTGATGGTTGCTGGATTATAGCCAGGTAAAAAAGTTTGAAAGCTATCTGCAGAAATCTTAACATCATAAAAAAATTCAGCATCTCCTGAGATGTTTGTAAAACTAACATGAAGAGAATCTGTGAACATGGTGATATCAGTTTCTGGAAATGGCAACGGCTCAGGCTCTATCAACCTAACGTTCATCAAGCCACTGTTATCTCCATTCCTGTCCCATAACCTAATAAAAACTTCTTCTCCTTGTGGTAATCCTCTAATAGTATCTTTCTGATGTGCTTCTACCTTATCACTACAATAAAACTCTGTAATGCTTCCGCATAAGCCCGTATAAACAGAAAACCGTGTTTCCAAGGCTTGATCTGCTGAGGCTGAAATATCATAATACTCTCCAAAAGTCTCAATTACTAAATCTCCACTTGTAGGAACTTGCGCCTTAACCCAAACATCTCCTGTTCCTGCAGTAAAAATAGAATCTTGGGAACAAGGGATGCCGATTCCTGAATTAGTATTATTAAAATATGGAATAGAGGTGATTGAAGATGAGGCAGTACTTTCACCATAACCGTAAACATCAAGTGCCAACGCAGTTTCGCAATTTTGATTTCCTACTGTCGTTTGGCTACTCTGTGTTTTAACTGAAACATAAAATTCATCTTCATAAAATGCAGGTGGAAATATCTTTAAGCGATAAGTGCCTGCTGCTAAATCATTATAGGCAAAAAACTTCTTGATATCCGCAAAAGCCGCCCTTCTGTACACAAGCTCTGGTTCCTCACCACAATTTTCCATTTTTTCCAATTCAACAAAAGCAGAATTATATAAATCATAATCCCCCAATTCAACTAGTATGGATTCTTGAGTTGCTAAAGTGAAATCGTAAAACAAACTATCCCCATCCGCTGTATAAATTTCGCCATCTTGAGTTTGCATATTAAATAATGGGGTCGTTAAAGGAGACACTTGTGCTGTTCTACTATATAAAGAATCGCCATCTACCGTGAGGGAAAATGCACTTGCACAACTAATATTAGTTGGACTACCAGAATAAGACACATTTAAATTACCTTCAATAAAATCGATTCCAGTATCCGCAGAATTATTTGAAATTACTATGTAATAGGTATTACCAGCTGTTAAATTCTCATAAACCTCCATTAAGTTATTATCAATACCGGTGCTGTCAAATGCAATACGAGTTGGGGTGTTATCATAACAATCATCAAATAATTGTAAGGAACCTCTATCTAAACTAAGAACATCTGCAAATGTAATAGCATATTGTTCACTGATTAGGGGAGTAAAACTAAATATTGCCTCATTTCCTGAATCAAATAAGGGATCTAAAACATAGGAATTACTGTAAAGTTCCGTGCTGACATTTACGGTTTCACCCACTGATATTTCTTTTGGCGAACTGCAATCATCACCAGGTCTATCTCCAGAGGTAAAAGAATAGGACTCTTCCAAATCAGCATTTGAACTTGTTTCACCTCCATTATTTGGCATTCCACTATTGATAATAAAACCATCATCATAAAAAATTGTATAAATAGCATCATTCCATCCATCGCCAAATGTATCATATGCCTCAAAACGATAATTCACTCCATCTTGTAAACAAAGCGTATCTCTTTCTGTGGCCCCACTCCCTAAAAATCCATCAACTGTTTCGGATACTAAGACTTCTGTATCATCATTAAATAGTCTCCAAAAAATCTCACTATTATATTGACCTGCAGACCCATCTATCTCTATTATCACCTCTGATTCTCCAACCTGACATTGAGCCAAACCACTATTAACTGAGACCACAAAACTCATTAATAGTACTAGTACACTATATCTCATAATCTTTCTTAGTTATACCAATTCAAATAATTTTATCTATACTTAATATTTACAAAATAAAACATTTTATTATATAAATCCTAATTAATATTTTTTTATTACTATTTTTTTATGCTATATTTATCCTATAAAAATGCTTAAATTTTCATTATGAAAAAATTAACTTTACTACTTTTGGTTGGTCTATTCTACTCCATCGCAAATATATCAGCCCAAAATCATAATTCAGACCTTTTCAGCAATATGAAAACTGCCTTTGATGCAGAAGATTATGAAAAGATTATAAATCACAAAGTTAAAATTATTCAACAAGCAAATCAAAGAACAGATTCAATCTCTGCTGAATTACTTTATTTTTTAGGGGATGCTTATTTAGCTTTTGATAGTTTAGATAATGCTTTGGCAGTCATGCAAAAAGAACTAGATCTACGGAAAAAACTCCCAAAGATCGACCCTGTAATGATTGCCGACATCCATTTTAACTTAGGCTACTACTTACAATTTGTCAACGATTTTCAAAAATCAAAACAAAATTTTTCTGAAGCTTCCGATCTATATAAAAAGCACCTAGGTACTGCCAGTGCTGCATATGTTGAAAGCGAAATAGAACTAGCTAAAACTCATGGATTTTTGGGTGAGCACAGAATATCAATGGATATTCTGGAGGGATTATTAGAGATTGATTTTGTCAATGAACAATACCAACATGTCGTAAACAAAGAACTTGGAATGGCTTACTTTGATATAGGCTACTATTCTAATGCCGAAGAAATACTTAAAAAGAATCTAAAGTTCATTGAAGAACATTTCGGAAAAGAAAGTATTGCCTATGCGGAAGCCCTAGTAACTTTAGCAATTCCATATTATTACCGTTCTCAATATTCTGAAGCAGAATTACTTTATACACAAGCATTAGATATTATTTCTAAAATATCGGACAATCAATTATTAAGAACAAAAACTAAAAACAATTTAGCACTGCTATATTGGAAAATAGGCTTATATGATGAATCCATAGATTTATTTAGACAGATTATCTCGGATAAAGAAACCTTGGACAATGCAATAGCCTACAATAATTATGCTCAGAATCTTGCAGCTACTGGTCAAGAAGATTCAGCACTATACTACATCAGCAACTCTTTGAGAATAATTGAAAATGAATTAGGGAAAAACAGCGAACTCTATGTACGCCATTTGAAAGAGAAAGCACAAATTCTAAATCATGTTAATGACTTGACTGGCTACAAAAAGTTAATGGGAGAGAGCTTTGATGCCTCACAGTCGATTTTAGAAAAAAGCAACCCAGAATATTCTAAATATGAACTTAATTGGGGGATTGCAAATTTCAGAGTAAACAATCTTAAAAAAGCTGAAAAACATATTAAAAAAGCTCATGATTTGCGATCAGAATATTTAAGTAAAAACCACCCTCTTTATGCAGAAAGCAGCAAAGAGTTAGCTGAGCTTACTTGGTTTCAAGACAATCCCAAAAAAGCTAAAAACTATTTCAATGAAACTTTTGCTAATTATTTTGCGCAGATTGAGGCCTATTTCCCAGCTTTAAGCGAGCAGCAAAAAGCAAATTTTTACACCAACACTTTACGATCAACCTTTGAAGAATACAATTCATTCGCTATTGCCTATAAAGACAAAGACCCTTCTTTATTGGGCGATATGTATAACTATCAATTAGCCACAAAGGGCATAATTATGTATGCGACCGCTAAAGCTCGAAAAAATATTTTTAATAGTGATGATGAAGACCTTAAAAATAAGTATCAAAGCTGGATCAATACAAAGGAGCTTATCGCCCAACTCTACTCCATGTCCGAAGAAGAAATTGCTCAGCAAGAAATGCAGTTGGATTCACTGATTTCTACCTCAAAAGATTTGGAAAAGGAATTAAGCAGAGCCTCGTCCGATTTTGAGGAAGCTTTTGTTGCAAAAGATTACACTTGGAAAGACGTTCAAAATGAATTAAAAGAAAATGAAGCTGCAATTGAAATGATTAGGTTTAGAAAATTCAAACCTGACAGTAGTGGAATTTTTCAACATCAAATTAATTATGCCGCATTACTAATTGATAAAAATTCAAAACAGCCAAAACTCATATTATTAGAAAATGGGCTGGAATTAGAAAACAAATACATTAAGAACTACAAAAACTCAATCAAATATAAAGTCAAAGATCAATACAGTTACGAGTTCTATTGGAAACCTATAGCAGACAATACAAATAAGTACAATAAAATATATCTATCACCTGATGGCATATACAATCAAATTAGTATTAATGCCTTATATAACTCCAAAACAGATAAATATGTATTGGAGGAGCAAAACATCCAATTGGTAACCAATACAAAAGATCTAATCGCCTTCAATAAAAGGAAAAATTCTAATCTAGCTTCTGCACCTAGTCTTTTTGGGTTCCCTAATTACAATAAGGGGATAACGGAATCAAAAGAGAAAAACGATAATGTTGCCGAAAAAATTGTGGAAAACGCAAGTCTTAACAGAGGTCTACGAGGTAATCTACAACGTTATATCAGAGGTAATTCTTTAGTGACTTCATTACCTGGCACGAAAGAAGAGGTAAACAAAATCAATGAACTCTATGGTGAAAATGCCTCAACTAAACCTAATACTTATTTAGAAAACGAAGCAGATGAAACCCAGTTAAAAAGCGTAAAAAATCCTAAAGTGTTGCATATTGCCACGCATGGATTCTTCCTTGAAGATAACGAAGCAAGCACTAGTGAATCTGAAGTTGATAAATATTCCCAAAACCCACTTCTTAAATCTGGTTTAATAATGGCAGGTGCAAATTCATTTATCACTTCTGGAATTAATGAAACCAACCAGCAAGACGGAATTTTAACAGCATATGAAGCCATGAACCTCAATTTAAATAACACCGAATTGGTAGTACTTTCAGCTTGTGAAACTGGTTTGGGAGAATTAAAAAATGGTGAAGGTGTTTATGGATTAAGAAGGGCATTTCAGGTTGCTGGCGCAGATGCTATAATAATGAGTTTATGGTCTGTTGATGATGAAGCTACTCAAGAACTAATGACTAATTTCTATCAAAACTGGATTGGCGGAAAAGATAAATTAACTGCATTTAATGACGCTCAAAAAACCATAAAAGAGAAATATGAATCACCATTTTATTGGGGAGCATTTGTAATGGTCGGAGAATAAACATAATAGATAAAATCATTTTTAAGAAAGGCTTCGGTATTGATCGAAGCCTTTTTAATTTTGTAACATGCCAAAACAGAAAAAGTGGATTATAGCGTCAGAACCTGAACAAAAAATGATTCATGAATTGAGTCAATCCATCAATATAAATCCTGTCCTATCAAAAATTCTCCTATCAAGAGGCATCAGTAATTTTGAAGAAGCAAAAACTTTTTTTAGACCTTCAATTGAAGACTGCCATGATCCGTTTTTGATGAAGGATATGCCAATCGCTGTTGAGCGACTAATAAAAGCTCTTGACAATCACGAATCTATTCTGGTATATGGCGATTATGATGTGGATGGATCTACCTCAGTAGCTATGATGTACAGCTTCTTAAAAAGCTATTGTAAAAATCTTTACTACTACATTCCTGATAGGTATGTGGAAGGGTATGGGATTTCCTATAAAGGCATTGATTATGCAAAAGAGAAGAACTGCAGCCTAATTATTTCTTTGGATTGTGGCATTAAAGCTATAGATAAAGTTGATTACGCAAATTCTGAAAATATTGACTTCATAATATGTGATCATCACAATCCAAGTGAAAAACTACCTCAAGCCGTAGCTGTTCTGGATCCAAAGAGAAAGGACTGTCCCTACCCTTTCAAAGAATTATCCGGATGCGGGGTCGGTTTTAAGCTCATACAAGCATTTTGCATTCAAAAAGAAATCCCTGAACATCATGCTTTTGAATTACTTGATCTAGTTGCCATAAGTATAGCAGCAGATATTGTGGCAGTGACAGGAGAAAATAGAATACTTGCATTTTATGGATTGGAGAAAATAAATTTCAATCCCAGACCAGGGATAAAAGCTTTGATTCAAGCCTCGGGATTGAAAGAAAAAATTACCATTTCAAATTTAGTATTTCAACTTGGCCCCAGAATAAATGCTGCCGGCAGAATTGATCACGCTCATTTAGCGGTAAGATTATTAACCGCCATTCATGAAGACGAAGCACTCATTATAGCAGAAAATGTTTCCCATAAAAACACCACAAGAAAAGATTTTGATCAGAACATTACGAGTGAAGCTTTAAGTACAATTGAAGAAAACACCAGTATGCTTTCGGCAAAAAGTACTGTGTTATTCAATAAAAATTGGCATAAAGGTGTTATTGGAATAGTAGCTTCTAGATGTATTGAACATCATTACCGACCCACTATCATTATGACTGAATCCAATGGAAAAGCAACGGGTTCAGCTCGTTCTGTAGACGGGTTTGATCTATATTCGGCTATTGAGTCATGTAAAGAATATTTGGAACAATTCGGAGGACACAAACATGCAGCAGGATTAACACTTGCAATAGATCAAATACCTAGTTTTGCTGCTGCTTTTGAAGCTGTAGTTCAAAAAAATATTACCGAGGATCAACTTATCCCAAAAGTAAAAATTGATAGCTACATTGAAATAGATCAAATTACGGATAAGTTTTATTCCATATTAAGTCAAATGGATCCTTTCGGACCAGGCAATATGCAACCTGTTTTTGCTGCAAAAAACTTATCTGTTTTAGGTGAACCTTTAATTCTTAAAGAAAAACATTTAAAACTTACTGTAAAGGATCGAAGTGGAAAAAATAAAATCACTGCCATTGGATTTGGAATGGCAGAATATAAAGCACTTATTATGAATTCAAATGCATTTGAGTTAGCTTTTACGATACAAGAAAACCACTTTAATGGTTTGAAATCTTTACAGCTTTATTTAAAAGATATCCGCATTGATTAATTATTTTCGTTAATTTGCTGTTTAGGTATGTTTGTTGCTTTCATGCTTCAAAACAAAAAAATAAAAATGATATTAAGAGCTGAAAATCTGGTAAAGAAATATTCAAAAAGGACTGTAGTTGACCATATTTCTGTAAGTGTAGAACAAGGCGAGATTGTTGGACTTCTAGGGCCTAACGGTGCCGGAAAAACTACTTCTTTTTATATGATTGTGGGCCTGGTTAAGCCCAACTCTGGAGAAATATTTCTAGACGAACAAAATATCACTGGGCTTCCTATGTATAAAAGAGCTAAAAAGGGAGTAGGCTATTTGGCACAAGAAGCCTCTGTTTTTAGATCACTTACTGTGGAAGAGAACTTAATGGCCGTTTTGGAAATGAGGAAAATCAGTAAGGCCGCCAAAAAAGAAAAAATGGAGAGCCTCTTGGACGAATTTAGTCTTGGACATGTCCGTAAAAATAAAGGCATGGTGCTCTCTGGTGGAGAAAGAAGAAGAACCGAAATTGCTCGAGCACTGGCAATGGATCCATCATTTATATTATTGGACGAACCCTTTGCCGGTGTTGACCCTATTGCCGTAGAAGAAATTCAAACAATAGTAGGGAGATTAAAAGAAAAAAATATTGGCATCCTCATTACAGATCACAATGTGAACGAAACCTTATCCATCACAGACAGAGCTTATTTAATGTTTGAAGGAAAACTATTGAAAGCGGGAACTGCTGAAGAATTAGCGAATGATGAACAAGTACGTAGAGTATATTTAGGCAAGCATTTCGAATTAAAACGCAAACTATAAACTATGGAATTCCTCCACTCTATAATGACTTGGGTAATGAAGAAAAGAATTCACGAAGTGGAGCTTTTCATGAAGTACCCAAATGAAATGCAAAGCGAAGTACTTCAAAAGTTGATTTATAGAGCAAGGAATACCAAATTTGGAAGAGAATATCAGTTTGAAGATCTAAAGAACTTCCAACAATATCAAGAAAGAGTTCCATTACACACTTATGAAGAATTATTTCCTTATATCGATCAACTCCTAAAAGGAGATCAAAACATATTATGGCCAACCGAAATCAGGTGGTTTTCCAAATCCTCTGGAACCACAAATGACAGAAGTAAATTCATTCCCGTTTCGGATGAAGCGCTAGAAGATTGTCATTTTAAAGGTGGAAAGGATTTGTTATCGATCTATCTTAACAACAACCCCGAATCCAGGCTTTTTACTGGCAAAAATTTGAGTATTGGTGGAAGCCAGCAGGTCAATCAATTTGACAATAACTCTAACTCATTTTATGGGGACGTTTCAGCCGTAATCATGAAAAATCTGCCGTTTTGGGTGCAAATAATTAGAACACCTAGTCTAGAAATAGCCTTGATGGACGAGTGGGAAGGAAAAATTGAAGCAATGGCCAATGCTACCATGAAGGAGGATGTCACAAGCCTCACAGGTGTACCCACCTGGACTGTAGTTCTTTTGCAAAGAATTCTGGAGCTAAGCGGCAAAGACGATATTTCTGAGGTTTGGCCCAATTTAGAATTATTTATTCATGGAGCTGTTTCATTTGTGCCTTATCAGCCTCTTTTCAGGGATTTAATAAAATCCCCGAAAATGAATTATTTGGAAACCTATAATGCTTCTGAGGGCTTTTTTGGAATTCAAGACAGAATGGATTCTGATGAAATGCTTTTGATGCTGGATTATGGAATTTTCTATGAGTTTATTCCTTTGGAAAATATAGATGAAAAACAACCCAAAACCATTCGATTGGCTGATGTAGAGCTCAATAAGGTTTATGAAATTGTCATCAGCACTAATGCTGGATTGTGGAGATATAGAATCGGAGACACCATTCGCTTTACCTCATTAAACCCATATAGAATAAAGATCAGTGGTAGGACTAAGCATTTCATCAATGCATTTGGTGAAGAGTTAATGATAGAAAATGCTGAAAAAGCGATTGCTACAGCTTGTAACAAAACAGGCGTTATTATTGATAATTTTACAGCTGCACCAAAATATTTAAAACAAGGAAAAAGCGGAGCCCATGAATGGGTGATAGAATTTTCAAAAGAACCCGAAAATCTTGAAGAATTCTCCAAATTACTTGATGATGAAATCAGAAAAATAAATTCTGATTACGATGCCAAAAGACACAAAGATATTGCTCTGCATTGCCTCGTCATTCATAAAGTCTCTCAAGGCACATTCTATGAATGGATGAGGAAAAGAGGTAAATTAGGCGGGCAGAATAAAGTACCTAGGTTGTCTAATAATAGAAAATACTTGGAAGACTTATTGGAGATGGTAGAGCAAAACTAAAATAAGCACAGCTGCCAAAAACAACTGTGCTTTAAATCTATTTCATTCACTGCTTAAAACTCAAAGCCAATAAAGAATTGTAATACTGAGTTTTTTCCATTGTCTAATCCATTTCCATTAGGTGCTACATCAACTAGTCCATAATTATAGCGAACACCAGCTGTTCCGCCTGTAAAGTCAAAGCCTACACCTGCTGCAACACCATAGTCAAATGTATTAAAATCATCTCTATCATACTCTTCAACATTATTGACTGTTCCATCTCCATTCACATCTTTTACTTTTACTGCAATTAAAGAAGCGACATAAGGACCTGCACTTAAATACAAGCTTTCTCCTAAATGAATATTTGCTAAAACTGGTATCTCTACATAGGATAGATTATATCGGTACTTCCCAGTTCCACTAAAAAAGCCATCATAATTGATTTGTGATCCCTTTAAGCTATAATTAATTTCAGGCTGAATACTTATTTGATCTGATAAGCCTTTACGGAAATATACCCCTACAGCAAAGCCAGGCTTTGTATTTTCATCATCGACCTCATCAACATATAAATTTGAAAGGTTTAAAGATGCTCTTATTCCATTTTGTTCCTTTTGAGCATTTACAAAAAGTGAACTTAAAATTAAAAAAGGTAATACTAAAATTACTTTATTCATCTTTAAAAAAGTTTGGTTATGCATCATTTAAGCGGAACTCATCGGAAATGGTTACAAATGATTTTATCTCGTTAAATTTGAGTGAAATTTATTGTCAAGCTTATAACATCAAACAAGCTGAGTATCAAACAAAAAAAGCTAACATAAATGTTAGCTTCTTAAATCACTTTTATTCTGAAATATTACGATGCCCACTTGATTGTGCATCCAATTGCCTTGGTCTTCCTTTCTAGTACTTCCTTACCATTCAACACTGCATCTACTGCATCTTCAACATACTTCTTATCAGCTTTTTCCGCTGATTTAGTATTATTGTCAATAGCTCCAATGTATTTCACAGTCCTATCTGCATCTAAAACGTAAACATGAGGAGTATTAGTCGCACCATAAGCTCTTGTGATCTCTTGGGTTTCATCATAAACATAAGGAAAGGGAAATCCTTTTTCTTTTGCTCTTACGATCATCTTTTTAAATGAATCTTTTGGAGATTTCTCATCATCATTTGGATTGATTGCAATAACTGGAACTCCTTTGTCAGCATATTTTTCATGCAATGCAATAATTCTGTCTTCATAAGCAACGGAATAAGGACATGAGTTACATGTGAAAATTATCATAAAGCCTTTGGCCTCATCATAGTCATCCATAGAAACCATTTCTCCATTCACATTTTTAAGCGAAAAGTCCATGGCTTTATCCCCAATATCGTACCCATCATTTTTAAAGCTAAAAGCCACTAAAGCGATTAGTAAAATTGAAAATCCTATTAACTTTTTCATAGCAATATTAATTTAGTTTTTGTTTTATCAACTCTTCCAGTTCTCCTTCATGAAATTCTTTTTCATAGAAATATTTCTTTCCATCCTTCATGATCAAAGTAGCGGGTATAGCTCCTGACCAATCGGGAGACACTTTGTCTATCCAAGAATTATAATCCACATCATCTATTAAATACAAACCTGAAGGATTCAACCTCTTCTTTTGAGCAAATTTTTCTGCCTTAGCAGCACTTTCAGAAAAATCGATACTCATATAAATAAATTCTACATTTGGAAATTGACTTTGGGCATTCACAAAATAAGGAAGCTCCTTAACACAAGGCTTGCACCAAGTAGCCCAAAAATTAATTACTTTAAGCTTTTCACCATCGGATTGAGCCATAATTTTCTCCAATTCAGGCACATCAATAATTTTCAAACCTCCACTTTGAGCATAAGCTTCATTTGAAATGAACATTGATATCAATAAAATTAAACCAAAGAGTATTTTTTTCATAGCAAATGGATAACGATTAATCTTTTAAATTGTTGAAATTATAAAATTTCCAAAATCTCCTCTTTAGGAATTTTCAATAGGTTTATTCTTTCCTTTGCCCCTGCAATAATGATTTTAGACAATATTGCCATCCCTTCGTCTTCTGTTGGTATAATCTCTACAATCTCCAAGGGATCAACGCCACCTAAATACTTAATAGCAACTTGTTTCCCGCTTTGAGAATTGTAAAAATTAAGTTTTATTCTACCATCTAAAGTAGAATATGCATTTACAAGATACTCCGCAGTACCAACCGTAAAGGTGAGATTTAATGAATTCTCAACAATCAACCGATCTTGTACTATTTCACCACCTAAAACTTGTAGATTAATAGAATCTTTAGCAATCGGTTGATAATTATTAACAAAATAAGCTTGATTTCTAAAGATGTAATTCAATGCAAGCAACCCATCACCCTGTGGTAATACAGAATTGATCATATCTCTCTGTGAAGCCCGTATTTTACCAGTTTCTATTCCTTGAATATCTGTGTATGTCAAATTCATCCCATCATTTCTCAGGGAATTGAAATAAATTACCGATCCTGAATTATAAGACCCTACAAAAAAGTCAGCCATATTAGAATTTTGAAAATTTTCTAGTTTCTGATCTGCATTTTTAATGTTATCATATCTCCTAGCCCATTCCATCGCAAAACCATCTAAAATCTTACTTAATACTGTACCCGTTGTATCATTATAGGTTAAAAGCAAATATGATTCTGGAGTTAAACCATTAAATGCCAATGGGTTTCTATAAGCAGTGTAGGTTCTTACTGCCTCAATTGATTGTTCCAAATCTTTAATCTCAAATAAAGTAGCTGCATAATCTGGTAAAGTACTTCCCATGAAATAATACTGCCCCTCTTTTTTAATTAAGTGAGGCACAGCTTTAGCATATTGGGCTTCTAATTGACTGCTCCATTGAAAATCACCTCTGTTGCTGATTTTCAAAATAAAAATTTCCTCATTTGCTAATGCAGACAACACCAAAAAACCTCCATCTTCAGTCTCAATTGCATCTAAAGGTTTAAAATCTAGCCCTTCTGACGGATTGTCAAAAATACTATTGAACTTTTCGGTAGGAGTGAATTCCATTAAATCTTCTGTACAGGAAGAAAATAAAACTATAGCCGATATTATGATTAATAAACTTCTCATATCTCAACCGGCATGAATTCCTTTTTACTTAAATATTTTAATGGAAAAATAATCCCAATTAAACCCTCCACTGATTGAAAGCTAAAATCATCCATGATGTCATAAGCTTCATTCTGAAGGTTGTCATTCTGATATCTTGCATTCTGGCTATTGGCATTACTTAAACCCTGCCTGAAATTCGCCTCTGCAGTTATATAAAAAGTCCCGACTCTAAATCTTGCGCCTCCTCCAATAAATGCTCCCACCGTAAAAGGTGACATTATAGATTTAATGTTTGAATTTTTTTCATACTCTTTACTCTCAATTCCATTTTGTGTTGTGTATTTAGAATATTCTTTATCCGCATTCATCAAGACTGAAAAGCTCAACCCAATCTGTGCAAATGGAATAATTGCCGGAACAGTTGGTTTTCGACTAGATTTATCCCAAAAACGGCTATTGACTTTCCTGAACATAAACCTAAAAAAAACAGGGACATCCAAATAGTTTAGATCATGATTGTGAATATATTGCACACTTCTGCTAGAACCAGGCTGATCTTGCTTATACTGAAATCGTATTTGATTGATGGATGCATTAGCACCTACTACTAATCTTTGTTCAAATTGATAAAGAAAGGTGATCCCGTAAATAACTCCGATATTTTCTACTTCTTGATACTTTTTATCATATAAACCTTCGTCTAACCTGGTGGTGGGCTTGATTACAGAATAGCGATTATTCACATTAACCGTGTTAAAATTAGCACCAGCCCTAAAACCTACGTACACTTGCGAATTTTTAAAAGGGTCTTTGTTCAACTTCTCCCAAACAGATTGGGCTTGACAAATAACCGCTGACAGTAATAACAGTATACTGCAAAAATATCTTAACATCCTTTTATTTCCATACACCACAATAAATATCTTACTTTTTATACATCAATCAAAATAAATGAAGTATTCGTTCACACTATCTTTTTACTAACTTTACACACTGTAAAAATACTATGCAAGAAGATATATCAAAAAATGAGCAAGAAGATGATGGATTGTTTGAACATCATCAAATAAAAGTAGATCCTAAACAAGATTTATTAAGAATAGATAAATTCTTAATGGACAGATTGCCGAATGTGACCAGAAACAAAGTGCAAAAAGCTATAAAAGATGGTTTTGTGCAGGTCAACGGAGTAACGATCAAACCGAATTACAAAGTCCATCCCGATGATAATATCCGAATTGCCTTGCCTGAGCCACCACGAGATACAGAAGTAAAACCAGAAAACATTCCTTTAGATATTGTATATGAAGATTCTGATCTCCTGATTGTAAATAAAGAAGCTGGAATGGTAGTGCATCCAGCACATCAAAATTGGGAAGGCACTTTGGTTAATGCCTTAGCATACCATTTTCAGCAATTGCCTGAAATGCAAGGGAATGAGGGGAGACCTGGACTTGTTCACAGAATCGATAAAGATACTTCCGGCCTATTGGTGATAGCAAAAACTGAAAAGTCCATGACAGCACTTGCCAAACAGTTTTTTGATCACAGCATTGAAAGGACTTATTACGCCTTGGTATGGGGTGAGTTGGAAGATGAAGAAGGCACTATTGATGTAAATTTAGGTCGAAGTTTTAAAGACAGAAGGATCACAGATGCTTTTCCGGAAGGTGATTTTGGCAGAACTGCCATTACCCACTACAAAGTGCTGGAAAGATTAAGATATGTGACGCTTATTCAGTGTAACTTAGAAACGGGAAGAACACACCAAATTCGTGCTCATATGAAATATATTGGGCATCCATTGTTTAATGATGCTACTTACGGAGGAGATCGAATTTTAAAAGGAACTCAATTCTCCAAATACAAATCCTTTGTGGACAATTGCTTTAAAATTATCCCAAGACAAGCTTTACATGCCAAATCACTAGGTTTTATTCATCCTTCCAGCAACAAGTCGGTCCATTTCGAATCCGAGTTGCCAAAAGACTTTGAAGAAGTACTAGAAAAATGGAGGCATTACATCCAATTCCATTGATCTTCCGTATTTACTAGCAAACCAAATATTTTTAATTTATGAGAAATATTTTTTTAATCTCTATTACCGCATTTCTATTTTTTAGTAGCTGCGATATTCAAGAAAAACTAGATAAGATTGCTACTTTTGACATACGCAACTCTGCAGAATTTACAGTGCCCTCTGCATCAGGGATCAATATTCCATTGGATTTCCCAACGCCAGACATCAATACTTCTTCAGAGCAAAGCTTTGAAAATAATAACACAAGTGCTAATCTTGTTGAAAATGTGAATTTAACTGATTTAAAGCTAACTATTACAAGTCCTGACGGCCGGACATTTAGCTTCTTAAAAAGCTTAGAAATATATATCCATAATAATAGCGAAGGTTCTACTTTAATAGCAGAGATTCAGGATATACCTGACAATGTAGGTAGCGTATTAGATCTACAAACTACTGAAGCCAACTTAGACGAATATATCAAAGAAGACAGTTACAGTTTGCAATTTGAAGCCGTAACAGATGAAACCACTAATTCTGAGACTGATATTTCTGCCGAAATGATATTTGAAGTAAAGGCCAAGATATTATAATTCGCTTTCTGCCAATCCTTCTACCTTTAATTTGTTTTTTACAGGATTGGCATACATAGCCAACAGAGGATCCTTTAACTCATTAAAATCAGCAGAAAAATTTTGAGCTTGTTTTCGAAGATAAGTTTCAAATTTTTCTGCTTCTTCTTTTGTGTAATGATCTGAAAACCGCTCTTCATACAACAAATCGTAAGCTATAAAATTATTAGGCCAAAGTTTGTAGCTTTTATGCACTCGCTCATCAATCAAATCGGCTAATGCCTGCATTTGATCATTCTTATTTTTGACTTCACGAATCTCCTGTAATTTTTCATCAACAATTTTACCAATGGAAATATGAACCCTTCCTTTTACTCCCGTTATACCGGCAATCATACTTTGCAGGTCATCTTCAGGTGTTTTTTCAACCGGTTTACCTGCCAATTTAGAAGCTACTTCACGTGCTTTTAAAACATCGCAAGGGTCGTATTCATAAGAAATTGCCATAGGAGCAATTCTTAAGGGAGCATAGTTTTCATAAAAGTTCTTATCTCCACTAAGCCCAATCATTTTTAGTAATCCTTGTTGTGTTTGATCATCTCCATCTTTCGTTCTTCCTTCTCGCTGAGCAATCCAAATGGATGTCTTTCTATCTAAAATAGTATGTCGAATATAAGATGATAGTGTTTGAGAATAAGAATACATTTCCCTTGGTGGGATGTTACGATTGACGATAAAGTTCTTATTCAGTTTTGCCAGATCAGTTACCCATTGGTTCACTAAAAGATTATTTCCGATTGCTACTTCAGTTGTATCAACTCCCAATTCAAACAACAAAACATTTAGAATAGTAGAATCCAAAACAATATCTCTGTGATTGGAAATAAAAAGATAAGATTTGTCAGGATTAATTTTATCAAATCCATCATGAGAAATTCCCTCAGAACTATTATCAAGAACCCTTCTGGCCGTTGGATACATCATTACTTTCTGGAAATCCTTAACAGTTTTCACTTCAGACAAAGCCATCTTAAGCTGATCCATAGATTTTTCAGGAAAAACCTTTTTGGTTACTTGATCAAAAAATGGATGCTGAATCAAGCGCTGAACAGCTTCATTCACTTCTGAATCTTTATAAGGTCTAATCGAATCAAATGCTTCCAAATACTCCATAAATAAAAAATAGAAACACGAAATAAGCGAAATTTATGATAAAAACCGTGAATTACCTTAAAAATTGCCTGTTTGAACATTTACAAGCCTAGTTAAAGAATTTCATAAACTATTAACAAACACTTAATACTAAGTCGGTTATAAATTCCTACATTTGTAAAAATAGAAAATCAAAAACAATGCTAAAAGCAAGTCCTAATTTCCACCAAGGCATCAATTTCATTCAGATTTCTAGCTTGCCTTACGATCAACGAGAGCTTTTCAACAGTTGGGTTCCTCAATCTGCAAAAATGAAATTAGAAATCAATAATATCTCGCTCCCGGATTGTGTGGAGTACCAAGATTATGCTTATTGGTTCGATTTTCAATACCAAAACCAAAATTCCATATTAGACGCTAGTCTTTAATAATCGCAATTGAATTTATAGTTTTGTGGTAAACACCAACTGATGGATTACCAAAAAGAACTCATTACCGTATCCCAAAAATTAATTCCTGACTTTGAAATCACTCAGGAGCAATCTTTCAACAAACAGAGCTTTATTGAAAAGCTCAGCCCCTATATTTCCCACTTATTAGATACTGACTTTCAACAACTGGTGCAGATAATGTACCGCATTGATGTGTCGGAAAAAGAATTTGCCTTAACTTTGCAGCCTGGAAATGAAAAAATCCCTGAAAAGCTGGCGGAAATGATATATGACCGCCTTTGCTTAAAGGCAAGAATTAGAGCAGAATACAAAGCAAAATAAACTTTACTTACCAGACCATGACCGAATTATTAATTGAGTATGGAGGTAGCAATGATTTTACTTTAGATCAAAAAGTAAAAAATCTAGCTAAAATTGTAAAAAAATGTTGAAAATTGCAGTTGATTTTGATGGCACAATAGTAGAAGACCGATACCCAGGTATCGGTAAGCCTCAATTATTTGCTTTTGAAACTCTAAAAGCCCTGCAGCAACAGCAACATCAACTAATTTTGTGGACGGTGCGTGAGGGTAAAGCTTTACAGGAAGCAGTAGATTTTTGCAAAAAGCATGGGATTGAATTCTATGCTGTTAATAAAAACTTTCCTGAAGAGGAACTAGAGCAGGGACAAAGCCGAAAACTTAATGTTGACTATTTTATTGATGATAGAAGTATTGGCGGATTTTTAGGCTGGAGCAAAGTTTGGGAACTATTGGGCAATAATCCAGTTGAATACACACTTCCGAAAAAGAGCTTTTGGGAAAAATTAAAAGATTTGATGAGATGATTCATTTGAAAACGAAAGAAGAAATTGAAATAATGCGTAAAAGCGCATTGCTGGTATCCAAAACCTTAGGTTTAATGGCTGAAATGCTTGAACCAGGGATTTCTACTTTGGAACTGGATAAAAAAGCGGAAGAATTCATTAGAGATCATGGTGGAGAACCTGGTTTTTTAGGTTTATATGATTTTCCAAATACGCTTTGCATGAGCCCTAATGAGCAGGTAGTGCATGGTTTCCCCAATAATGATCCTTTGAGAGAAGGTGATATTATCTCTATTGATTGTGGCGTAAAAATGAACGGATTTTATGGTGACCATGCCTACACATTTGCTGTGGGTGAAGTAAAGTCAGAAATAGAGCAGTTATTGAAAGTCACTAAAGAATCATTGTATTTAGGGATAGAAGAGTGTAAAGCTGGAAACAGAATTGGCGATATTGGTTTTGCTATTCAACAACATGCTGAAAAACATGGCTATGGAGTGGTAAGAGAATTAGTTGGCCATGGCTTGGGTAGAAAAATGCACGAATCGCCTGAAGTACCGAATTATGGTAAAAGAGGCAGAGGAGCCAAACTAAAAGAAGGCATGGTATTAGCCATTGAACCTATGATTAACCTAGGTGGAAGAAGCATTAAGCAATTAGCTGATGGCTGGTCAATTGTAACAGCTGATGGTAGATATTCTGCACATTTCGAGCATGATGTAGCGATAGTGGATGGTAAACCTGATATTCTTTCCACTTTTGATTATGTGGAAGAAGCATTAGAAAAAAAGGGGGTGGCCATATTTTAAAAGCAACTGCCTGCCAAAAACAGCAGGCAGCTGCTTGACTTTGTTGTCTATTCGACAGCCGTGACTTCATATCCAGCCTTTCGCAACAAGGATATGACGCCTTCATCACCAGGCAAGTGACCTACGCCTACTGCATAAAAAACTGAGGCATCCTCAGAGTACTCCTTCATTCCTGAAATCCATTTTTGATTTCTCTCATCCAACAATTTTTCATTGAATCCGGGTACTTCCTCATGTTCCGCCATTAATGATGCAATTTCTTCCAAATCTTTATTCAAATAAGCCGACTGCATCTGATCCAGAAGTGCTTTTGTTTGCTTGGGATCTTCTATGCTCTCGACCAAAGACGCTACCTGGCTTTCATAATCCAAATCATCAAATAAGCCAATTTGGAATTCAACAGTTTCTAAACCCACGACTTCCTTCTCCTGCTGTTGTGCCAATTTTACAAATTCTGCTTCATACTGTACTATTTCGCAATCAGCGCTTTTTAGCATCACCATAGAGCTTAAAACAAATGGCTTTAGTACCCCAACTTGTGCAATTCCAGTACCATAATTTGTTTTAAAATAATCATCGACAATTTTCTCTTGCGCTGCTGATAGACTCCCCTTAATATTTTTCATTTCCAGACTGACAGATAGTTTTTGCATCTTAGCGTTCAACTGTGGGTCATCCATATCCAATTCAAGAGCAACTTTATCAGATTTTTCGACTGCTTCAATAACCAAATCCGACATTTCGTAATCCTCTTTACACATCATATGAATGGTTCCAAATAAGTAGGATGATTGAGACAAACCATTTCCACTTATCTTCCATAGCGTAGCATTTTCTTCAGGGGTTTGAGATTTTAGATCTGAGGTAATTGCTATTACGGCAAATAACAGAAGTGATAACTTAAGGTACTGACTAAATTTGTTTATCATGATTTTATATTTTTGTTTTTCATTTCATTAGTATCGAATTTGTGGTATTTATTACAAATATTTCAAACTTTCTGTAATAATTTCATGATTTGAGCGACTAACCGGGTAACCGGTTAAATTTTATGGAAAACAAAGCCTACAAAGAACTTCTTAATGAAAACAAACTGATAATATCAAAGATCTGTCGTGCCTATTCAAACGATAGTGCAGAGTTTGAGGATTATTTTCAGGAGGTTGCTATACAATTATGGAAAGCATATAATAACTACAAAGGCGAAGCAAAAATATCCACTTGGGTCTACAGAATTAGTTTGAATGTTTGCCTTACTCAAGTAAGAAAGAAAAACCGACAAATAGTTACTTCAAGCCTAAACTTGGCTTACGACCATATTAGTGAAGAGGATATAGCTGGTCAAGACCAGTTAGACAAATTATACGATGCAATTCGTTCACTGAAGAAAATGGACCGAGCAATCATTCTACTGTACTTAGAAGAAAAAAAATACAAAGAAATGGCAGAAATTCTGGGAATAAATATTTCAAATATTGGAGTTAAAGTCAATCGAATTAAGAAAGAATTAAAAGAAAAGCTTAATGGATAAAGATCTAAAAGAAATCTGGAAATTAGAAAGTTCTAAGGAACGTATAGAGGAGGAAGCAGTAGACAAATTACTACAGCAGAGCTCTACTAATATGTTGGATCGCATCATTAAAACGATTAGAAAAGAACACAAGTTCAATTTCGTACTGTATCCAATAATACTGGCGAGTTTACTTTTTTATGAGCTGTTTTTAGCGGCAGGTCTTTGTCTTGTTATTTTTATTTCAACTGTTTATTACTACAATAAATTACTATCTCAACTTAGTGTAAACTTCATCACTTTAAGTACCTATGAGTATCTAAAACACTCATACCGAATACTAGAAAAGTTCATGAACCACTACAAAATTTCAGGCGTAATTTTAACTACAGCCGGATTTGCATTTGGTTTACAGTTCAGCGGTGGTTGGGAAAGTCTCTCCAATAAATTTAGTCAAGCTACTAGCAAAGAAATATTGATAGCAATTACCTTGATCACGGTAGGATTAGTTATTTCAATTGGTATTTTTTTAAAGCTTATAGATCTTATGTATACCAAAAAAATGAAAAGCCTCAAAACACTTATATCTGACCTAGAAGAAAGTCTATAATCATCCCCATAATCCCGCGGGTACTATCTCCAAAACATGCCCTTCAGGATCTTCAAAATAAGCCGATAACTTTCCATTGGGCCACTCATGCTCATAGGTTATGCTAATGCCTTGCGCTTCTAGTTCCGCTTTCGCTGAATCATAATCATCCGCAGGAACCTCAAAGGCAATATGCTGTTTTCCTCTTGCAAAATGTGGCGGAGGAACATCCTGATCTTCACTAAAATCTGGATTAAAGCAAAGCAGCACTGAGCTGCCCGAACGAAAGAAAATTAATTTTTCAGGGGCATGAGTTATGATGGGCAAACCTAGCTTTCCGTGATAAAATTCTTTGGCCTTTTCCAAGTCTTTAATATAAAGGCAAGTCTCTTTGATTTGATTGATTTGCATAAAATCAATTTATGAAATTTTGATTATAATTACGAATCAACTCTCAGAAATGTCGGACATTTATACCTCTAGCCAGATTAGTCAATCTGTATGAATCTATTTGCAAATATTAAAGCTGATAGCAACAATTGAGTGTCAGACATTGGGATTTTACTAGATGATTAATGTCCGACTTTTTCAAAGTCTGACATAAGCACGGAAAGTCCCTTGCATGAAGCTTTTGCAATCGCATTTTTTATCAGCTTCCTTTGAGGCAGTTTGGTAGAAACGACCTTATGGTAACCAAAAGCAATACAACAACCAAAGGTTCCAGAGGAACGACCTTATATTTCCATACAATTGTTATAACAGAAAAACAGTAATATGACCGATATCCGAGGAAAATCCAATAGCGGTTAGACTGTGGAAAACCGGCAAACCGCATCCAGACTGTTGGCAAATGAGTTTAGCATGTGCCAATTATACCGAAAATCCTGTCAAAACTTAACTATTTCTTCTTCTTAAAAACCCTTGCAATCCATCTAGGCAAAACCAATGCCCCTAAAAATAAATAAGGGTAATAAGTCATCAAACGCCAGAAAATATTAGTGATAAAGGTAACCGAGCCCAAATCTTCCTGAAAGAATTGAGTAAATATAAACTCCGCTGTGCCGCTACTACCAGGAGTCGGAGAAACCAACATCGTAATCCAAATGACCACATGGCGAGCAAAAATCACAATATGCTCGAAGAAAGACTGGTTAGAAAAGGCTTCTATCACACAGTTCAACATAGCATAACGTGCCGTCCATATAAAAATAGTGGAAAGTGAAATCTTTAACCAATACATAAAATCCCTGCCTCTTAGCTCTTTCGAGGCCATCATGATTTCAGAGCCTTGTTCATAAGCCCCTTGTCTCCATCTTCTAAGAAATTTTATGGAAGTAATTTTCAATAAGATCCACCTAAACCATCTTGGATTGACTAAAACTGCAAACGCCATCACAAAGGTATAAACTGCAATAAGAGAGTAACTTATAATGAACAATGTAGGCAAGCTCCTACCAAGTTGTGTCTCTATCATTGAATTTTGTGGGAATATATGACCTGAGGCGATCAAATACACGATTGGAGCCATCACCACAAAATATAAATTATCAAAAATAGCGGTGATCATTGTATAGGCCAAAGCTTTCCCTAACTTCAAGCCCTCTTTCATTAAAATAAAGACGGCTACAGCAGTTCCTCCAACAACCGAAGGGGTTACGGCAGAGGCAAACTCCCACAGAATTATAACATAAATACTACTTTTCCATGTTAGTTTTTTCCCGGTAATCATTCTGATACGATATACATAACCGACATCTCGAGCAAATAACACTAAAAAGGCAAGTGCCACCGGTATGATTTCAGCTTCAAAAATTAAAGACAGATTTTCGACTGTTACCGAATCATCCTGATAAAACAAAAAAGCTACAATAGAAACACCCAATAATACAGGAATCCATACCTTATTGGGATTGAGGGTCTTGAAAATTTTCTCCTTCTCTAATTTCATTCAGCAACTGTTTCAATTTTTTCGAGCCAAAAATTATTAAAGCCTTCTCCGACCGTAATGGTAATCAAAGAACTTTGCAATAACTCTAATATGGCTAGAAAATTAAAAATCACCGCTATTTTTTCGGGTTTCTCTTCAATAAATTTAGTGAAAGCTAATTTACCATCTCTTTCCAGTTTTCCAATGATATGATCTTTCTGACCTTCGATGGTATACGGATATTGAACCACCTTATGAGAAGGTTTGTTTTTTTCGAGTTCATAACGTGCCATCACGTCCCTAAAAACCCTTAAAAGTTTATATAAATCTACATTTTGAAGCTCCGCTTCCACATTGATAGTTTCAGAAAGTGACCTTACTTCCCTCTTCACATTTCCTCGCTTTTCCTTTTCTTGCATGATACCTTCCATATCTGAAAGCTCTTGCAATACTGATTTATATTTTTTGTATTCTAATAAATGTCTAACTAATTCCTCTCTAGGATCAATCTCATTGCCCTCTTCATCAATCTGAGGCCTAGGCAACAACATTTTTGCCTTAATTCGCATGAGCGTAGAAGCCACCAAAATAAATTCACTCGCCACTTCAATATTCATTTGCTCCAAATGCTTCAAATAATCCAGAAAATCATTGGTGATTTTAGAAATAGGGATATCATATATATCCAATTCATCCCTTTCAATAAAGAAAAGGAGTAAATCGAAAGGTCCTTCAAAAAGCGGAAGTTTTATTTCAAAACTCAATAGTGACGATTATTTAGGTGTTCAAAGATTTCAAAGATAATCGATTTTGAAAAGATTGCAGATGAATGGCCGGATTTTATTGTAAATTTGCCTTTTATAAAACAAATTTTTCGGTAATTTGTGGATTGAAACGTTTTGTGTCTAACTTCTTCATTGAATACACTCTACGTAAAGATTGAATTGACTCATAAATAAAAATATTTAGAGGGAATATTTAATCAGATGAAACATTTACATATTGTATTTGTTTTCAGCATTAAACATTTTAATACACTATGCTTATTCAACCCGGAGAACTTTTATCAAAGATTGACAGTCCTGCTGATCTCAGGAACCTCAATCAATCTCAACTAGTACAATTAAGTCAAGAGTTAAGACAATTCATTATTGATAACGTATCGATATATGGTGGTCATTTTGGTGCAAGCTTAGGAGTTGTAGAATTAACTACTGCCCTTCATTATGTTTTCAACACCCCAGAAGACCAAGTAATTTGGGATGTGGGTCATCAAGCATACGGTCATAAAATCTTAACAGGAAGAAAAGAAAAATTCCATACTAACCGGGTTTATGGAGGAATGTCTGGTTTTCCTAAAAGAAAAGAAAGCGAATATGATGCGTTTGGAGTAGGCCATTCTTCTACCTCAATTTCAGCTGCTTTAGGTATGGCATTAGCATCAAATTTAAAAGGTGAATTTGATAAGCAGCACATCGCAGTAATAGGTGATGGCGCCATGACTGGCGGAATGGCTTTTGAAGGCATGAATCATGCTGGCGCTTCAGATGCGAACATGATCATTATTTTGAATGACAATTGCATGTCAATTGATCCGAATGTTGGGGCATTAAAAGAATATTTAACCGACATTACCACATCGCACACCTACAATAAGATGCGTGATGATGTTTGGAAATTATTGGGAAAAGTAAGTGGTTTCGGAAAAAGTGCTCAAGAGGTTGTAGGAAAATTAGAGAATAGCATCAAATCATTCTTATTAAAGCAAAGTAACTTATTTGAATCTCTAAATTTAAGATATTTTGGCCCTGTTGATGGTCATGATGTAAATCATTTAGTTCATGTATTAAGAGATTTAAAAGATATCCCTGGACCAAAAGTGTTACACTGTGTCACTACTAAAGGTAAAGGTTTTGGTCCAGCTGAAAAAGATCAAACCAAATGGCATGCACCAGGTAAATTTGATAAAATAACTGGAGAGATTCAGAAAAAACCTGTTGAAAAGCCCTCTGCTCCAAAATATCAAGAAGTATTTGGTCATACAATAGTAGAATTAGCAGAACAAAACGATAAAATTGTGGGAGTTACTCCTGCAATGCCCTCTGGTTCTTCGTTAAATATCATGATGAAAGCCATGCCAGACAGAGCCTTTGACGTTGGAATTGCAGAACAACATGCTGTAACCTTTTCAGCAGGATTAGCTACCCAGGGCTTAATTCCATTCTGTAATATTTACAGTACCTTTATGCAAAGGGGTTATGATCAAGTAATCCATGATGTTTGTATTCAGGATTTACCTGTTAATTTCTTCTTAGATAGAGCAGGATTTGCAGGTGCTGATGGTCCAACTCACCATGGTAATTACGACATTGCATATATGCGTTGTATCCCAAATATGATTGTGGCTGCCCCAATGAATGAGTCAGAATTAAGGAATATGATGTTCACTTCTCAATTACCAAGAGAAGGAAAAGCATTTACCATCCGTTATCCTAGAGGAAAAGGAGTTATGCCCGAATGGAGAACACCTATGGAAGCCATGGAAATAGGTACTGGAAGGAAACTGAAAGAAGGTAAAGATCTAGCAATTTTAAGTATTGGTCATATCGGAAATTATGCACTCGAAGCAGCAGAAAAACTTGCGGAACAAGGAGTTGAGGCAGGTGTTTTTGATATGCGATTTGTAAAACCATTAGATGAAAAATTATTGCATGAGGTATTTTCCCAATATAAAAAGGTAATAACCATAGAAGATGGTTGCCTTATGGGCGGATTTGGTAGTGCAATACTTGAATTTATGGCAGAAAATGATTATTCTTCACAAGTGAAACGCTTAGGTATTCCGGATCGAGTTGTTGAGCATGGTGAGCAACACGAACTTCATGCAGAATGCAATTTTGATCCAGAAGGTATTTTTACTACAGCGCTTCAAATGGTTGAACATTCATTACATGCTAAACTATGACCATTCACTATGAAGTATCCGGAAAAGGTTATCCGGTAGTTTTTTTACACGGTTATGGGGAAACCCATAAAATATGGAACCATTACAGGGAAAGATTATCTAAAAAATATAAGGTAATCACTCCTGATTTACCTGGTTTCGGAAAAAGCGATAGCTTACCATATGAGCACAGCCTTGATATGGTAGCTAATTCCATATACGACTGTCTCAAAAGATTAAATGTTTCCGAATGTATCATTATGGGACATTCACTGGGCGGATATGTAACATTAGAAATAGCCAAAAGATTTCCTAATATTGTTTCTCACATCGGACTGATACATTCTTCTGCATTATCTGATACAGAAGAAAAAAAGGAAGGACGGGAAAAATCTATTGAATTCATTCAAAAGCACGGTGTCGGTAAATTCATTGAAAGTTTTGTTCCCATGTTGTTTCACGAGAATCACCGTGTTAAATTACAAGACACAATTCAATCAATAGTAGAAGAAGGAAGTAAAATTCCTGAAAAAACACTTACTGACTACATGCTAGCCATGCGTGACCGTAGTGATAGTCTGGACTTTATAAAAGAATTTGAAGGCTCTATTCTATATATCTATGGTGAAGAAGACCCAAGCATACCAGTTGCGCTTAGTAAATCTCAAATTAAATTTATGAAACACCCTTATTTAAAAAATCTGCCAAAAACAGGGCATATGGGGATGTTTGAAGAAGAAGAAGAAGTTTTTCTGGCTATCTCTAAATTTATTGAGGTTACTCACAAGTAAAAAGACAATTGACAAATTTTAGCTTAACTAAAATCAGTTGACAAGAGGCCGCCAATTAAATCTCGTCAATAAACTGAAAGAACCTTAATTGTTAATTCAATAATTCGTACTTATTTAATTAAGGCCTGCTCCCAGTCCCACGCAGATTTCAACATTTCATCTAGTCCTCTTTTAGTACTAAAGCCTAACTCATTATTAGCCTTTGAAGTATCAGCATAAACGGCCTCAACATCGCCCGGCCTTCTGTCTACTATTTCATAAGGAACTTTCACTCCTGTGGTTTTTTCAAAACTCTTTACCATCTCCAATACAGAATAACCATTACCGGTACCAATATTAAATACATTGAATGAGTTGTCTAATTGTTCTATTGCGTATTCCATGGCATTGATATGAGCTTCTGCCACATCTGAAACATGTATATAATCTCGAACGCAAGTACCATCCGAAGTATTCCAATCGCCTCCAAATATGTTTAACCTTTCTCTTTTTCCGCTGGCTGTTTCAGTTATGTAGGGCACCAAATGATGTGGCGGGCCTGATTGAAACTCTCCAATTTCGGAAGATTTATGAGCCCCTATAGGATTAAAATATCTTAAGGAAACCACTTTAATAGGATGGGCAATGCTGGCATCTTTTAAAATATCCTCACAAACTTTTTTTGTGTTTCCATAAGGTGAAATGGCAGGTTTTATGGGCGCTTTTTCACTTACTGGTAATTGATCTGGATTGCCGTATACCGTACATGAAGATGAAAACACTAAGGGCTTTACATCAAACTCATTCATGCACTCAAGTAAATTTATTGTTGAAGTAAGGTTATTGAAATAGTAATGTAATGGCTGTTCTACCGACTCCCCTACCAGCAAAGCAGCTGCAAAATGGATGACCCCTTTAATTTGATTGTTGTTACTCCAAAATACTTCTTGAAGTTGCTCCTTATCACGCATTTCAACTTGCTGAAATTCAGGTCGCTTCCCTGTAATTTTTTCCAGCCTCTCTAAAACGGAAATATCACTATTCGACAGATTGTCAATTATTAAAGGTTCATAGCCCTGATTGATTAACTCAACCACCGTATGAGAGCCAATATATCCTAACCCACCCGTAACCAATACTTTATTCGCCATTACTTCACTATATATTTCTCAAAATCTTTATGTTCCTTCTGGAACAGTTTCTCCTTGTCCAAGGATTTAAAGTATTCATAAGTAATCTTTAAACCTTCTTGCCTGTTAACCTTCGGTTCCCAACCTAACAATTCCTTTGCTTTGGTAATGTCTGGCTGTCTTTTCTTAGGATCATCTCTGGGAAGATCTTTATAGATCACTTTTTGCTTTGTTCCCGTCAATTTAATGATTTCCTCAGCAAATTCCGAAATTGTGATCTCATCAGGGTTTCCCACATTTACTGGATGAGTGTGATCGCTCAACAATAATCTGTAAATACCTTCTACCAAATCATCTACATAGCAAAACGAACGCGTTTGAGAACCATCACCAAAAATAGTTAAGTCTTCACCCCTTAAAGCTTGGCCTATAAAGGCAGGCAAAACTCTTCCGTCATTCAGTCTCATTCTTGGTCCGTAGGTATTGAAAATTCTTACTATTCTTGTTTCCAGTTTATGATACGTATGGTAGGCCATTGTTATGGACTCCATAAATCGCTTAGCTTCATCATATACTCCTCTAGGGCCAATTGGATTTACATTACCGTAGTAATCCTCCGTTTGTGGATGAACCAATGGATCTCCATAAACTTCCGATGTAGAAGCCACAAGGATCCTTGCTTTTTTGTCTTTAGCGAGACCTAATAGATTGTGCGTTCCATGAGCTCCAACTTTTAAGGTCTGTATCGGTATTTTCAAATAATCTATTGGACTGGCAGGAGAAGCAAAATGCAAAATATATTTCAATTCACCGGGAACATGTACGTATTTGGAAACATCATGATGATAGAATTCGAAATTCTCCTTCCCCATCAGGTGAGCAATATTGTCCATAGAACCTGTAATAAGATTATCCATCCCTATTACATCATAACCTTCCTGAATGAACCTATCACACAAATGTGATCCCAAAAATCCTGCTGCCCCGGTAATTAAAACTCGCTCTTTAGCCATAAATATTATCTTCCAATACTAAAATAAGTAAAGCCTAATTCTTTCATTTGCTCCACATCATACAAATTTCTTCCGTCCAGAATCAAGGGCTCTTTTAAGTCCTTTTTGATTGTATCAAAATCTGGAGTTCTAAAAACTGGCCACTCAGTCATGATCATTAAGGCGTCTGCTCCTTTCAAAGCTTCGTAAGGATTTTCTGCGTAGGAGATTTTATCACCGATCTGCCCTTTAACATTCTCCATAGCCTCGGGATCATAAGCCTGAACCTTAGCTCCAGCTTCTACCAAAGCTTCAATATTGTACAATGCAGGAGCTTCCCTGATATCATCAGTGTTGGGCTTAAAAGCTAATCCCCACATGGCAATGGTCTTACCCTTTAAATCATTTTTGAAATAGCCATTCAGGTTATCCATCAAGCGGGTTTTCTGGGAAGTGTTCACATCCATTACCGCATTGAGGATCTTAAAATCATAATTGACATCCTTGGCCGACTTCGCCAATGCTTGAACATCCTTTGGAAAACAACTGCCTCCATACCCGATTCCAGCGAAAAGGAATCTTTTCCCAATTCTGGTATCAGTACCGATGCCCTTACGTACCATATCTACATTGGCACCTAGTTTTTCGCAAAGATTGGCAATCTCATTCATGAAAGTGATTTTGGTTGCTAAGAATGAATTAGCTGCGTATTTGGTCAACTCTGCTGACTTCTCATCCATAAAGATCACAGGATTGCCCTGACGAACCAAGGGAGCATAAAGCCTTTCCATGATTTTGGTTGCCTTTGGAGATTGGGTTCCAATCACAACTCTATCAGGTTTCATAAAATCATCTACTGCTACACCTTCTCTTAAAAATTCAGGATTAGAGACTACATCAAAATCTACTTTGGCGTTTTTGGCAATAGCCGCATGAACTTTATCTGCAGTTCCAACTGGCACTGTACTTTTATCCACCACAACTGCATAATTTTCTAATATGTGCCCCAAATCATCGGCTACTTTTAAAACATATTGCAAATCTGCAGCTCCATCACCACCTGGAGGAGTTGGTAATGCCAAGAAAATCACCTCGGCACCTTTAATACCTTCTTTTAGGCTGGTTGTGAAATCTAATCTCTTCTGCTTAATATTTCTTTCAAAAATCACTTCCAATCCGGGCTCGTAAATAGTTACTTTGCCTGATTGTAATTTCTTTACTTTTTCTTCATCTATATCTACGCAGGTTACATGATTACCTGTTTCTGCAAAACATGTCCCTGTTACTAATCCTACATAACCTGTACCTACTACTGCTATTTTCATTTACTGAAATTTAATTTTGAGTCACGATTTTAGACCAAAACAAAAGATATTTTGCCCTGATTTTAACGAAACTCAAAATTAAACTATTATTTGAAAGAATAGAAAGTATTAAAGCATTAATCAAAGATGTTTTTAGAAATCAATCACAATACCCAGATTAGGCAATAATGAACTATTACTAACATCTGTAACTCGAACCAGTTCTCTTGGCTGCTGCACTTCTCCATCATCGTTTCTTCGTAGTCCAAAACTAGGCTCTGAAGGTAGATCCTGCACAAATGCATTTTGTACTTCAAAAAAGACATTGAAAGTCCAATTATCAAAATTCCACTTTTTGTCAATTCTAATATCGGTTTGGTTAAATGGATCTAACAAGAGATCTCCTTGCCTGGAATAATCTCTTATGATATTTGGATAAGATTGCAAGGTGGCTTCTTGGTCAACTGGTGCCAAAGGAGTTTTACCCAAGTAGCGAACCCTTGCACTAATTTCCCAGTTATTTCCAAATTTATACCCGCCTGTGAAAGTCAATAAATTCCTGTTATCCCATGTTGAGCGTAAGTATTCGTCTTTATCAAAACCTGTGAATTCACTTCTATATAAAGTGTAAGCTAAAATTGCATAGAAATCCTTGGTCAGTTTTCGTTGATACAAAAACTCCATTCCATAAGTCCTTCCCAATCCTACACTTTCAATGTTTTCATTTCCCAATACCGAAAAACCACCACCTAGATTGGCTAAAGAAACACTGTCAACCACTGAAACAGGATAATTATCGTATTTCTTATAAAAGCCTTCAATACTGAATCGAGATGACGGAGTTACTAAATATTCAATTCCTGCAACCAAATGATCACTTTGAATATACTCAGCATCTTTATTAGCGTAATTATTATTTTGATCTGTAAAACCTAAAATGGTATACGGTGGAATTTTAAAATATCTACCTACAGATGCATTTACTGTCCATTTTCTCTTTTCATCAAAAGTATAGGATGCGGAAAATCTAGGACTGAATGTTCTGTAAATTTCATTTCCAGTTTCTGTAAAAGTATTCCCATCCACTCTAAAGCCAGCAGAAAGGCCTAATCTATCATTTACAAAATTTCGAGAGGCTTGAGCGTTCACTCCATATCGAGTGAAATTAAAACTATTATCGTAATTAAATCCTCTGTTTGGATCTAATAATTCAGAGTTATTGGAATATATGGCTTCCTGAACAATAAATCCAGTATTAAAAGTCCAATCTTCCATAAACTTAGTCAGGTTATAGCGCAATTTCACTTCCTGCTCCTGTGAATTATTACTGAATACTAAACCTTCTTGATTTACATTATCTTCAAATTGCTGGAACTGATTATTCAAAATATTGGTGCTCAAGGCAGTTGTCATAAAACCGGAATTATCCTTAAACCTACGCTTCCAACTTAAACCAGAAGTAGTGCTCCATTGCTTGATGACAGGAATTTGATCTAAAACTGCTTGTTGCTCCGCATCAAAATCATCAGGAGCATTAATGGTTAAATCATCTAGAGAACCCACTCCAGTGAAAACCAGCTCATTGTAATCGTCAAATTTATGGGTCAATTTATATTGATAATCCCAATAATCAGGTAAAAATGGTAAATCAATAGCTTGAAATAATAATTGTAAATAAGATCTTCTGACAGAAGCAATGAAAGAGGTATTACTTTTCTCTTCATCCTTCTTCTTGAACAAAGGACCTTCAGTAGTAATGGCAGCTTCGCTACTACTCAATCTAAAATTATTTCTAAACTCTCTTCTGTTACCATCTCTCTGGTCAAATTGCAAAACCCCAGAAAGCACATTGTCATATTGACTAGCGAATGCACTAGAAGATAAAGTAACCCCTTCGAAAAATGACACATTTAGTAATCCAACCGGACCACCCGCACTTCCTTGTGTACTGAAGTGATTAATGTTGGGAATCTCAATTCCGTCCAAATAGTAAACATTTTCATTAGGAGCACCTCCTCTTATAATAATATCATTGCGGAAACCACCAACAGAACCACTAACGCCCGGCAAAGATTGGGCGACTTTAGCTATATCGTTATTTCCACCAGGATAAGTAGCGATTTCTTCAGGAGATAATTTCTGAATAGAAAGTGGTGTTTCCTCATTTTTCTTAAAAGGATTGGCTCGAACTGTTACTCCCTCTAACTGTTCCACATCTTCGGACAATTCAAAGTTAACATTGGGGATTCCCCCTGAACGCACTGTCACATTGAATTTTGAAGCTTTTTCAAAACCAACAAAAGAAGCACTAACGGTATATGACTTTGGTTCAATATTTTTGATTTCATAATAGCCGTCTACATTAGTCACTGCACCTAATTCGGTTCCTTCTATAATTACAGTTGCTCCTATCAAAGGCTCTTCTGTTTTTGCGTCCCTAACATAGCCACCAAAACTAGCTTTCCCTTGTGCAAAAAGTGATTGTGAAAAGATTACAAAAACTATAACAGTACTTATTAACCCAAAAATGTTACGTTTCATTTTTAATATTTAAGTTTATGATTTAATATTATTACAAATTCATAACATTTTTGTTACAAAGTTGTTTTAATATTATAATAAAATTTTTCAAAAAATGTTAGACAATGGAATTAAGCTTCTTCAACTCTATCAAGATTTTTTAAAAAAGAATCCGAATGCAACTATGAGCGAGTTTGGGAAAAGTTTGATCGAGGATGAAAAAGAAGAGAATACTGGAAATGAATTAGATGAAATGAGTAAAAAAATGCCTTTTCCATTTCCAGCGCAATCGCCAGATGAATATATAGGATGGGTTTGGGGAAGAATGATGAGTTTTACTCAAATCTGGGAAAAAAAAGCTTTTGCAAATCAGCCTATTCATAATTTAACAGAATTTGGAGTAGCTTTATTTGTGATGAGTCATGAGGGATGCAGCAAATCTAAAGTTGCCAACCATTCGCTTCAAGAAAAAACAACCATATTCGAGACGATAAACAGATTAGTGAAAAATGGAATTTTGGAAGAAAAATCAAATGAAACGGACAAGCGAAGTAAGCATTTGAAACTTACGGAAAAAGGACAAATGGCTAGTTTTTCTGTGATGAATCGTGCAAATGAAGTCAGCCAACACCTAGTGGGGAATTTAAGTGATCCTGAAAAGGTAAAACTCTTTGATTCTCTGATTAAACTTGATGGCTACCACCAACATTGTTATCAGAAGTATAAAAATGAGGATTGGGAGAAATTGAAGGAAGAGATGTTGGATTAGAAGTTCTGTATTACTAAAATTTAGATTTAAGCATTTTTAATTTCTTCACTGCATCTTCTCCATTTTCTAAAGTCCAAACAGGGAAATTCGTAAACTTATATGAATTAGTAGAAGATTCATCCGAAAGCTTTGTGTAAATAATACAAGGATCGGTTTTACTTTCACATTCGAATTTCATATAATATTGAGGTTCACCTTCAATATAATTGTCTTTTTTCCTCTCTTCTAAAGAAATCTTCACGTTAGGCAATCTGAACACTGCTCTATAACTATTTTTTTCATCTCGGTAGTGTTTTGTGTAGGTGACCACCCCTTCATCACTTATTGCGATAGTAGCATTTTCCTCAACACCATTAAGATACGTCTGTAATTTAGAAACTACTTCTTTCATATTTAAATCTTGAGCACTAAGATTTAGTGAACAGAAAACGATCAGAAATAAACTCAATAATATCTTTTTCATGGCTTGAAATTTTTAAGTCAACCTAATTATATCAACAAATTTAAACTTTTGATTTACTTTTCTCTTCTTTGGGCTCGTATTTTTTTGGGGCATAAAGAAAACCAAAAGCTTCGGCACCTTCTTTGGTATGAACCTCATGATGGATATAATGCGCTCTCATCATTCTTTTCAGATATGAATTTTCAGCTTTAAATTTTATTTTCACTCTTCTATGCACCAAAATATCATGAAACAACACATAGAAAATTCCATAACAAGCCACTCCTATCCCCACAAATAATAACCATCTCACCTCTGGAAATTCAATTCCCGACATGATCAGAGCTGCAGATGGTACGCTAAATACAACAGCAAACAAATCATTTCTTTCCAGTTTATGATTATGCACTTTATGATGCGATTTGTGCCAAGTCCACAGAACCCCATGCATGATGTATTTATGCGTAAACCAGGCCACTCCTTCCATAAAGAAGAAGGTTCCTACAACTAAAAAGGCATAAAATAAAATGGTCAAAACTTCAGACATGATAAATATTCTACAAAATTAAGCTTAATATTTCAATAATTCATCTCGAACTTGTTCCATCAACCACATTGGAGTGGAAGTAGCTCCGCAAATTCCTACTGAATCATTCTCTTGAAACCAGCTTTTATCTAATTCAGTAGTATTGGAAATGAAATAAGTATTCGGATTTTTATCCTTGCACACGTTGTATAAAACCTTCCCATTGGATGATTTGGTTCCTGAAACGAATATAACTTTATCAAATTCTCCTGCAAAAGACCTAAGTTCTTTGTCTCTGTTCGAAACTTGTCGGCAGATGGTATCATTAGCATTTACACTGATACCTGCCTCCGTTAAGGTTTCTTTTATTTTATAGAAATTATCTGTACTTTTCGTGGTTTGACTATATAAAGTCATTTCTCTTGGCAAATTATCAATATCCAATTCGTTGATATCTTGAAATACCACCGCTTCCTGATTGGTTTGTCCTAATAAACCTTCCACTTCAGCATGACCGTGTTTTCCGTAAATATAGATTTGTTCTTTTTTATCAAATGAATTTTTGATCCTATTCTGTAGTTTCAACACAACAGGACAAGATGCATCCACCAAAGTAAGATTATTTTCTATTGCTAGTTTGTAAGTGGAAGGGGGTTCGCCATGAGCACGAATCAAAACCTTCTCATCTCTTAATTCCTTTAGTGCAGTTCGGTCGATAATTTTAAGACCTTTCGCTTCTAATCTTTTCACCTCCTCATCATTGTGCACAATATCACCCAAACAATAAAGGTAGCCTTGCTCATCAAGCATATCTTCTGCCATTTCAATGGCATAAACTACGCCAAAACAGAATCCTGAGCTATTATCGATTTTAACATTTAGGTTCATCATGGGGTTAATTTAAAGCGTATTGAACTGATGTTTAACATAACTACCCAACAGCAGAAATAGTTTTTTAGAATCTGGAACTCTTACCCTTTCTTCCAAAATTTTATTAGGAGGAAATCGCTTAATCTTATCAAATAACTTTAAATAATAAGTGTAAGCAAGGTATACGCCCCATCGTGCACCTCTTGGCAATTTAACTATTCCTTCATACGCATGGTCGAAATCTTTTTGTATATCGGCTTGAATTTTTTCTTTATGCGAAACTGAAAAATCATTGAAATCTACTCCAGGAAAATAAACTCTACCCCTTTCGTAATAATCTGATTTGATATCACGCAGAAAATTTACTTTCTGGAATGCTGAGCCTAAACTCTTAGCTGAAGGCACCAGT
The DNA here is from genome assembly GCF_000183425.1 of Marivirga tractuosa DSM 4126. Taxonomy (NCBI): domain Bacteria; kingdom Pseudomonadati; phylum Bacteroidota; class Cytophagia; order Cytophagales; family Marivirgaceae; genus Marivirga; species Marivirga tractuosa. The sequence continues at coordinate 1,783,152 of NC_014759.1, forward strand.
TTTTGATACTCATTTTCATTTCCTTCACAAAAAATCTTTAAACACATCAATCCTACTACCTCCGCTGAACCATAAATATATTCTTCGTACGAGGATTGCTCATAATCAATATCAAGTAGATCCATTTCCATGCTATGCAAAAATGCCTCAATTAAGTCATGATCAATTTGATATTCGTTCACTACCATCTGAAAACAGTGCAAAACAGGATTCAAGCTGATTTGACTTTCAATGGCTTCATAAGTTTGTGCTTTAAAGTCTCTTAAAAGAGCAGATTTATCTTTTTCATGAAAGGTATCCACAATTTCATCCGCATAACGAACAAAACCATAGATAGCATAAATTGGGTAATGAAATTTTTTGTCCAGACTTTTAATACCTAAGCTAAATGACGTACTATACCGGTTCGTAATTAGCTTACTGCATTCAAATGTGGTTTGGTTAAATAATTCTCTAGCATCCATGCTGTTAATTCTTAATGAAATCTTTCATTACTTCTTTGCCCACTACCTGTCCTGATATTAAAGATGGTGGCACTCCAGGCCCAGGAACAGTTAACTGTCCAGCATAATAAAAGTTTTTCAACTTTTTATTTTTTAAAGCAGGCTTCAAAATAGCCGTTTGCTTTAAAGTATTCGCCAAGCCATAAGCATTTCCTTTAAATGAGTGATAATCATTAATGAAATCATTATGCGCATAACTACGCTTATAAGTTACATATTTCTTAATGTCTTCTCCTAATATTTTCTCCATTCTATCCATAATAAGGTCATAATATTTTTCTCTTATTTCCTCATTATCTTCTAAACCGGGCGCCACAGGCATTAATATAAATATATTCTCTTTACCCTCTGGAGCCACGGTATCATCAGTTTTTGATGGTGCGCTTACGTAAAATAAAGGTTTATCCGGCCATTTTGGCGTTTCATAAATTTCTTGGGCATGCGGACCAAAATCATGGTCGAAAAATAAATTATGGTGGACTAAGCCCGCTATTCTTTTATCTACACCTAAGTAGAAAATTAATGAAGAAGGCGCCATTGTTCGACTTTCCCAATATTTGGAATTGTAATTTCTAAAGTTCTCAGGAAGAATTTTTTGATCAGTATGCTCATAGTCAGCAGAAGACACTACAACATCCGCCTCATATGTTTCGGTTTTGGTTATTACTCTTTTGGCTAAGTTCCCTTCGCAATCAACAGAAAGCACTTCCTGCTGGGTCTTAAACTTCACTCCCTTTTCTTCAGCAAGCTTCACCATTCCCTCCACAATTTTATGCATACCGCCTTTCGGATACCAGGTACCTAAGCTGATATCAGCATAATTCATCAAACTGTAAAGTGCAGGTGTGTTTTCTGGAAGGGCACCTAAAAAAAGAATTGGGAATTCCATCAGGCGAATAATCCGTTCATTCTTGAAAAACTTTCGAACATGACCATAAATGGAAGAAAAAATATCCATTCTGACCATATCAAAAAGCAATTTTATGCTCATAAATTCAGTAAGTGAGCGACCCGGTTTATAAACCAGATCGTTTATTCCCTTTTCGTATTTATAAGCTGCCTGCTCTAAGAATTTGTCTAATTGGTCGCCACTGCCTGGCTCAAGTTCCTCCAGCATATTTTTGAATTCCTGCATCTTAGCAGGAACCTTTAATACGTCATCTTTTCCGAAAAGAACATGGTAGGAAGGATTTAGTCTTTGAAGCTCGTAGTAATCGGATACTTTTTTACCGAAGGTTTCGAAATACTTTTCAAAGACATCCGGCATCCAGTACCAACTTGGCCCCATATCAAAAGTAAAGCCCTCAGCTTTGAACTGACGGGCTCGACCTCCTAAATCTTTATTTTTTTCCAAGACTGTTACATCACAGCCTTCATTGGCAAGGTATGTTGCAGTAGATAAACCCGCAAAACCTGAACCAATTACTACTACTTTTCTATTTGCCATTCAATGATATAGTTAAGCATAAATCTTAAGAGCATCTTTCAACTCCTTTCTGGCAATATGGATTCTATTTTTAACAGTTCCAATTGGAATTTCTAATTTTTCAGCAATTTCATGATATTTAAATCCTCTGTAGTGCATCATGAATGGTTCTTTATAAACATCATCCAATTTAGAAATTTGGCTTACAATATCCGCCATAGCAAAAGAACCATAAGCAGAATTTTGTGCTATATTCTCAGTAGAATTTATGAAATGTAAATTTTCAGTCGTATCAATGAATGTTTTTCTTCTTACCATTCTCTGATAATTCGTGATGAATGTATTTTTCATGATAGTAAACAACCATGCTTTCAAGTTTGTACCCTCAGAAAATTTTTCTCGGTTTGAAAATGCTTTTAAAACAGTTTCCTGAATTAAATCATTTGCCTGTTCCATGTCTTTCGTCAGCCTTAATGCGAACGGTTTCATAGATTTCGTCATGTTATTAATCGCGTAACCAAATTCTAATGCTGTCATGATTGTCGGTGTTTAATCTTGTTTAACAAATCTATACTTTAATTAAACAATATCCAAATATTTTGTTGAATTATTTTCAATATTAACTAAACAAAATACCGCAAAATACCAAGCCACATTGCTACAAAATAGGTTAAAACTTCTTTAAAAGGCTCTAAACGCATATTTTTACATGTATATACATACAAAATAAAAGTTTAATAAATGTTGAACAAAACTAAAAATCTACTTAATGCTATTCATTTAGTAATAACATATTATAAAAGATGGAGAAGGAAACTTAAAAGATTGGACATAAAAAAAGCCATCTTCTCGGGATGGCTTTAAATTAATCACTGAATTTTATTTACTATTCGTATTTCATATTTTTCTGACCTTCAGGCCTTTTCGGAGAAAGCTCTATATCCTTTTCATTAATAAAATCTAGCAAATCTTCCATTTTCATAATGAACTCTACATTCTTTTTTCTTTTTATATCCTGACCGATGACTTGAAAACCACCTACGAACAAAGTAGCGCTACTAAACAAATCAGCTACTTCATCTATATATTCTTGCACTTCAGATTTTTTAGGGGCAGCTGTACAAATTGTTAACACATAATCTGGTTCATGTATTTCCTTCACAGAATATAAATCTGATTTAGGAAGATTTTGACCTAAGTAAATCACTTTGAATTTTCTCGCTCTCAACAAGAATGCTGAAAACATTAAAGACAATTCGTGTAACTCTCCTTCAGGTAAATACAACAACCACTTACCTTTTGATTCTCTTTCTGTAACGTACTGCCCATCAATAGCAACCGTCATTTTTTGGCGAATCAAATTGGATATGAAATGTTCCTGTGCAGGTAAAATACTCCCTGTTTGCCAAAGCATTCCAATTTTGGCTAAAAACGGATAGATGATATTTAGCATGGTTCTTTCAAAACCATACTTAAGAATATTGTTGTTGAGGATGCTTTCAAATCTATCTTCATCCATATCAATCATACTCAAAGTCAATGAGTTGATTTGATCAGGAAATCTCAGATTAGTTTCTGCTATTTTCAAAACCTCTTGACTTAATTCCTCCTCCCCCATTTTGGCAATTTTGGATATTTTATATCCATTTTCCTTAAGAGTGGAAATATTTAATACCAACTTTAAGTCTTCATCACTGTAGTAACGAATATTAGTATCAGTCCTTTTAGGCTCTATAAAATTATAACGCTGCTCCCAAATCCGTAAAGTATGCGCCTTAATTCCTGATAGGTGTTCTAAATCTTTAATTGAATAACTGCTCACTTTGCTTCTCTCCTTTCTACTTACCTGTTTAAATTAAAGTTTAATAATTTTCACTCAATATGTTTTGGGTTGATAAGTAAAAAAATAACCACAAGACGTTAAAAATGTTTTTTAGAAACGATAATATATTCCAAATTTGTAAAAAAAAATCGAAAAAAACGCCATGATTATTTATAATGTTACTGTGAATGTTGATAAAGAAGTAGAAGAAAGTTGGTTGAAGTGGATGAAAGAAGTTCATATTCCAGATATTTTGGCCACTGGATTTTTCCACGAGCATAAAATGCTACGCCTTTTGAATGAAACAGAAAATGAGGGAGAAACTTATGCAATTCAATATTTTACAGATGAATTGGACAAGCTAGAAAAATACATGACTGAAGAAGCTCCAAGATTAAGAGAAGAGCACCTTAAGAAATTCCAAGATAAATGCCTGTCATTTAGGACTTTCTTAGAAACGGTATAAAGTAAAAAGGCTCATTTTCATCAATGAGCCTTTTCTCTTTTAGGAGCTTTGCTTTTTCAGAGACTTGACTAGCATTTCTATCAATCGGTAAGCTAAAAACAACCAGGGTGCTCCATGCATTAATAAATCAAAGTAATCCCCTGCAGTCATTCCTTCACCTCCTCCTAAAACCCATCGAACTTTACCAAAGAAATGAGGCTCAGGAAAATAAGGAGCTAGTCCTAAAGTAAGGACAGCTAAGATGGGAAGTAACAATTTATTTTGCTTCATATCAATTGCTTAAATTGTTAATCTGAGACATAATAGTATTGGGATCTACTACTCCAGCCTGCCTCCATTTAATATGTCCATTTTGAAATAAAATCAAAGTAGGAATGCTTTGCACTTGGTATTTAGCGGACGCTTGCTGATTTTTATCAACATCTACTTTTATCACTTTCACTTTCCCCTTCATTTTCTGAGCTACCTCTTCCAAATAGGGTGCCATCATCTTGCAAGGCCCACACCAATCGGCATAAAAATCTACCAATACTGGCGTCTCACTTTTAATCAAATCTCCAAAACTCCCCATAATTATGATTTTGCTGGATAACCTAGTTTATCCAATTTTTCTTTCACTTTATCTAATGGGGTTGTTCCATTACTTTCAAATTCTAGTTTAGCAGTAGGGATGTCAATATTTTTCACATCTATTCCCTCAAGTTCTGCCAAACCATTTTTAATAGCCTCTACACATCCTCCACATTTAACGTTTTTAACTTCTAAAATTTCCATAATGAAAAATTAAGAATTAGAATATTGATTCCAAGCCTGAATTCCGCCATCCAAATTATAAAGCTTATCGAAGCCATTACTTGCCATGAAACCACAAGCAGTGCTACTTCTATTTCCGCTTCTGCAGTACACCAAATAGGTTTTGTCTTTATCTAAAGCTTTGATATCTTCAGCAAAAGTAGGCCCCATGATATTGATCACTTTAGCACCCTCAATAAACCCTTCTACTTCTTCTTCAGGAGAGCGAACATCAATTATTTCTGTATTTGGCTCTTTTGAGAGCTTGTCAAATTCCTCTGGACTAATATTTTTATGGTTCATAAAGATTATTTATTAATTGAACATTATTTTCCACAAAGATACGGTTTTTGGTAAAGCTTTGTTTGTAACAGGTGTTACAATTCATAAAATCAATAGCAAATTCCAACGTATTAGTTCACTACTGAGTCCTTACAAAAAATAAAAACTATGAAATTAAAATTATTAAGCTTAATCATCTGTTCTTTTTTAATTATAAGCTGCAAAGAAGATATGGATAGTAAAGTAGAAAGCGATGTAATCAAAGTTACACTTAAAGGAACTGAGCTATTTGAATATAAATTTTCTGATTCTCATCCAATCGAAGGTGCTTATAATATTCGAAAACAAGCACAACATTTTCAAATAAGCGAAATACAATGGGCAACGTACAATTATCAGGCTAAAGAAGGCTTTGAAGGTTTTGAAACAGTTGAGATTGTATTAACAGGAAGCCCAGGGGATGATAATTTCACAGATTATCAAAAATGGGTATTTGAAATTGAAGTGAAATAATATAGCCTCCTGATAAGAATTTCAGGAAGCTATATTTTTATTTACTTACCGTAAAGTGCTTTACCAGCTTCATAATATTTATCGCCTTCTACCCAAAAAGGAGTTTCTGCATCATTTGCAATTAGTCGAGCCGATAAAACAAAAGCTCTAAAAAACTGCTCCATATAATCATAGTCTATGCTTTCAGGGTTATCTGATTGCTGATGGTAATATTTCCCAATTTCTGCATCAAATGCGGTGAATCCTAAACTAAAGGTTGGGGCAGGTATTCCCTTTTTGGCAAAATTCACATTATCACTTCTATCAAAAAGCCCTTGTTCACCAGCAGGATCATCAATCGCTTTCAGCCCAAAACTTTCTGAGGCCTTTTTCATATGCTTGCCTGCTGTAGTTCTTTCCAATCCAATAATAGTTGTTAAACTAGTATCATTATAACCTCCATTATCACTGTTAAAGCAATATACCATTTGATCTAAAGGCAAAAGTGGATTTTCAACATAATATTTACTTCCCAATAGTCCTTTCTCTTCAGCTGTAAATAGAATAAATAATGCAGAGCGCTTAGTTGGATTTTTAGCAATACTTTCCGCTGCGCTCATTACGGTTACTACACCCACTGCATTATCTCTAGCGCCATTGTAAATAGAGTCACCTTCTGCATTTGGTTTCCCTATTCCTAAGTGATCATAATGCGCAGAGTAAATAATAAATTCGTCTTTTAAATCAGGGTCCGTACCTTCTACCATCCCCACCACATTTTTAGAAGGTATTGGCAACTGCATGGCTTCACCAATAGTAACTGCCATTTTTTGCTTCATTTTCAAATTAATACGTTTAGTCCAACTTCCATCGGGATCATTTACCCATAATTTGAAGAAACTATTCTGATTTTTTTCAGATGCAAAGCCTATAGAAGACCCTCTATTCATAAAACTCTGAAATGTTTTCCAATTGTCTGGGTTATCTTTATGTAATTCCACAAGCCCTACTGCACCTGCTTCTTTTGCTAAATTCGTTTTTTTGCCACTAGCTTGATACACAAACCTATAATCTTGATTATCCTTTTGCCCAGCAAAAACTACTACAACCTTACCTTCAATATCTGCATTATTAAAGTCTTCTTCAGTTCCGTAATTAAGAAAAACAAAATCTGATTCAACATTCACTGCAGAACCTTCCAGTCTGAGAATGTCTTCAGCCCCCACTGCTTCTTTCCCGATTTTAATTCCATAAGCTTCAGGGGCAATATTTTTCACTAATGGGACTTCCTGAAAATAACCATCAGTAGCTCCTTCAACAGGTGAAACACCATATCTTTGAAGGCTTGTAGCTAAATAACGAGCGGCTACGTCTATCCCGTGGGTTCCTGTCTCCCTGCCGGCTAATTCATCAGAAGCCAAGAAATAAATATGACCTTTAATCGTACTCTTTTTGATGGTATTTTCTACCAATTCGGCTTGATCTTGCGCAACAACCCAAAGGGAAGTCAGCATTAAAGCACTGATAATCCATAATTTTTTAGTCATGTTCAGTAATTTTAGATTTTAAGATAAAGATAGTTCTTTTAAAGCCTCCTGCGAGTTTTGTTTTTTAGAAATCAGTATAACTACAGCAGCGGTCACAAACATCAATAAGCTGTAGATAGCGGCTGGCACTGCCATTTGAGTATTATTCAAAATAGCTGGACTTAAAGCTAATGCTATGGCTAAAGTTCCATTTTGAATACCGGTTTCAATTGCAATTGAGCTCCTTTGTCTTTTATTCAAGCCAAATAGTTTACCCAAAATAAAACCCATCAATAAAGCGGATATATTCAAAATAATTGCGGCTACTCCAGCTTGTTCAAAATACGGGATGATATTTTCTCTTTCCTTTAAAATAGCAGCCAGCAAAATCAAAACGAAGAAAAAAGTGGATATAATATTCATTGCCCTTTCAGACTTAAGGGCAAAATGTGGGCGCTTCTTCTTAATGATCATCCCAATTACAACTGGGAAAATGGTTACTAGAAAAATCTGAATGAAGGTTTTAAAGAAAGGTAGAGTGATCGCTTTTTCCCCAGTCATATAATGTGCTAATGCAATATTCAATAAAATTGGGATACTGAAATTAGTAATGATACTGCTGATAGCCGTTAAGCTAATTGACAAGGCTAAATCTGCTTTGGCTAAATGAGAAATTAAATTAGATGTTGCTCCACCAGGACAAAGCGCAATTAAAATCAAGCCTACAGCAAGTTCAGGAATCGTAAAAAATAAAGCGGCTAAACCAAATCCAATCAATGGTAAAAGAATCAATTGACTAACTAAGCCTATTACAGCAGCTTTTGGGTATAAAGCGACTTTCTTAAAATCATTAAGGGTGAGGGTCATACCCATTCCCAACATGATGATTCCTAAAGCTAAAGGAAGAAATATGGCAGTTACAGCACTTTGTTCCATGATGAATCGTTTTTTTTCATGTAAAATGCTGAATTATTTTCTTTTCTGCAATCAAGTACTGAAACTTTAATTCCAGTAAAACATTAGAGAGATGATTCTTCTTTACAACTTCAGGTTAATTACAAGCTACAACAGCTGGCTTTTCTAAATCTGGAAGAAAATCAGTTTCAGAGGGATCTAGCAAGGTGAAGCCATATTTATCTTTTAAATGTTTTTGTAAATCTTCTAACTCCACACCTTCTAGGTCGAAGGTGTACTGGAATTCAGATTCTTTAGGGTAAACGATAAAATTCGCATTATATACCTGGCTTAATGCTTTTGCTATTTGAGGTAACTTAGCACTTGAAAAGCTTAATTTTTTACTAATTGTATTGGTCTCTACTTTTGATGAGGAAATTCCTTTTTCCACTATAAGGTTCCTTTTTAATGCTTCTTGATTTGAAGCCATCAAACAGTAAGAATCAGCAGGAAACTCTCTTGAAACCTTAAAATTCATTTCTTTCTCCAATAACTTTAATAGCTCCTCTTTGCTTTGACTCAAATTAGCATCGCTTCTTAAATTTCTGTATTCTGCTGTTATGATCAAGCCCTTTTTGAAATTATCTTCCATAAAAATATCGGCTCTGTCAAGGTTTAGCAGGCCTGCCAAGACGTCTTCAACCTCACTGTTTACAAGTACAATTTCTAGTTCACTAAAACTTAATTTCCTGTTTAAGGGATTAGTGTCATATTCATATTGCAGAGTTAGTGAATAATCATCCGTTTCAATAGAAGAATCCAGCTGTGAAGTGCAGTTGAACAGTGAAAAAGCGGTAATCAAGAAAATAAAATTCCACTTAAAAATAATATTCGATATTGATTTCATTGATAGTTTTTTAAGGAACAAACTAAATTAAAGTAGAGTACAACATAGTATTAAGAATATACTTCTAAATATATTCATTTCATTTTCATATTTCCCGCTTCAAAACAGCTTTATTTATTTGTTTTATTAGAGCAGGGCCTTCATAGATAAAGCCAGAATATAGCTGCAATAAACTTGCCCCAGCCTCTAGTTTTTCTAGGGCATCTTCAGCTGACATAATTCCTCCAACTCCTATAATTGGAAAAGCCGCATTGGACTTATCATATAAATAACGAATTACTTCAGTGGCTCTTTTACCTAAAGGTTTTCCACTCAAACCACCATTACCAATTTTGTCAATAGTTGATTTTGAAGTTCCCAAACCATCACGATTGATGGTGGTATTGGTGGCAATAACCCCATCAATTTTAGTTTTAGCTACGATTTCAATTATATCATCTAATTGCTGGTTAGTTAAATCAGGAGCAATTTTTAATAATATAGGCTTAGTCTTGATCTGCTTTTGGTTCAGATCCATTAAATGGTTCAACAACTGCATTAAGGGTTCTTTTTCCTGTAATTCACGTAAACCTGGGGTGTTAGGAGAACTCACATTCACTACAAAGTAGTCTACATAGGGATAAAGCTGCAGGAAGCATTTTTCATAATCATTAAATGCTTCTTCATTTGGCGTTATTTTATTTTTCCCAATATTTCCGCCTATTATGACATTACTTTTCCTGTTCTTCAATCTTTCAATAGCCGCATCAATCCCTTGGTTATTAAATCCCATTCGATTTATGATTCCGTTATCTTCCTTTAATCTGAATAGTCTTGGCTTTGGATTGCCCGGCTGCGCTTTTGGCGTTATGGTTCCTATTTCAATAAAGCCAAATCCAAGAGAGGCTAGCTCATCTATTAATTTAGCATCTTTATCAAAACCTGCTGCTAAGCCTACTGGATTAGGAAATTTCAATCCAAACAATTCTCTTTCAAGTCTGGGAGAATTTATCTGAAACAAACTTTTATTGACAGATTTCACTCCAGGAATATTGAAGAAAAATTTAGTTAAAGAAAAAGTAAAATGGTGGGCTTTTTCAGCAGAAAGCTGGAATAATAAGGGTCTAATTATGGATTTATACATCAAATCAAAGTTCAGAAATTTGAAATTCTACTATGAAGCCCAAAGTTCTGACATAGAACTTATAAATCCTTGTATTTGATTGAAAATTAAATACCAATCAATTAAAAGAAGAAATAAAGCTCCTTGAAACAAGTGGGAGCTTTACTATGTATGAAAATTTTTGGATTAGTATTAATCCCAGCTTAAATCATCATCTTCATCTCTATCGAATTGAGTAAAGTCGAATTCTGGCATTAAATCAGTTTTGATATGCTCAACACTTTCATTCAATGCATTCACGAATTTGTTAAAATCTTCCTTATACAAGAATATTTTGTGTTTCTCAAAAGTAAAACCATCATCCTTAGGTTTTCTTTTGCTTTCAGTAATGGTTAAATAATAATCATTCGCCTTCGTTGTTCTTACATCAAAAAAATAAGTTCTTTTTCCTGCTCTTACTCTCTTTGAAAATAATTCTTCCTGTTCTCTTTCCATAAACTCTTTCACTGCTCTTTCTAAATGTTGTTTTTTATTATTTGGCTTAAATATAGTATAAACCCTTACACTTTTGCAAATTGACCTTACTAAATTGCCAAAACATAACTTTAAATAAATAAGTATATAATATTAATGGATATATCGTTAGAAAATCTTCCTGAAATACCTTCTTTAGACTTATTGGCCAAACAGCTAGTAGAAGGCTTTATTACAGGGATGCACAAATCTCCCTTTCACGGTTTCTCTGTAGAATTTGCCGAACATAGATTATATAATACTGGAGAAAGCACTCGTCATATTGATTGGAAAGTTTATGCAAAGACGGACAGGCTTTACACGAAAAGATACGATGAAGAAACCAATTTAAGAGCTTATATTTTGTTGGATAATAGCTCTTCTATGTATTATCCTACGCAAAATAACGGAAAAATCAGGTTTAGCATTCTAGCAGCCTCTACCCTAGCTTATTTGTTGCAAAGACAAAGAGATGCAGTTGGATTGATTAGCTTTTCTGATAAAATTGATGTTTTCACAGAAGCCAAATCAACCAGAGCTCATCTTCAAAATATTTTTGTGCATCTACAACATATTTTACAACAAGATCAGCAGCACAAAAGCACTGAAATTAGTCAAAGTCTTCATGTAGTAGCCGAAAAAATCCATAAACGCTCATTAGTCATAATTTTTAGTGATTTAATGACAAAGCCCGAGCAATTGGAAGAATTTTTCAAATCTATTCAGCATATTAAACATCGCAAACATGAAGTTCTTTTCTTTCAAGTAAATGAACCATCAACTGAGCTTGATTTTGAATTAGAAGATCGCCCTTATGTCATAGAAGATTTGGAGAGCGGACAAAAAATGAAATTAAATCCTTCTCAAGTTAAAGAAACGTATCACAAAAAAGTGGATGAATATTATAAGCAAATTGCCTTGAAATGTCATCAATACAAGGTAGATTTAACTAGAGTAGATATCAACGAAAATATTCAAAAAGTATTAGCTGAATTTTTGATCAAAAGAAATAAAATGAATTGAATTGATTTGCTTTAATGTAAACTATTTGAGTTTAAAGCAGTTTTTCAAACCATTTACATTTATTAATATTACAGGATGTTTACAGGAATTATAGAATCGTTAGGAGAAATTAAATCAGCCGAGAAAGAAGGTAGCAACTTAAAGTTGACCATCAAAAGCGACATCTCTAATGAATTGAAAATAGATCAAAGTATTTCTCACAATGGGGTTTGTCTCACCGTCACAGAATTGCACCCAGATGCACACACCGTTGTAGCTGTTAACGAAACTTTGCAAAAATCATCTATAGGAAATTTGAAAGAAGATGATTTTGTGAATCTAGAACGTTGCATGGTAATGAACGGAAGGTTAGATGGCCATATAGTTCAAGGGCACGTAGATGGAAAAGGAAAATGTCTCAACATAAAAGATGAAGATGGAAGCTGGATTTTTGAGTTTTCTTATGATTCAACTGAACATGTACTGGTTGAGAAAGGCTCTATCTGCATAAACGGTGTCAGTCTGACATGCTTCGATGTTTCAGATGAAAAATTCAGTGTTGCCATAATTCCCTATACTTTTGAGCACACAAACTTCAAAAAAATGAAAAAAAACGATGAAGTGAACTTAGAATTCGATATAATTGGGAAATATGTACATAAACTAATCAATAAAACTAACTAACCAACTACACTATGGCTTCAGAATTGAATTGCATGATAGTGGATGACGATCCAATATTCAGACAATATATTTCTAAACAGATCAAAGAAACTAATGGATTAAAATTAGTTACAGAGGCTGAAAATGCAGCAAAGGCACTTGATTTATTAGAAGAGCATGAAGTTGACATTATTTTTCTTGATGTACAAATGCCTGAAATGTCGGGTATTGAATTGACACAAAGATTGAATAATGGATATGAAGTAATCTTGGTCACAGCCAATGATAGCTATGCAGTAGATGCCTTTGAGCAAAAAGTAACTGATTATCTCGTCAAGCCATTTGAGTATGAAAGATTTGTTCAGGCTATTAATAAAGCTCAGAGAAATATTGAAGCATTCCGTAAAAAGAAGAACATCATAGAACATATTTTCATCAAAAGTGATGGAAAAATAGTCCATTTGCGATTACAAGACATTCTTTTTGTGGAAGCCTTGGCAGATTATGTAGTTATTAATACAGAAGCTAAAAAATATATCGTTCATCATACGATGAAAGGTGTAGAGAAAAAATTACCTGTTCATCGGTTTGTTCGTGTACATCGCTCTTTTATAGTAAACATTGAAAAAATTGATTATATAGAAGATTTAACCGTACATATTAAAGTTAAATCAATTCCTATCGGGGCTTCTTACAAAGAAACATTATACAGTACTATGAATTTTCTCTAAGTGATTAGGGAAAATTCTTTTATACAAATGATAAGTAATTAAAGCTGCAATCACCCCTAAAATAGCTCCCATTATAATATCTCCTGGATAATGGACCCCTACATAAATTCTGGAGTAGGACACTACCACTGCCCATCCAATCATCCATTTTGCATATACATTTCTATAAATAAAGAATAGGAAAAATGCTAAAGCAAATGTATTGGAGGCATGACTTGAGGCAAACCCATATTGTCCACCACAGCCCTTGACCATATGCACCAAATCTTGAATTGCAGGTTCGTGACAAGGACGTAATCTTTCAAAAAATGGCTTGAAAAAACCTGATGCTGCCTGATCAGCCAAGGTGATTAATAAAGCAAAAGCCAACATCATAGACCAACTTTGCCATTTTAATTTTCTAAAAACAAAAAATAAGATCACCGCATAAAGTGGAAGCCATATATTTCTTCCGGTTATTGCTAACATAATAGGATCTAGCCAGTCGGCATAAAGTCCATTAAGCCAAAGGAAAAATTGCTGATCGAGTTCGATAAGGGATTCTAACATTCTTTTAGATTTTAGGAAAATTACTGCTAAACTTAGAAATGACCTAAAATGAACTTACAGAATATTCACCCAGTCCACCTCTTTCTTCAATAAAGCTGCAGTTTCCTTTTCAAAATCCTTCTCTAATTGATAATCATAAGCCCAATTGGCTTGTGGTGGCATGCTCATTAAAATGGATTCTGTTCTTCCGTTGGTTTGTAAACCGAATTTCGTACCCCTATCCCAAACCAAATTGAATTCCACATATCTGCCTCTTCTCAGATATTGCCATTGTTTCTGTTCATCATTAAAACTTTTATCCTTATTGATTTCCATCAAATGGCTGTAAACAGGTGCAAATAAATTACCAATATCCTGCACAAAGGCAAAAATTTCTTCCTTACTGTGCTTTTCATTTTCAGACAAACGATCAAAGAAAATTCCTCCTACTCCACGGGTTTCATTTCGATGAGGAAGGTAAAAATAGTCATCTGCCCATTTCTTGAAGTTAGGATAATAGTCCATGTCATGCTTATCACAAACTTTTTTAATCTCCTTATGGAAATATTGCGCTTGTGATTTATCAATAATATGAGGAGTTAGGTCAATTCCTCCTCCAAACCAGTAAGTGCCATTGCTCAATTCGAAGTAACGAACATTCATATGGATAATAGGCACCATCGGGCTGAATGGGTGCATCACTATGGAGACCCCTGTGGCAAAAAAGCTTAGGTCATCCGTATCACCTGCATCAATTTCCAATGTTTTCAAAAGCCCTTCAGGAGCAGGGCCTTCCACAGCAGAAAAGTTAACTCCAGCTTTTTCTAAAATATTTCCATTTTGCAGCAGACGAGACTTACCCCCACCACCTTTTTCATGTCTCCAATCATCAATTTCAAATCTCCCTTTTCCATCAGTTGCTGAAATTTTATCGCAGATATCAGCTTGCAATTCTTGAAAAAAATGTCCTATGGATGCTTTGTCGGTATTCATTAAAAAAGGATTATATGGATTCTAAAATTAAATTGCACAAACATGTGTCATTTGCTACTTGTTTTCAATTCACTGCAAATGATTTCTCAAGTTATTGGCTAATAAACTCTATTTATAAAAATTCTGAGACCGTTTTCATTAATTCTTCAAGATACTTTTGATCGATTTCATCAAAAGTATTCAACTCATCACTATCAATATCCAAAACCAATGCTACCTCATTATTTTTAAAAGCGGGCACCACTATTTCAGATTTTGAAGCCGAACTGCAGGCAATATGCCCTGGAAATGCTTCTACATCTGGCACTACAATTGTTTTAGCATCAGCCCAAACTGATCCACATACGCCTTTTCCTTTTTGAATGCGAGTACAAGCTATTGGCCCTTGAAATGGCCCTAGCACTAATTCTCCATTCTTAACTACATAAAAACCTATCCAGAAATAGCCAAAAGCTTCTTTCAATGCCGCTGTTACATTGGCTAAATTTGCCACTACATCTTCTTCACCATCCACTAAAGCATTTATTTGTGGAATTAAGGCTTTGTATTTCTCTTCTTTGGATGCATTCACATCTATTAATAATGATTCTGACATATTTTGAGATTATATGTTATTAGATTTAAGATTATCGACTCATGTTTCGATAAGTAGTCAAAACATCTGTCTGGTTTTTGTCTTGAATATTTTCTTGGGAAACGAGCTGATGGCTTTTTAGTTCCGCTGCTTTAATGCCTTTCTCAAAGCTAACAGACGCAGTAAAGATACGGGCTTCATCCCACAAACCAGCATCGATAAAAGATTGTACAGTTTGAGCTCCTCCTTCTATTAATACTGATTGAATTTTTTCTTGATGCAAATAATTCAGCATATCTCTTAGGAAATCCTCCTTGCTTAACTTGATGGCTGCAATCCCTTTCCTTTCTATTTTTTGATCCTGAGAATGAAAAAAAATGGTCTTTTGTTCCCCATCAAAGATTTTTAAATCATTACCTAAAGTCAAATCATGATCAATTACCAACCGAATAGGATTTTTACCTGACCAATCACGAGCTGTTAGCTGAGGATCATCATACTTTGCAGTATTCTTACCAATCAATATAGCATCAGTCTCGGTGCGCCATTTATGTACTATTTGCCTAGATAAGGGATTACTAATCCATTTGGAATCAAAATTCTCTCTTGCAATAAAACCATCAGAAGTTTGCGCCCATTTTAAAATAATGTAAGGACGTTTTTTCTGCATATAAGTGAAAAAGGCTTTATTAACCTCTAAACATTCTTGTTCCAAAACCGCAGATTCCACTTCAATTCCTGCTTTTTTTAAGATTTGGATTCCTTTTCCGGCCACTAATGGATTTGGATCAACAGCACCTATCACTACTTTTTTTAGCTGCTTTTCAACCAATAGTTCCGCACAAGGTGGTGTTTTACCATAATGAGCGCAAGGTTCTAGGGTGACATAAGCAGTAGATGATTTTAAAAGCTCTGGATTTTCAACAGAACGAATTGCCATCACTTCAGCATGAGGCTCACCAGCTTTTTTGTGCCAACCTTCTCCTATTACTTTTCCATCTAAAACTATTACACAACCCACCATCGGATTAGGGCTAGCAGTAGCTTTGCCGTAACCAGCCAATTGCAGGGCACGTTGCATAAATAATTCATCTTGTTTACTCATCACTGGCAAAACTAAATAAAAATTCATGAACTTTGTGGAAAGGAATCTGAAATGAACAGTAAATTACTTCTAGAAAAAATTAAAAAAACGATAGCTGAATTTGAAACTGATGGTGAAGCAGAATCTATTGCATTTTTGATACTTGAAGATCAGTTTCAGATTTCCAGAATGGATGTTTTAGTGGAAAAAGAAATTGAAACTTCTAAGTCAATTGATGAGAAGTTAGATTCTATTTTAAGTGAATTGAAAAGTGGGATACCCATTCAGCATATTCTGGGAAAAGTAGAATTTTATGGTAGGCAATTTCTAGTCAACCCTAATGTTTTGATTCCAAGAAGAGAGACAGAAGAATTAGTACATTTAATCTTAGAAAACCATCCTGATTTGAGCGAGCAGATGGTTGTTGATATTGGAACTGGTAGTGGAATAATTCCTATCACCATTGCCAAGGAAAGGAAACACTGTGAGGTATATGCTGTGGATATCAGTTCCTCAGCTCTGGCAACGGCAAAAAGAAATGCTCAACTCAATCATGCCAACATAAATTTCATTCAAGCTGATATTTTAGAAGAAGAATTGGAATTGCCTAAATCTAATATTTGGGTTAGTAATCCTCCTTATGTTTTGGAAAAAGAAAAAGCTGAAATGCAGCCTAAAGTATTTGAGCATGAGCCTTCCAATGCATTGTTTGTTCCTGACCATGATGCCTTAATATTTTATGAGAGGATTTCTATGCTAGCTTTCAAGCATTTAGTGTCTGGTGGTGAATTATACTTTGAGATTAATGAACAATTTGGTAGAGAAGTAAAAAAAATAATGGAAGACAAAGGTTTTCAGGATGTAAAAGTTATGAGAGATATGCAAGGGAAAAATCGGTTTGTATATGGGAGACGATGAAGCTCACAGAAAACAGGGAAGAACACAGAAAATAAATGTATAAATATGCTTAGTGGAGATTTATAATAGATATTTGGGCTAGAGCGGGCTTTGTTTGATTTCTCACAGAAATTTGGCTCACAGAAGATCACAGAAGATCACAGAAAAATAAACTTAAATGCAATTAGTGGAGATTATATAAAAGAGACCTTTGGGCTTGGGCTGGCTTTGTATAATTTCTCACAGAATACATGGAAAGTCACAGAAAATAATACTGCCTTACTACTATAGTGGAAATAAATACTTTTCATTCTCTATAAAATCATATGGTTCTCACAGAGAAAATAAGATGATTCACTGAAAAAACATTCAAAATACAATTGCTTGCAACAAACAATACTTAAAAATCATCCAAAATCCTCTTTAAGAATATTCAAAACTTTTAAACCTCCTTTTCTGTGAACTTCTGTGCTTTCTGTGAGCCAAATTTCTGTGAGAGAAAATAATAACTATTATTTTCTCTTTATCTTATCCTTCAATCTCTGAAAAAGTCCTTTTTTGCTACCCTCACCATCTTGAAAATTAGAATTACCAATTAATAAAGCTAATGGCTGCAGTGGTTCATATTCTTCGCAAACTACTTTCAGCATAGCAGCAAATGGCAGAAATAAAACCATGCCTGCAACACCCCAAATAGAAGCACCCACAATCAAACTTAAAATAGCAGCAAAAGCATTTACATTCACACTATTGCCCACTACTTTAGGACTTAAAAAATTACTTTCAATCAATTGCACCGCCCAAAATAAAATTGCAACAGCTAATGGAACCAATAGGGAATCATGTGACATAAAAGCATATAAAACAGGAATTGTGGCGCCTAATGTTGTGCCGATATAAGGAATTATGGAAAGCGAAGCGGCTAAAAAGCCAAACAGAAAAGGGCTGTCAATGCCAATTATCCATAGTCCAATACTATTGGCAAAACCCAGAATAACAATCAAAACTAACATGCCTGAAAGATATTTTTGACCTACCTGTTGAACGCCCTTTAGCATTTTAAAAAACTCTTGCTTTTTATCCTCAGGGGAAAATTTCATAAAAGCTCTAACCAAGCCCTTATGATAAATCAGGAATAAGAACATATAAATAAACATGGTGATTAAGCCTGTAAAGAAATTGGCGGTACTATTGAAAGTGCCGCCCAAAAGACTACCTGCTGAATCTTTCAACCAGGATTTTAGATCGTTTAATAATTGATCCTTATTTAGATCTTCTACAAGGCTCACATTCTGATTGACAAAAATGATAACATCAGTATAGAGCTTGGATAGTTTTTCGCCAAAATTGCTGATTTCATCTGATAAGGCTATAATTTCGGCTGAGAAAAAAGTAATCCCTCCTCCTATAATGATAATCAGTAGTAAAATAGAGAAAAACGCAGCTAAAATATTTCCTACTCCCCACTGCGAAAATTTCTTATGAACCGGATATAAAATAAATGCCAGCAATAAGGCTATACCAAGTGGAATCAAAATAGATTTTGCTATCACTAAAAATGCTATTAAAACAGCTACAAATGCTAGGGTAAAAAATGAATTTTGGAATGATAATTTCATAATTCTCTAATTAAAAGTCTTTCTTAAATTCAGATTCAATTGTTTTCAGGGCCGGTTTATTTTGAGGAGTATACGCTTTAAAGGTTCTATTACTATTTTTAAAAGCATACAAATGCCACTTCCATATGAAACCACCTGAAAACCATGATTCTTCACGAAAGGAATCGAACAATGCCTCAAAGGCAATTTCTTGATTTTCAAAATTAACTGATAAAGTATCTTTTGATAACTTCCAATGTCCCATGGTATTATAATCAATACTTTCATATCCATATTCAGTAAACAAGATCGGTTTTTGGTATTCATCAGCTATTGCCTTTATTTCCTTTTTAGGTTTCTTCCATGCCTCCATCAGTTCATGCTTGGTAGGAGATTTATTTTCGCTTAAAGGGAAATATGCATCTATCCCAATATAATCTAACTCATTCCAAAATTCTATCTGATTGTACTCATCCCAATTTGCTGCGTAGGTTAATTTACCTGAGAAATCATGGCGTGTAGTTTCAATTAAATTAAGCCAAAAGGCATTTCTATTTTTTGTAGAAGTTCTAATCTCAGTTCCTATACAATACAATTCTACATTCATTGAATCTGCAATTTTTGCATAGGTGCCAATATATTCAGCATACTTCATTTCGAAAACTTGCCAAAGACTGTCCGATTCAAAATCAAGATCCCCAGCCCAGCCTTGTCCGCCTACCCACAAGTGTGGCTTTAGCATTACCTTTAAACCTAATGATTTAGCCATTGCAATTGACTCTTTTACACCTTCTGGTTTTTCTCCCCACCATTGCCTAGGATTATCAAAGACGATTTCAGCGGTGTTAGCATTGCAAAATGCATAAGGCACTATCGATACCCAATTCGCACCTAAACTCTTGATTTTATGCAAAGAATCAACAGTAAAAGGCTTAGGAGGAGCAACTAAATTAAAGCCTTTTATTCTTGGGTTTTGAATAGTATCTTCCTCTTCGAAAAACAAAGAACTGCTAAATGCTACAATAGCAATTAAGCCAATTAGGCCGATCAAAATTTTTATTTTATTCACTTTCTTCATCTTTCCCGAAACCTATCTTTTGCCAAATACTTTCTTCCTTCTTATCCAATTTTTCAATTCTGGAAGCTTTTCCTATCCCGACAGTAGACTGAAAACCTGAAACTAAACTGTTTGACCAATAGCTGAACATAGATTTACGGGTATCTCTATTAAACTCGATCTTTCCAATTCTAAATCTACCATTATCCCGAGGGTTTTGCTGCGGTAAAGCAACATTTGCCAACCAACTTAAAGCTTTGTCTCCTTTTTCCTCTTCATTTAAAATTTTGTGAAACTTTATTTTTAAATCTGAATATTTAAATCTCATCTCTCCACTAACCGCCTTATTACCACCAGAATAACTAAAATATAATTCATCAACTGTTCCTGAGCTAATTTCAACTGGATAGGATTTTGACATATACTGGTTTATAGCGCTTATGGACATAGGTTCCAAGCTACCTCGAACGCTAAAATAGCCATAGTTGGAGTTTAAATTATAACGGATCTCTGCCTTTAAATTACCTTCATCATAAAGATCTCCATTTGCCTTAATAATCAAATCAGTACCGTATTTATCTACACTATCTTTTCTATTGGTAATATTTTCAATTACACCCAGAATATTAGCAATCCTAACTAACCCTATTTCCTCGCTCCCATCTGGAATTTCATAATAGCTTAAATTCATATTTTGAACAACACATTCCCTGACATCAATCGAAACATCACTATTTTTTAACAGCTCGACTAAAACTGGTACAAATCTATCATCCGGTAAAGGGTAATTTTTATCCTTCGTGACATTTAATTCAATATTTTTAGCAAAAACATTATGTACGCTAATCATACTATCGCCTTGCCAATTAATTTCATTCAACTGAATACTATCCAATATTATATCTATATGATTGGCTTGTTCTTCTTTCAATTCCGCAAATTTATCAGGTGAGTATATTGGTCGGAAATGTGAGGAAATCAATGTGATATCCTGCTTAAACAAATCAAATGACAGTGTTTCGATATCTACTTTATGCAGATCATCTTTCAGAAAATAAGTTAAATTATGAAATTCCAGAAATATATCTTTTGCCACATCCTGAAGTTTCTCTGGGATTTCTCCTTTCTTGAAATGGAGATTTTGAGCTACCAACTTGTAATCAGCATTTAATCTTCCTGATTTTTGATTGAGTTGATCATAAAACAAAATTTCACCATCATCCACTATAAGTTCCTTTATTGCTAATTCGAATTTTCCATCAAATGAGGGTCTGGAAGCCTTCTTTCTTTTGATTTTTTCAAAATCAAGTGGAAGCAAAAGCTTGGCACTTTTCAACTCTAAAGAATTGAATTTATATAGTTGATTATTAAAAGACTTCCAGTAATCATCCCAAGAAATATTGAGGTCTGGTAATTCAAGGCTGGCAATCGTATCCTTTTGATCTGCGATTAAATTAACCGCTACTTTCTCCAAAACTATCTTCTTTTCAAAAAACCGAACAGATATATCTTCAATTTGAAAATGAACTGAATCCACGAAGTAGTGATTTAGTTCGGTATGTATAGACTCTACTACAAAGGCTTTTATTTTAAATTCCTTAAGCAATTGCCACGCTATAAAAAGTGCCACAGTGACACTGATCAAAACAATTCCAGTTCTTTTGAAAAGTCTTTTTTTCGACATAGGAAATTTAATCACCTAATAGTTTCATTGAAAATAGTAAAAATATCTGAAGGATTCATCACACTACTACAAATGATTGGCAGAAGGTTGAGAACCATGGAAACTAAAATAAGTGGTTAGCATCAAAAATGCACTTTGCTCCAAAAGCATTCCTTCTCGCTATGACATTAACTTAGCAAACTTCTTCCCCCCTGGAAATTCGTTCAGAATAGTTTTGAAAAGCACGGTTAACGGGATTGATAATATCAAACCAGGGACACCCCAGATAAATCCCCAGAACATCAGCATCACTAATACGACTATAATGTTGATGGAGAAAGATCGACCCATAAAAATGGGTTCCAGAACAGCTCCGAATAGTATCTGAGCACCTGTAAATAATATAGCTGCTAGCAATAAAGTTCCTGGGCTTTCAATTTCTATAAATGCAAAAAGCATGACTAAGATAGTAGAAACAACAGAACCTACCATTTGAACAAAGTTGATAACGAAGGCCAATAATCCCCAAAATAGCGGGAAACTAATACCTAATGACCAAGCTATAACCCCAAATGAAACCCCAGTTAGGAAGCTCACGAAAATTTTTACCTTTAAGAAATCAGAAACACTTCGCTCTACTTTCATAAAGGTTTTAACCGATTGAGTACCGCCCGAAAACAGTGTACTTTGAAGAATATCTTTAAAATTGAGTGAGCCCGCCAACAAAAGCATCAAAAAGAAGAGCGTCATCAAAATATTAACTACTGTGCTTTGAATAAAAGAGATAGTAATAGTAAAATTATCTAAAATAAAACTCTCAATTTTATCGCTTTTCAATAAGCCTTTGATAGTACTATCGCCATTATTTTGATCAAGACCTAATGTTTCTGCAAAAGGTGTAACTACTTGCTCCACTTTATTATCCAATTTCTTAAAAATCTCAGATTTTCCTTCTTCAATCTGTTTCCCAGACATTTGGACTATTTTAATTGCAGAAAAGCCTGTTAAAGTTAATATAAGTATGACGGTTCCTAAAGCAATAAATTGTGGCACTTTCCTTTTCTTCATCCATCGCATCATCGGAGTGAAAAGTAACGCAATAAAAATTGCAAACATCAAAGGGATGAATATAAACGATAATAACTGTAGACTATAAAAAATAACAGGTATTACCAGTACTAATAATAATTTATTGGTGGTTGATTGTTCGTTTAACTTCATTTCAAAATTGAATCTATGTGCAAGCTAACGAAGAAGTTTAGTTTTGGATATGTGATTTTAAATAATTTACGTAAATTTTAATCTTATATTAATTATCCTATGCGACAAACAAGCTTATCCCGTAAAACAATTACTTTTTCTCCATTTATAGTCGGAACCATGCGTTTAGGAAAATGGGGTGAAAATTTTAATTCTAAACAATGGATTGAATTTGTTGAAAAATCACTAGAACTTGGATTGAAAGATTTTGACCATGCTGATATTTACGGAGATTATACCACAGAAGCTGATTTCGGAAATGTGTTAAAAGAAAAACCACATTTAAGAGATGAAATGCAGATCACCACTAAATGTGGAATCAAAATGCCAGCCGAAAACCGTCCTGCAAACAGGATTAAATCTTATGATAGCAGTGAAAAACATATAATTCAATCCGTAGAAAATTCATTAAGAGACCTTCAAACGGATTATATAGATGTTCTTTTATTGCATCGGCCAGATTTCTTGATGAATCCCAATGAAATAGCAGAAACATTTGAAAAATTAAAGGATGATGGAAAAGTAAAATATTTTGGAGTATCAAATTTTTCAACTTCTCAATTTGAAATGATCAATTCGGTTTTTCCTTTAGTAACTCATCAAATAGAAGCCTCATTAAACCATTTGGAGCCATTTGAAGACGGAACTTTAGATCAGTTGTTAATGAAAAACATTTGTCCTACTGTATGGTCTCCATTAGGTGGAGGGCATTATAGACACAAAGGAAACTCAAAAGCTGATCAAAAGCAGGATGAAACTTTCCGAAAGCTTAGTGAAAAATATGAATTGAATAATGCGCAGCTAATGCTATTGTTTTTAAAAAGACACCCATCAGGTATCATTCCTGTATTGGGCACTTCCAAAACAGAAAGACTGGAAGAAGCTTTGAAAGTGGAATCTAAAACCTTGGAAAAAGAAGATTGGTATGCTTTATATTCAGCAGCTAAAGGAGAAGAATTACCATAATGCAAATAACCATTTTATAATCGCCAAATATTCATGAAATTTGCAAGATGTTAGATCAGTTGAAGGAAACCATCATTGCATTATCTACTGCACCTGGAGTTGGGGCAATTGCCGTCATTCGTCTTTCGGGAGAGGATGCCATCACAATTACTAATAGCGTTTTTAAAGGAAAAAATCTTTTACAACAAAAAAGCCACACAGCCCATTTCGGTACCATACGAAATGACGAAGGTGAAATCATAGATGAAGTTGTGGCTACTTTGTTTATTGCACCTCATTCCTTCACCAAAGAAAATGTAGTGGAAATTTCCTGTCATGGTTCACCTTATATCGTGCAAAGATTAATCAAATTGTTTTTAACTAAAGGAGTTCGTTTGGCCAAAGCGGGTGAATTTACCCAAAGAGCTTTTCTGAATGGTCAATTTGATTTGGCTCAAGCTGAAGCCGTGGCCGATTTAATTAATGCCGATACAGAAGCCTCCCATAAAGCAGCGCTGAACCAAATGCGCGGTGGTTTCTCTGAACAAATAAAGCAGTTAAGAGCCGAATTGATTCATTTTGCTAGTATGATTGAACTGGAACTCGATTTTGGGGAGGAAGATGTGGAATTTGCCGACCGAGATGATCTGAAAAAGCTAGTCAATCAGTTGTTAAGCGTCATTACCGCTTTAGTCAGCAGTTTTGATTTAGGGAATGTAATCAAAAATGGAGTACCAACTGTAATTGCAGGGAAACCCAACACGGGAAAATCTACTTTACTGAACGCACTGCTCAACGAAGAAAAAGCCATTGTTTCCGATATAGCAGGGACAACCCGTGATTTCATAGAAGATGAAATTAATCTGGAAGGTGTAGTTTTCAGATTTATCGATACTGCAGGCTTGCGAGATACGGAAGACAAAGTTGAGGCTATAGGGGTTCAACGAACAAAAGATAAAATGAAGCAGGCTTCATTGATCGTTTATATGTTCGATTTGAAAAACGATACTTTAACCGAAGTTAATCGCGATATCAATATGCTGGAAAATTTGGGGATTCCTTTTATTAAAGTCGGGAATAAGCTCGATGAGGCTCAGCAAGATCTTTATAATGAAATGAAGAAGGATAAAAACACACTCTTTATTTCTGCCATCAACAAAGAAGGCTTGGAAGCTTTAAAAACAAAATTGGTTGAAACCGTAAACCTCGATAATTTCAAAACAGGCGATACGGTCGTAACCAACATTCGCCATTATGACAATCTGGTTCAAACTCAAAATAGCTTAAATGCGGTATTACGTGGCTTGGATGATAATATCACAGGAGACTTCTTGGCTTTGGATATACGCCATGCTTTACGCTTTTTAGGTGAGATTACAGGAGAAATTACTACTGATGATTTGTTGGCTAATATCTTTTCGAAGTTTTGTATCGGGAAATAATCATAAAACTTTCAAATCGAGACAAAGTATATCCTTCTAAATTAAATAACAGCTTTCAGGTGATCTTGATAGGCTTATCAAAATACGTTTTTTGGTATTTTGATAAGCCTAGATATCATTTAAGCACTGCTTTTTCTATCTATTCCCAAACTTTCTAAACAGAAATCTAAAGGTTCGGTTAGTACTTATAACTTTTAATAAAAATTATTCATTTTTAAACTTTAGAATATGTTATCACACCTAGTTTATGTCAGCGTTAGAAAAAAAGAATGCACAGAAGAAGAAATTGATAAAATTCTTGCCGCTTGCAAAAGAAACAATCCAGAATTAGATGTTACTGGCGTTCTCCTCTACTCCAAAACGCACTTTTTGCAATATCTTGAAGGGGATTATAAAGAGATAAGTGGTCTCTACGAAAAAATCAAAACTGATGACCGACATAAAAATGTGGTTCTTATAACTACTGGCCAAATAAAAGAGAGAAGCTTTCCAAGTTGGGAAATGGGTTCTAAGGAAATCAATGAAGAAAAAGTTGAATTCCAAACTGACTTAAGTAAAGAAGAAGCAAAAACTTTTCAGGATATTATTTCAGGTAAGGATCAAGAAGGAAATAGATCAATTCAATTAATTAAGAAATTTTTCAAATAATTATGGATATAGAAAAAGAAGAGCTAGAAAGAAAAATAAAGGATGTTGAAGCAATCGAATTTGGTGATTCCCTTGAAGACGTATCTTCAAGTTTACTGATAGTTATGACCCTATTTGAAGTTGACGATGATCCTAAGGTAATCAAAGCATGCAAATACAAGCTATTTGAAGGAATTTCGCTTTTGAAAAAGCTTGGAGACAAAGAAAAAGCTTCAGAAATTGAAAATAAAATCAAAAATTAAAATCAATCATCTAAGACCGTAGATTAAATACTTTATTCAAAATTAAATAATAAGCTCGGAAATACTTCGGGCTTTTTTTTACATTAATTTAGACAAGCCTTTTCTAGACCTTATGTACTTATATCTATCTTTTATTGAGCATTAATTTAAACCTATGCGTCACACTGCTAAAATTAAAATTGCTTGTTTTTAGAATTAAAAACTGATGTGATCATTGGGAATTAGGTCAGTTTTAATTGGTTATCATCAAAAAAACATGCTTAACGTTTTATTTATAGTATAATTATTCTTATAATAGATTGATTTTTAACTTTTTAAACTTAACCTAATAAAACTATGGAAACTCAAAACCAGAGTAGCACACAACCATTATCGACCAAAGATTGGTTAATCACTTTAATTATTGCTGCAATTCCAATTATCGGATTTATAATGCTTTTTGTATGGTCTTTTAGCGGAGGAACAAACGTGAACAAGGCCAATTGGGCAAAGGCAGCCTTACTTTTAATGGCGATAGGAATCGCATTAGGTATTTTGTTCAGTTTAATATTTGGAGTAGGTCTATTTGCTCTCTTCAATGGATCAGGTGGTGCAAGCTACTAAATACAAAAAAAAGCCGTGATTTTTGATCACGGCTTTATTATGGTTCTTTTACTTAAAATACCTATCCAAGTAATTAATGTAGTTATTCATTAAAAGTAAATAACTTGGAAAGTTGTAAGCAACTCCATGTGCACCCGGAGGGAAAATCTTCAGATCATGATCTTTACCATTGTCAATTAAACCTTTTACTAATTGAAATGTATTTTGAACATGTACATTTTCATCCATTGTGCTATGCGCTATGAACATATGACCCGTTAAGTTTTTAGCATAAGTAGTGGGCGCTGAATTAATATACCCTTCTTCATTCTCTTCTTCCAATCCCATATATCGCTCCGCATAAATACTATCATACAACCTCCAATCAGTTACAGGGGCTCCAACTAATGCTACCTTAAAAACATCAGGATGGTTCAAGATGGAAAAACTACTCATATACCCCCCGTAACTATGTCCTCTGATCGCTATTTTTTCAGCATCAATATAACCTTGATTTATCATGTGCTTTGCTGCTTCTGCAAAATCTTGTGCCTCGGCATGCCCTAAGTTCTTATAAACAATTTTCTCAAACTCGCGACCATAACCTCCACCTCCTCTATTGTTTACTTGAATAACCACATAACCATTATGAACTAAATATTGGTGCCAAGCACTAACGCTCCACTGATTATAAACCGACTGTGCTCCTGGCCCTCCATAAACATCCAAAACCATAGGATATTTTTGAGAAGCATCAAACCCTACTGGTTTATAAATAGAAATGTCTATTTTATCCCCTTCACTATTTTCAAAACTGCTCAATTCAGGTGTCACAAAAGCCACATTTTCTAGAGCTTTCTTAACCTCTTGATTTTCTTCCAACATTTTCACCAATTTACCAGAAGCATCTCTTAGCTCAATTTTAGTTGGAGTCTTCACATCTGAATATCGATCAACAAAATAAGTAGCTTCAGGAGCCATATCAATATTATGTCGACCTTCCATTTCGGTTACTTTCTTCTTTCCCCTGCCATTGAAATTCACTACGTAGAGCTGTCTCTCCAAAGGAGAATCTTCAGTTGAGCTGTAATAAATCTTCTTCTTTTTGCTATCTACTGCATGAACATAAACTACTTCCCAATCTCCCTTCGTCACTTGATTTTGCAATTTACCTTCATAATTATATCGGTATAAATGTGCATAGCCGTCTTTGTCGGTAATCCAGAAAAACTCCTTGGCATCTTTTGGGAAAAATGCATAATGCATTATGCCAGCAAAAAAGTCAAAAACATCGATCCAAGCATCAGAAGATTCCTCCAGAATCATTTTTGCTTTACCTGAAGTCGCATCTGCCATGTAGAGTTTCATATTGGTTTGTGCTCTATTAAGATGCATCACTGCCAATTTTTCCTTCTCAGCAGTCCAGTAAATTCTAGGGATGTAACCATCTTCCAATGGCACTTGCATCCATTCTTTTGATTTTTCCGCTACATTAATCACTCCGATTTTCACTGTAGGGTTAGTGTCCCCCACCTGTGGATAAGGTAATTTCACCCATTCTTTATGCGTACCTTGATAATCCGTCATTTGAAAAATGGGCACTTCCCTTTCATCCGACTGCCAAAAAGCGATGTATTCACTATCGTGCGACCATTCCCAAGCCTGAGCAAGCCCAAATTCTTCCTCATAAGCCCAGCCAAAACGGCCATTGTAAAAGCCATCTTCAGCATCATCTGTTAATTGGGTTTCTTCCTTTGAAGCCAAGTCGAAAACGAAAAGATTTCCACCTCTTTCATAACCAACTTTTTTGCCGTTTGGAGATAATTCTGCTGTTTGAGCATCTTTTGCGACTAAATCCAAAGTTTTATCTTCGATGGAATAGTAGTAATAATCCGATATACCAGACCTTCTCCAAACAGGACGGAAATTGGTTTGGAATAATAAATATTTAGAGTCATCTGACCATTGAAAAGAAGCATATTGGAAAGCATCCTCTGAACCAGGAACTTTCATTCCTTCAGTAGAAAAAATTAGTTTCTCTTCCTGGGTCTTAGGATTAAAGGATTTAATTATTTGAGCCCCATTTTCTCCTCTTTCGGTAAATGAATAGGCTTGGCCATCATTAATCCAATTGATATTACTTGGTCCCGAATTACCGTACATTGGTCTAATCCCACTCATTGCTTCCTGAAAGCTACTGAAGGTCTGCTTTTCCTGCGCTTGAAGCGAGAAAGTGATCGTTAATAAAAGCAAGCTAAAAGCCTGCATAAATCGTTTCCTTACCATGATTTTATTTTTCAATTTTAATTAAGGCTTGAATTTAGTAAAAATGAGTGGGAAAATTGGTTGGCAGGTTGGCAAGTTTTCAGGTTTTGACGTTTGTAAGTTTCGAAGTCTTTTGGTTCTGACTATTATGATGAATGGGTTGGTAGTTAGAAGTTTGGGTGACCAAGAGACAGTTGACAGTAGTCAAAATGTTCTAATCCATTATTGAGATTGGATTCTTGAAGAAGTACGATGAGTAGCCTTTTGTCAACTGTATAATTCGAAGTCTTATTTTGTCAACTGTCTATTTTTCAGATCAAAGTGAATATCTTTCATCTAAGGTCTAGACTCTTGAATCTTGATTCTATCCTAAAACAAACTAAAAGTACTTAATTGATCTATAAAGTGCATTATCACTCCTGGCCAGATAGCAACCGTGATTAAGACACCATAAAGTGCCCCAAATAAATGGGCATCATGATTGACGTTATCCCCTTGCTGTTTACCTTTATAGTAGGAATAAATTACATATATGGCTCCAAAAATAAAGCCTGGGAGACATAACAATCCATACAAACATAAATCAGTCATAGGATTGAAAAGAATACTACTAAAAACAACAGCTGAAACTGCACCCGAAGCCCCTAATGCATTATAATTTGGATTCTCCTTATGTTTTATCAAACTTGGAATATCAGAAACTACAATAGCGGATAAATATAATCCCACATAAAGAAAGGTTCCGTAGTTGGTCAATTGGTTAAAATAGTATTCTACTGCATCTCCAAAAAAATACAAAGTCAACATATTAAAGATCAAATGCACATAATCAGCATGCAAGAAACCTGAAGTGATCATTCTGTAATATTGCTTCCGATAAACCACCTGATAGGGATTAAACATCCAAGCATACATTCTGGATGGGTTACTGAATGCTGGGATACTAATGATACAGGTAACGATTATTATGATTAAAGTAGTACTCATTATTGTTCTCTATTGATAAGATAATTAAAGAAATCTTTGATGATATTTTTCTTTTCAGAAGGCGCATCCAAATCTTCCAAATTTGTAAATGCTTTTTCAAAATATTCATTCATTTTGGCTTCAGTCAGCGTTTTAATATGAAGTTCATCATAAATGGATTTCACTGCATTAACCTTTTCTTCATTGTCGAAATCCTGTGCTTTCAACCAATCGTGAAGTTTAATAGAATTTTCTCCTTGAGCTAATTCATTAGCTTTGATTAGCAAGTAAGTTTTTTTATTGGCTATAATGTCTCCTCCTACTTGTTTTCCGAATTTATCTTGGTCTGCATAAACATCCAGTAAATCGTCCATTAACTGAAAACCAATTCCGGCATTGACTCCCATTTGATAAAGTAAAGCTTGATCGGCTTCATTATCCATTGCTAAAATTCCAC
Source organism: Marivirga tractuosa DSM 4126 (assembly GCF_000183425.1). Lineage (NCBI taxonomy): Bacteria > Pseudomonadati > Bacteroidota > Cytophagia > Cytophagales > Marivirgaceae > Marivirga > Marivirga tractuosa. The sequence goes on from NC_014759.1 coordinate 1,813,474, forward strand.
CAAATTCAAGACTGAAACCTAATAGAACTGCTGTTTTTAAGCGAATCATTTCGATATAATCAGCCTCTTGAACTTGCTCTTGCTCCTCAAAATTCATATCTATCTGCTGACCTTCACAAACTTCTATTGCACATCGATTGAACTTCTCTAAAATTTCAGTCAACTTTTCTGTAGGGCTATTTGCAATTAATTGCTGATAGGCTTTCACCAACATCACATCTCCGGAAAGGATTGCCACAGGCGAATTCCATTTTTCATGGACGGTTTGCTGCCCTCTTCTCAATGGTGCATTATCCATTATATCATCATGCATCAAAGTGAAATTATGGAAGATTTCCACAGCAATTGAAGCGGGAATCACTTCTTTTATGTTATCCTTATATAACTGATAAGACAGTAAACTTAAAAGAGGTCGCATCCTTTTCCCACCCAATGACATGATATATCGAATAGGCTCGTAAAGTTCTTGCGGTTTGTCTCCAAAATCCTCTTGCTCAATTGCTGAATTGATGGAAACTATATATTCTTTGATGGATTGATTCATTACGTATTAGAATTTAAAGCTTAAAGATATGGTAATAAAAAGGGATATAAAAAGTAAATTTTACAAGAGGATTCCTCCTTACTTAAACTCTTTTTTATCATAGATTAAATTGATAATTCGATTAGTAATATCAATGGAAACTTTTACAGCCACAATTGCTAATCAATTATTTGGAACTTACCTTTGCACTTGATTTCAGAACGGAGATCAAAATCTTTAAATAAATCATTATTTCTTGCTTTAAAACGCTTATTTCAAGTATATTTTCTGTTGTTAGTACTGACAGAAAATAAAAAGAAAATAGAGCTAAAATTAATTCGTATACGAAAAACATCAAATGTATTTTGTCGTAAGCTGAAGTAAGTATAAAATGTAGTAGTCAATATTTTTTTAACAATAAATTAAATAATAGAGTATGTCTTTAGTAGGAAAAAAAGCACCAGTATTTAAAACAGGAGCAGTAATTAACGGAGAAGAAATTGTAGAAGAATTTTCTTTGGAGCAATATATCGGCAAAAAAGATGTGATTTTCTTCTTTTACCCAAAAGATTTCACTTTTGTTTGCCCAACTGAAATATTGGCTTTCCAAGAAAAATTAGCTGAGTTCGAAAAAAGAGGTGTTGCCGTTGTAGGTGCATCTACTGATACTGAAGAAACTCACCTTGCTTGGTTATTAACTCCACAAGAAAACGGTGGAATTGAAGGAGTAAACTATCCATTAGTTGCTGATGCGTCAAAAACAATTGCTAATAATTATGGTGTATTAGCAGGTGACTGGAACTACAATGAAGAAGGTGAATTAATCTTCGAAGGAACTCCTGTTGCTTACAGAGGAACTTTCTTCATTGACAAAGAAGGAATTGTTCGTCATGAAACAATCAACGACTTACCATTAGGTAGAAATATCGATGAGATGTTAAGAATTGTTGACGCATGGCAACATGTTGAGAAATATGGTGAAGTTTGCCCTGCAAACTGGGAAGAAGGAAAAGAAGCAATGGAAGAATCCAGAGAAAGTGTTTCTTCTTACTTAGCTAAAAACAAAAAATAATTTGAATTGATTGTAGTTTTTAAATCCTGCTTGGGCAACTGAGCAGGATTTTTTGTTTTCACTCCCTTCTCAACTGAATTTTTATTAAATCTAGTTATGCTTTGTTGTAAATAATTTTAGCTACTCTATTAATAACAAGAATTAGTAAAGTGGCAGTAATTGCAAGAACATATTGTTCTAATGCAACTGCAATGCCGATTCCGGCAGAAAAGAGTACTGTTGCTGCAGTAGTAAGATTATACACTTTGTTTTCATCACTAGCTTTTAAAATAGTACCTGCTCCGATAAAGCTAATCCCTAAAATAATGGCTTCTAAAATCCTAGTGGGGTCGGGTTGAATAATATTTTCCATATCGCTTTGCACATAGTGCTCTACGAGTATTTGACCTAAAGACAAAAGTAAGGCCGAAGATCCTCCTACAATCATATTAGTTCTAAAGCCAGCAGGTTTATCTTTCACTTCTCGTTCCAAGCCTATTAAGCCGGTCAATAATGCTGCAATGCCTACGTCTAAAAGTATGAGCAATTCACTATTCCAGTTAAATTCAATCATAAAAAAATATTTTAAAGCTTATTGCTAAAAAATAACGGAAATAAAACCGCTATCGTTAGGTATTAATTCTTCAAATAGATCAGATTTACGATTGAAAGGGTACTTTCAGAAGTTGATAAAAATTTCTAGAATTTCACACACCAACTTATACAGTTCATTAATCCGCCATCTTTTCCAACTGCATCAATATTTATAGGGATTATTTTCCTGTCTGGAAAACTATTATGCATAATCTCCAAAGCTGCATTATTCCTTTCCTTAGGATGGTTGAAAATGGGAAATAAAATAACGTCTGCTATTTCCAGAAAATTTACATAAGTACCGATAGCCGAATAATGGTTCTCGCTATCATCAATAAAAAACGGCAAATCGATATAATTGAACTGATGCTTCGAAAGCATTTTTTCCATATTCTCCCTAATAGGTTTCAACTCATCACTCAATTTGTTGCCGATGAGTGTGTTTTCATTAACAAAACGTAACATCCCGTCAGCATGACCAATCATATCATGTTTTTCCTGGTGAGCTTTTACGATGATTACTTCTGTCTGTAAATCTTCCGCAATCCTTTCATAAAGCAAATTGGGGTCTTCATGATAGATATGGTTTTCAGAAACAACACGATCGGTAATGATTACCTTGTCTTTCCATTTCACTACATTCCCCCCGTCCAAATTGATATTGTGTTTAGAAAAATCAGCTCGCAATCTGTTCGCTTTTAAAACTTTCGAAGGTTCAGTCCATTTTGCTCTTACTTCATAACTTGGTTGATAGCGAAATTTCACCAACCTTTTATCAGCGGTTTGAATTGGCATATAGTCTCGAGCCCATTCATCTTTCGTTCCTTTTAATAATTTAAGATTGATGTAATCGAATGGAGAAAGTGCCTCAGAAATTTTTGAGAATTCTTCTGGGAAGTTTTCTTTAAGCTTTTCGGAAAAGTAGACGGTATTACATTCGGAATCTATAATCATTAAACTAAATAAGTCAATGCATTATTAAAAAGCTAATCTGGATTCTATATCCAATAAAACTCTCAATTAAAGATCGGAATGGTTTGAATATCTGAACTAGAATAATTTACTTGAAAACCTAATAGCAAAAAACAAACTATGCACAACCAAAACAGAGGCGAAGAAGAAAGTCAAAGAAAGCTGCAACAGGAAAACGAACTTAAAAAATTAAAACTTAGAGCTGAATTTGGGGCGAAATTCATGGAAGATCATCAAGAAGAATCAGAGCTTCCAGCGGAAATAGAATCTCAATTTTTAGATTATGTACAAAAGTTTGAAGAAGCTGCGGCAAAAAAAGAAGTTAAAAAAGTAAAGGAAGTACTGGGGAATCCTAGCTTTAAAAAACTAGAGGAGTTAAGTGAGACTCAACTAGAACAGGAATTGGATAAAATCCTAGAGTTTATGAATCTGCACAATCTCCAATTGGATGCGATTTATGAAGTAGCGGATAATGAAATTTACCGATTCATTACCGAAGAATTAATGGAAGAAGAAATTAATATCATTGAGGTACCAGGAATGAATACCTGTTTCATTTATGAAGAATTTCATCCTAATCATGCAGAAGACCTTAATAGAGAAAGCGAAGATTTCCTTAAAATGCTATTAAAACAAGATTTTGAATTCATAAATTTTCATTGTGCAGATCGCTTAATTTACAATGAAAAGGAAATCCCTTTGGATCAATTCATAGAAAAAGCAACAGAGCTTTTAGAATCTCATCAGGAAATTATTCTACCAGAAGTAGATGTCCAAAAGGTTGAAATTAATGAAGATAAAGCTAAAGTTAGCTGCTCAATTCAATTTGAAAGTATTTCAGAAAAAACAGACACCCAACAACAGAAAATAGAAGCTGAAATTTTCCATTATCTTGAATATGGATTTTGGAATCTAAACCAAGTTAAAATTCCTGAGTTGGGCTTTATATAAACTGCTATACTTTAATAACAAAAACAAAAGGTAGCCAAAGGCTATTATTTCTTTAACCACTAAGTGACACAGAGGTTTACACTAAGTTTCTCTAAGAAATTCCCAAGGAATTCAAAGTGACAGCTAAAGCTGATGATTAACTCTGAAGTAGATAAATCTGAGGGTCTGTAAGCATCCTTCCATACATTTATGCGGACTTGTCTTCTCAGGCAGACACAAATGTGAGCAAAAAAAGGATGGAAAATACACTAACTTAATGACATTGATTGATCACAAACCTCTGATTCAATGCATATCATACTTCTATTTCCCACGCCATTAGCCCTTTAATACTTTCAACGTCCCTAACTTGTACGCTCTCTTTCTTTTCTAAACTCATTTTTAAAAATTCAGCCGTAGGTTTCATCCAAGCCTCATTTGTATCCTCCCAATTATCCAAAATCAGGCTTAATTGAAATAAAGTAGTCAGCTTTTCAAAGAAATATTTGGCATGAAGCTCCAATTCATCCTGCTCCATTTTAAATAAGCTTTTTAACTTACTTTCAAGTTCTTTTAAATGCTCCAAAATGGTATCATCATATTGGGATATTTTACCCAATGATTTTTTTATTTCTTCCATCATGACTTTCAATCCATCAGATTTAAAACTTGCCCTAAGCATGTCCAAGGTCATAATATTCCCTGCTCCTTCCCAAATGGGCAACACCATTACATCCCGCATGATTTTTGGAATTACTCCATCTTCAATATAACCAATTCCGCCCATCAACTCCATGCTTTCTCGGGTGATGTAAACCGCTTTTTCCGCAGACCATTTTTTCACCATTGGCGTTAACAACCTACCCAAATGCTTTTCATTCTCTGTCTGCCTACTGGCTGATTCATTTCCATTATCGGCTTTATCCAAAGCTTCTATTGCTCTCCAAGTCAAATAAAAATTGGCAACATTTAAACTCCCCAGTTCAAATAGTTTTTCTTTAATAAGGGGATGTTCAATTGCAGTTTTACCAAAACTCTTTCTGAAAAGATTAAAGTTATAAGCTTCTACTAAAGCACGTCTGGCTCCAGATAATGCTGCTATGGAATTATAAAGACGTGAAAGATTAATCATATCTGTCATGATTTTAAAACCGTTGAATTCATCTCCAACCAACATCCCAACAGTTCCATCTAAAATACATTCTGCACTTGCCATGGAGCGCACTCCCAATTTATCTTTCAATCGAACAATTGGTAATTTATTTTTACTACCATCGGGTAGAGTTTTTTCTATTAAGAAAATAGATAGGCCACGAGTTCCTTCTTTACTTTCATCAGTGCGAGCCAATGCAAAAATGAGCTCTGCATTCACATTGCTGCAAAACCATTTTTCACCACTCAAAAGGTAACTGCCATCTTTTTGTTTTTCGGCTTTCACTAAATTTCTACCTACATCAGAGCCCCCTGATTTTTCTGTTAAAAACATGGCCCCAGTAAAGAAATCTCGTAATTCTGTAGTATAAATATGTGGAAGCAATCTCTTTTTATCTTCTTCAGTACAATGGAGATCGATCAGTCGAGCTACTCCGTCCGTCATGCATAATGGACAATATTGCCCTAACTCACTCATAGCATAAAGATAGCCTGGTGCAAACCCTAAACTGTGCCGTTCGTGTTTAAACGCTTCCTTTAAATTCGGCTCCCATTTTACTTTGAACATTTCAGAGTCAATGGCGATTTGCATCAATTCCTGATAAGAAGGGTGAAATTTCACTTCATCTATATCCTCGCCAAAGAAATTTCTTTTGACTAACTGAGGCCCATTTTTATCAGCATCCAAGGAAAGCGTATCCATCCGCGTGGCTGCGGCTTCACCCGTTTTATTGAGTTTAGGTGTCAGGTAATCTAACCCCTTCTTGCTGACTTTCCTTTTCAGATAATCTTGAAGGATTAAATCACTTTTAAAAAAATTTTGGCTGGAGCGATATTCTTTTTCAACAACCTGATTTTGGACTGATTGATTCTTTTTTATGTTTCTCACGGCAATTTTGATTTTCAGGATAAAAGTTAAATCAAATATTTGAGAAACAATAGGCTTTTATGCCTAAAAAATTACCGGTAAGAAGGAACACGTAACTTGTAGACTAGGTAATAGTGTAGCGCTGGATTTAGGATTTATTTTTGGGATCATGTTTCAATTCACCCTCATTTCTCCATCCGTAAGGATTCGCATCAGCAGTAGTGATTTCAGAGTCAATTTTATTATGGGAAGGGTCTTGCGTGTACACCATGGCACCAGTGGTCCATTTCAATAACTTGACTTCATCAATGAATTTGTTATCACTACCACCAAATAATTGCTTTATCAAGTCAGTTTTATCTTCAGCACTACAATTCACTGTCGTTCCATCTTTATAAAAAACTTCATATTCTCTCATAGCTTTTATTTTAAATAACAGTTTATAGATAAGATTGTTAAGTAAGTACTTTTTGGAATAGGACTAAAGTGATCAATTCTTATCATTTAGACTCCAACTCATAATTTCAAAAGCCGTATCTTTGAAGATGGCAAAACCCAAGAAATATACAGAAGGGAAAATATTAAATTCCTTGGTAAGTCTGGCTTTCCCTATCATTATGGCTAATGTGTTGCAAACTGCCTATCAATTAATCGACACATTCTGGTTGGGTAGATTAGGAGCCAACGCAGTAGCAGCAGTGAGTTTAAGTTTCCCCATTCTCTTTTTGGTTTTGTCTTTAGGCGGTGGATTGACCTTAGCTGGAACAGTAATGGTTTCTCAACATAAGGGAGCCGAAAATCAGGGAAAAGTAAACTACGCTTCCTCTCAAACAGTTTTTGTCATTTTTTTTATTTCCATTTTATTAGCGGCAGTTGGCTATTTTTCCGCTGAACCTCTCATGAAAATAGTAGGTGCGGGTCCTGAAATTTTAAAAGACTCTATCAGTTATTTCCAAGTCTCTTCTTTCGGATTTGTATTCCTATTTATGTTTTTTGTTTTCCAATCATTGATGCGAGGAATTGGAAATGTGTATCTCCCCATGTTCATAATCTTAGGAACTGTATTTTTAAATCTGGTTTTAGATCCGCTCTTTATTTTTGGTTGGGGGCCAATTGAAGGAAATGGTGTAGCTGGAGCAGCCATTGCCAGTGTTTTTACTCAAGGCATTTCAGCGGTTATCGGAATGGCAATTCTTTTTAATGGAAAACGTGGAATAAAAATCAAGTTCACTCATATGAAATGGGATTTTCTCTGGGTGAAGAAATTATTCGAATTAGGTATTCCTTCCAGCTTAGACCAATCAAGCAGAGCTGCAGGCATGACTTTTATGATTATGCTAGTGACTAGTTTCGGAAGTGAGGTAGTGGCAGCCTACGGAGTTGGGGCAAGAATTTTAAGTTTGGTAGTAGTACCAGCTTTAGGTTTTGCCATTGCTACCACCAGCTTGGTCGGACAAAACATTGGGGCTAATAAAATTAAAAGAGCCGAAAAAATAGGTGATTTGAGTAATAAAATAGGTTTTTTCGGACTGACTGGAATTGGTGTATTATTATTTATTTTTGCTGAACCCATCACAGCTTTTTTCATTCCCAATGATCCAACAGTAATTAAAAATGGTGCTTTATTCATTAAAATAATGGCCCCAAGTTTTGGTTTGCTGGGTGTACAGCAAATTTTGAATGGTGTTTTTAATGGAGCAGGATTTACCCAAGCTTCCATGCTAATATCAATTTTCAGCTTGTGGATTGTCCGTTTCCCAACAGCCTTCATGTTATCCAATAAAACATCTTTAGGATTTGAAGGGATTTGGTGGGCATTTCCCATTTCTAACTTTTTGGCAGCGATTTTAGCATTTGCCTATTATAAAATGGGTTACTGGAAATTGAGAGTGATCAAGAAAAGACACGAAATTTAATTCACCCGTCATCCATCACTCTACACCCAACTTTCAACTTGTAAACCTAAACCCGTCAACTTGCCAACCTATCCACAAAAATTTGTAGATTTGCGCCAAAATAAACGTTAAAATGAGTAAAAATAAACCTTCTATCCCTAAAGGAACCCGTGATTTTGGACCAGCTGAAATGGCTAAAAGACATTTTATTCTGGATACTATCAAAAAAGTATACCAAAAATACGGCTATGCGCCTATAGAAACCCCTGCAATGGAAAATTTAAGCGTATTGCAAGGAAAATATGGAGATGAGGGAGATCAATTGCTTTTTAAGATATTGAATTCAGGGGATTTTCTTTCCAAAACTGACGAAAGTGATCGCAGTGATTCGAAAGCCCTTCAACCAAAAATTTCCGAAAAAGGTCTCAGATACGACTTAACTGTTCCTTTCGCTCGCTTTGTAGTGATGCATCAGCATAATTTAACCTTCCCATTTAAGCGCTATCAAATCCAGCCAGTATGGAGAGCTGATCGACCACAAAAAGGACGATATAGAGAGTTCTATCAATGTGATGCGGATGCTATTGGCACTAATTCTATGCTTTGTGAGGCGGAAATTGTTTTGATGATTCAGGAAGTTTTCAAAAGCTTGCAGACCAAAAAAGCCAACAGCTTGGATTATGCCATCAAAATCAATAACCGGAAAATATTGTCGGGAATAGTGGAAGTAATGGGCGCTGAAGGCAAAGAAACTGATTTTGCTGTAGCCATCGATAAATTGGATAAAATTGGCGAAGATAAAGTTAAGGAAGAATTACTGGAAAGAGGATTTAATCAATCTTCTATTGATACCTTATCCCCTTTATTTACTTTAAGTGGAGATAATACAGAGCAACTTAATTTCCTAAAGGATTTCTTAAAAAACTCTGAAAAAGGACAAAAAGGATTGGAAGAACTTAATGAGGTATTCGATATTTTAGATTCTTTTGGAGCTAAAGTTCCTCAGCTTGAATTGGATGTTACTTTAGCACGCGGACTTTCTTATTACACTGGAGCCATATTTGAAGTGAAACCCAAAAATGTGGAAATGGGTAGTATTTGTGGTGGTGGCAGATATGATGGCTTAACTGATACTTTTGGTTTACCAGATGTTTCTGGTGTAGGTATTTCATTTGGAGTTGATCGCATTTACGATGTTCTAGAAGAGCTCGATCTCTACCCCGAAAACGCAGAAAGCAGCACCGAAGTATTGATGGTGAGTTTTGACGAAGAAAGTTGGAAATACAGTTTAAAAGTATTGCATAGATTAAGAACAGCCAACGTAAAAGCTGAACTTTACCCTGAGCCTGTTAAGTTGAAAAAGCAAATGAAGTATGCTAACGATAAGCAAATTCCATTTGTGATTTTGGTAGGTTCTGAAGAAATGAAAACAGGCGATTTAACTTTCAAAAACATGAAAGAAGGAACGCAAGAAAGCTTAAATGCAGAAAGCATTTTAAAACGATTTTTAGGATATGAGTAATTTTTTTATACTTGGCGAACACGACCTGACTTTAGCGGAAATAAGAACAATTTTAGCGGATAATAAAAAGCTTAAATTGGCAGATAAGGCTGTGGACGCAATTGTAAATTGCCGGAAATTTTTAGACGAACATATTCAGTCTTCCGAAGCCCCAATTTATGGGATTAACACAGGATTTGGCTCACTTTATAGCCGCAATATATCCAAAGCTGATTTGGAGCAATTGCAAGCTAATTTGGTGATGTCCCATGCTTGTGGAACTGGTCCTGAGATCGATAAACGCATAGTGAAAATCATGCTATTGCTCAAAATCCAATCTTTGGCTTACGGGCATAGTGGGGTACAATTGGCTACTGTTGAGCGCTTGTTGGATTTCTATAATGAAGACATTTTACCAATCATTTATGAATCTGGTTCTTTAGGTGCATCAGGAGATTTAGCTCCACTGGCACATTTATCTTTGCCACTACTCGGAAAAGGAGAAGTCTTTTTTCAGGGCGAGAAAATAACTGGAGAAAATTTATTAGCTAAAAAGAAATGGGAACCTATTCACTTAAAGGCTAAAGAAGGTTTGGCTCTTTTAAATGGAACCCAATTCATGAATGCATTTGGTGTTCATGCGGTTTTGGCAGGTGAAGATATTTTAAACTGGGCCAATACCATTGGTGCATTATCATTAGATGCTTTTGATGGTCGGCCTGAGCCTTTTGATCATAAAATTCATATGATTAGAAATCAGGATGGTCAAAAAATAGTTGCCGAAAAGATTCTGGAGCTGCTTAATGGTAGTGAAATTATTAAGCAAAGTAAAGTACATGTCCAAGACCCCTACAGCTTTAGATGTATTCCGCAGGTTCATGGTGCTAGCTATGATGCTATAAAATATGTCACCAGTATTGTGAGCAAGGAATTAGCTGGTGTAACGGATAATCCTAATATTTTTCCTGAAGAAGGTGAAATTATATCAGGTGGAAACTTTCATGGTCAACCTCTGGCACTTTCTCTAGATTTCTTGGCAATAGCTTTAGCTGAATTAGGAAGCATTTCTGAAAGAAGAACCTATCAATTAATATCTGGGAGTAGAGGATTACCCGATTTCTTAGTGATGAATCCTGGATTAAATTCCGGTTTAATGATTCCACAATACAGTGCCGCAAGCTTGGTAAGCCAAAGCAAGCAATTGTGCACACCAGCCTCAGTTGACAGTATAGTGTCCTCTAATGGTCAAGAAGACCATGTTAGTATGGGAGCAAATGCAGCTACTAAATTATATAAAGTGGTTGAAAATACTTACCAAATAATAGCAATCGAATTAATAAATGGCTCGCAAGCTTTAAAATTTAGACGACCGCTAAAAACAAGTTCACATTTAGAAGAATTAATTCGTAATTTTAGACAACAAGTTCCGTTAATAGAAGAAGACAGAGTTCTACATGAGGATATTGTCAAAGCGGTTCATTTTATCAAAACCCATAGAGCTTGAAAAGATTAATTCTTATCATATTAATTTCATTTTGCTACTTGAATTTGTGGGCACAGGGTAGCTTTCAAAGTGAGAATGGCTTATTTACGGTAAATTATTTGAAAGGCTGTGAGTTTACGGAAATAATAGTAACAGAAAATAATACCCAAGGAGGCACCCAATTCATTTGCTTTGATGCAGACCTCTCTGACATAGGAAGTAATAATAGTTGCTTTGGAAGTGCTGTACAAGACCCAGAAGACTACAGGTTTATCTACCAGGATGCAGGGACCTACAATATTTTATTATTAGATCAAATAGGCAACAATCAAACATACGACAGTATTACAATTGAAATCATTGAGCCGCAATCACCTAATATTGCACTTGCCAATTGTGACAATGGTTTAGTTTTTAATTTAAATCAGCAAGAAGAAGTTTTTGATATTTATACTATTGATTTTGGTGATGGTTCTGCTGCTCAAAATCATCCTATTACCGCATTCCCTCTAAGCTACAACTACGGAGATCCAACGCAAGAATATACAATTACCGTGACAGGCTCATTTAACAATACTGGGAATAATAATTGTGGAAACGACACTGAAATAAAAAACATTGTTCCTGAAGAACAAATAGAAAGTGAGGCGAATATCACTTCTATTAATTTATTATCAGAAAATAGTTTTGAGATTGAATATGAAGCTAGTCAAAATCAGCTTTATCAACTTCAGATTAAACAAAACAGCAACGGGATTTATCAAACTATAGATAATATTTCAGCCACAACTGGAGGAGTTTATACTTTTCAGGATCGAAATTTAAATGAAAATTTTTATTGCGTTAGAATAGTAAGCACTAACAGTTGCGATGGTTCAGAACTTAATTCCAATGAAGTCTGTACCGTCCGATTTAATGCAACAGCTGAAAATAATGGAAACCTTATAGATTGGAATCATTTTAGCTTTGAAAACTCTAACCTTCTTAAAAATGGTGAAATTATATATAGTGGCAATGCTCCTTATGTTGATGCTAATGTTTTATGTGGACAAGTAGATGTTTATTCTGTAGTTACCAGAGATCAAAACGGCATCCTCGTGGAATCTTTACCGATAGAAGTATCTGCCATAACAGGTTCTCCTTCAATTCCTATTTCACAGATTGCCACGAAGGTACTGTCAGACTCAGAACTTGAACTAAACTGGGAAGTTCCAGAAGGCCTTCAACCTTCTAATTTCGTTATTTATAAAAAACGAAATCTTGACGATGACTACTTTCAGGTAGATACTACTGGAACAAATAGTTACATTGACATTGGCACAGCATTTAATACACGTAATTTTTACTATTCCATTGCCTACACGAATAGTTGCGGGGGAATATCACCCTTAACAACAACTGCGCCCAACATCCTATTAAATGTAAATCAGGAAGAATCAATTATTAATTTCACATGGAATTCTTATACTGGCTTTGATACATTATTAAGTCGATACGTCATTAAAAAATACGATGAAAATATGACGCTTTTAGATGAAAATGATGTTGCAAATCAAACTAGCTTTAGCGAAAATATTGCTCAAAGTGAAGATCAACTTGCATTTTATCAAATAGAGGCCTATTCTGAAAATGGACTAGTTGCATTTTCGAATACATTGAGGTATAAAATTCCATCTAGCTTTTTTGTACCAACAGGATTTACCCCTAATCAAGATTCATTTAATGAAGAAATAAAAGTAGTTGGAAAGTTTATAGAAGAAGTCGAATTTAGCATTTATAATAGATGGGGTACATTAATTTTCAGGAGTAATGCATTAGAAGTTGGCTGGGATGGCTATTTAACTACCCGACCTGCTCCAGAAGGAACCTACAGTTATACTGTGCGTGTAAAAGATAAATACGGTGAAGAATATTATAAAAGTGGTGTTTTTAATTTAATAAGATAAGTATGTTCGATATGATGAAAATGATGGGGCAGATTAAAGAAGTACAGGGCAAAGTGAAACAAGCTCAAGAAAATTTAGTCCACATCACAGCAGAAGGAGAAGCCGGTGCTGGAATGGTAAAAGCCAAAGTGAATGGTAAGAAACAATTAATCAGCGTTGAAATTGACGATTCTTTAGTCAATGAAAATGACAAAGAAATGATTCAAGACTTGACAGTTGCTGCAGTAAACAAAGCCATGGAAGAGGTAGACGTCTTGGCCAAGGAAGAAATGAGAAAAGCTACGGATGGAGCCCTTCCTAACATTCCTGGGATGGATTTAGGCAATATGTTCAATGGCTGATAGCGTAGCAGTAGTCATACTCAATTACAACGGCAGGAATTACCTTCAAAAATTCCTGCCGAATGTAATTCAAAATTCTAGCCCGCACGAGATAATAGTAGCAGACAATGCCTCCACAGATGATTCCGTTCCTTACCTTAAAAAAAACTTTCCCGAATTAAAGCTTATTAAAATACCCGAAAACCTTGGCTACGCAGGTGGTTATAATTATGCTTTAAATCAAATCCAGACTGATTTTTATGTTCTGCTCAATTCTGACGTGGAAACTACTCCTGATTGGATTAACCCTGTAATTAGGTTAATGCAACAAAATGAAGATATTGTTGCCTGTCAACCTAAGATAAAATCTTACCACAATAAAGATTCATTTGAATATGCTGGGGCAGCAGGAGGTTTTATTGACCATTTAGGCTACCCATTTTGCAGAGGAAGAATTTTTTCCCATCTGGAAAAAGATCAAGGTCAATATAATGACAATACTCCTGTTTTTTGGGCAACGGGAGCTTGCCTCTTCGTAAAATCTAGAACTTTCCATGATTTAGGGGGGCTTGATGATCAATTTTTTGCGCATATGGAAGAAATAGATTTCTGTTGGAGAGCAAAAAATATGGGCTATGAAATTTATTATTGTGGCGAAAGCACTGTTTATCACGTGGGTGGTGGTACGTTGCAAGTAGAAAGCCCATTTAAGACCTATTTGAATTTTAGAAATAATTGGTTGTTGCTCTATAAAAATCTTAGTAAAGAAGAATTTAAAGCCATCAGAAAACGAAGAAAAAGATTAGATATCTTGGCAGCAATTCAATTCATAGCAAAAGGAAAAAAAGCCAATGCAAATGCTATTTTAAAAGCCCATCGTGATTTTAAGCAAAAGAAAAAGCAGTACAATCATTCTCAAAAACATGGCTTCATACATTCCGAGGTTTTTAAACATTCTATCATTAAAGATTTTTTTGTCAAAGGGAAAAAGAGATTCTCGGAACTTTCTTGGAAATAATCGAAGCTAAAAATTGATGATAATCCTTTAATTTGTTAACTTATTTCAATATTTATCTAATCATTTTAGTTCTATGGAAACTGTAGCATTAAGGGAAGACAAGTTAATCAATGAAGGTAATATACTTCGACATCATAAATTTGCCACTACCTACTATGATGAGGAATTAAAAATAGCAGGAGTAAAATGGCATGGCTCTTTTTCAACAGAAGAATACATTGAGTTATTTAATCAGTTTATTGAAGATGTAAAAGGCAAAGAGGTGATTGGCTTTTACAGCGACATAAGAGAACAAGGAGTTGTTCCTGTTGCTGCAAGAAAACATTTTGAAAAAGTCTTCTCCCCTAAAGGAAAAGAAATAGGCATAGATAAAACTGGAGTGGTCACAGATGCCTCACCTTTCAAGAAATATTATTTAAACACCCTCATAAAAGTAACAAAACGACCTGCAAAACTATGCTCTAATCCCGAGGAGGCCTTGGAGTTTATTCTTACTTAGGAAAAATTGATTTGATTCAAAACAACGCTTTCAGGGGGGAAATATTAATTACACTTTTCATTAAAGTAATTAGCCATCTCTTCGGGAGTATCAAAAAAGCCTTTTTTCATGAGGTTTACTAAGCTGGGGCAATCTGCAAATAAATTAGCTAGATGTTTTTGTTTAAGCCCTAGAATTCCTTGAGTAACACGAATCAATTCTTGAGATTCAGCTCGTTTAAAAAAAGGTATTTCCATTTCATACCCACTGTCAGCATCTCTATACTCATCCCAATATAAATTCACCTCTCCACCAACCGCCAAACGCATGAAAACTTTTTCACCTTGTCCAGGAATACTCACATGAAAGATTGAAAATAATTTACTATAACTATCATACCAAATAGACTGGTAAATATCATTCCCTATTTTATATGATTTCAAATCATCTGGTCCAAATCTTGTCTCAAAGATCCAAAAGCCTTTCATTCTTACCTTCTTAAATATTTTACCAAATGGTTCGGGACTTCTATCTCGTAGTTGACCATAAATAGTATCCTTCTGATTGGTAACAACATATCCATTTTGATATTTTGACTGCCCAAAAACAATAGTTGATTCAAGCCCAATTAATAAAACAAAAAATAAGTATAGATGATTTCTCATTTAATAGATCTTTGCACCAACCTCATCACATCATCAATTTTCGAATTATCAATCCATCGGGTTACTACCACTAAATCATTGGCATTATCAATAATGATATAATTGCCTCCGAAGCCAGCTGCATAATATACTTCTCTTGAAACCCCTTCCCAAGATTCTTGACTATTGTTCCACCATAGATAGCCATAATCAGATTTTACCTGAGAAGATAGTTGAACACTTTCCACCCATTCTTCAGAAATCAACTGTTTTTCTTTCCACTTTCCGTTTCTTAAGAAAAGCAATCCAAAACGAGCATGGTCAAGCGTACTAATGAAGATACCACCACCAAAATGACCGCCACCACTTACAGATTGAACTTGCAATCCGTCTACATTTACGTATGAATTATGATAGCCTAACCATCGCCAAGTAGTAGAAGCCCCGATAGGATCCATGATTTCCTCTTTCAAAACCTGAGGTAGCGATTTTCTCCAAACCTGCAATAAAGAATAAGCCAAAACATTCACCCTAACATCATTATATTTGTAATGAGTCCCAGGCTCATGAAGCTCTCGTGCCTTCCAATCATCAACTCCACCTTCTTTCGGAGGTCTATCAGCCCAATCATACAGTCCAAATTGTTGCCCAGACCAATCCGAGGATTGAGTTAGCAGATGATCCCAGCTAATTTTTTGATTATGAACACCATCGAAAGTGCCATCCCATACATATTTTGCGACTTTATCATCTATATTATGGATTAAATTTTGATCCAAAGCCAATCCTGCTACGGTGGATAGATAACTTTTAGCAACACTGAAAGTCATATCTACTCTATTAATATCTCCCCATTCAGCAACAATGTAGCCATCTTTAATAATTAATCCGGAAGGCTCTCCCCTCTCTCTAGTTTTACCTAATATTTCAAAATCAGGTTCGCTCGAAAAAGCATCAATTATAGCAATTCTTAAATCCCTACTAATCGAATTTTCATTTCGAGCAGCGACACTGACTGCACTATCTAATAAGAACTGATCCATACGGACTGATTTAGCAGGTCTCCGCTGCCATTCATATTCAGGATAATATTGTCCAAATGAAGTAAATGAAAACAGAATCAAATAGGTAAATACAGAGCTAAAAAGCTTCATAACATTCAAAATTTACGTTAGAACATGAAATTTATAAATAAAATCTAAATAATGATCGGAAACTAAATATTAATTATCTCAAAACACACTACTATTAGAAATATTCAATTAACAAGATAAATTTCAAATATTATTATAACATAACTTTTCCGTTCGTACATGTTTTATAAAAATAAATATTTTTTATAAATATTACATAAAGCTATTATCCCTTACATATAGATCAATAACGCCTTTTTTCAAAAATTTCATCTCGTACATCCAAATCTTCACAAAATATTTATTAGCAAAAATTTTACTTTACAATAATAAAATTCTTATAATTGTGATTAAATGAAGTTAAAACTTACAATAATAGCCGAAACCCAGTATAAGATATCAATGAAATTCGATAATAAATATTTTATAGAAATCAACTTCTTTAATTCAAAAATATCACTTCAACACAGTGTACTTACATCTTCTAATAAGGAACTAGAAACTCCCTTCACTATGTCATTAGAAGATTTTCAATTTAGATGACCTTTTTCGATAAATACTTAATATTAAAATAATCATATTTTAAATTACTATGTTGAATAAAGAATTCAGCATTATTTTCAAACAAACCAAAAACGAAATGAATACATTTTTTACTAAACTAAATTTATTAGCCATTGGCTGCTTGTTTTTAGCAAGTTCAGCTATGGCACAAACCAATCAACAAAGAGCAAAAATCACTAATCAATACAACAAGCAAGTGTTGTCAGAGCTCGAACAAACTTTTTCAACCAAAGCCAAAAAAGAAAAAGAAGAAGCTATTAAAATGGCTCAGCAAAAAGGCTGGGAAGTTAAAATGACATTAAAAGATGGTAGATATGCAGAACTACAAAAAGTAACTCCATCTGGAGAGCCTATCTATTACATTACCTATAATGTTGATGCCGCTGAATCAACAAGAACTAACTGGTTGAATTCAGGCGGAGGATTAGGTTTAAATCTTAATGGAGACAACATGACTGCTCACGTTTGGGACGGTGGTTTAGCTCGTGCATCTCACCAAGAGTATGATGGCGCTGGAGGCTCCAACCGTTTCTCAGTAGGTGATGGCTCAAGTACTTTGAATTTCCATGCTGCACACGTAACTGGAACTATCATTGCATCAGGAGTTCAAGCTGCTGCAAAAGGAATGGCTCCTCATGCTAATGCTGTCGGATATGACTGGAACAGTGATCTATCTGAGGCTACTAATGCAGCAGCAAATGGAATGTTAGTGTCAAACCATTCTTATGGGTATAGAGGAGATCAATTACCTGATTGGTATTTTGGTGCTTATATAGCTGAATCAAGAGATTGGGATAACTTAATGTATAATTCTCCATATTATATGATGGTTGTGGCCGCAGGTAATGACGGTAATCAAAATAGTTATAACGGCAGTCCATTAGGCGGCAATAGTTCATTTGATAAATTATCTGGTCACTCAACTGCAAAAAACAACCTAGTAGTTGCAAATGCACAAGATGCAAATATTGATAGCAACGGTAACTTAATTGGTGTAAGCATTAATAGCTCTTCAAGTGAAGGACCAACTGATGACTACAGAATTAAGCCAGACATTACTGGAAACGGAACTGGAGTTTATTCAACTTATGAAAGCAGCAACTCTGCTTATAATTCTATCACAGGTACTTCAATGGCTTCACCTAATGTTGCAGGATCTATTTTAGTTTTACAAGAACATGCTAATAATGTATTCGGAAACTATGTGAGAGCTGCAACGCTTAAAGGTATTGTTTTGCACACTGCAGATGATGCAGGAATTACAGGCCCTGACGCTGTTTGGGGATGGGGCTTAATGAATGCTAAAAGAGCTGCTGAGACCATGACTGGAGCAGGTGATATTTCTAGAATAGAAGAATTAACTTTGAATAATGGTCAATCTTACTCAATGACTGTTGAATCAGATGGAACTAGTCCACTTTTGGCTTCCATTTCTTGGACTGACCAAGGCGGAACTGCCAATACCGGAACTACAAACCTAAGCACTCCTGTATTAGTAAATGACTTAGATATTAGAGTAACTAAAAATTCAACTACTTACTCTCCTTACAGACTAACGGGCGTAAATAGTAATTCAAAAGGAGATAACAATGTAGATCCTTTCGAAAGAGTAGATATTAATAATGCAAGTGGTTCTTATACCATCACTGTTACACACAAAGGTTCGTTAGCTAGTGGAAGCCAAGACTTCTCTTTAGTAGTAACTGGTGTTTCTGGTGAACCTGTTGTTTGTGATGCAACTACTCCTACAAGTTTCTCAGCGTCAAATGTAGGGTCAAATTCTGTTGATCTAAATTGGGATGCTGTGACCGGAACTACTTATGATGTGCGTTATAGAGTTTCAGGAACTTCTTCTTGGACTACTGAAAGCACTTCTTCAAGTTCATTAACACTTACTGGTTTAAGTTCAACTACTCAGTATGAGGCACAAGTAAGAAGTAAATGTTCTGATGGAACTTCATCTGCTTATTCTTCAAGCGTAAGCTTCACCACTACTGAAGTACAATTAGTCTACTGCGACTCAAATGGAAATAATGTTTCTGATGAATACATCGGTAGAGTGCAATTAGGAAGTATCGATAACGCTTCTGGCGCTGCTAGTTCTGGATATGCTGACTTCACTTCTCAATCAACTGATTTAGGAAAAGGTGATGCAAGCACTATCACAATTACTCCAGAGTGGACAGGAACAGTTTACAATGAAGGTTACAGCGTTTGGATCGACTACAACCAAGATGGTGATTTTACTGATGCAGGCGAGCAAGTTTGGACACAATCAGCTACAAGCAATACGCCTGTAGGTGGAAGCTTTACGGTGCCATCAGGAGCACTTTCCGGGAATACTACTATGAGAGTTTCCATGAAGTATAATGGCATCCCAACATCATGTGAATCCTTTTCATATGGTGAAGTTGAGGACTATACAGTAAACATCACAACTGGTACTCCTGAAGTATGTACAGTTCCTTCAAGCTTAAGTGTTTCAAGCATTGGAGAAAATACAGCTACACTTAGCTGGTCATCAGAAAGTGCTGCTAACGACTACACTGTTAGAATTAGAGAAAATGGAACAAGCTCATGGTCAACACTATCAGCTTCTTCAAATTCAACTGGAGTAAGTGGACTAGCAGCAGATACTCAGTATGAGTGGCAGGTAAGAAGTAATTGTTCAAGTAGCAATTCTAACTACTCTTCATCTGATTTATTCACAACAGATGCACCAGTTGCAGTTACTTATTGTGATGCAAGTGGAGATGACTCGAGCTATGAGTGGATCCAGAGAATTGTATTAGGATCAATTGACAACACAAGTGGCGATAACGGTGGTTATGGTGATTTCACAAACCAAGTGGCAAACGTGCAACGCGGTACGTCTACAAGCATGAATGTTCAGGCAGGATTTAGCGGAAGCAGCTATACCGAATATTGGAGCGTGTGGATTGACTTAAACCAAGATGGTACATTCTCTTCTGGTGAAAGATTGGTGAATGGTTCTTCAAGTAGCAGTAATCTATTGAGTGCTACTTTAAACATTCCTTCTACTGCTTTAACTGGTAATACGAGAATGAGAGTAATGATGAAATATAATGCTCAAGGCACTCCGTGCGAAACCTTCAATTATGGAGAAGTTGAAGATTATACTGTTAATATAACCAACAGTACTTCTAGCATGGTGGCAATGACCAACGACTTAGGTGGTGAAACTTTAGGCAATGAAAGAAATATTGCAACTTACAGTTTATATCCTAATCCTGCTCAGGATAAATTGAATGTTAATATTAAAAACATTGATGCATCTAAAGGTATTCAGATCTATAGCAGTAATGGTGTTTTGGTTAGATCAATCAAAACTGATAAAGAAGTAAATGCAATTGATGTAAGCACCTTAGAAAAAGGGATGTATATCTTAAAAGCAAACACAGTGAAAGAAACTGTCAATGCAAACTTCATTGTAAGATAAGAAGTAAAGGTTGAATAAATTTGAAACGCATGGAGCATTGCTTCATGCGTTTTTTTTTATTTCTAATCAATTAACTCTCTTCTTGCCCCATGCGATTACTTGAACACCAGAGGAGTAATGCAGTAAATCAGGATCCTTGTTTAGTAATGTTTTAAACTTGGGATATATTATATCAATTTCCTTAATGTCGAATTTTTGAATTGGCCATTCAATATGATGAATCTCAAACTTGTTAATTGAGGTCTTTGTATCTTGAAATAAAGCATATCTTTCAGTTAACCACTTATCAAGTAATGTCTTGTGCTCAAGAGTCTCTCCTACTTCATACTTTATAAACACTCTATCATCAAATTCTTTATTCTCCGAGCAGTATATAGAATCCGCTCTATTCATTTTTGAATGCCGGTATGGCAATCCCGAAAATGCCTTGGCAATATTACAAGAAACCCTATTTCCACCTTCAATACTCAAAAAATAAACTCCCGCCTTGCTATTTTTCTTCACGTATGTCCTAATATTTATCTCGTGAAAATTAGATATGGGTGAAAAAGCGGGTAGAAATCTAGGTCTTACCTTCTCCATTTTAAATGCCACAAGTGAAACCCAAGACTGTCCATTATAGAGATCAATCTCTAAATCATTGGGGACAAATCTCCTTAATTCATTTGGATCAACCTTCCTATGAAGAAATAATGTATCATTCCATTCTTGGTAATATTTCCATCTTTCATTTGGTAAGTCCCACGGTCTGTGCTTGGTATTATTCAATATTTCTTCAATAGTCATATGATTTACAAATAAGCGAGATTAGAAATATTAAAGCTCAATATTAACACCCTTCAAAAATACCTTTCCCAAACTCCTTAAGTGTTGAATATCCTCCAATGGATTTTCCTTTAAGATGATGATATTGGCTACTTTTCCTTTTTCTAGGCTTCCATATTGGTTTTCCAAACCGAAAAAAGCAGGCCCATAAATCATGGAAGTTTTCAGCGCTTCAGCAGGAGTTAAGCCAGCTTCTACTAAACTAAACAACTCACCCCAAAGTGCTTCACCAGGATATACAAAAGAATTAAATGGGCCACAATCAGAACCTGCTAAAATAGGAACACCGGCTTCAAACATTGGTCGAATCATTTCCTTAGCTAAGTTTGAGACTTTCTCACGCATCTGACTTCCAGATGACTTTGCTCTTTTGGCTGATTCAACTCTTCCTTCATAGGTTTTTTGTATGCCCACTCCTATTTCACTTAATAATGTATCAGTGCTGTGATCTTCATCTGCTATATTAGAAAGTACTTTCCCAATGTATAAGGTAGGAGTGATAAATACTTTCTTTTCAGCTAGTTCGGCAAATAATTCATTTGCCATTTGCTTATCATAGGTTTCTGTAATGGTTTCCATCATGCCATAGCCTAAACCTAATTCGGTTAAACTATCGGCTTTAGGTGAACAAGCTTTCATAATGTAATACATGTGTTCGCTTCCATCCATACCCAAAGAAACTGCCTTTTGGAAATCAGCAGACATCGGCATGTGCCCTGTTACTTTCATGCTTCTTTTTTCTGTTGCTTTAATAATAGAATAGAAATTTTCTGCACTAAGACTTCCATCATAAATCTTCACATAATCAACATTGATAGATTCCAATGAATCCAAAGCCATTTCAATATCATTCAGGTTTACGATTTTTATGGATCCTTCCCAAGCTGGTTTTGGTCCATCAAGCTTAGGACCTGAAGTGAAAATTTGTGGCCCTAGCAATTCCTTTTGATTGATTTTTTTTGCCCATCCCATTGCAGCTGGGGTCATGTCACCACCAGCATCTCGAACAGTGGTCACTCCAAACTTTGGAAATAAGCCTAAAAGATCTTGATTTTCGGCTATTAAATCCGTTCCACCTCTAAAATGCACATGATTATCCCAAAGGCCTGGCATAGCGAATCTTCCTTGTAAATCCATTGATTCTTTGGAATCATAAGCTGGTATTTCTTCCATAGAACCTGTTGAGAAAATAGTATCTCCTTTAATCGCTATGAATTGGTTTTCAAGGAGCTGAATATTTTGGACATCAACTATTGTGGTGTTGAGTAAAACTAAATCAATTGAGGTTTTCTCTTTGGTTGTACAAAAAGAAAGCGTGAGTACTATGATAATTGAATAGAATATTGTGGAGATTAATTTCATGGCAGTTTTACTTATATAAAAGGAAGATAACTATTAAAATTTAACCACAAAAGAGACAAAAGAACACAATAGAAAATAATCAAGATTATTTTTAAAAGACATAATTCTTTTTCGATTAGGTTACAGCAGAATTTATAGGGGTAGCATATTTTATTTTATGCAAAGCATAAAACCTTATGTGTTCTCTTGTCTCTATTGTGGTAGAAAAAAGTCTGCGCAATTTGCAGTTTAGGCTCGTAATCAATGAAGAGGTTAATAAGGGAAAATCAGAAAAAACCCTCCCCAGCAGCTTCCTCAGTCACTTTCTCTGCATTTTCTTTTCCTAAGTAGCGGTCTATCAAGAAATGAGCTACATACAATAATGGGGTAAGTAAAATGGCTAAGGCGCCTTTGTAAATGTAATTAATTACACCTACTGAAAGGACTTGCTCTATACTCCAGTTGCCAAAAACAAAGAAAGCGATCCATAAGACAACAAAACTGTCAATTAATTGGCTGACTAATGTAGAACCAGTAGCTCGAAGCCAAATCTTGCCACTACCAGTAAATTTTCTTAGATGCTGAAAAACCAATACATCTAAAAACTGGCCTATCAGGAAAGCTGTTAAAGATCCAATTATAATTCCTAGTCCTTGTTGGAAAATTACTCCATAAGCATAATTGATATTGAATTCATTACCCTGTGGATCCGGTGAGTTAACATTTAACCAGAAATCAGCGGGAGCTAATTTTGTAACACCATAAATCACAAAAAATGAATAAAGGATAAAAAGTGCAGTCAAAAAACTGATTCTGCGGACTCCTTTTTTACCAAAATACTCATTGATGATATCAGTAGTGATAAAAACTATAGGCCAAATGATAACTCCTGCTGTGAGATTAAAATCCAGAACGAAATCTCCAAATAGTTTGATCTGGGCTGGTGGAAAGCCCAAGGTAGCCTCAGCTGAAAAAATCTTGACTCCTAATATCTCAGCCAATAAAGCATTGGTCAGAAAAATCCCGCTTAAAGCAATGAAAAGATTTCTTTTCTTTCTATTGAGCGATCCATTTGGCTTTACCGCATCCATATTATTCCTCTATGGTAAAAACTTTTCCCTCCTCTGCTAAAGCAGTATTGGTAAATTCCTTTTGGGCTTCCTCCAATAAAGGTTGTAATTCTTTATATCGATTGGAAAAGTGACCAATCAATAACTGCCCTACATTTGCTTTTTGGGCAATAATACCTGCTTGCTTTGCTGTGGTATGGAAAGTAGATTCTGCCCTTTCTAAATTATCATGCAAAAATGTACCTTCATGATAAAGCAAATCCACTTCCTTAACCAAAGGAATTATATCCTCATTATATTTGGTGTCAGAACAATATGCATAGCTTCTGGACTTTTTGGCCGGCAAGGTATAATCTGTGTTTTTAAATTTTAGATTTCCCGATTCATCCAACACATCTTCTCCCTTTTTCAGAATATTAATATCTCGAACTCTTAATTCGGATACTTTTTCCTTTTTCAACCGCTTGGGTTTAGGTTTTTCTTTTATCAAAAACCCTGTGCAAGGAATTCTATGTTGAAGTGGAATGGTATGAACTGTTATTTTTGGGTGATCCAAAATCAATTCGGATTGATCTCCTTTTAACTCCTGGAAATGAATGGGATAACTTAGTCGGGTATTGGCATACTTCAAATGCAAACTGATAATCTCAGACAAACCCACAGGTCCATGCAAATATAATGCAGTTTTTCTGCCGTTCAAGTGCATGGTGGACAATAAGCCCATTAGTCCCAAGAAATGATCCCCGTGCAAATGACTAATAAAGATATGGCTTAAGCGATTTTTTCTTAAGCCATATCTTTTCATTTGCAATTGTGTAGCTTCCCCGCAATCGATCATAATTTGCATATCCTGTATGCGCAATACTTGGGAAGTATGATGCCTCCCGTGAGCCGGGGCTGCAGAATTGGAACCTAATATGTGAACTTCAAAAGACAAGGAATTTTACTCGCTATCGCCTTCTTCACCCAAGGCTTTTTCCAATTCATGCATGAAAACAGATTCCACTGCTTCGTGCACGGTAGGTAAAATATCAAACACCTTATCTAATTGAGAGATTTTAATTAATTTCTCAGTATGCTCAGTGGGTGCTGCAATAATAAAAGCCCCTCCGTTTTCACCTATCACTCTATTTCCTACCAATAAAGCGCTCAAGCCTGATGAATCTACATATTTCACTTCTGACATGTCAATCACCATGTTTTGAACACCTTCTGCCTGCATGGTCACCAAATCAGACTTGAAGCCCGAAGCTACTGAAGAATCAAATTTCTCTTCCTTTATCTTTATTAATGAGTACTTCTCTTCTTTATCAATTGAATATTTCATGTATCTGTTTTTAAAAATTTCACAAAAAAGTAACTTCCGTAAAAGTAACTCCTTATTTAATACTTTTTAGGATATTTTGTTCAATCGTTTTTAATACGTCATTGTAATCTCTAGGTTTGAATTTTTCACCCGTTACTTTTTCGTACAATTCTATGTAGCGATTAGAAATTTCTTCCACTTTCTCATCCGTCATTTCAGGAATCTTTTGTCCGTCTTTACCTTGAAAACCATTTTCAATTAGCCACTCCCTTACAAACTCTTTTGATAACTGTTTTTGCTTCAAACCTTTAGATTGGTTTTCATCATAAACATCGGAATAAAAAAATCTAGAAGAATCTGGTGTATGGATTTCATCTATTAAATAAATTTTATCTCCTACTTTACCAAATTCATACTTTGTATCCACTAAAATCAATCCATTTTTAGCAGCAATTTCAGTCCCTCTTTGAAATAATTGCTGAGTATAACTTTCTAGTTTCTCATATTCTTCTTTGGAAACCAAACCTTGTTTTAAAATTTCTTCTCTGGAAATATCTTCATCATGTCCTTCGTGGGCTTTGGTTGTTGGTGTAATTATTGGACTTGGCAATTTATCATTTTCTTTCAAGCCTTCTGGTAATGAAACTCCACAAACACTGCGTTTCCCATCTCTGTATTCGCGCCAAGCATGACCCGCCAAATAGCCTCTTATCACCATTTCTACAGGATAAGTCTCACAATTAAATCCTACACTCACATTGGGATCAGGATTTGCTATTAGCCAATTCGGCACTATATCTTCGGTATCCTTTAATGCTTTTGCAGCTATTTGATTTAGCACCTGTCCTTTGAAAGGAATAGCCCGCGGCATCACCACATCGAAAGCCGAAAGGCGATCTGTAGCCACCATGATTAATTGATCGGGCGTGGTATAAACATCCCTTACCTTTCCTCTATAAAAATTTTGCTGATTGGGCAGCTGAAAATTGGTTTCTCTAATTGCTTCCATTAGGGCAAAAATAGCTAAGTGTTTGCAGATATAAAACACTGCATTGAAAAAGAAAGAATATATGTCCAAATGAATAGCTTAAGAGATATTTGCAGTCAGGAATTAAATGAATTTCATTTTTTTTAAACTTTCTCATTGTATTACCAATATTTATTGCAAACCTTTGTAATTCAAATTGAAAGAAAATAACACCATAGCGCAAAATTTTACTTCATCAGCAATTATTGCTGTTGATGCTGTGGCTGTATTGCGTAGTCGCCAGACTCGCAGGTTTTTCTTTAGGGCATAGCCCTTTTCTATTCTAGGATACCCTATGCGGGAATCCAATACCCCAATTATATCATATTATAAAATTCAATAATGCTTAATTGCTAAATCCTCTTTTCATTTGGAGAAGGATTAGGGATGAGGCTCTTCAATTTTTCATTCAATGGAAAAATCCAAGTTTATCATACGAATTGCTAAAGAAGCAGACCAAATTTACGCATATACCATTATAGAAGAAATGGCAGCATCAGCTGCTAAAAGAGGGACTGGTATTGCCCGTAGATCAGTTGAATATATCGAAAAAAAGATGCTGGAGGGCAAAGCTGTGATTGCTTTGACTCAGGATAAAACTTGGGCAGGCTTCTGTTATATAGAATCTTGGGATCACGAGAAATATGTTGCCAATTCAGGATTGATTGTTGCGCCCGAGTTTAGAAATTCCGGTTTAGCCAAAGCCATTAAATCCGAAATATTTCAGTTGAGCAGAAAGAAATACCCTGAGGCTAAAATTTTTGGTTTGACCACTGGAAGTGCTGTGATGAAAATCAATTCAGCTTTAGGCTATATCCCCGTGAGCTACTCAGCCTTAACAAAAGACGAGGAGTTCTGGAAAGGCTGTCAAAGCTGCGTGAATTATGATATTCTGCAGTCTAAAAACAAGCAGAATTGCATTTGTACCGCCATGTTATACACGCCCAAGCCTGAAAGCAAAGGCAAAGCACTCAGGAAGAATTTCACCAAAAACATCAAACTATTTGAGCGCTGGACCAGGATCAAAAAGCATGTGATGCTGAAGCTTAAAAAGCATTCAGATCATCTTGTGAATCTGTTTTAATCTTCCAGCAAAGCCCTATAGAGACACTGACTGCGAGATGGCCGGGTGATTGGATCATTGGAAAACCAGCTTAAAAATTAAACAGATCTGCTTAGTTATATTAAGAGCTTAGCCAAACCTGTCAGGTTTCGAGAAATTAATAAAACTGAAATGGATGTGTTCTCCATCGCTAAGATCAAGGACAAACCTGACAGGTTTCCTTAATATGTTAAGCTTGAAAAAGTAGGAATAGAATTGAAATAAATACATTAAAAATATAAAAAATGAAAAAAGTTGTTTTAGCCTATAGTGGAGGATTGGATACCACCTTCTGCGGCTTATACTTATCAAAAGAATTAGGCTATGAAGTACATGCCGTTTTAGTCAATACAGGAGGTTTTTCTTCTGAAGAATTGAAAGCCGTAGATGCAAAAGCCAAAAAATTAGGGATTGCTTCCTTCACGGTCATCGATTGCCTGGAAACTTTCTATCAGAATGTTATCCGATTTTTGGTGTTCGGTAATATTCTTAAAAACCAGACTTATCCTCTTTCGGTCAGCACAGAAAGAATAGTGCAGGCGCAGGCCTTGGCTCAATATGCAAAAGAAATCGGAGCTGATGCTTTGGCACATGGAAGTACGGGAGCGGGCAATGACCAGGTAAGATTTGATATGATTTTTCAAACCTTACTACCTGAAATCGAAATCATTACTCCGATTAGAGATTTAAAACTTAGCCGAGAACAGGAGATTGATTTCCTCAAGAAGCAGGGAGTTGAAATGGATTTTGAAAAATCTAAGTATTCTATCAATAAAGGAATATGGGGAACTTCTGTTGGAGGTGCAGAGACTTTAACTTCTGATCAATATTTACCAGATGAAGCATTTCCTACTCCTATCACTAAGAAAGATGAGGAAGAAATTTCTCTGTCTTTTGAAAAAGGGGAGCTGATTGGAATCAATGATAAAGTATTTTCTCATCCTACGGAAGCTATTCAGGCTTTAGATAAAATCGCTTCGCCCTTCGGAATCGGCAGAGATATTCATGTGGGCGATACCATAATCGGCATAAAAGGAAGAGTAGGTTTTGAAGCAGCTGCAGCATTAATCATCATCAAAGCGCATCATCTTTTGGAAAAACACACCCTTACCAAATGGCAAATATTCTGGAAGAATCAGCTATCGGAATTTTATGGTAATCACTTGCATGAAGGACATTATTTAGACCCTGTGATGCGAAATATTGAAGCCATGCTGTTGGACAGTCAGCAAAAAGTATGCGGTAAGGTTTATGTGAAATTGAAACCTGAACATTTCGTGCTAAAAGGAATCGAATCACCTCATGATTTGATGTCGGCAAAGTTTGGCAGTTATGGAGAAATGAACCTTGCCTGGACAGCTGAGGATGTAAAAGGATTCACCAAAATCATAGGCAATCAAACTGCAATTTATCACCAAGTAAACAAAGAAAATGGATAAGCTAAAAATTGGAATAGTGGGAGCCGCAGGCTATGCAGGGGGTGAGCTGATAAGATTATTATTGCATCATCCTAAAGCAGAGATTGATTTTGTTTTGAGCAACAGCCAAAATGGAAAAAAAGTTAGCGAGGTCCATACAGATTTAATTGGTGAGACAGACCTAGTATTCACTCAATCACTGAAAGAAAGTGCTCAAGTCATATTCTTGGCATTACCTCATGGGAGATCACAGCAATTTCTTCACGAAAATAAAATAGCCGATCAGGTTTTGGTGATTGATTTAAGCACTGATTTTAGAGATGAAAAAGAAGATTTCGTTTATGGTTTGACCGAAGTTTTTCCTGATAAGATTAAATCTTCCAAGCGAATTGCGAATCCAGGTTGCTTTGCCACTGCCATTCAGTTGGCATTAGCTCCCGCAGTTGCCCAATCCTGGACAAAGCAAAGCATTCATGTGAGCGGTATTACAGGGAGCACGGGAGCTGGCGTAATCCCTTCGGATACTACCCATTTTAGTTGGCGAAATCAGAATATATCTTCTTATAAATTATTCGAACATCAACATTTGCATGAAGTCAAGCAGACTTTCACTCAATTGGATTCATATTTCAAGGAAGAAATCCTATTCGTGCCTTACAGAGGCAATTTCTCTAGGGGGATTTTGACAACAGTCTATTTTCCATTTGAAGGAAAACTCGAGGACGCTAAGAAGGAATTTATAAAATATTACAAATCCTCAAGCTTTGTTCATATATCTGATGACTTAATTGATTTGAAACAAGTGGTCAATACCAACAAATGTCTATTGCATCTAGAAGTAACATCAGGTCAGTTGATTATTACTTCCATCATTGACAATCTACTGAAAGGAGCTGCCGGACAAGCAGTGCAAAACATGAATCTACACTTAGGCTGGGAGGAAAACTTAGGTTTACAACTAAAAGCCAACGCCTATTAAATTAAGAGAAATGCAAAATTTTATAAAATTTGAAACTCAATCCACAGCTGAAAAATTAATTCAATCAGCACTTCAATTTAAGGAAAAGCCTTTTTTGCAAAAAGAATTGGGCAAAGAACTTAGAATAGGACTAATTTTTCTAAACCCCAGTTTGAGAACCCGTGTGAGCACACAAATTGCCGCCAAAAATCTCGGGATGGAGGCAATTGTTTTCAATATCGACAAAGAAGGCTGGGCACTGGAATTTGAAGAAGGCGTCATCATGAATGAAAACAAAGCAGAGCACATCAAAGAAGCGGCATCGGTATTAGGTAGCTATTTTGATATCTTGGCTATCCGTGCCTTCCCCACTTTAACGGATAAAAAGCAGGATATGGCTGATAAAGTTATCCATCAATTTATCAAATACAGCCAAAAACCAGTGGTCAGTTTGGAAAGCTCAAGTCGCCACCCGCTCCAATCTTTAGCTGATATGATGAGCATAAAAGAAACTTGGAAGAATGTTTCAAAACCAAAAATAGTTTTAAGCTGGGCACCGCATGTTAAAGCATTGCCGCATGCCGTCCCAAATTCCTTTGCTGAGTGGACTTTGGGTCTTGGGCACGATTTGACCATAACCCAACCCCAAGGCTATGAATTAGAGGAGCAATTCACCAAAGGAGCTGAGATTGAATACGACCAAGAAAAAGCAGTTGCTGATGCTGATTTTGTATATGTGAAAAATTGGAGCAGTTACCATGATTATGGAAAATTGCCAAAAGTGGAGGGCGATTGGTTATTAAAAGATCATCAATTAAAAAAAGGTGCTAAAATCATGCACTGCCTGCCCGTGAGAAGAAATTTGGAATTGGCAGATGAACTTTTGGATGGCAATAAAAGTCTAGTGCCTTTACAAGCTGAAAACAGAATTTACGCAGCTCAGGCTGTGCTTTTTGAAATTATTTCAAATATGGAGTCATGAAGAAAGAAGTCGTAAATATCATTAAGATTGGAGGCAAAACCATTGATAATGAAGAAGCTTTGGCTCAGTTTATCAAATCCTTTTACAGAATACCAGGCAAAAAGATATTGGTGCATGGCGGAGGCATTTTAGCTAATCAAATAGGCGAGAAAATAGGCATTAAACCAAATTTTCATGAAGGCAGAAGAATTACGGATACCGAAACACTGGATTTAATTACTATGGTTTATGGTGGATTGGTCAATAAAAAAATAGTGGCAAAATTTCAAGCACAAAATGTGAATGCAATTGGTTTAAGTGGTGCTGATGGAAATTTGATAGTAGCGAAAAAAAGAGCTGTGCAAAAAATTGATTATGGCTTTGCAGGAGATATCCAAAAGGTGAATAAGGATTTATTAATCAACCTATTATCCCAAAATTTAACGCCTGTCATTTGTCCTATAACACATGACGAAAAAGGACAATTGCTCAATACAAATGGCGATACCATAGCCAAGGAAATTGCCTGTGCATTACAAGCTTTTTATGAAGTGAATTTATGGCTTTGCTTTGATAAAAAAGGGGTTCTGTTGAATGTCAATGATGAAGAATCAATTTTACCAAAGCTAAACCCGAAAGCTTATGCTGATCTATTGCATAAATCCCTGATTCATGATGGCATGAAACCCAAACTGGAAAATGCATTTCAGGCATTAAAATCAGGAGTTTCAATAATCAGAATTGGATCAGCTGATGATATTGATATTGCTATTAAAGAAGAAAATACGGGGACTTTTATTTGTGCATAATGGAAAATACTAATCTCAATAATGTGAAAACAAAAGCTATTGATTTATTAAAAGAATTGATAACCATTCCTTCATTTAGCAAAGAGGAGCATGAAACTGCTAATTCAATCGGTAATTTTCTGAAACATCAAGGCATAGAATTCAATAGAATGGGAAATAACATCATCGCCTATAACCTTCATTTTGATAAGCAAAAGCCTTCCATCTTGCTTAATTCTCATCATGATACTGTAAAACCAAATGCTGGCTATACTAAGAATCCTTTTGAAGCCATCGAACAAAATGGAAAACTGTATGGATTAGGAAGCAATGATGCAGGTGGCTCACTGGTCAGTTTATTGGCAACTTTCATTCATTTCTATTCGCAAGAGATTACCGACAATTTAATTTTTGTTGCTTCAGCAGAAGAAGAAATAAGTGGTAAAAATGGAATTAGCAGTGTACTTGAACATATTCCAAAATGTGAATTAGCCATAGTAGGTGAACCTACAGAAATGAAAATGGCTGTTGCGGAAAAAGGCTTGTTAGTGATTGATGCAGTTGCTATAGGGAAAGCAGGACATGCCGCAAGAAATGAAGGAGAAAATGCCATCTACAATGCCATGGAAGATATTTTGAAAATCAAGGATTTTAAATTCAAAAAGTGTTCCAACTATTTAGGGGAGAATAAAGTCAGTGCCACCATCATAAAAGCTGGTCAACAGCATAATGTTGTGCCTGATAGTTGTGAATTCACAATGGATGTTCGTGTTACGGATGCCTACACTTTGGAAGAAGCTTTCGAGGAAATACAAAGCCAATTAAATGCTAAGCTTATTGCCCGATCATTCCGATTGCAAAGCTCTTTTCTTCCTGAAAACCACAAAATGATGGAGGTAGCTCATGCTTTGGGATTGGAAAAATTTGGAAGCCCAACATTGTCTGATCAGGCACTTATCCCATTTGATTCGGTAAAAATTGGCCCAGGAAAATCGGAACGCTCTCATACGGCAGATGAATTTATTGAGTTGAAAGAAATAGAAGAAGGCATTAAGATTTATATCCAATTGCTGGAAAAATATATGAACCATAAAAATATTGCAAAATGAAAATCTGGCAAAAAAATACAGACTCCTCTAAAGAAATAGAGCAATTTACCATCGGCAAAGATACTGAGTTTGATCTTTTACTGGCTCCTTATGATGTTATAGGGTCATTAGCTCATATCAAAATGTTGGCAAAAATCGACTTGATTTCTGATGAAGAATTGGAGGCTTTATCAAAAGAATTGAAAGCCCTTTATCAGGAAATTAAAGAGGGCAAATTCCAAATTCAAGAAGGCGTAGAAGATGTCCACAGCCAAATTGAGTTTTTGCTGATCGGAAGACTGGGAGATGTGGGCAAGAAAATCCACAGTGGACGATCCAGAAATGATCAAGTATTAGTGGATCTGAAATTATTTTATCGCGATAAAGTCAAGGAAATAGTGGAGTCCGCAAAGCAATTATTTGATTTACTCCTCCACTTAGCTGAAAAACATAAAAATGATTTGATGCCAGGCTATACACATACTCAATTGGCGATGCCTTCCTCTTTTGGTTTATGGCTGAGCAGTTTTGCCGAATCAATGGCGGAGGATATGGATATGCTTTATGCTGCATATCAAATCATCAATAAAAATCCACTAGGTTCTGCTGCGGGCTATGGCTCCTCCTTTCCTTTGGATAGAACCTACACCACGGAATTATTGGGATTTGAAGATATGCATCATAATGTGATCAATGCACAAAACAGCAGAGGCAAAACGGAAAAAACTTTGGCTTTTGCCTTAAGTGGAATAGGCAGTACATTGAATAGAATGGCATCGGATATTTGCCTTTTTATGAATCAGCATTTTGGATTTATCAGCTTCCCTGATGATTTCACCACAGGCAGCAGTATTATGCCCCATAAGAAAAATCCTGATGTTTTTGAATTGGTAAGAGCTAAAAGTAATCAATTGCATTCAATTCCGAATGCTATTATCTTAAATGATACCAATTTGACTACTGGCTACCACCGTGATAAGCAGCTACTGAAGGAATACATTTTCCCAGGAATTCAAACCACCTTGGATTGCCTGAACATCACTCATTTTATGTTAAAGGAAATTAAGGTAAAGGAAAATATTTTGAATGATGAAACATACCAGCATCTTTTCAGTGTGGAAGAAGTAAACAGATTGGTAAAAAGCGGAGTTTCTTTTCGCGATGCTTACAAAAAGGTAGGATTATCCATTGAAAATGGGGATTTTAAAGCATCAACTCATTTGGAACATACTCATGAAGGAAGCATTGGGAATTTATGTTTGAATGAGATATCAGCTAAAATGGTCCATAAAATTAAGCGATTTGATTTTAGTAAGATTGAGGGAAGTAAGGAGGGGTTATTGGGTTGAGAATAATCAGACTATTTTTTATGCGATTGACTGATGGTCGGTGTGCCACCGACCATGGGTAAGTGATTTGTAAGCCATTTAATATTTGTTGAGAATTGAAACTAAGTTTCAATTAGACTAGATTCCTGTCTTCACAGGAATAGCCTGTCCCGAATTTTAATTGGGAACGCACAGAGGAAAAAAACTGCTTAATTAACAATTTTCAACTTTTTGAAAAGCAGTAAAAAATAAAAAGACTGCCCTAAAAATTAAGGCAGTCTTTATTTACAATTTTTTCAAATAAACAGATTAAGCCATTTGAGCATCAATTTTATCAGCTAAAACTTGTTTTGGCACAGCGCCAATTTGTTTATCTACTACTTCTCCTCCTTTAAATACTAATAAAGTAGGGATACTTCTGATACCGAACTTAGCGGATACATTAGGATTTTCATCAACATTTACTTTACCTATAACCGCTTTTCCATCGTAATCGCCTGCTAATTCCTCTACTAATGGGCCAATCATTTTACATGGTCCACACCACTCTGCCCAGAAGTCAACCAATACTGGTTGGTCTGATTTTAATATTTCTTCAAAATTGCTGTCAGTTATTTCTACAGTACTTGCCATCTTATTTTCTATTTAATTAATTTCTTATTGTGTGTTTCAAAACGTAAAGATAGAAAAAATTGTTGCTACACACATTTCTATTTCAGTAACAAATGTCACATCCGCGACTATTGCTAGGTGTATTTAAATTTTTATAAAAGGAAAACCCTTCATATTGAGCTAAAATCAATGAATAATATTGATGAAATTGATTCGCTCATCAGAAAATTCTATTTAAAAAACTGGTATCCTCTTTTCTTTTTTGGAGCATTCACCTAAACCTCAGCGAATATTGGCTCATAGGAACTTGTAGGTGAAAACACCTACAAGAGGAAGTAGGTACCTCCATTGTGGTATTTTCACCACAGCATCCTTTTAAAGCTCCTCTTGAACTTTACCGCACTTCAACATTTTGTCTCCGAAATAAGGATTACGGATTTCTTCTTTATCACTTAACCAAAATGCACCTTCATTATTAAATGCCATAGGGCAATACTGCTTATAGACAGTTTGATCCTTACTTTCAGAATTCTCTTTTACTAAAACGTAAACCTGCTCACTTAAATCATCAAAATCAGAACGAATATCCTCCACATCTTCTTTATCATGCATCTGCTTTGCTAAAGATTTCATTTGTTCAAATTCTGAACCAATACTTTCCAATAACTTAGCTAAGGCAGATTTTGCCTCAGCAGCATCTGTATCTACTAATGCATCTTTTACGTTGAAGTAAGATGACAATATACTTTTCAATTGCTCTGAACTCACTTCTGAAGTAGAAGCTTGCATCACTTGTTCCTCTTTGGGCGCTTCTTGAGCAGTTTGATTTTCAGACTTCTTTTCTTGACTACAGCCGAAAGTTAAAACAGCTAATGTTACTAAACTTATGATTACTCTCTTCATTTTATTATTATTTACTTTGGTTACAAATTTAATTTTTCTTTTGTGATTTTTTAGACTTTTTCTTTCGCTTCCTCTTGGTGGTAACGAAAAATAATAAAAAGCCCGAGCTTACCGTCAGTAATCCAAAAACTGAAAATGCTCGGATTAAAGTATTATTGAAATCATCTCTAGTTTCATAATCCATGGTATGGGTCATCCATAAAAAATCGAACCAGCGCCAATCTCTATGCCTTACGGTTTGAAAATCACCATTTTGAGCATCAATATAAGCTTTTAGAGATTCCCCACCCTCAAATTCAATTTGCCAAACGGGCAGATCTCTTCCTCTGTACTCGTGATGAGCATCCGTTTCGGTCAATAAATTAACATCTTGGATTTTATATTCAGGTTTAATTTTATCTCTAGCTATTGATTTAGCCTCCTCTGCTGATATCTCTGTTTTTGGATCCCCACTTGCTACATGAATTAAAATAGAGTCATTTACCCAATAATAAGCTTCTTGATTAAGAAATTTCAACTCCATTGAATGGATTTCCATTGTATCAGAAAGCAGATTTAAGTTTTGAGAATTAACAGAGTTTTGTTCTGATGCCTCTTTTAAAAAATGATCGCCATGAATTTCGTCTAAATCTGTCCAGGTGAAATAAAGCCCGCTGATGGTCCAAAATAAAAATTGAATACCTATCAGGACACCTAAAAATCGGTGTGCTTTTCGAATATAATATTTATTGTTTTTTCTCATACTAGTTTGATTAATCTGCCTTTCTCAAAAACAACTTCTCTCCAACAAAAACAATTATTATTGAAGATATTGAAACAATTAGAATCAATGGGTCAGAAGTAGCTTTTATCCATAAAAAAGCTGACAAAACTACAAAATCTAAAACTAAAGCCGTTAAAACAATTACTCCATTTGCCTTCACTTCTTTTATTAAATATTTGTAAACACCCCAATGAATAATCATGTCCATAATAAGATAAAAGATTGCGCCCATAGAGGCAATTCTGGATAGATCAAAGAAAATTGTCAATACTATAGCGATAACCACTATGTAAACTAACATATGCTTTTGAACTCTTCCTGGCATTCCAAAATGGCTATGCGGAATTAGCTTCATATCTGTAAGCATAGCAGTCATTCTTGAAACCGCAAAGATACTGGCAATTACACCTGAAATAGTAGCTATAATGGCAATTCCTACTGTGAAATAAAGTCCATAATCACCTAAAATAGGTTTAGCAGCTTCGGCAAGTGAGTAATCTTTTGCAGCAATAATTTCTGAAATTGTCAGACTAGAATTAACTGCAAATGCCACCAAAAAATATACTACTGTGCAAATCAATAAAGAAAATATAATTGACCTCCCTACATTCTTCTTTGGTTTCTTTATTTCATCACCACTATTGGTTATTGTAGTGAATCCTTTGTAGGCTAATATTGAAAGTGCTAAAGCACCAATATAACTAGTGGCTTTATAATCCGCATTATCCAGAGGTTTTGGAATTAATCCATCCAATGAAAACTCAGCTGCCCATAATGCGCCTAAAGCAAAAATCACAATCCCTACTATTTTGATAAAGGACATGAATTGTGATGTTTTCCCTATGATCTTATTATTCGAAATGTTGATTATAAAAGCAAAAACCAATAATGCCACACCCAAAATTGGAATCCAAAATTCTTTATTTTCAACATCGAACAGTTGAAGTGTATAGGAACCAAAAGTTCTGGCCACCAGACTTTCGTTTATGACCATTGATAAAGCCATTAATAGCGATGCAGATGCTGCTATGGTAGATTTTCCATAGGCTTTTGTTAAAATCATAGCAATACCACCGGCCGAGGGATGAGCATTGGAAACTGTGATATAGGAATAGGCACTAAAGCCTGAAATGACTGCCCCCAATAAAAATATATATGGAAACCATGTTCCTGATAATTCTGCTACTTGTCCTAACAGTGTAAAAATTCCAGCTCCGATCATCACACCGGTTCCCATAGCTATGGAACCGGTTAAACTTAGGCTTCCTTTTTTATAATTTTCTTCCATAATTACAATTTCTTACCTTATATCAAAATCATTTTAAAGTATGGATTTCAAAGCTATCAATCCAATTAATTGATTTTCTTCTTCACTTCCCCACAACTTAACATGCTTTCGCCAAAATAAGGATTTACGATTGGCTCCTCTTTGCTCAACCAATCAGCTCCTTTGTCATTATCCGCCATTGGACAATGCTGTAAATAGAGTGTTTCAGAAATTGGACTAAAAGTTTCTGTCACTTGAATCATCCAATCCGATAGGGCGATGAAATTTTTACGCAAGTCCTCAATATTATCATGATGGTGAATATGTTCTAATACTTTCTCCATTTTACCATGGTAACTCATCCATTTTTCGTGGGCATCATCTTTAAATGCTTTCATGTCAATTTTACCAAAAACAGCTTTTAACTCCTCTGCTTTGGCTTTTGCAGTTTCAAAATCGTCCTCCGTTAAAGCATCTTTCAACTCAAAATATTTAGTATAAAGCGGGTTTAATTCAGCTTTAGCATCATCTGAAATATCAATTTGATCTCCTTCCCCTTTATCCGCACTCATCATGCTTGTTTTGCCAGAAAGCTGTGTCGCTGCATCTATACTAAACACACCTTGAACTGCGATTTCCTCGCCTTCTTCTAATCCTTTTTCAATCACAAATGCATCATTTAAAGGCAATCCCAGCTCTACATTTCGCATGACAAAACTCACTCCTTTTTCCGTATCTTCCTGCACATAAACCACTGACTTTTTACCAGTCCACATTACAGCTGATTTAGGTACAATAACTGCTACATCGGAAGTATTTTTGAATTGTATATTTCCCTTTGCCAACATCTCAGGCTTCAATTTGCCCTCTAAATTTTGAATTTCTGCACGGGCTTTAACTACTCTACTTTGAGGATTAAGGCTTGGATCAATAAAATTAATTTTCCCTGAAAACTCCTCATTAGGAAAGGATGAAATAGTAAAACTCACTTCACTCCCCACTTTAACAAAAGGAATATCTTGTTCATAAACATCAAATAGTACCCATACTCTAGAAAGATTATTGACCTCAAATAAAGATTGTCCTAGCTTCACATAGTCTCCCTCTTTAACTTTCTTTTCAGTTACATAGCCAGAATAATCCGCCCTCAATTTAAATTGCTCTTTAGGTTTGCCTGAAGCAATAATACTTTCAATTTGAGCATCTGTCAGTTTCCAGTTTTTCAATTTCTCTATAGAAGCTTCAAAAAGCTGAGGCTGATTTTCTTTATCTTGATAAGCCTGAAGTAATTCCTCTTGAGCCGTTAATAATTCAGGAGAATAAAGAACTGCCACTACCTGACCTTTTTGAACATATTCGCCAACGTAATTCACCCTCAAGTCTTCAACTCTTCCGGGGAAATGTGCTGTTTGTGCATAGTTCAATCGCTCATCTTCCTGAACTTTAGCAGTCAATCGGATATCCTTTTCGACTGCTTTTCGCTCCACTTTTGTTGTGCTTACTTGTGCTAATTTCATAGCCGTAGCCGACATACTTATGGCATCTTCACTTAGCACATCATCTCCGTCTGCTTCATCCAATGGGATTAAATCCATTCCGCAGATTGGGCAATCGCCTGGTTCATTTTGTCTCACCGATGGATGCATGGAGCAGGTCCAGATTTGGTCTTTCGATTCCTCCTCAGTGTGTTGATGGGGCGATGTGCTGATTTCTTGATTTGCTGATGTGCTGATGAAATAGCCAACTATACCTCCAGTAATAACACTGATTATGATAATTAATATAATTGATTTATTGATTTTCATGATTTCTATTTTCTGCTAGTGGAAATAATCTTTGTCAGTAACTTTTGAAT
Organism: Marivirga tractuosa DSM 4126; assembly: GCF_000183425.1. Taxonomy (NCBI): domain Bacteria; kingdom Pseudomonadati; phylum Bacteroidota; class Cytophagia; order Cytophagales; family Marivirgaceae; genus Marivirga; species Marivirga tractuosa. Next base: position 1,852,618 of record NC_014759.1, read on the forward strand.
AGAAAGTAGCATTGCTTTCATTTCAACATTCGGATTTGGGTAACTTGCTGCTTTTTCGCATAGCAATAACCAATAATCCGTTTCTTCAGATTCTTTATGTGAAATTTTTAATTTATGTATAAAGTCTGCCTTGCTCTCACAACTTTGAGCTTCCCTAATATTTGCACCTATGCTTGTACCAGCCTTCAATAATTGTCTAGCAATAACATATTTTCTTCTCTCCTCTAGTAATTCTGAATAATTTATAATCTGTAATGCAAATTCAAAACTTAGTTCTAATACTTCATTTCTCTTTTTCATAATTAATTCTTTTTAAATCATACAATAATTTAAATGACATTCATTAATTGGTTTAGCCTCAACCATCAGCATATCAGCACATCAAAGCATCATCTCATCTGCTAATTAGATAGTTATACTTCTGAATTGATATGCTGAATTCAGCTTCCGCCTTAGCTTTTAACTTCCTGTATTTTAAGAATTGCTGTTGAATGCGAAGCACCTCCTCAAAATCAGCTCCTGAACTGGAATAACTCTTCCATATAATTTCCAATGTATTCTCCGTTTTCTTGATTTGTCGCTCGTACAAATTCAGTAATTCCAGTTGCTTCTCAATCTCAAAAACAGTGGATTCATAATCTGTGTCCAACTGGTTTTTTACATTTTGCTTTTGCAATTCATAACTTTCCTGCATGAGTTGAGCTTCCTTTTTTTGAGCATTATATTTCTTTCTGAAAATAGGCAAACTCACTGTCACCATTGGCATTAAGACATCTTTACCATTATCAGCTAAATCCATATCCTGCCTTTCTCCTACTATTACATAATCCAGACCCAAGCCAATTTTAGGTAAGCCTTGTTTTTGCACTACTCTTTCATTCGCCTCTGCGGATTGCATTTTGTATTCTAATGACTGAATTAATGGATGATCATCAAAAAGGGAATCTTTCACGAGCGAAGGTTCGAAATTTAAAGGAGTCAATTCTTCTGGTATCTCTAGCTCTACTTCTTCATGGAGTACATTTTGAAAAGCAGATAGCAAAGGCTTCTCTTTTTGCTTGAGTATTTCCAGATTGGTTTCTGCATCATCTATCATGATATCAACTCTCAGTACATCCACCATGCTTCCACTTGAACTACTGAATTTTCGCTCTGCTAAAGATTTATAGGATTTCAGAATTTCAATATTCTCTTGTTCTATTTGTACTAATTTTTTTAGCTCATAAAGTGGATAATATTGAGAGGCTACTTCCCAATACAATTTATTTCGTACATCTAAAAAAGATTGAAACTTAGCTTCTGCTTCCAAAGCCACTACATTTTCCTGTGCTTTGAGCGTTCCAAACCAAGGAAATATTTGCGTCAAACTAAATCGAGCCAATTGTGGACCTACTCGGGTTTCAACTGGAGAAATGAAATACCCAATGGACAAATTAGGATCTGCCAAAGAAGAAGCCTGAGGCAATTTCTGCAGTACTGCTTCGTAGGCTTTGTATTCGGCCTGAAGTTTCGGATTATTCTCTACAGCAATTTTGAAATATTTATCCAGATGATTAGCATGGTCTTGTCCTTTGGCAGAAAAAGAAAGTAACAGTACCAAGTTGGTTACTATAGTAATATATATATATCGATGTCTCATTTTAACCTAATTTAAAGTTCTTACTTTTGGGTATTCTTTAATTTATGTTCCTCCTTCATAGCATAAAGCACCGGAATCAAAAAGTATGTAAGTGCCGCCATCAACATTCCTCCAAATGCAGGAATTGCCATAGGTACCATAATATCAGAACCTTTGCCTGTTGAAGTCAGAATTGGAAACAATGCAATAATGGTTGTGGTGGAAGTCATCACTGCAGGCTTAATTCTTTTTTGTCCTGCTTCAATTACTGCACTCCTAATTCCTTTGATATTGTCGGTCTTATTTTTATCGAAACTTTGATCGAGGTAAGTCGCCATTACCACTCCATCATCGGTGGCTATTCCAAAGAGTGCAATAAAGCCCACCCAAACCGCTACACTCAAATTGATCGTACTGATTTGGAATAAGGACCTGAAATTGATATCAAACCATTCAAAATTGAAAAACCAATCTTGTCCGTAAAACCAGAGCATTATAAAGCCACCGCTAAATGCCAGGGCAATTCCGGAGAAGACCATAAAACTGGTCAGTACAGACTTAAACTGGAAATATAGAATCAAGAAAATGACCAATAGGACAATCGGAACAATGATACTCAGTCTTTTCTCCGCACGAACCTGATTTTCATAGCTACCAGAGAATTTATAATTCACGCCTTTTGGCACTTCCAATTCACCATTATCAATTTTCTCTTGAATCAGATTTCGGGAATCTTCTACTGCGGTAACTTCGGCAAAACCATCTTTCTTATCAAATAAGACATAGCCTACTAAAAAGGTATTTTCACTTTTTATTGCTTGTGGACCTCGTTCATATTCGATATCCAGAATTTGCCCTAATGGAATTTGAGCGCCAGTTGGAGTAGAAATCAACATGCGTGAAAGCTCCTCTGGATTTTCTCTCAACTCTCTAGGATACCTCACCCTCACTGGAAAACGCTCTCTGCCTTCTACTGTGTTAGTGACCGTCATGCCACCAATTGCGGTTTCAATAAATTGCTGAACATCCTCTATGCTTAAGCCATAGCGAGCAATTTCTTCTCGGTTGATATCCAAAAGCATATAAGGTTTCCCTACAATTCTATCGGCAAATACTGCCTCTGATTTAACAGAAGGAACTTCTTGCAGAATATTTTCTAGTTGCAATGAAAAGGATTCTATGGTTCTTAAATCCGGACCAAAAACTTTAATCCCCATAGGTGCTCTCATGCCAGTTTGAAGCATTACCAATCTGGTTTCAATAGGCTGAAGTTTAGGCGCAGAAGTCACCCCAGGAATTTTAGTCACCTTAGCAATTTCTTTCCAAATGTCATCGGGACTTTTGATTTCCTCTCGCCAATTTCGGAAGTACTGTCCATCTGAATCTTTTACCAAATATGCTTTAAAATCACCTCCAACTTGAGTTGAAATTTCATTTTGCAGTTCATCACCTAAGGCCTTGCCTTCTTCATCTGTGAATTTTCTGGCTTTAGTATTAAAGAAGATTTCTTTGGAATTTCCATTTGAATCATAATTCAAATCAGATAATTTATTATCGGTGCTGATTTGAAAATCGCCTATTTCATTAACCTTAAACCTTTGCCTCTTTCCCTTTCCATTCAGAATATATTCCGGCTTATAATTAATGACATTCTCAAACATCGAAACCGGTGCAGGATCTAGGGCAGATTCTACTCTTCCAAGTTTTCCCACAGTGAGTTCCACTTCAGGAATATTAGTCAACATCATATCCAGTTGACCTAAGACCTTTCTGTTGTATTCCACACCCGAATGTGGCATGGAAGTCGGCATTAATAAGAAACTACCTTCATCCAAGGTAGGCATAAACTCCTCTCCTATTCCAGGAAAAGTTTCGGCAATTGCTGACCAAACCTTAGTTTCTTGTACATTCCAACCGACTTTTTCAAAGCCCTTAGATACAAAGCCAAAAACAGTATTAAATCCTAACCAGATTACAATTCCTAATAGGATAAAAAAGGTGGGAATGGATAGAAAAGTCTTTTTATGTTCTAAACATAGACTCAGAATATTTTTGTAATAAGTTTCAATTAGTATAAATAAGGCTAAAATCACACCTACAATTACGGCCACAAAAATAAAATTGCTGATGAGGGATTTAGCCGGACCCAGTGGAAGCCAATACTCAGCCAACAGCCACAAGACTGCAAAAACAGCAATAATCAAATCTGAGCGTTTCAGAATCCAAGCAAAGACATTAGGTAATTTAACTTCTTTTTTTACAATTATCTGATTTACAATTCCAAATAAACCAAAAAGCAAAACAACTACTCCTGCCCAGATATATCCGAAAATTAAACCTATTAAACCCAACAAAATTAGCCCTGGATTTGCCAATTTATTGAATCTCTTATTTTTAATTTTAAAGCCAAAAAAGAGATGAGCTAAAGCAGGCAGGATTAATAAACTCACCACCAAAGCAGCTACTAAAGCAAAAGTTTTTGTGAAAGCCAATGGGCTAAATAGTTTACCTTCGGCTGCTTGCAAAGTAAATACCGGAATAAAACTGACTATAGTGGTAGAAACTGCAGTCAAAATTGCTCCTGAAACTTCCGATGCACCATTATAAATGGTCTCAATTAGTTTTTGCTCTTTGGGAGCATCATCCAAATGCTTGATAACATTTTCAGTTAGAATAATCCCCAAATCGACCATGGTTCCAATGGCAATGGCAATACCTGAGAGTGCTACTATATTGGCATCCACTCCGAAATAGCGCATGGCAATGAAAACCATTAAAACGGCTATGGGTAATAATGAAGAAATTAAAATAGAGGCACGCAATCGATAAACCATAATGGTAATGACCAAAATGGAAATCAGAATCTGTAAAGTCAGCGCATCTTCAAGCGTTCCTAAAGTCTCATATATCAGTTCAGACCTATCATAAAAAGGGACGATAGTCAAAGTGCTTTTGGTACCATCCGCCAATGTTTTACTTGGCATTCCGGGAGCTATCTCTTCAATTTTATCTTTGACATTATTAATAACCTGCAAAGGATTGGCACCATACCGTGCTACTACTACTCCACCTACAACTTCAGCACCATCCTTATCCAAAATCCCTCTTCTAGTTGCTGGACCTAAGGAAACTTTGGCAATATCTTTAATCTGAACTGGAGTATTATCTACTACAGCTACCACAGCCGATTCAATATCTTCAATGTTTTCAATATAGCCTAAACCTCTAACCAAATACTCCGCCTGATTAATTTCAATCGTTTTAGCTCCCACATCTCGGTTAGAATTCTTTACTGCACTCATTACCTTGGTAAGGGAAATATTATAAACTTTTAGTGCATCTGGGTCTACATCTATTTGATATTCTTTTACGAATCCTCCTATGGAAGCTACTTCCGAAACATTCTCAGCGGCATTTAGTCCATATTTGACATAGAAGTCCTGCACTGAGCGAATTTCATGTAAATCCCAGCCACCTGTCGGGTTGCCTTCTGCATCCCTTCCTTCAATTGTGTACCAATAGACTTGTCCTAGAGCAGTAGCATCAGGACCTAAAGTTGGCTGTACAGATTCAGGCAATAGTCCATCAGGAATTGAATTGAGCTTTTCAAGAATACGAGATCGCGTCCAGTAAAATTCCTTTTCTTCATCAAAAATGATGTAGATACTAGAAAAGCCGAAAATAGATGAGCTCCGGATGGTTTTCACACCGGGAATCCCCAATAAATAAGTAGTTAAAGGATAAGAGATTTGATCTTCAATATCCTGTGGTGAACGACCAGACCATTGCGTAAACACAATCTGCTGGTTTTCACCATAATTGGGAATTGCATCTACTGGAACCGGATCAGAGGGTAAAATATTAACATTCCATCCAAAAGGTGCCACAGCTATACCCCAGGCTACTAATCCGATTAAAAGTAAAAAGGTGACTAACTTATTATATAAGAAATATTTGAGGATTCGATTTAACATAAAAAAACCATTGATTTAAACATAGAAAGTTGAATCGAGGGAAAATACCCTTCGATTATTCGTTTAAAACAATGGTAGTATTAAATCAAAAAGCTTTGGTATAGTACTTGTAATGGCGCTTTGTAGAGCGGTGGACTATCAAAAATGAGGATAGATGATTGTGCTTGTGAATCTAAAGGATTAGAGAATAAGTAATTCACTAATACGTAGATTACAGAAACAAATGAAGCCCCTGATTTTAAAATAGAGTTGTTTTCTTTTTGTTGCTGAACATCATCTACTGCTATTTTTTGAGTTTCTGTTTTACAGCAATCTTCTTTTTCAGCTTCGTGCTTATGGCAAGGCGGCACTTCTTTACCCTCTGCATGATGTGTGCAATGTTTATCTTGCTCAGCAAATGCCACTTCCTGCAAGGCATCACCACAATAATGCTTATACATTACTGCTCCTAAACTAGTGCTTAGAATCAACACTGATAGTAATATGGCTAGTATGGATTTTTGCTTAAACACAATCTTCAATTACGATTGTAAATTTAAAAGGTTTTATTTGAATTAAAAAATTATAACCTACTGAAAAACAATAATCTACAATTTCTCTATCATTTGCTTCACATGCTGATCTGCCGTAAACATATTTTCATAAACAGCTTTAATCCTTAAATCTTTGTCCAATAAATAGGTAATCCTCCTGTTCATTCCTATAACCGGTATCGTAGCTTTATAAAGTTTAGCTACTTTTCCTTTTGGATCACTTAGCAATTCAAATGGTAATTTATTTTCTTTCTTAAATTTCTGATGAGAGGAAATAGTATCCTGACTTACCCCAACAACTTTGACATTCAAATCTCTAAATTCAGAAAAAGCATCACGGAATTCACACACTTCGGCTGTACAAACCTTTGTGAAATTTTTAGGATAAAAGAATAATATTATCGGTTCACCTGCTTTTTCCGACAGTTTGAAGTTTTTTCCTGAAGTTGATTCAAGTTCAAAGTCTGGTGCTTTTTGCTGTTCTTTTAATGCCATAAAAATATTTTGAAGTATAGATTTAAAACTATTTTCTATTCAAATGGTTTACTAAATGTTATTTCAGATAACAATTTAGTTTTCATGTTCAATTAGGTTTGGCAACACGTTTAAAAGCGTGTTGCTTTTCTATTTTTATCGATTACAAATAGTCTTGTAGGCACAATAAGTACAATTTTCAAGCTTTTCGGTTTGCTCAAATGCTTGTTCACTTATGAAGATTTCAGTTAAAAGATTTTTCAACCCTTTCTCAAATTCCTCCATTAGAACTTCTGCATTATTCAGCTCCTTTTTGTTCAGTTTCAATTTTTCGGAAAAATCAGAATTAAATATTCCCTTTCCATTATAGAGTCCTGGCACCACATTTTTTCCTTCCTCAAATTCATCACTTTTGATAAAAAGATAGGAGTATATTAATGTCTGCATTGCCGCACCATTTCTATCTTTATGGTTTCGATCAAATAAACTTTCTATATCAGGGAATTTGACCTCATCTCCCCCAGATTTATAATCAATTACTCTAATGCTAGTACCCTGTTCATCTAGCCTATCAATTGAACCTTGCAGTCTAATTTTTTGACCATCTTCAAGTGCTATTGCGAACTCATATTCACCCTCAACCTTTTTAACAGTAAATGGAGCAATTTGAGCATCATAATTCAAGATCTGAACCACCATTCTTTTTACTACATCTCTGATAATTATATTCCTGCCTTCAAATTCGAACTCAGAAACTTTTTCTTTTTTCCCATAAAGCTCTGCAAACTCCTCTTTTATGAATTTATCAATATCTTTCTTTAAAAGGATGATTTTATTAGCATCTAGCAGTTGATTTAAAACCGAACCATATAATTTTTCCATTACATGATGAAGGATGTTTCCAAAATCCGCTGCATCTAAATCTTCACTGACTTCATCCCTTTCTTTCAAACCAGCAATGTAACGGAAATAAAATTGCAACCTGCAATTCAAATAAGTCTTCAAAGCTGAAGCGGACAGGAATCTTTTCTCATTATATGATTTTAGAATCTGCCAAATCGCCTCATTTTTCTCGACAGTAATAGATACAGGAGATGCCGCTTGTGGGTCTTGATTGAGGCTTTGTAATTTTACTTTTTGAGTCTGAATACCCAATTCATACTGCAATTGTAAAAGATAACGACTGGGCTCACCACCTTTTCCACCACTGTTATCGCTATTGTACATTAAATGTAACTGATTGGATCGCTGCAAAAGACGATTAAACAAATAGGCGTAAATTGCATCTCTTTGCTCTAATGTCGGCAAACCATAAGCTTTCCGGATATTATAGGGAATAAACGATTGATTGTTTGCCCCACCTGGAAAGTTATCTTCACTCATACTCAGAAAATAAATATTTTCAAAATCCAGATTTCGAGATTCCAAAACTCCCATGATTTGAATGCCTTCTAATGGTTCACCTGAAAACGGCACTCTGATAGATTGAATTATGCGATTGAATAATCGGATAAAAGCATTGATATCCAAAACCAATTTGAACTCACTTATGATTTGTTCTAGCTGATTAATCTGTTTATAAATTTCAGATATAAATTCCTGCTCGGTGGATTCAATTTGCTCTTGATGGACATATTGCAATATGGTTCTTAAATATAAAAAGTAGTTATCTGAACCATCATTAAATAGGATTTCCAAAAGAGTATTTTCTTCTTCATTTTCCGAATACAGATCTCTTAATTCCAAGCGGATAATATTGTTGGATTCTATATGATGGATTTTTGTTTTAGCAACATCACCCAATAAATTTCCTACAAAAGGATGCTTTAAGATTTTCAGAACATCCCTATGATTGAAAGTAATTTTACCAGTTTCTTCTCTTTTATTCTTTTGCAGATACAGACAAATATTCATTAACTGATAGATGGAAGCAAAGCGAAGCGGATACCCCATGGTAACATTTACCTTTTGGATGGCTTCAGGAAGCGCATACAAGACTGGAAATAGTAAACTTTCATCTCCCAAAATGATAGCCGTTTTTTCAGGCTGGTCAATCTTCTGTTCGCTTAGTAATTGGCCTAAAAACTTGGCCTGAGCTATATTACCTTTAACTTCCGTGATGTTAATTTGTGGCGTTTCCTTAATGATTCTATCAGGCAGCACTTCTGGAAAAGTCTTCCCTAAAATAGGGTGTTTGGAATATTCCCTAAAAAAATTTCCCGCTTCTTGCATAGTGTTTTCGGGAGCGGCATAATAAGCATCCATATCCCAATAAATCTGTGCGCCTTGCTTAACGGCTTCTGAAATAATGATTTCTTCTGTTTTGGTTAATGCATTGAATCCAGCAAAAATCAAATGCACTGAAATCTGTAATTCTCCTGCTTTTAGCTTTTCAGCATAATCTCTATACAGCATGCCATTATAGGCTTGATTTTCAGCTTTCAATTTCTGCTTAAAATCCTGATAAACTGGGAAAAGTATATTCCAATTTCGGGCAAATTTCTCTTGAGCGTCTTTAGGTTTAGCTTCAAAACTCTTCCAGAATTTTTCAATTAACTGAACCTGATCTTCCGTTAAAAAATCAGTATCTGCCAGTTTTTTCCACTCTAATAAATTGGCAAAAAGTGGTCGAGCATCCGCCATATAATGGTCTACATCGTTAAAATCTTTCACCAACATATCTCCCCAAAAATAGAACTGTTCAAAGTCTTCTTTGAATGGTGCATGCTTTTGAAAAACCTCATGAAGAGAGAAAACTAAACTTAATTGATCAGGAACTGCATAATTACTTTTTTGTCGAACGAAATCTTCAATTGCCATGGCTTCTGGTGCCCAAATGGGTTCATTAATTAGCTTTCGAAGTGCTCGATTGAAAAATAAGCCTGCCCTTCTATTAGGGAAAATGACGGTATAGTTGGAAATGTCTTTTCCTAACTGAGTGTATAATGTATGGGCTAGTTCTTCTAAAAATGTGTTTTGCATTGTATGTTTTAATGTAAGCTGTTTATCAATTATATGATTATGTACCGGCAATATTTTTTCTAGAGTAAAATTACACCTCAGCTTTCAAGCGATAAGGTCACTCCTACGGAGCTTAGCATTCAGGTTTTTATACTCATTACCATAATTAGACCCCTCTGGAGCCTTAGATTGATATTCTTCTTTCCATACTAATAATTGTTATTTCTACTTTTCAAATTCATTCAGAATCAAAAAATTACTACATATTTTAAGTCCCATCGGGACGAGCTTATGGTAACTCAAATCTTAGCTCGCTCACAAGTTCCGTAGGAACGACCTTACCATTTCCCGTATAAAATTAGCAGATACTAATCTCAAAGATTTAAATTAGCAATAGACAGAAAACCCTTAAATAATCAATTCTCAATCCAAAACCTTAAACCTCAACAATCTCCAAAGGATTTAGATAAGCGATGTAGGCTGTGACTTTTTCATAGCCCATTTTCTTCAATGTATTTCTATAAAAATTAAGCTGCTTTTTATCGTGATCTGATTTTTTACCTGTTTTAAAATCTAATATTCTCGCCTCATAATTTTTCAGCAAAACCCTATCCAGTCGGATTAAGGAACCATCAGTTAGTAGAACAGGCACTTCTGTTTTCACGTCCCAATCCGTTTCAAACCAAGGCAATAAGTCACTTCCTTTTTGAAGATTATCTTTCACAAGTTTCTGAATAGATTCATAATCCTCGCTATTGAGCATTCTCTCGGCTTTTACTTTTTCAAGTAGAACAGGAATTTCGGATATATCATTTAATTGAGAAAAAATGTCGTGTACGTAAATTCCCAAATCCGTTTTTGATAAACCTGAATCATCCAATATCAAATTTCGAGAATGTTTTATTTGTAATTTCTCTTGCCAATTATGGCTTTCATAATAAGTCAGATTCACTGATTCCTTTGAAAACACCTCTTCTTCTTTATCCTTCTGAGCAGCCATTAAAGTAAAATCTGATTCAAATCCAATCGCTAATTTTCTATCCGCCTCTTGCCAACTTTCTTGTTGCTCTGCAAATTCCAATAATAATTTAGAAACGTAGCCTGTTTTTCCTTTTGCATGGGTATTGACTAAGAGTGCATCCCCTGCACGCGTCATGGCAACATACAAGAGATTGAGATTGTCCAGATAACTTTTTACTTCTTCTTCCCAATAGGCATGAGCAAATACAGAATCCTTCAATGAAGAAGTTTGCTTTACAGGCAAATAGGGGATTTCTGAAAATTGAGTACCTTCTGTATTTACCCAAAGTGTAGGTGCCATTAAAGCATTAGGGCTTAATGTCCATTCCAGAAGTGGAATCATGCATACCTTAAATTCCAATCCTTTAGCTTTATGGATGGTCATCAATCTTGCAGAATGCTCATCTGATTGCAATTTAATGGCGTAGGATTGATTATTTTGTTCCCACCATTCCAGAAAATCAGGAACCCCTCCTTTATTACCAAAATCTAATAATACATCTTGAAAAGCCGATAGATACGCTTTTTCCTTTTTAATTTCTTTGAGTTTAAAAATTTGTATCAGTTTTTCACTCATCTCTAGTAAACTCAAACTCATCATTTCTTTCTGGACAGATAAAAATTTATTAGGCAGGAAATCTTCTTTACCATCCACCTTCACAATCTCGTGTATTAGCGAATTGTCCTGATTGATGATTTTCTGATAAAAGAATTTAATTTGGGAAAGCGCTATTATATCTCCCGTATATAAGTACTGGAAACAGTTCAATAAAAAATTTACAATGTGGGCACTGGACAACAACAAGGTTTCATCAGATATTATGTTGTACTGGTACTCCTTTGCTTTCTGTGGATTATCATTTTTGTATTGCTCTATAAAATCCTGAATTTCTATTCCTTCTGCTTTTTTTCTTACTAGAATTCCAACATCCTTGAGTTTGAGACCTGATTTCTGTAAACGTTCTAAATCCTCAACAAACTTTTCTAAAGCATTTTCCTTCCAGCTAGTTTTTTCTCCTTCTTCTGTATCCTCTTCCTCAAAAAACTGTAGTTCTACAAATCCCTTATAAGGATAATCGTTTTTCTTTTGCTGCACTACTTCATTATAGGCATCTGGCAGATCTTGCAACAAATACTCAACTTCCTCGGTGAAATTATTTTTTTCCTTGTTAACTGCATTTGATTTGATAATAGAAGGTAAGGCAGAAAATAAATCGTTGTTAAAATCTATAACATTAGGCTTACTTCGGAAATTATGACTTAAAGCATCTTCATGATAAAAAGCTGGAGAAATATCTTCTTTCAAACCTTTCAATAATAATCTCCAATCACCGCCTCGCCAACGGTAAATAGATTGCTTTACATCTCCTACCACTAAATTCTCGTTTCCCTCCGACAGGGAGTTTTCTACTAGCGGTTTGAAATTTTGCCATTGAAGAGTGGAAGTATCCTGAAACTCATCTATCAGAAAATGATCATAAAAACTACCCATTTTCTCATATACAAATGGACTTTCAGCTGGGTCTGTGCCGATTATTTGATTCAAAAATTGAGTGGTATCAGAAAGAAACTGAATACCCTCTTCCTTTTTATAATCCTGCATTTTTCGATTGAAATGTTGGGTAATCCCAATCAAATAAATATTCTTAAGGATATTTTCAGCTGAGCGATACTCTCCAATATTTTTTTGAATGAAGTGAATGGCTTCATGGAAAAAATCAATTAAGCCTTCTGATGCCGTTTGAAGAATAAGTTCTTTTTTCTTGGAAGACTTGGCTGCTAAAGTTTCGCCATTTGATTCTAAGGCCTTTTGAACTGTAGCATTTAATAAATCACTTAATTCGTATTTATTCTTTGTTTTACTTTCCTTACTGATTTTATTGAAAAAATTCGGTGCAGATCTACCTTTCCCGCTAAAATCATCAAGAGTTAAACCCCTGTTTTCAATAACTTTAAAAGCACTTTTGCTAATCCTATCCAATACATTTTCAAACTGAACAATAATTTTATTGAGCTTGTTTTTAAATATTTTCAGCTTCTCATAATCACTTATCTCCTTATCTAAAGCATCTTCAATGACCTTAAAATCATCTTTCATTAATTCCTCAGTAAAAGAAAGAATATCCTTTCTGACATCCCATTTGCCTTTATCTTCCAACTTATTAACTGAGAAATCTATTATCCAATTTTTTAATGCAACATGTTTTGGATCACTTATGTCTTCCATCATCAAATCAAGCACTGCTTGCCTTACTTCATCAGTATTTAAAAGCAGCTCTCCATCACCTTGAAGACTTAATTCCCTTGCAAAGGAGCGCATTACATTTTGGAAGAACCTGTCTATTGTTTGAACAGAAAATCGGCTGTAATTATGAAGTATTGAAACTAGCAGCTTCTGAGACTTTTCTTTCAATTCAGTATCTGTTAAATCTAAAATACTTTTTAACTGCTCTCCCATATCTGAAGGAGTCTTACGAGAAAAGTCAAACAGGTTCTGAATAATCCGCTCCTTCATTTCCTGCGTAGCTTTATTAGTAAAAGTAACCGCTAAGATTTTTTTAAAATGATCAGGATTTTGAAATGCTAATTTAAGATATTCCCTAGTTAGAGTGAAGGTTTTGCCACTACCAGCAGATGATTTATAAATTGTGAAAAGATTTTCCTTATGCATAAAGGAAAATTAAGGGAAGTTACAGTAAATTAAAAGGGCTTAGTTCAATATATTACCTAAAATCACAGAAGAAGCTATAATACATTCAATGCAAATAACCACAGCAGAAATTACATCACCTGTAGAACCGCTATCAATAATTGCCCTATATTTCGCTTTTACGTTCAAAACTTCTCCCCTCGCCATAAAATTTTTTACTATAAACAAATATAATAACATACATTGCTCTTAAAAAACAAGAAAGAGAATTTAATTTATTTTTATTGCTTTATTATTATTTATTATTTTTTTATTTATATTTAACACCTAAATTCAAATATTTTTGCATTTTTTCTATACTATTTATTACATATCCTCAAAACCACTAACACCTCCTGAGACAATAAACTTCATAGCATTAGTACTATTCACATCCCAAGGACGAACCAAATCATTTTTAACGACAATTATATTCCCAGAGAAATTATAAGAATGGGGCATGTATACTGAACAGTATCCATCTAGTTCAACTTTACTCAAATCACTTTGAGTGATGAATCCAGGTTTAAATATTTTACCAGATTCGTCAAACTGCACCATTACTGGTTCATTAAATTTCTTCTTATCACCCACAAAAGCACCAACCAAATCTTTAATTGAATTATATATTAGACTTAATAAGGGGATTTTTGTGATAATTTGCTCAAACATCTCAAAAAATGGCTTCATAAAATAGGTGCTCCCTAAATAACCTATCCCTATGATAGCAGATACAAGAATTACAATCCCAAGGCCAGGAATATTAACTGGCAATAAGCCGTCCAGCCAATTAAAAACTGCCTGAATCACTAAAAGTGTAAATGCAATAGGTGCTACAAATAGTAACCCCCTGAAAAAATAACCTGCTATTTTGGTAAGAATTCTTTGTCTCATAAATAAAAATGTATGTCTGTACTAACGAAAAAAGCCCTGATGTAGTCCATCAAGGCTTTGAAAATATCTTTTATGTATAAATATTAAATAGAAATACCCATAAATGACATAAATGCAATACCCATCAATCCTGTTATCAACATTGTGATTCCTAAACCTTTTAGGCCATCTGGTACATTTGAATATTTCAATCTTTCACGAATTGCTGCCAAAGCTATAATTGCTAAGAACCAACCTATTCCTGACGAAAAACCATAAACGGCAGATTCTGCTAATCCATATTCTCTTTGATCCATAAACAAAGAAGAACCTAAGATAGCACAGTTCACAGCAATTAATGGAAGGAAGATACCTAAAGAGCCATATAAGGCAGGAGATGTTTTTTCAATCACCATTTCTACTAATTGCACCATAGATGCAATTACAGCAATATACATGATAAAGCTTAAGAAGCTTAAATCGATACTAGCAAAGTCTTTACTAATCCAAGATAATGCTCCCTCATTTAATACGAATTCGCTTAATAACCAGTTTGTTGGGACTGTAATTGTTAAAACGAATACAACAGCTAATCCTAAACCGAAAGCAGTGCTTACCTTTTTAGAAACCGCCAAAAAAGAACACATACCTAAGAAATAGGCAAAAACCATGTTCTCTATAAAAATTGATTTTATTCCTAAGTTAATTAAATCCATTGTTAAAAATTTTAGCGATTAATTTTCTACGTATCCTGTTTTATTTCTCTGCACCCAGATAATCAGCCCTAATATAAAGAAGGCTCCTACTGGGGTTACCATAATACCATTAGCTTGGTAATCCATTCCAACCCAACCATCTGCTGAGAAGCCAATTGCTTTAAATACCTCGAAGCCAAAAATTGCTCCCGAACCAAAAAGTTCTCTAAAGAAAGCAACAGCCAAGATAATCCAAGCATAGCCTAGTCCACTACCTAAACCATCAAGAATTGAATCATAAGGTTTATTTGCTAAAGCAAAGGCTTCCAAACGTCCCATGATGATACAGTTCGTAATGATCAGACCTACGAATACACTTAATTCTTTGTACATGTCATAAGCAAATGCCTGCAACACTTCATTTACCAATGTTACCAATGTTGCAATAACTGCCAATTGCACAATAATCCTAACACGGTTAGGAATTAACTTTCTTATTAATGAAATAGTTAAGTTTGAGAAAACTATTACAAATATAACCGCAATTGACATTACCATCGTAGGCTTCATTTGCGTAGTTACTGCAAGTGCAGAACAAATACCTAAAACCTGAATGGTAATTGGGTTATCGTCATTTAAAGGATCGGTTACAATCTTCTTCCTTCTCTTGGAAAGAAAAGATTCTGACTCTTTTTTAACCGGCTTATCTACAGTTTCTGTACTCATATCTTTAATTTCTTTAAATTATAAAGTGGCAGTAGCACCTTTTTTGTTAAAATATGATTGGTAATGCTTGAAGTAATTTTTCAACATATCATTTAAACCATTACCCGTAATTGTGGCTCCAGACATTCCATCAACGTGGTGTTCATCCAACTTACTTTCAGGATTATTTTCGCCCTTAAGCATCTTAACAGATACTAATTCACCTTGATCATTGTATAATTTTTTACCTTCAAATCTAGCTTGTACTTGATCCTCAGTAATTCTTGCACCTAAACCAGGTGTTTCACCTGCGTGAGCAAACACAGCACCTTTGATTGTCTTCCCTTCAGTATCTAAGGCAACATAACCCCAAATATTATCCCATAAACCACTGCCATAAACAGGCAATATATAAGACTCTATTTCTTCACCTCCATCTTTACCATAATATTTGAATACAGGATAAAGTCTTTCTTCTGGAGATATTTTGTATTGCTTTGCAACATTAACATCCTCAGCAATTATTGGCTCCCCTTCTTCATTTTCGGTTACGATATTACCCTCGTAATCTGTAACTTCAGATTTAATAGCTTTATCGTAGGTTTCAATCACATCCATTTCGGATGTCACTTCCATTACTGCACCCAAAATTTGTTTTTTCGTATCCAACTCGATTGACTTTTGCTGGATAGGGCCTAAGCCTTCAGATGTGGCTGCTAATAATCCGCCTAATACTACTGTTAGTATTACGGAAAATAATATTACATAATAATTAGACTGTCGCACGTTTTAACCTCCTCTTTTTATTAGATTCTACAACATAATGATCAATTAATGGCGCAAACACATTCATTAAAAGAATGGCAAGCATAATTCCTTCCGGATAGGCAGGGTTTACAACTCTGATAATAACAGTTAGTATCCCTATCAATAATCCGTAAATCCATTTACCAGTTTCTGTATGAGCAGCTGATACAGGATCAGTAGCCATAAACACAGCTCCGAAAGCCAGACCTCCTATTACTAAGTGATAATGAGCTGGCATATCCATAAAAGCATTGACTCCAATTGCATTAAATCCTAAGCCCATTAACCAAGCACCGGCAAATACACTGAAAATAATTTTCCAGCTTCCAACTCCTGTAGCGATAAGAATTAAGGCACCAATTAATACCATCAATGTAGAGGTTTCACCAATAGAACCTGGAATTGCGCCAAGGAACATATTTTTAAATGAATACATTCCTTCTGCCCAGAAACTTGAGAAAGATTCCAACACTGTACCAGTACCATTTAAGCCCGTATCATAAGCAACCGCCAAGGCCGTTGCTCCTGAATAACCATCTATGGCTGTAGCACCCCCTAAATAAGTCCATACTTCACCAGAAATATCTGTAGGGTAAGCAAAATATAAAAATGCCCTAGCAGTCAAAGCTACATTAAGAACATTCATTCCTGTACCACCGAAAACTTCTTTTGCAATAATTACAGCAAAAATTGTTGCCAAGGCCACTTGCCATAATGGGATACTTGGTGGCATAATTAAAGCTATCAACATCCCGGTTACCAAATAGCCTTCATTTACTGGGTGGTTTCGGATCACGCAAATAGCAAATTCAGTCCCAAGCCCTACTGCATAAGAAACAATAATGATTGGAAGAGCCTGAATAGCTCCAATTCCAATTTTCTGGATAAAGGTTGCTGTTTCACCAATTGCTAAAAAATGCTGGTGACCTATGTTCCAAATCCCAAACAGTAAACATGGTATCATGGCGATTACAACCGTAATCATTGTTCTTTTTAAGTCGTTGGCGTCCCTAATTTGAACACCCTTCTTACCCGTTACTAACTTAGGTCTGAAGAGAATCGTTCGGTGACCTTCGTACAATGTATAGTACTTCTCGTATTTCCCCCCTTTCTCAAAAAGAGGTTCAATTTTATCGAAGAATTTTTGTATTGGATTCATATTTTATAGTATGATTATATTTATTGATATTAACCCTAAGGATTAATTATCTTTTATCCATTTATCATTAAATTGATTCCTTTTCTTAAGATGGCTTGCAGCTCATGCTTAGAAACATCTATGAATTCGCATAAAGCTACATCCTCTTCCACTAATTCAAAAATACCTAAAGCTTCCATCTCATCATAATCTTCAGCCATAATCGCTTTAAACAAGTAGTTAGGCAGAATATCCATTGGAAGAACTTTTTCAAACTCTCCAGTTAATACAAATGCTCTTTCTTCTCCATTAGTATTGGTATTTAATACATATTCTTTCTTTTTGTTTAAGAAAGATAACAAACCAATAGCTCTATGAATACTTAATTTCGAAGTAGTTGGCTTAATCCATCCTAATAATTCTTCAAAATCTCCTTCAGGAACAACCGTTATCTGCTCATCGTAATAGCCAATATAACCATCGGCCTCAATTCTTTCACCAGTTAGTGGGTTTCCAGAAATATATCTTACGTGATCGCCAGAGATGTTGTCCTTGATGATATTTTTAATCGAAGCACCAACGTATGTTTGATAGTATTGCGGCTCACTTACTTCCGAACCTGTCAATGCTACTTTTTTGGAAGCATCATACTTTCCAGTTAAGAAAAGCTTACCAATTTGGATTACTCCATATGGTTTTACAGTCCATGCAATATCTCCCTTATTGATAGGGTCAATATGATGAATTTGAACTCCAACATTACCTGATGGGTGTTTACCAGAAAATTTATTGATTTGGACACCTTCTGCTTGGCTGAACATCTTTAACATTTCTTTATCTTCAGAAATATTAATATGTACTTTACCTTCAGTGAATTTTTTTATCACCTCTAGACCTGCTGCAAATGCTTCTTCTTCCTCTTTATAAATGAAGTTATAATCAGGCGCTAAGGGATGCGTATCAAATGCAGATATAAAGATTGCTTTTGGCGAATCTTCAGGATTTGCAACAATACCGTATGGTCTTTGGATAATGTTAGGCCAAACACCACTTTTCAGCATAGTTTCTTTAGCTTTTTGAGCATCTAATGACTTCAGATCAGATTTGGAATGCTTTCCGTAATCCTCGAATTCATTTTCTTTATCTGCTAAAATCCTTAATTCTAATAGCTTTCGCTTTTCACCTCTTTTGATTTCAGCTACTTCTCCACTCACTGGAGAACAATACAAGACATCTGGAGCCATTTTATCATAGATAAGTGGAGAACCTGCTTTAACAGTGTCACCTTCTTCTACTAATAACTTGGGCCTTGTAATAGCCGGGAAATCAGTTGGTTTTATCGCGAATGTTTCCGGTTTAGGTGCATTTGATATCTTATTCTCTGCTTTACCAGCTAGATTGATATCAAAACCTTTTTTAAGTTTAATGGTATGAGACATGTCTTTATTTAACAATGAACCCTTATTTGAAATTGAGGCAAAATTAAGAATTATTTTGCTAAAAAAAATCTTTTAGCGCATTATTAGCACGTATATTAAAATGAAATTTAAACTTTTTTGTTAACAGCTTTGAAGGCTTTGGTGTTCAATATTTTCTACAAAATTTTTCACTTTTTCCATTAACCACATTGGCGTGGAAGTAGCACCGCAAATTCCAACTGTATCAAAGCCTTCAAACCATGTGCTATCTATCTCATCTTCGCTTTCAATAAAATAGCTATTGGCGTTTTGAGCTTTACATACTTGGTACAATGCTTTCCCATTTGAGCTCTTCTTACCACTTACAAACAATATCACATCATGCTGCTGGGAAAACTCGTTCAACTTAGGCTCTCTATTGGATACCTGCCTACAAATACTATCATTGGCGCTAAGTTTTGCAGCTTTCTCTTCTTGTATTCCTGATTGAGCTAGTTTCAACCTGCTCTCAATTTTCTGTTTGATATCGTAGAAACCAGTTGTGCTTTTGGTTGTTTGACTAAATAATGTTACTGGTCTTGTAAAATCAATCTTATCCAAATCTGATTCATCCATTACGATGATGGCATTTCCATTTGTTTGCCCATTTAAACCTGTAACTTCAGCATGGCCTTTTTTACCGTAGATAACAATTTGACCTTTATCAGTGCACATCTTATCATGGGCATTTTTCACTCGGTTCTGCAATTTTAAGACCACTGGGCAACTAGCATCAATAAGTTCGATATTATTTTCCATAGCTACTCTATAAGTTTCAGGAGGCTCTCCATGTGCACGAATGAGGACTTTACAATCATGTAGCTGTTTCAATTCGTCATGATTGATCACCCTTAGTCCTTTTTTATAGAGTCTCTTGACTTCCATATCATTATGGACTATATCTCCCAAACAATATAATTTTTCAGAATCCTCCATTGCGTCTTCTGCCATTCTTATAGCATACTCAACTCCAAAGCAATAGCCGGAATCTTGATCAATTGTTACCTTAAGTTTAGCTGTCATGTTTAATCATTTTTTCTGTTGCCAATTGCAAAACATATTCTACTTGCTCGGGCAATGTCAATTCACTCGTATCTAAAATATAAGCATCATCAGGGATTACCAATGGGTTTTCCTTTCTTTCAGAATCCATTTTATCACGCGCCAATAAATTTTCTTCAATCTCAGGGATTGGCACTAATTGATCCTTCTCTAACAACTCCTTTTGCCTTCTTTCAGCTCTTATTTCCAGACCAGCGTTCATAAATACTTTTAATTCAGCATCAGGAAATACATTTGAACCAATATCCCTTCCATCCATTACCACCCCTTTTTTCTTCCCTAATTTTCTTTGTTGGCTGACCATGCTTTTACGCACCTCCGAAATTGCACTTATTTTACTTACTTGATTAGAAATGTACATTTTTCGAATCTCCTCCTCAACATTCAAGCCATTCAAATAAGTTTCACTGGATGCCTTTCTTTCATTAAAAACGAAAGAAATATTGATTTTATCTAAAGCGTTTGAAACGTCTTTAGGATTATCAACGGTAACATAATTTTCATGAAAATACAAAGTTACTGCTCTGTACATTGCTCCTGAATCAATATAACTGTACCCCAACTGGCTTGCTACTTCTTTTGCAGTACTGCTTTTACCGCAGGCTGAATATCCGTCTATGGCAATAACTATTTTTCTCATAAATTAACAATCTTTCACAGGACAGGGTAATGGTTTTTTCTTCGGCATTGATTTACGTCCTCCTTGATTTACGCAAGCAGACATCAATACTGCAATTATCAATAAGGATATAAAATTTAATTTAAGTGCTTTTCGTGGCATCGAAACCTCTTGTTGAATCTTCGACTGCAAATATAAAGGATAAGCAAGGAAATTCACGGATAATTCGATGAAATGCTATAATTAATACCTAGCACGATTTAATCTGAAAATGGATATGATGTAAGAAAGCAACAACAATTACTGTGATGCCGTGTTAAATACATAACCAATTATTAAAATGCAATGAAAAAAGATTCAATTGAATACAATGGAATTATTGGAGGAATAATTGTTTTTATAGGTCTTGTTGCCTATTTCCTCATTATGATGGCAGCAGGATTAGAACATAATTTAGAATTACGAACCCTCAATATAATTATCATGGGGGCGGGAGTATTTTATTCCATCAAATCAATCAAAAATAGAAATAGTGATTTCGACTATTTTAAAGGAATAGGTACAGGCATGTTTACTGCGGTTAGTTCTTCACTAGCATTTGCAATTTATATTTTCATTTATTTGCTGTCGAATCCTGAGTTTCTACAAGAAATAAAGAATGTAGAGCCATTTGGCAATTATCTCAACGCATTTTTGATTTCTTTTATCATTATTATGGAGGGCTCTGGTTCAGGCTTCTTTCTAAGTTTTGGAATTATGCAGTGGTATAAGAAAAGGACACCAGAAAAATTTCTTAAAGAGCAAAAAGACAGTAAAAAAAGCAAATAGAGACATCTACTTCCTAGTATTTTAGTAAAAGAGTCTTTCAATTTCAATCATAAAAATTGTTAGCTTTAAGTAGTATTTAAAAATCAAATATAGATGGAACACAAAAGAGGCAAGGCTGAAGAATTCTTTAGCAAAGCAGGAAAAAAATAGACAGTTTATTTTCCGAAATCAGTCAAAGCAATATTTCAGAAAAGTTAGAATTAAAAGAGCGATTACAAGAATTAAAAAAAAGTAAGGAATCGCTTGAAAAAGATTTTGATCATTTCACCGAAGATAATAAAGAGGTAATTAAAGATATTGCTGATAGTTTCGAGGAATCGTTTGAGGATATAAAGAATATCTTCAGGAAAAAGAAAAATCAGAAAGGATAACCAATCCCTATATTTAAGGCTGGCCCATAATTATCTCTTGTCCCTAGGTTCCATTCATCTATCGTCCAACGTTCGCCTGTTTCTCTTGCAGGATCATATAATTTAAAGGCCAAATCAAAACGCATAATTAAAAAAGAAAAATCAATTCTTAAGCCAAAACCTGTTCCTATGGCGATTTCATTGAAAAATCTATCTAATTTGAAATCACTACCAGGTTCATCGTTTTCAGAAAAAGACCAAACATTTCCTGCATCGACAAAAAGTGCACCATCTAGAAAACTTATCAAATTGCGCCTTACTTCTATACTAGTTTCCAGTATAATTTCTCCTGGTCTTTCAAAATTATAAATAAAATTCCCTTCCTCATCTGTTTCCACAAAACTTCCTGGTCCTAGCCTTCTTGGAGCCCATGCTCTAATACTATTGCTACCTCCTGCAAAATAGTATTTTTCGTAAGGTAGTAAGCCTCGTGAAAATTCACCATAGGGTTTTGCAGCTCCAATATGAAATCGATAGGCAAAGGTGCTTTCTCTACCATAAGGAATATAAGTCCTGTAATCAACAGAAGCTTTCAAAAACTGAAAGTAAGCTAATGAATCATCATTTATATTATTACTGATGGCATTTATATTTAAAAGATTCCCACCAGTTTCTACAAAGAATTTTATAAAACTTGCCCGACTATTAGCTTGCCCATAGTTATTGAAGTTTTTAGAAATATTGATTGAACTGCTTGAAACAAATGATGGCAGAAATGATCTACTCAGCTGCCTTCCAAAGGTAGCTTGCTCATCTAAAGCTTCTCGAAAATCATCTTGTAAATCTGACTCAATAAGATTAATATCAGTAATCGTCAGGTCAAATATCCATCTCTTTTTATTTTGCCAGGAATAACCATAAGAACCATTTAAATTACTTCGAATATATTCTGGTCTTTTAGTATAATTAAATCCCAATCCTGTTTTGGTTTTGGGATTTAATAATGCAAAGCGAGATTTAAGCTGGGTTCCAAACGGAAATAAAAAGTGCGGAAAAGTGAAAGACAAATTTGCTCGTGCTTCTGTGGCTGTGGTAACATCTGTTTGATCTGATAAGTTGGCCACTCCTTCAAAACCCAAACGACCAGAAAGCTCCATAATCTCAACACGACCAAAAGGATTCCTGTTTTTTAAAGATACATTATAAAAAGGACCCGGTAGACCGAACGTCACATTTACATTTACACCTACTTCATTGCTCAACTGATACTTCTCTAATGGACTAGTGAAAATGTTTGCCACAAAATCACCTCCTGCTGTATCATATTTTACATTCACAAATCGGAACATGTCAAGATTAGCCAATTGACGTTGGGTATTTAAGGTTTTTTCAAGGCTATAATATTCACCTGGTCTTAAAAAGACACGCTGATCCAAAATCCTCTTTTTATAAGAATATTTATAATATGAATAATTAATGGAATTGAATTTCTCGACTGTCCTTTTTACCCCACCAAGTTGTGTATTTACATCAGTCGTAAAATTTACCGCATCTAAAGTATATCGTTTATGTTGCAGAGCATCCTGGGGTCTGTTAATTAACACTTCTAAACCTAAGGCTGTGGTGTCTGGATCACGAAAGACATTGAATTCTACAAATTGTCGAGAGAAGGTATAATACCCATTATTTTTCATCAATGTTTCTATTCTCTCCCGCTCTGAAGTTAACTTGCTTTGATCGTAAATATCACCTGGCTTAACCAATCTATTCCTTGCGCCACCCACAAGTACACTCATCATTACTTTATCATCGCCTACATCATAAAAAACAGTGTCAATAAAATAGGGTTCATTTTCTTCAATCTTATAAGTCACTGTTACCCTTCTATCTTTAAGCCCTCTTTCACTGGTTTCATAATCAACTTTTGAATCAAAATACCCTTTTGACTCTAGGAAGAGTTTAATCTGGTCTTTAGTCCTTTCAGTTGCAGCCGAATCATAAATAGCCAAAGGTTCACCCCAGCGCATCAAAATATTACCATCTTCTAATTTGGTGCTCAGCTTATCTGATTTCCTGTTTAATTTTCTCTCAAGCCTTGAGGCTTTGGCAAACTTCTCATGCTCTCGAGCCATTTTAATTCTCTCTGATAAAGACTCTTGTACTTGCTCTTTTTGCTGTTCAATTTGATCCTTGTTATAAAATTGCTTCCCTATCTCATAAAACGCTACATAAGGTGATATCGGAAGTAGGAGAATTCTTCTATTGGCTTTTTGCGTAAATAAGTCATCTAACCTATCAGAAGAAATATTTTCATTACCTTTAATCCGCTGTTTATACAGAAGTTTTTCATCTTTTTTCAAATAGCTTGTGCCAACACAAGATGTGAAAAATATGATACTGACCAGTAGAAAGGATTTTATTATTTTTATACTCAATTTTAGTGCTATCGAATAAATGCTTACTAAGAATAATACAAAGTTCATCAAATCTCTTCAATTAAAGAAATTCCGACAAAAAGAAGAGCTATTTATAGTTGAAGGAGCCAAAAATACCCTTGAATTATTAAATTCTTCCTATAAACTGAAATATTTAATTGTCAGCGAAGATTTTTTAAGTAGACATCAAAAGGAGATTAATAGTTCTGAGATTGAGCCAATCATTGTAAAAGAAAAAGAATTAAGTGCTTTGGGAGCTTTTCAAAGCAATACCGATGCATTGGCTGTGGTGCATGAAAAAGCACCTTCAAAATATGATTCAAATGGCTTTGATTTAGTTTTAGATGACATTAGAGACCCAGGAAATTTAGGCACTATTATCAGATTAGCAGATTGGTATGGCATCAAAAACATCATTTGCTCGGAAACTACTGCCGAATTTTATAATCCTAAAGTAATAAGTGCTTCCATGGGCTCCATATTCAGAACTAATTTGTATCGAAGAGATTTGAAAGAATTTTTAGGAAAAAATCAGAACAGAAAAATTTATGGCGCTTTGCTAGAAGGGAAAAATGTGCATCAAGTTAAATTCGAAGCTGATGGTCTGTTAGTAATTGGAAATGAATCACACGGAATTCAAAAGGAACTTATTCCATTGATTTCAGAGAAAGTAACCATCCCAAAAATTGGGCAAGCTGAGTCTTTAAATGCTGCAATGGCTACTGCTATTATTTGCGATAATGTTTATAGAAATAAGTAAGCATAAAAAAAACCTGCTCTCAGCTTGAAAACAGGTTTTATACAATAATTTATAAATTTTTATTGCACGCCAGCTTCAATAGTGGCTTCCATAGTAAAAGTAACGGTATAATCCATTGGAACATCTGCAAATCCTTCAAGAGTAATTTCTAGTAAAGTACCATCATCAAGTACATATGTCTCAACTGCATTTTTCAATTGCGTAACATACTCAGAACTAAGGCTGTTTAATTGTTCTTCAAATGTTGAACCACTAAGAATTCCAGTTCCAGTTCCCACTCTATTATCCCCTGCATAGAACAAAAGCTCTAAATTAGTAGGAATACCACTACCTTCTTCTAAATTATCAACTACTGCAAAGTTAAAAGACTCAACTGTGAAATCCTTCATCTGCTCACGTCTTTCGGCAATCTCATCAGATGCCAAATCAACTTGTTCTACAATTTCAAAAGCACCAGTTTCTGTACTTGATACTCGAAAAGTTTTTGTTAAATCAGTTGGAACATCTACAGTAACTTCTTCTGATAAATCTTCACAAGAAATGGCAGTCAAACTAAATAATGCTATAAGTGAAACTGAATAAATCAATAAATTCTTAAATGTGTTCATAATTTTTTCTTCTTTAAAAGCGATGTATCAAAACTACGCATTAAAATTAAAATAATTATTTCCAGTAGATTATTTAATCAAAATATTCGATGAAGGAGGACAAACAACAGTTTTTCAGTCTTATTTAAGTCATAAAAATCTGTAATGATTAAAATAAATAGTTTCATTATTCTATAATATCAATATTTAAACTACGTTTGTATCTAGATTCAAAAACAGTAAACTATCAACCTAACTCAAGCTTAATGAAAAACTGCATACTACTGCTTATCCTGATTAGTTTCGGGTTGCATTCTCATGCTCAAAACAGAATAAGTGGCTATATAAAAGATGCTAAAACAGGCGAAAATTTAATCGGTGCCAATATTTGGCAGCCAGCCACAAAGAAAGGAACTGCTGCTAATAATTACGGCTTTTATAGTTTAAACATTCCGGGAGACACTGCGACTTTAGAAATTTCTTACGTGGGATATGCCACAATCAAAAAATTCATTGAATTAGATGGTGATACACAGCTTAATTTTGAATTGAAGCTATCCGATGCATTGTCAGAAGTTGTGGTTAAAGGCACTAGACCTGACTTGGAACTCACCAAAATGAGCAGCATGAAAATTACTTCGGAAAACATTAAAGCAATACCCGCTTTACTTGGAGAAGTAGATGTCTTGAAAACTATCCAATTGATGCCGGGCGTACAAAGTGGTTCAGAAGGTAGCAGCGGGATTTATGTTAGAGGTGGTGGCCCTGACCAAAATTTGATTTTACTTGATGGCGTACCAGTATATAATGCTTCTCACCTATTTGGATTCTTTTCCGTTTTCAATGCTGATGCCATTAGCAATGTAGAAGTAATTAAAGGCGGCTTTCCTGCAAGATATGGTGGAAGACTTTCCTCTGTAATTGACATCAACATGAAAGATGGTAATATGAAAAATTGGCAAGCAGAAGGCGGGGTTGGTTTAATTGCCTCAAGACTTTCAGTGGAAGGGCCAATTAAGAAAGATAAAGGTTCCATAATTTTATCAGGAAGAAGAACTTATATTGATGTATTGGCAAGACCCTTTATAAGAATGGCTACAGAAGGCGCTGATGTAGGCTATTATTTCTATGATTTCAACGGCAAAGCAAACTATATAATTTCAGATAAAGACCGAATCTATCTTAGTGCTTATACTGGAGCAGATAAATTTTATGCTCGTTATGAAGAAGAGTTTGATGATGGAGGCTCCATTTCAGAATACAGAGATGAAGCTGGAATCAAATGGGGAAATTTCACTACAGCTGCAAGATGGAACCATCTATTTTCTAATCGCTTATTCCTCAACACCACAGCGACCTATTCAAAATATAATTTCGAACTTTTTAACGATAGTTATTATCGTTATGCCACTGCCACAACTGAGGAGGAAGAAAGCTTCTATGCTGCTTACAATTCTGGAATTCAAGATTATGGCTTAAAAATGGACTTTGACTATTTTTTAAATAATGATCATAG
Organism: Marivirga tractuosa DSM 4126; assembly: GCF_000183425.1. Classification (NCBI taxonomy): domain Bacteria; kingdom Pseudomonadati; phylum Bacteroidota; class Cytophagia; order Cytophagales; family Marivirgaceae; genus Marivirga; species Marivirga tractuosa. The sequence continues at coordinate 1,879,719 of NC_014759.1, forward strand.
TCTAAAATTTGGAGTGAATTACATTTATCACATTTTTCAGCCAGAAGCTTTTAATATTGAAGCAGATTTTTCGGATGATTTTGATATCCCTAAGAGTAAAGCTGTTTACGGTAATGAATTTTCACTTTATGTAGAAGATGAATTCGAGCCTTTTAATAATCTCAAAATAAATGCAGGTATTCATACTTCAGCTTTTGCAGTAAAAGATGAACTATATCCTTCCTTCCAACCTAGAGTGTCAGCACGGTATCTGGTCAACAAAAATTTATCTTTTAAAGCCTCTTATGCTGAAATGGCTCAATTCCTTCATCTTTTAACTAATTCGGGCATTGGTTTACCAACCGACTTGTGGGTGCCAGCAACAGATAACATAAAACCACAGTTTTCACAGCAAACAGCAATAGGAATGTCCTCCTTATTAGCGGATGGTAAATACGATTTCTCGATTGAGGGATATTACAAAAACATGAACAACCTCATTGAGTATAAGGAAGGATCAAATTTCTTAAATGTTTCTGAAAGTTGGGAAGATAAAGTAGCCGTTGGAAACGGGTGGAGCTATGGAGCTGAGTTTTTAATAAGAAAAAAAGAAGGCAAATTTAACGGTTGGTTAGGTTACACCCTTTCCTATAACAACCGACAATTTGAAGAATTAAATTTCGGAAGAGTTTTTCCTTATAAATATGACCGAAGACACGACCTCAGTTTGGTCATGAATTATAAAGTTGGGGATGATTGGGAAATCAGCGGAACTTGGGTCTATGGGACTGGAAACTCAATCACTTTACCTATAGCACAATACCCGACTTTAAATGAAACTCCTGAACTTCGAAATGAATACGGCTATGGAAACACTGACATCTACCAATACAGCGACAGAAATGCCTATAGAATGCCTGCTTATCACCGGGCGGATATTGGAGTCACTTGGTACAAAGATAAAAAATGGGGTAGCTCAAGTTGGACTTTAAGTGCCTATAACTTATACAACAGAAGAAACCCTTTCTATATCGAAACGCGAACAAATTCAATTGGAGAAACTAGCTTCAATCAAATTAGTTTGTTCCAGTTCATTCCTTCAATTACTTATAATTTCAAAATCAGACCTCATGAAAAATAGTATCAAAATAGCATTTTTCAGCTTACTTAGTATTTCATTTTTCTCTTGTGAAAAAGAAGTTGAAATTGATATAGATGAAGAAGAACAAAAATTGGTTCTTAATACTTGGTTAAAACCTAATGAAAGTCCCGAGGTTCAAATAAGCTATTCTTCATTTATATTTAATAAAAGAGGGACAGGCTTCATTGATAATGCTCGTGTTCTCATCTTCGAAGACGGCATTGAGATGGGAGAATTGAACCATATTAATCAAGGGTTTTACAATAATGAAAGTATAGAATTGAAAGCGGGTAGTAATTATGAATTTGAAGTGCTCCATGATGATTATCAAAGGATTTCTTCAACTGAAAAAATACCCAGTAATTTACAAGACAATGAAGTTGAAATAGCATATGAGATAAATCCAAATGGAAGTTATTCTAGCAACTCTTACAACACTACTGTAACCATCAAAATACAAGATGATGGAAATGAAGAAAATTATTACTTGGCTAGAGTTGCGCAACGTACTACTTATTGGAACATGGGCGATGAAGATACTACTAGCGTCAGAAATTTTGTGTATTTGGAGCCAATAGACCCACAAACCCAAGACACCTATTTACCTAACTCAGGGGGCCACTTTATTCTTTCAGACGACATCTTCAATGGCAAAGAGTACGAGATGAAGCTTGGTGCGTATAATGATTTGAGAAGCTATGAATCGATATCAGACGATTCTACCTATTATCAAGCTACTAACTATGAAATAGAGTTCCATAAAATAAACCGAGCGCTTTACCTCTATTTAATCACTATCGATAACAATCAATATCCCGGGCCTTTTACTGAGCCTACCCAAATGTATTCAAACATTGAAAATGGGTACGGAATATTTGCAACTTCTAGTTATACAACATATATAATTGAAGAACCCAATGATAGTTGGTACTATTAAGTGTGATTAATGTTAAATACTTGGATAATATCAGATGCTTTAATTGCGCAACTATGATTTACAGTTAGTTTCTCCTTGACCAGCTGCAATGGAAAGGGTAAAAGATGTCAGAATAGAAAAAGAAATTTAAGAAATCACATTCTTTTTGGTTTCATAATCTTGGATCACATCTAGTTTCCTTTCCCAATCAAGTTGTAAAAAATTAATTCTTAAATGCTTTACAATTTAAATTTTCTAGTAAAAGAAAAAGTAGGAAATGCTATCATTCTCGTTTCGGAATTAAAGCTGTTGGTTTCCCATTGAGGAGAATCGTAGGGAGCTGGTGCTTTAGCACTTACAAATAGCATATGAGTCAGACCAAATTGCCAACTGACTAATTCATTGCTTTTTCTGACAAAACGAATGCCAGTTAACCCATACCAAATGTTTCTACGCGTCTCATATTCTGCGCTTTCAAACAACCATGTTCCATCCGATAATTGAGTACTTCTAGTGGCACTTTCTGTTGCTTTAAAACTGAATAAATAATTCTCTGAAAGGAAGTAAAAATATGTTCCTGCTCTCACAATACCCGATAAATTCCCCACTATTGAAGAAGAAATTTCAGAACCATCTTCTGGACTGAAATATAAATGACCAGCGCCTATGGAAATATTATTATGACTATTGCCATAGGTATAGGTTGCAAAAGCCAAATTCCCAAAGAAATTAGTTCCATAAGTTCCTACCATTAACAAATCACCAAAAGCTAAATGAGAATTTTCCTGAATGGGAATACTATACTTTGCGGTTAGGTAAAATGGAAATCCAAATATCGTGGTGCCCATCCCAACCGTAAGATGATCATTAATTCCATATTGAATATCATGAGCCAAAAAATAAAGAGAGTTATAATAAAGCTCTCCTTTTTTAAGGGGAAGAGCAGATGGAGCAAAGAAATAGCGGGAATCATGTTCAGAATATACAGCATTCGCATAATTCTCAGCATCCTCAACGTCAGTCGGCTTAGATTCTGACTTTATTTCAGGGTAAGTTGGATTTTCAATTATCTCCCAAAGATTATAAAAAACAATAATCTCTTTTTCCTGATCTGAGATGGATCCTAAATTGGAACCAGCGAAATATGACCCGAGCAAACGATCATCGCAATCTCTTACCTCAAACAAATAACCTTTAGTCTCCTTGGTAATGGAGGCGAAATAATAATTGCACTTTTCTCGAAAATCTACAGAATTAGTCAAAAACAAATTCTTTTCCAAAAACTTTTGCTGCAGCTGCTTTTCAATTTGAGCGTTAAGGATGGATGTTCTATCGTCAATTACAATTTTATTTTGTGCAAAAGCATAGCTTGAGATAAAAAAGAAAAAAATACAGATAAATATCTTAAAAATAGATTTCATTTGTGATTATTGATAGTTTCCTATGAAATTAATCCTTTAGTCTATAACTTCAAACTATTGTATCTTATTTATTTCACTGCCCAAACTTTATTGTTTAAATCGCATTAAAAAACGAAATAAGGTCAACCTAAGAATCAATCTAAAATTCTATAACTCTAAAATATTCTTTATCAAAAAGCCAAAAATAAAACCAATGAGGATAGTATTCATAAGCAGGCAAAAACTTTCGAATATTTTTACGTTCATTCTCTAAATAGGTCGATAAAAACATTTTCTTTTTCCAGGAATTGTCATAAATATTTATTTGCACATGAGGTTCAGGCATTCCATCAATTTTATACATCTGCTTTGCAGTAAAATAGGGACTAGGATATTTTCCAGCTCTATTGTCCAAATCGGGAAATAATGCAGCCTCATAGGAATCTGGAAAAACGGATTGATATATCTTCTTAACTGATCGTTTATCCTCTTTACATATTTCCACGATCAAATCACTTATAAATGTATGATCCGGATGACCATATCCTCCTAGTACATTATCCAGACTAAAAATAATGCTAGGTTTGAAGTCAACTATCTGTCCTACCAAATACTTTTTAACTAAATCTTTTTGGTAAACCAGTGGAAAACTCTCTTTGGGGATCGGCATCCATGAATATTGAATGCTATCATGTAATTTTCGGTAGCTCACTTCTCCAAGATCAATGAATAAAGCTTCATCCATTATATAACTTGCAGCCTTTAGATGTGCTGCATTTCTTGCCCGATCTTTGGAATCAAAACAAAGTTGTTTAATCTCCCAACCTGCTTTATTTAATTTGGAGATAGTCCCAGACATGGCACAGATATCATCGTCATGTGCAGAAATCACCAGTGCTTTTTTTACCTCCACTCTTGAAAGATAGATGTCCTCTGGAAATTCTTCAGATGGTACATATCTATTAATATAAGCGATATGCGCAGACAACAACAATAAGAACATTGATGTTACAATAGCTAAAAAGACCCATAACTTTTTCATAATACAGCGATAAAAATAAATAGTTACAACTACATAGTTATATAATACATCATAAATCTATGTATTTTAAAATTTAAATACAACTGTTAAAAAAAAATAAATAGTAACTAATACTTTTTTGAGGTTCCGATGAAGACAAAAAAAAATGGCCATGCTTTCACAAGGCCATCCTAAAACAATTGTCGGTAATAAATTAAGCTACTTTCTCAGTGCTTCCATTCAACCATTCAGGTTTTGTAATTTTCACTTCAGCATCTAGCTGATTGAGCATATTGTAAAGTCCAAAATAAGTTCTATTCACATACAAACCATGTTTTGAACCTCTTGCACCATTGCTGTTGCGCACTTCTTTCATGTTAGATACTCGCTCTCCCATCGCATAGATTTCCTCGAAGAAAGCATTATTGCCAAAATTAAAGGTATCATACTGAAAGGGTTTACTGAGCATTCCTATCATTTCCAAAAACACGCTACTGAAAATTTTTCTTTCTGCTGGTGAATCTTTTTCATGGAAGAAATCTAAAGCCTTAAATCTTTTATCGATTTCATCCTTATCCTGCATGAAACCAGGCCTAAGCAGAGCGAAATAGTTTTCATAGAAATCATCTGGGATTTCTTTTATACATCCAAAATCGATGATTCCCATGGTTCCATCATCCATAAACATGAAATTGCCTGGATGTGGATCAGCATGTACTTGTCTTAATTCATGAAATTGAAAGTTGTAAAAATCCCAAAGTGCCTGACCAATTTTATTTTTAATTTTCTGAGAAGGGTTGGTAGCCAAAAACTCTTTTAGGTGGACCCCATCCAACCAATCCATTGTAATTACCCTATCACCTGATAACTCTTGATAATACTTAGGAAAATATAAACCATCAATTTTTCCAGCCATAGCTTCAGTAATTTCTTTGGAACGCTGGAGTTCTAAGCCGTAATCCGCTTCTTCCATCAATTTCCCCTCAACCTCGCTCATATAGTGATCTAATTCCGCATTACTCATGTTAAATAAGCGAGTAGCAAATGGTCTCACTAATCTCAAATCAGAGCTGATACTATCGGCTACACCTGGATATTGAATTTTAACGGCATATTTTTTATCTCCTTTCGTTGCCTGATGCACCTGCCCCATAGAGGCAGCATTAACAGCGCTTTTAGTGAAGGTATCAAAAATAGCATCCGGACTTTTGCCCAATGTTTTTTGGAAAGTTTTCACCACTAAAGGATAAGACAAAGGCGGAGCACTGTACTGAGACATGGTAAATTTCTCTTGGTAAGCTGGTGGTAATAAATTCCTGTCCATACTTAACATTTGAGCTACTTTTAATGCACTACCTTTCAATTCACTTAATGATTCGTAAATATCTTCGGCATTATCCAAATCCAATTGGGAACGATCCATTTTTGGATTGAAAGCCTTTTTGGAATAATGTTTTATATAATTTCCCCCAACCCGAGCACCAGTTGATACAAACTTGCTGGCACGTTGAATTTTCGAAATAGGTATTCTGGATTGTTCTTTTCTATCGCTCATTACTATCGGTTTTGAAATATGAATTTGGCAAAATCAAACATTGAATCTAATGGACTTTTCCCCATCAGATCGTAGGCAACATTCACTGCTTTTTCTATGGCAGCATCTGTTTTTTCAAAACCTTTGCTGTCATCATTTGCCCAAAATTGAAGGATAAATAATGTTTGTATCCATAGTCCTTCCGAATAACGATCTCCAATCACTGGTCTATCAATGATTTCCTCCGTCTCCTTTCCTTGAAGCAAAATTTCATCTACAAATTTGTAAAAGTGCTTTTTGAAAGCTTCTAGGAAAGCTGGCTTCATATCGCCTTTTCTCATTTTCTGTAGATTCATCATAGCATAAGAACGATTAGCCTTCAAAACTTCAATTAAAGTAAAGTATAAAGCCAACAATTTCTCACGAGACGAATACTCTACAAAGGCTTCTTCTGCATGTAAATTCTCAATGGTTTCCTTTAAAAAATCAGCCCAGATATGCTTTTGCAAAGCTTTAAAAGAATTAAAGTGATTGTAAAAATCTACTTCATTCATTTTTAAGTCCTTAGCGAATTTGTAAATAGAAGCAGGTTCTTTTCCATGCTCTAAAACATAGTCTACATAAGCTTCCTTAATTTTTGTATCAATTGGTTTTGCTGTTTGCTTTTTTGCCATAAGTCAAATTGTGATTATGGTGATGTAACAGCCTGATAATGGGAAAGGTTTTGAGAATTGGAAAGAAAATGAAAACAGCTGTAATTGCAGCATAATAAATCCAAATAATGGCAAGAGCACGAGCAAGGAAGCTCGCCTAGCTTGCCATTTTTACCTTCATCGCTGGTTCGAGCTTCCAAGCCCGAACCTTCGTTCCTTTTCTAAATGTAATAGAGAGGATAATAGCTACTTATATATATAAGTTTTCAAAGCCAAATCAGAGCCTACCACTCCTCTATACATTCCTTCTGAATTGAAGCTAAAATCATAATTACCAGCAGCATCTAATGCTATCAGACCACCTTCTCCTTTCATCGCCACAAGTTTCTTCATCACCACCTGCTCACAAGCATCTTTCAATGAAAGACCCTTATATTCCATTAAGCAAGAAACATCATATGCGACTATAGCTCTGAGAAAAAACTCTCCATAGCCAGTACATGAAATTGCGCATGTATTATTATTGGCGTAAGTCCCACTTCCAATTACCGAGCTATCACCAATTCTCCCGTATTTTTTGTTGGTTAATCCACCAGTAGAAGTAGCAGCAGCTAAATTTCCATCAATATCTAAAGCTACAGCACCTACAGTTCCAAACTTTTTGTCTGCGTCATGATCTAGTAAAACTTTACCTTCTCCTTTTGCTGCCAACCACTGTTCTTCTCGGAAACGAGTTTGAAAATATTCGTCCGCAGCTTTTTCCAACTTCCTGTTGTCGCCATATTCTTCAGCGCCCTTTCCAATCAAATACACAAAATCATCATCAAAAAGGATAGATTTAGCTAATTGGATCGGGTTTTTAATATTTCTGACTCCTGCTATAGCCCCAGCCCTCAATTTGGCACCTTCCATAATAGAGGCTTCCATTTCATTTTTTCCACTATTAGAATAAACAGAACCTTTACCTGCATTAAAAAGCGGACTATCTTCCATTGCGCTTACTGCAACGGCAACTGCCTCAATTGCTGTTCCTTTTTTATTTAAAATATCTTCTCCTGCTTCTAAAGCTTCCCGAAGTGCTTCATGGTAAGCTTCTTCTTTCTCTGGGGTCATATTTTTTTTAAGGATGGTACCCGCACCACCATGAATGGCTAATACAAATTTCTTCATTATTCGATTGTAGAGTAAAATTTAAATTGAAAAGGAGTGTTTTGAATTCAACACTCAAAAAAGCATGTAAAAGCCTATTGACTAACAATCGAAGATGGGCTGTAGATTCTGCAATTCAAATCTTTTCACTTCCAATTGGGGAATTGGTTTTTGAGCAGAACTAGAAATATTGAAGTATTTTAACTTTTCCACATTCAATAATAATATTTTCCTGGATGAATGCCAAATCATTTTTTGAAGAGTACTACTATTTAATTTCCTCCAATTCCCTTCCTTTGGTTTCAGGCATAATGAAAATTGCCCATAGTAATTGAATCAGCATCATGGCGGCAAAAAACCAAAAAATAACAGAAGACCCGAAAGTGCTGGCAAAATAAGGGAAAATATTAGCTATGATGGCAGCAAATAACCAATGCGTGAAACTCCCCATAGACTGTCCATGAGCCCTTAATTTATTCGGGAAAATTTCCGCTATGAAAGCCCAAATAATGGATCCACTTCCTACTGCATGAGCAGCAATAAATAGAAACACGAAAAAAGGAAGTAAATTAGATGGGATAATATTTCCGCTAAAGCTTATCGCCATTAAGCTCAAAGAAATTAAATATCCGGCTGAGCCTAAATAAAGCAAAAATTTCCTTCCCATTCTATCGATCAAATATAAACCCACCATAGTAGCGATCACATTGATAAATCCAATTCCCATAGTGGAAAGCAAACCATTTTCTGTACTTATACCAGCCGATTCAAAAATCCTGGGAGCAAAATATATGATAGCATTGATCCCAGACAATTGATTAAAAAAAGCAATTAAAATCGCCATTAATGTGAATTTGAAATACTTCTTTTTGAAGAGCGCAAAAAATCCTTCCTTGCGCTCCATTTTGGCTTTTTCCTTTTCAATATTTTGGATAATTCGATCTACATTTTCTGGATCTGTTCTAGTTAATACAACTCTTGCCTCTTCATAATCATTTTGATTAGCAATTAACCAACGTGGACTTCGAGGCAATCGAATACTTAATAAAGAATATAATACAGCCGGAATTATTTCAACGCCCAACATCCACCTCCAACTACTATCTAAATCAGCTAAGGCTATTAAATAATTAGAAAAATAAGCGATTAGAATCCCTAGGACTACATTAAACTGAAATAAAGCTACTAGCATCCCTCTTTTTCCTGCAGGGGCAATTTCGCTTATATACATTGGCGCAATAACTGATGAAGCACCAACTCCTAAACCTCCTAAAAAGCGAAAAAACATAAAACTATTAACTTCTGGAGCTAGTGCTGAGCCCATGGCAGAAGCTGTATAAAGCACTCCAATAAGCAAAAGCATAGGTTTTCTTCCGAATCTGTTGGCAGGATAGCCAGCAGCCAAAGCACCTATAACCGTTCCATAAAGTGCAACTGCAATAGAAAAGCCATGCATCCAGTCGGATAGCCGCCAGATTTCCTGAATGGCTTGTTCAGCGCCTGAAATTACAGCAGTATCAAAACCAAATAAAAAGCCACCTAGAGCAGCTGTTAACGAAATGAAAAATACGTATGAGTTTTTAAACATCCTTTCCTGAATCAATTAGCGTTCGCTAAAAATAGGAAAGTAAATCGAGAATGGAAAGTAGGCAGGGGACGAGGTGTATGGAGTTGCAAGTTGGAAGTTGGGTGATGGAAGTAAGGACACAAGAAAATGATCGAAATAAATAGAAATAAAATTAAAACAATAGGATCATAACTATTTATTTCAATTTTATTTCTACATTATTTCAACGTTAAAATCGGAAAATCTTCCAAAATTCTTTAGAACAAATTCACCCCACTAACCTGACCACTTGTAAACATGTCAACTTGCAAACCTTAGTAAGCTCTCACTTCTTTTCCTTCCATAAAGTTCACAAAAGCTTTATTTACCACTCTATTTCCACCTTGAGTTGGGAAATCACCAGTAAAATACCAATCCCCAGTGTGTTCTGGGCTGGCTTTATGTAAATTCTCTACGGTTTGGTAAATCACTTCCACTTCTGCTTCAATGGTATCGATTTTCACCAACTCTGCTATTTTTTGAGAGATTTGTTCATATGTGAAAGGTGCAAAAACATCCTTAACATGATTCTTGGTGTTGTCGCTATTCAAGCACTTTTGATAAGCCTCCTCTAAAATATTTTCTTGCTTAGTCTCTTCAAGCAATGCTAAAACAGCTCTGAAGGCTATAAAATCTTTCATTTTGCTCATATCAATTCCATAGCAATCAGGGAATCGGATTTGAGGAGCAGAAGAAACGATGATGATCTTCTTAGGTTCTAATCTGTCCAACATCCTTAAGATACTTTTCTCCAAAGTGGTTCCTCTCACGATAGAATCATCAATTACCACAACAGTGTCAACCTTCTTTTTAATCACTTCATAAGTAGTGTCATAAACATGTGCAACCAGGTCGTCTCGGTGCGCATCATCCGTGATGAAAGTACGTAATTTAGCATCCTTAATGACTAATTTCTCCACTCTTGGGCGAAATGACAATAATTTTTCTAACGCTTGGTCATCTTCTCGAGCACTTCTTAATTCTTGCAGTTGCCTTTTAGCCAAATGCTGTTCCATTCCCTCCATCATTCCTAAAAAGGAAGTTTCAGCTGTATTGGGGATGTAAGAGAAAACCGTATTTTCTAAATCGTAATCGATTGCATCCAGTATTTTGGGAACTAGAAGTTTGCCTAACATTTTTCGCTCTGCATAAATTGCAGGGTCGGAGCCTCTAGAAAAGTAAATCCTTTCAAAGCTACACGATTTTCTTTCCAAAGGTTCAATAAATTGCTCCATTTTATAATCACCATTAGTGTTGATTACTAGAGCATGAGCGGGCTTTATTTCCTGAATATCAGCATAATTAACATTAAAAGCTGTTTTAATAGCAGTTTTCTCCGAAGCTACAACCACTACTTCGTCATCAGCATAATAATGAGCTGGTCTGATTCCAGATGGATCTCTTGCTACAAAAGCATGTCCTGCTCCAGTTATTCCAGCCATAGCATATCCACCATCAAAATCGCGACATGCCCTTTGTAAAACATCCAATAAATCTAGCTTCTCCTCAATTATCTGGGTGATCTCAGCATTCGTGTATTCATCCTTATGCGCTTCAAAAATCCTTTGGTTTTCTTCATCCAAGAAATGACCAATTTTTTCCATCACTGTAACAGTATCCACCTTTTCTTTAGGATGCTGTCCAAGCTCCGTTAGAATATCAAATAACTCTTCAACATTGGTCATATTGAAATTCCCTGCCACCATCAAACTTCTGTTCTTCCAGTTATTTTGACGTAACATTGGGTGACAATTTTCAATGGCATTTTGTCCGTGAGTACCATATCTCAAATGTCCCAACCAAACTTCTCCCGTAAAAGCACAATTTTCCTTCAACCATTTCTCTTGGTTAAACCATTTCCCACCTTCTTTTTTGGCTTTTTTATACTTTTTGGAGATTTTCTTAAAAATCTGTGTGATAGGTTGATTATCTACTGACCGATATCTGCTTATATAACGATGACCTGGATCCACATTAAGCTTCACATTTCCTACTCCAGCTCCGTCTTGTCCTCGATTATGCTGCTTTTCCATCAACAAATAGAGTTTGTTCATGGCATAAAGTGGTCCATATTTATCAATAAAATATTGAAGTGGCTTCCTTAAGCGGATAAGGGCTATTCCGCATTCGTGTTTGATAATATCGCTCATGATTCTTTACTTAAGACACAAAGTTAAGTTTATTATAATTGATGTTCAATGTTTTTCTTCTAATAAGACCACTCCTTAAAATAATCCAAGTAAGATATTCGACCGAAGTATGGTTTTATTGGGATGAAATTACTTAATTGTTACAGGTTAAGTTTGAAAATAATCCTATTTTTGAGTTTAACTTTTTGATGCTATTCGCTTCAAACCAAAACATAAACTAAGCATAAAAGTGATAAAGGCTGTTTTATTACAAATATCCATACTTTTTTTAACTATATCATTAGGTTTTACCCAAGATATTACTTTCGATTCTTTAACTCGGTTCTATAATTATGAACTTAAAGAAATAGAGAAAAGTAATATTAACCACGAATTCTTAGTTAAAAAGGTTGAAAATTATTCGACCTCAGAAATCACCAAGTATCCACAATTTCAAAGCTCCTTAGAATTGATTGCTTTGATGGAAAAAAACAAGGAAAATGAACTAGCAGTTCAGCTAATTTCAAAAATAATTCCAAATACCAATTCCGTTCAAGAATTTCAAGCATTCCTTTATTTGAAGCTTGCTCAATTTTACTATAAACTTGACAAGGCTGTACAATCCTTGGAATGCTATTTAAAGGCTTCTACATTAATAAAAAACATAAAAAACCCTTCGTTCTTAGCACATGTTTACTATAGAATTGGCATTATAAATTTGAATGGTTGGAACAATGTAATAAGTGTTGAATACGCAGATAAGGGATTAAGCACTTTAAATAAGATCGAAACATTCAATAGAATGGATTCAATGTCTTTACTAGGATTGTATGAAATAAAAGGTATTGCATACAGAAGAATTGAAAAGTTTGACGAGTCCTTACTAAATATAAACAAAGCTGTAGATATATCTAAAGCTTTGAACGACTCCGTTCGTCTGGCTCTTAATAATGGAAATAAGGCTACTATACATTATGAAAGAGGAGATTACAATTTAGCAATCCCATTGCTTCAAAAAGATTTTGAGACCAGCATTAATGCAGGTGTTTATAATAGTGGAATGAATGCCCTGATTTATTTAAGCTGGATATATTTAAAAACGGAAGAATTCGACAACCTTCTTAGCACTTTTAATAAAATGCAAGAAATTGAAGAAAAGTATCCTATAACCAATCCTAAAACAAAGGCCGAATACTTGAAAGTCGGAGCAAAAGTTGCTGAATTAAATGGAGATACAGCATTAGCCAATCAATATTTAAGAGATTATATCAAGCAAGATCTAATTAGGGACTCTATCAACCTCAGTAATGATGTCGCCAGCTTACATGAACGCCATCTAATGGAGCAAGAAATAAGTAAATTAGAACTACTTCAAAATACTAATCAGCTGCAAGCTTCCCATTTAAAGTTGAGGACCGCACTTTTGATAATTATTGCTATAGCATTATTGGTAGTCTTATGGTATGTATTTATGCTTAGGAATAAAAATAAGAAAATTGACAAGTTAAATGAGCTTTTAGAAGCCAAGGTTTCAGAAAGAACTGCTCGATTGATGGAAATAAATAAGGAACTTGACACTTACCTTTATCGAGCCTCGCATGACATCAGAAGACCTATAAGAACATTGTTAGGTTTGAACAATATTGCTCAAATAAATTCAGACCCGGAGCAAATGAAACTGCTATTTAGCAAAGTTCACAGCACAGCGATGAGTATGGATAAGATGTTGTTTAAATTGCAAATGGCTTATGAACTTAACAACACCCATACCATTGAAAAAGTTGACCTTGAGGAATTGACAAACGAGTGCATTGAGGATATGTCTATGGAAATTGCTGATCAAAATGCTCGCATTACAGTTAATATAAATCAAAATGCAAGAGCTGTTCAGGGAAATAAGGCACTACTTAGAATAGCACTAGATAATATATTAGAAAACGCATTGCTTTACCAAAGTGAAGAGGAAAATGAAATAGAGATTTTTACAGATGAAGGAAATTATTTTTTCTACATTCACGTCAAGGATAATGGTTTTGGAATTCCTGAAAAGTATTTTGATGACTTATTCAAACCCTATTTTAAAATCAGCAATAAAACCCAAGGTTCTGGCTTAGGTCTGTTTTTGGCACATAAAGCTATTTCATTCTTAGCAGGAGAAATTTCAGTTAGCTCAACCGTTAACCAAGGAACTCAATTCACAATTAAGATACCTGTTAATCCCAAATAGGGAATTTTTCTAAGTGCACTTCTTCGTGGAAGAAAATTTTTGCTGAAGCCTCAAATGAAGCCGTAATATCTGAAACTAAAAATCTGTCTTTTCTTATTTTATTTTCTGACAAGAGTGTATGCTCTTTTAAAAATTGCTGTAATCTTTTCGCCACTATTGTTGCCGAATCTAAAATATCTACTTTTCCACCGTAAAATTTATCAATCTCATTTTTAATTAGCGGATAATGCGTACAGCCCAGAATTAAGGCCTCAATCTCCTCTAATGCTTCATCATGGAGATAAGCTTCGATTATATCATGACTTATTCTATTTTCAAAGAACCCTTCTTCAATCATTGGAACCAAAAGTGGGGTAGCTAAGCTTTTTAATTCAATATCAGGGTTAAGTTGCTTTAATCTGGATTCATACGCATTAGAGTTGACCGTTTGTTTAGTGCCGATTAGTCCTACTTTTTGTTTATTATAATGCTGCGAAACATGTTCAACCACGGGATCAATTACATTGAATACTTTTGCTTTGGAACCTACATACTCCCTAACTAATTCAAAAGCTGCTGAAGAGGCAGAATTACAGGCAATCAAGATCAGTTTACAACCTTGCTGGAGTAAAACATCTGTGACTTTAATACTGTAAGCCTGAATGGCCGCTGCAGATTTATCGCCATAAGGCAAATGGGCAATATCACCAAAATAGACCATACTCTCATTTGGCATCAATTCTTTCACTTTATGTGCCACTGTAAGCCCGCCAATTCCAGAATCAAAAATACCTATTGGTGCTGAATTATCTTTCGTCATTATGCAAATATGGAAAGTTGCTGTGGATTTTTAGAAGATGAATGTGAAAAATCTACAATTCCACGTCTAATTGGTTACCCGCTAATTTGACTTCTTTATCTTTTTGAGCACCAATAGCCACACCAATTGCTAAGCCTACTCCTATTCCAGTTCCCATGAAGGCCATATTATCCAAGGCCATACCAAAAGCAGCACCAAATGGAATTCCGAAAGCTGCCATTCCAATAGCCAACCATTTAAAAGTATAGTGGTTTTTGGCTAGTAAATCCAGTTCTTTTTCCGCAATCTTCAATATTTCTTTATAAGATTTTCCCAATTGAGCAGTCAATAAAGGTTTGGTTTTCGCATTATTAACTTTTTCAATTTCTTCATTAATTGTGCTTAAGACGGGATCAGGAATCTCTTTATCCGACAAAGCTTTCAGTAGTTTTTGAAATCCTTGGATTTGTCGTTCCAAGCTCTTTGTTCGTTCTCCCTGATAGCTCGGATTAAATGTAGTAAATGGCATTATTGACTTTTTATTTGTCCTAAACTAAATAAATCAAGCCCAATTAAAAAATAAAACTGGTGGCAAAAGCAGTAGCATGGCCAAAATCGAAAAGACAACTATGATCGGCAGCGCCAAATTCAACTACTTATTTCTTCATGGAAATAATAAAATGAACACTATACACCTGATTTCCATTGCAGCGAATAAAAAACCCTTGACATTAGCAAATATCAAGGGTTGGTTTTAATGTTTTTACTTAAGAATAGCTTAAAATCTTTTGATTTCATTTAGATCATATTCCGGTCGGTGCGCCACCGACCGGGGAAGTTGATCTCCATGGTTGGTGTTCCATCAACCATTTTGATTTTACAAGAAGTAATTATCTAAATTGAAAAGCTTTCTCCGCAACCACAAGTTCTGGTGGCATTAGGATTAATGAATTGAAAACCTTTTCCGTTTAAGCCGTCTGAGAAATCTAAAGTAGTTCCTAAGAGGTACAACATGCTTTTCTTATCTACTAAAAGCTTCACTCCTTTATCTTCAAAAATTTCGTCCCCATCTTTAACTTCCTCATCAAAGCTTAAATCGTACATCAAGCCAGAACAGCCTCCACCTTTAACAGAAACCCTGACATTGCTGTTCTCAGCATGCCCTTCTTCACTTCTCAATTTTCCCAATCTATCTTTTGCTTTGTCTGTAACAATAATCATGATTATAAATATTTATTTATGATACTGGATTTAGCACTACACTAAAAACGGTTATGGTATTACGATCTCTTCCGTAGTAAAGTTTGTCTAAACTATCTAAAATATTGCTCGCTCTAAAATAAGAGGTATGCAATTGTTTATCATCTTTTGTCATCCACTGAATGGTATAAGAACTTTCCCTATCTCTGTAGTTTTTGACATAATCCATCATTTTCTTTAGGGCTTCTAATTTATCATAGCCCGATTCTGAATGAAATAAAAAGGATTGGTTGTGCCTTGGATTAATGGTAATCAAATCGAGTTTCACTTTCCCGTCTTGAGAACCAAACTCAAAAACCAACTCACTATCATTCAAGCCAAGATAGTTTATGATTTCTTTCTGCAGCCTGGCACCTTCTATATGTATGTCTGTTGATGTTTCCATCCTTAATTATTTCCTTTTTGAAATTTAAATAATGATTTTGAGTATCCCAACTTTTTTATCCATGGAAAAGTTTCTGCATTTTTGCATTCTCAAATGCAAAGTTAGTCAATTAGTCGCACAAAATTAAACAGCATGTTGAAAGTAGAACAT
The DNA here is from genome assembly GCF_000183425.1 of Marivirga tractuosa DSM 4126. NCBI lineage: Bacteria > Pseudomonadati > Bacteroidota > Cytophagia > Cytophagales > Marivirgaceae > Marivirga > Marivirga tractuosa. The sequence continues at coordinate 1,896,047 of NC_014759.1, forward strand.
ATCGGTATAGCGGTAAAAAATATGGAAAGTGCCAACTCACTTTTCAGTAAGCTATTCAATAAAGCCCCTTATAAACTGGAAAAAGTGGAAAGTGAAGGTGTTGCTACCTCTTTTTTTCAAATGGGCGAAACTAAAATAGAACTGCTAGAGGCAGAAACTGAGGATAGTGCCATTGCTAAATTTATTGAGAAAAAAGGAGAAGGCATCCATCATATTGCTTATGAGGTTGAAAATATTGAATCAGAAATGAAAAGATTGAAAGCAGAAGGTTTTCAATTAATCAACAAAGTGCCTAAAAAAGGAGCTGATAATAAATTAGTCTGCTTTTTACATCCTAAAACCACTAATGGCGTACTAATAGAACTGTGCCAGGAAATCAAAAATTGATTATTGGTGCTGAATGGAATTATAATATTTCAGTTTTTTCTTTCCTTTTCTGGTTTGAAAAGAGCTTTTATTACAGGCGGAAAATAAAAATGCGCCTAAAAGCAAGAAAATGAATGCCTTAAATAATTTCGTCTTCATAATACAAAAATAAAAAATTCAATTTAGAAACTCAAAAATACTAAAATGAGCGATCAAAATAGAACAGAAATAAATAAACTAGGTGAATTTGGTCTAATCGATAAAATCGCAGAAAAGTTCAGCAAACAGAATAATTCTACAAAATATGCCATTGGAGATGATGCAGCGGTGATTGATGTGGGCGATTATTACCAATTAGTTTCCACTGATATGCTCGTAGAAGGCGTTCATTTTGACCTTTCTTATTTTCCTCTGCACCATTTAGGATTTAAAGCGGTAGCGGTAAATGTATCCGATATTGCCGCCATGAACGGAATAGCAGAACAAATCACGGTAAGCTTAGCATTAAGCAATAGGTTTTCATTTGAGGCCATAGATGCATTTTACGAAGGCGTGAAAGCAGCTTGTGATGCTTACAAAGTTGATTTAGTTGGTGGAGATACTACTGCTTCTCCTTCTGGTTTGATGATTTCGGTTACGGCAATAGGAAAAGTTGATAAAGATAAAATTGCTTACCGTTCAGGTGCAAAAGTGAATGATATCGTTTGTGTAACCGGAGATTTAGGCGGTGCCTACATGGGCTTGCAAGTGCTAGAAAGAGAAAAGCAAGTGTTTTTAGAAAATCCTGACATGCAACCGCAGCTGGATAAATACCAATATATTGTGGGAAGACAATTAAAACCTGAAGCCAGAATGGACTTGGTTCATGAGCTGTTGGATTTGAAAATAGTTCCGACTTCCATGATTGATATTTCTGATGGATTAGCTTCAGAATTACACCATATTGCCAAACATTCAGATGTGGGCATCAACGTGCATGAGGATAAATTACCTTTTGCCACCAATACGCAAGAAACAGCACTTGAATTCAAATTAGATCCAAATACTGCAATTTTAAATGGTGGTGAGGATTATGAATTGCTTTTCACTATCTCTCAAGATGATTTTGAAAAAGTAAAAAACCATCCTGATATCCATTTTATCGGCTATATCAACGAAAAATCTAGTGGCTTGAATTTGGTAACCACTAAAGGAAATCCAATTCCGTTGAAAGCACAGGGCTGGGATCATTTTAGTTGAGAATTAACTACAAGAGACAGAAAAAGACAGCCTAAGGCTGTTTTTTTTTAAACCACAATGTTTCTCTGAGATTTTCACTAAGGGCACTGAGGGGTAGTTATTTTCAATGTTGGTGCGAGCTTCTTATCCCGTATTTTCTTTTGCAATTTTAGAGAGAGCACAAGCTAGAAGCTCGCGCTAGCATTTACGGAAACTGCCAACTTTTCCAAAGTTTAGAACATTGGAAAAGTTGTTAACCTTTGCTATAAGCCGTCAAAGCCTGATAAACCTTATGAATCGGTAAGCCCATCACAGTAAAATAAGAACCTTCAAGCTTTTCAATATGCGTTAAACCAATGCCTTCTTGAATACCGTAAGCTCCTGCTTTGTCAAATGGCTTATTATTGCGGATATAATCCCAAATAACTTCTTCTTCTATAGGATTGAAATAAACTAAAGTCTCGTCTGAATATTTTTCAAATTTTCCATTTATCAGCACACAAAACCCTGAAACCACCTGATGTGCTCTTCCGCTCAATTTGCTCAACATACTGAAAGCTTCATCCTCATCCTGTGGTTTTTCCAATAATTCATTATCGATTAAGACCGTAGTATCAGCCGTTAGAATGATTTTATCGGTATACTTTTCATCTTGGGCAAAGGCTTTGGCTTTCTTTTCTGCCAAAAAAGAGGCTACTTCAGTATGAGGCATATCCACAGGATATGATTCTTCCGTATCCTTAGCTTCGGTAGAAAATTCAAAGCCTGCTTTGATCAGTATTTCTTTTCTTCTGGGCGATTTAGACCCTAAAATAAGCGGGTAATTCAAATTCATCTTCTTGTATTGAGCCAAATAAAAATCCACAAATGGTTTTAGGATAGAAATAAGTCGATTTCTGGGGCATGGTATAGCCTGTATTGCAGACTTTTTTCACCTGCTCCATGCTTATTTCCTTTGTAATTAATGCACACTGCACTTCTTCTTTCAATAATTTACGAATGCAAGCCGTAAAATTCCTTTCAAACTGGATAGATTCAGAGCTTCGCTGCTCTTTTCCTTTTATTCCTAAAATTTTCTGTATGAAAAAGTAATGCAATACCGTCAAATCCAAATGCTTTACTTCATCAGGGAAATTCCATTTCAATTCATCTATTTTCTCAGGTTTCAAGCGGATTTTATAAGTATTCTCCTTGAACAGCATACCAAAAGCCCACTTTTTCCCTAAAATAATTTCATGAACATCTTCCGGATTTTCCAATGTTTTAATAATGAAATCCTCCTCTAGTTTCTTCAGAATTTCCTTTTCTGATAAATCAGGAATATCTTTTATTAATCGGTGAGTGGGCAAAATTCTCAAATCATCAGAATCGGAATTGGTCAGGTACATCATATGAAAATTATAACCTTCCTGTCCGGTATGATTTGGATTTTTCTCCGTCATCTTTTTTCTATAGAGCAAAGAACCTTCATAGCGGTGATGTCCATCCGCTAAAATGATTTGCTGAGGCGCAATTTTCTCTATGAATTTTTTAATGATTTTTGCATCATGAATAACGCTGACTACTTCCCGTACACCTTGATAATCTTCTAACTCACCTAAAGGCATTTCCATGCTCTCATCCATATAAGTCTCCAACTCAAATTCAGGATCGGAATATAAGCCGTGAGTAGCACTGACATTCAATTGGGTTTTATCCAAGAGCTCAATTCTGTCATTTACCGACTTGGGAATCGTATTTTCATGCCTTAAAATAACTTTTTCATCCCAATCATAAGCTTTTATAAAGGTGATAAAGCCCTTTCTAACATGCTCCCGAGTAGAGCCAGGTAGGGTGAAATATTGATAATAAACGTAAATTCCAGGCAGCGGATCTTGCTTTAAAATTCCTTCTTTCTTCCATTTTGCTAATCGCTCTGCCGCCATATCAGCAGATTCTTCCCCGCCTTTGGGCACAGATAAATGGATACTATTTAAAGGGTTTTTATAAAGTGCCTCTCTTTGCTTGGCTGATACCACATCAAATAAGGGGCTGGTCAAACTCTCAATTTCCTTTTGGAGCTCGGCATTATAACGCCAAGCTTTTATAGGCTTAATTTCTGCCATTATATGGATTTATAAATTAAACAAAATGTATTTGGCATTAAATTCAGTCCTTAAGATTCCAGATTCCGGTCGGTGTGCCACCGACCGGGGATAGGTACCCTTAACCAGATAACATGGATGGTGTGCCACCAACCATGTTAAGCTTAAATATCTGTAATAAACTTAATACAGTAGGAATTACAGACCTTATCTATAACCTATTCTTTTTCCACAATGAGACCTTTTTGCCATTAGCTTCCTGAGCTGTTTGCTTTTTTTGTCTCTCAGACCACAATTTTACTGCTAAAGCCGCTGCGATTTCCGTTTCCACATCAGATACTTTTTCATCCAAATCGCTTGGCTGGAAATATTTTTCAATGAATTTGGTATCGAAATCACCGCTAGTGAAAGCCTCATGTTTTAATACATAATTTACAGAAACTTAAAGTGGTTTGAATTCCTACAATCTCATATTCATCTATAGCACGAATCATTCTGCTAATGGCTTCTTCTCGATTGTCAGCGTAAGTGATCAGCTTTGCAATCATAGGATCGTAATGAATTGGGATATCCATTCCTTGCTCAAAACCATCATCTACTCTCACACCTGTTCCTTGTGGCCTTTTGTAAACTTTTAAATTCCCTATATCAGGCAAGAAGTTGTTTTGCGGGTCTTCTGCATAAACCCTAACTTCTACCGCATGTCCCTTTATAGTTAAATCTTCTTGCTTAATGGATAATGCCTTTCCTTCTGCAATTCTGATTTGTTCTTTTACTAAATCAACTCCAGTGATTTGTTCAGTTACTGGGTGTTCCACCTGCAAGCGCGTATTCATTTCAAGGAAGTAAAAATTCAACTTATCATCCACAATGAATTCGACAGTTCCTGCTCCATAGTAATTACAAGATTTAGCCACATCAATTGCTGCTTGTCCCATTTGCTCTCTAATTTCGGGAGTCAAAACGCTTGACGGTGCTTCTTCAATAACTTTCTGGTGTCTTCTTTGGATTGAACATTCTCTTTCGAATAAATGCACCACATTTCCTTTTTGGTCTCCCAAAACCTGAATTTCAATATGACGAGGAGAAGTCACAAATTTTTCTAGAAAAACAGCTCCGTTTCCGAAGGCATTTTTAGCTTCACTTACCGCTCTGTCCATTTGAGATTCAAAATCAGCAGGATCTTCCACTATCCTCATTCCTTTACCACCACCACCGGCACTGGCTTTAATTAATATAGGGTAGCCAATTTCATCTGCTTTTTCTTTTGCCAATTTTATATCTGTAATGGCTTTATCTAAACCTGGCACCAAAGGCACATCTCTTTTCAGTACAGCCGCTTTGGCAGACAGCTTATCTCCCATTATTTCAATAGACTCGGCAGAAGGCCCTATAAAAATGATCCCTTCTTTCTCTACCTGCCTGGCGAAATCAGCATTTTCAGATAAGAAACCATATCCAGGGTGGATGGCATCTACTTTTAATTTCTTACAGGTGTCAATTATTTTATCTATCCTCAAATAACTTTCTGAAGAAGCTGGTGGTCCAACGCAAACAGCTTCATCTGCATAGCGCACATGAAGTGCGTTTCTATCCGCTTCACTATATATTGCTACAGTTTTTATACCCAATTCACGCGCAGAACGCATCACTCTAAGGGCAATTTCACCTCTGTTGGCAACTAAGATTTTTTTAATATCCGGCATATCAATTAGTCTTATAATATCAAATGAAAATTGAAGTACAATGCTACATAATTATTGTCTTTTTTACTAAAAATTACGGCTTTAAAGCGGGGGAGCTATTTTTTCAGTAAAACCTTTTTTGTTACCTTTGGTTTTTGATTAGAATAATTATAGATACAATAAAATAGATAAACGTGGATTTATTTGAGAAATTGAAAGTGGATCGTGGACCATTAGGTAAGCATTCCAACGTAGAAGAGGGTTATTTTATGTTCCCTAAATTGGAAGGAGAGCTTTCTCCTCACATGAAATTTAGAGGAAAAGAAGTTTTAACCTGGAGTTTAAATAACTACTTAGGTTTAGGTAACCATCCTGAAATAAGAAAGGCTGATGCTGAATCTGCTGCCAAATGGGGATTAGCTTACCCGATGGGAGCTAGAATGATGTCGGGAAATACTTCTCAACATGAAGAATTAGAAAGACAATTAGCTGAATTCATCAAGAAAGATGAAGTAATGCTTTTAAATTATGGTTACCAAGGCGTTCTATCTATTATAGATGCTGTAGTAGGCAGAAAAGATGCTATCGTTTATGATGCAGAATGCCATGCTTGTATAGTAGATGGTGTTCGGTTGCATATGGGGAAAAGATTTGTTTACCCACATAACGACATAGAAAGCCTAGAAAAGCAATTACAAAGAGCTACCAAGCTGACTGAAGAAACTGGTGGCGGTATATTAGTTATTACTGAAGGTGTATTCGGCATGACTGGTGCTATGGGTAAATTGAAAGAAACCCTTGCGCTAAAAGAAAAATACGAATTCCGTTTATTATGTGATGATGCCCATGGTTTTGGTACAATGGGAGAAACAGGAGCAGGAACAGCTGAGCAGCAAGATGTAATGGAAGAGGTAGATTTATACTTCAGCACATTCGCGAAATCAATGGCTTTGATCGGTGCTTTTGTTGGTGGCGATCCTGACATCATCAAGTTTTTAAGATTTAATATGCGTTCGCAGATATTTGCGAAATCATTACCAATGCCAATGGTAGAAGGTGCTCTAAAAAGATTGGAATTATTAAGAGACCAACCAGAGCATAAAAAGAATTTGTGGACAATAGTGGACGCACTCCAGAGTGGCTTGAAAGCAAAAGGATTTAGCATTGGCACAACTCAATCCCCTGTTACTCCAGTAATGCTGAATGGAACAGTTGGTGAAGCAGCAGCTTTGGCTTATGACTTAAGAGAGAATTTTGGAATATTCTGCTCTGTTGTGATATACCCAGTGGTTCCAAAAGACACTATTTTACTAAGATTAATCCCTACGGCCTCTCATAGTTTGGAAGATGTTGACCGTACGATTAAAGCATTTGAAGCTATAAAAGATAAGCTAAAAGAAGGTCATTACAGGGAAAATGAGCTTGCAAAAGCATTTAAAGAGTAATTTTTTAGGAAAAATGTTGCCCTAATTGTTGTTTTTATATGTTTTTGCCTATATTGCTTTCAATTAAATAATTTATTTAGTCAACCGTAAACTAAAATAAGAATGAAAAGATTCGAACAAGTAAGAGACCTTATCATGGGTCTAGAAGGTGATTTTGAAAAATTCTACGACAAAGAGAATCAGGCAGCTGGTACTCGAGTTAGAAAAGGAATGCAAGAGTTGAAAAACTTAGCGCAAGAAATCAGAATTGAAGTTCAAGATATCAAGAACAAATCTTAATTAGAATTTGAATGATTTCGAAAGAGGCTGGCAGTTTTGTCAGCCTTTTTTTTTGACTTATTTTTAATAATCATTCTAGAAAATGATTTCAAAAATTATTTAAAATGACAGAAATTCAATCCAAACTACCTAAAGTTGGCACTACAATATTCACCGTCATGTCTCAAATGGCTGCTGAATCTAATGCCATCAACCTCTCACAAGGATTTCCTGATTTCCCGGTATCAGAAAAATTGATAGACCTTGTATATCAAAATATGCAAATTGGGCATAATCAATATGCGCCTATGCCTGGACTTCCTCAACTCAGAGAAGCCATTGCCAACAAAATCAAAAATACGGGAGGTGTAAATATTAATATAGATACAGAAATTACCGTATCCGCAGGAGCTACAGAGGCTATTTTCTCCAGTGTTTTGGCCACCGTAAATCAAGGCGATGAGGTAATTGTACTCGAACCAGCTTATGATTGCTACATCCCTGCTATTGAATTGGCGGGCGGAAAAGTGGTTCCTGTAGGTTTAAGTTTACCCAATTTTACTCCAGATTGGCAAAAAGTAAAAGATAATATCACGAAGAAAACCCGTATGATCATTATCAATTTTCCGCACAATCCTTCAGGGGCTATTTTAACTCAAGATGATATTACTGCATTAAAAGAGCTATTAGAAGAAAACCCTCAGTTGATTATTTTAAGTGATGAAGTTTACGAGCACATCATTTTTGATGGAAACACACATCTTAGTGTCTTAAAGGATAAGTTTTTAGCAAGAAGAAGTATTGCTGTTTCTTCTTTCGGAAAAACTTTTCATGCCACAGGTTGGAAAATAGGCTATATGGTAGCACCTGAAGCAATAATGAAAGAAATTAGGAAAGTGCACCAGTACAATTGTTTCTCTGTTCATACGCCTAGTCAATATGCTATGGCTGAATACTTACAAAATGAGAAAAACTATTTAGGCCTGAGTGCGATGTATGAAAAGAAGAGAGAATTTTTCCAGCAAGCCATGCAAGATTCTAAATTTAAGATAATTCCTTCTTATGGGACTTATTTCCAAGTATTGGATTTTAGTGAAATTTCGGATATGGGCGATATGGAGTTTGCACAATACCTCATCAAAGATAAAGGAGTTGCATCCATTCCTGTTTCAGCATTCTATTCTGACAAGCAGGATGACAAATTACTAAGGTTTTGCTTTGCAAAAGGAGAAGAAACATTACAAAAAGCAGCAGATATATTATGCAAGATTTAAAAGTAACGCTTATTCAAACGCCTTTGTATTGGCAGGATAAACAAGCTAATATTTCCATGTTTGAAGAAAAAATATGGGAAATACAGGAAGAAACTGATTTAATTGTGTTGCCTGAGATGTTCAATACAGGTTTTAGTATGGAAGCCGAAAAAATGGCTGAACCTATGAATTTGCATACTTTCAAATGGATGAGGCAGATGGCGAGTCAAAAAAAGGCTGTGGTTACAGGGTCATATATTGTGAATGATAATGGAAATTATTTCAATCGCTTAATATGGATGCAGCCTGATGGCGACTATTTCACTTACGACAAAAGACATCTCTTCAGAATGGCAAATGAGGATGAGCATTATTCGCCAGGGCAAAAAGATTTGATAGTAGAATTAAATGGTTGGAAAATAAAGCCGTTAGTTTGCTATGACCTGAGATTTCCCGTTTGGTCTCGAAATAGATCAAATGATAAAAATGAGTTGGAATATGATTTAATCCTTTTTGTAGCAAACTGGCCGGCTGTTCGGGTAAATGCATGGGATACTCTTTTAGAAGCCAGAGCTATTGAAAATGTAAGCTATTGCCTTGGGGTAAATAGAATTGGAGATGATGGAAAAGGGATTGCGCACAATGGTCATTCTGGAATTTATGGCCCTAAAGGCAATGCATTATATTTTGCTGATGACAGAGAGGAAATTAAAACAGTCACTTTATCAGGTGAAGAATTATTAAGATTTAGAGAAAAGTTTCCAGCTCAGTTGGATGCGGATGGGTTTGTGATTAATAACTAAAGACTGATCATTATTTATTATTAATAAGGAAGGCAGCAGAATTTAAAATTATAAAATCCTGCTGCCTTTTCAATTTTTACAATTTATTGGTCAAAAAGACTTTTTTTCATAAATCTGTTTTTGACTCTCAATTTACTTTTAATAGATGCAGCAGTTTTAGATCGATTAGAATTCTTAGAAATATTGAGATCCCCCTGATAAAGCCCAGTTATCGTTCTGTCATACTGATCTGTTAATTCAAATGTAATATCTAATACATTGTCAGATGTAGAAACATTTATAACTCCACTGTTAATGTATAAGGTGTTTTCTGTTCCTTGATTGACATTGATATTAAACACAGAATAACCGAAATGATTTTCTCCTGCTGTATAAGTATCGTCAAAAACATATTCCCCGTCAATAAACTCTTCAGTAGATTCCGAAAATAATTCAATATAAAAATAATGAGCACCTGTTAAATCAGCGGCATCGGGATCTCGACTAAATAGTTCGATATCAATATTATAACCACTACCATCAAAATCACCATAGTCAATCACATTCGACTGCGAAACTGGGAATCTAACTTCTTCAACGTAGATATTATAATCTGACTGATAATCATCTCCGGTATTCGTAATTTCACCACTTCCACCATCCTCATTCTCTTGTTCTTTAAAAGGATAGCTAATGTGAGCTCTTAAATCTTCACCATTAACTAAAGTCAATTCCATGGTAACGGTATAAATATCTCCCTCAATCGCAATGTCAACATACCCACCATCTATTTCGATCTCTTCTTCAAGACCTCTTAACCAAACATTACCACTATAAATGAATTTTTCGACCCCTTCATCGAAACCATTCTCATTAAACTCAAAACGTCCTTCTGTAAATGATGCACCTTCTGATTCCAGCCACAAATAGATAAAATGGTCAGAGAGCAAATCGTCAGTCTCTTCAACTTCATTTAAGTTCTCTTCAACTTCAGTCATTATAAGATCGTAATTTGTATACCCAGAGTTGGCTCCATAATTATAATAAAAGCCCCAACCTAACGAATACCTTTCCCCTTTATACATAAATTCATTTTCCAAGGGTAAATAAGCCCTAGGCAATAAAACTGCATCAATTACATGAATAACGCCATTCTCTGCCTCTACATCTGGGGAACTTATATCAGCAATATCATTTAATTTCACAGCATTCCCATTTACGACCATATTAATGAACTCACCTAATAGTGTTGCTGGAGAATCACCTGAAACCATATCTCCCAATCTTAGGACAGTGCCAGAGATAACATGATATTCTATGAAATCAAGAAGTACTTCATCTTCCAAGTCACTCATACTATTTACCCCTTCCATTGACTCTATAAAGTCTTCAAATGCTTGATTAGATGGAGCAAAGACTGTGAATTCAGAAGTTAAATCACCTAAATCATCTAATAAATCTGGGTTTCGTTCAAATGCTGATTTAAACATGCTTAAATCAGCATTTTCATTAATCACTTGTACAAGAGACTTAGTCTCTTCTTCCACTAGCTCGTCTGACTTGAACAGATCACATGAAACTAATAATCCGCCAATCAACAAAAACCATAAAAAATCGATCACCTTTTTCATAAAAAAACTTTTTTTAAATGAAATTAATGATTTTCTTTATGATTACAATTAATTACATAAGTTTATTTTACTCTAGTATTAAAAATTATTACTATTTTTAATACAAAACCACCTTCCGACTTACTCTTCTACCATTTTCAAAAATGGCACTAACAATATAAATACCTCCTTCTAAATTAGAAACATCAATAGCTTGATTAGCAAAGGCTTGATAAAATTGATCTTGTAAAACTTTTTGTCCATTTAAGCCTATAATGGAAACTGATATATCTTGATTGGTTTTAATGTAAAGTTGCCGACTTTGATTAGGATTAGGATAAACTTGAAAGACTAATTCTTCCCCACTTTGAACTGGTAATTCTTCACTATTTCTAAATATTCTTATTCCACCAGAAACTGTCCCTAAAACCAAGGCAGGATAATCATCATTGAATAGTGGAGCAAAAGCCAAATTATTTCTTTTACCGAAATAGAAATCATCGAAATTTTGACCTAATGCATTATAAATATTTAATGAATCAAATTCATCTTCATTTGCTCTCAGATTGGAAAAAACTCTTATGTTCCCGCTCAGGTCTGCTGTAATCAAATCGTTTTCGTTATCATTATCAATATCAGCTACATGAACCCTTAAAGCTGAACGGAAAAAATCATCTCCTATTCCCAAATACGAATTATCTTCTAATTGAAATTGAGGGTTTCTGCCTGCTCCAATATTTTCATATAAAATCAATCCGCCAGAAGATTTTCCTACTAGCAAATCAGCATTATTGTCTCCAAATACATCTGCGAAGTGCACAGAATAACCAAAACCAATAAACACATCCTCTATTGAAATTGTAGAGTTTAGATCCAACCCTGATTCGTTTTGAAAAATGATCCGCAATTGATTAATATTCTGCAGTGTACCCTGTAACACCAAATCTTTTCTTCCATCTAAATCAATATCTACCCACTGAATAAATAGATTAGCTAATCCTTCTTCCGACAAATTGAGATAATCATTGGTCACGAACTTGAAAGTCGGATTCTCACTGGTGCCGGTATTCTCGTAGAGCACAATAGCACTGAACAAGGTGTCGGCTCCACTCAAATCTGTATAGGCTAAGAATAAATCCAAATCACCGTCATTATCATAATCATGAAAAGCGGGACTTGCCTGAGCTCCCCAATCTATCATGTCTTCTTGCAAGAATTCTTTTGTAATCAATTCATACTCATTTCCACGTTTTTGATAAAGCCAATTGGAAGATGAAAAATCAATTGGACTACCTAAATTCGCTTCAATATTTGGGCTGATAATCAACTCTTCTTTATCATCCTCTATTACATCCATTACCATGGTATTAGGATAAAAATTGAAACTAGCTGGATTTGTTTGATTTGGAAAGTCGGAGGTAAAACTATCGAAATCAGGCCTTTGATTTGCCGTTGCAGCATTATTAAAATAATAGAGTTCTCGACACTCTTCATGACTGGTAACTAACTCCAATTTACCATCTTCGTTAAAGTCAAAAAGTGCTAAACTTTTACCACCAGCATGTCGGGCATTGCTCATCAACCTCCCGAAAACATCCTGACAATCTTGACCATCAAAAGCAAAGACGCCACAATCACAATCCTCCACAGTTCCCCAATAATTATCAACTACTTTAAAAGATCCTAAATCAGGACTTCCACTATTATCTATACTTAAGTTTTCGTAAAAAAGAATCCGGCTTTGAATGCCGGAAAAGTTAAAATTCAAAATATCAAGATCCCCATCATTATCAATATCGCCTATGAAAGGATAATCGTTAACATTTACTTGTAGATTTACTTCATTTCCTGAAAGACTTTCATAGCTAATAAAATCAAGTGCTTTTTCCCATTTTAGAATACCAGAACTAACATTTCTATAGGCTGTTATTCCTAAGTTTCCTGCGGTAAAAAGATCTGTTTTCCCATCTCCATCAAAATCTTTCAGAATAAAAAAGTTTTGGATTTCGGATGGAAAATATTGTTCATAGTGTGGTGCATAATCATAATCATTCCCGCGTTTGAGAAAACACAAAACTCTGGCCGAACTACGATCAAATCCAACCAAATCTTCACTTCCATCATTATCTAAATCTATTTTACCGTATTGAACACCATTCAATCCTCCAGCCCATGGGAAATCTTTTTCATCCTCGCCTGAGTGACTAATAGGTGTGTCCTGCCAAGGAATAAAACGATATTGTGAATAGCTTAGAAGCGGGAGTAATGAAAGAAGTAGGAAAAGGAGAAATCTCATAACACAAATTTAATGCTCTTTATATTTTTTTTATTATAAACAATAGGAAGCTTTTACAATTTTATAGATTTGTATAAACCTATTGCACGATGACTAAAATTGAAAAGCTATACGATATATATTTAAAAAGCAGCGGTATTTGTACAGATAGCCGTAAGCTTGAAAAAGGGAATCTGTTTTTTGCTTTAAAAGGACCTAATTTTAATGGAAATAAGTTTGCGCAGAAAGCTTTGGAAGAAGGAGCAGCTGCAGTAGTTATAGATGAAATTGAATATCAACAAGATCAAAAAAACACTATACTAGTAGAAGATGCACTTGAAGCGCTGCAACTTTTAGCTACACATCATCGCGAAAAATTAACTATACCCATTTTAGGAATTACTGGCTCCAATGGAAAAACTACTAGCAAGGAATTAATCCATGCAGTTTTAGCCACAAAATATAAGGTATTTGCCACTTCAGGAAATTTGAATAATCATATTGGTGTTCCTTTGAGTTTGCTATCCATTCAAAAAGACCATGAAATCGCAATCATTGAAATGGGAGCCAACCATGTAGGAGAAATCGCTTCCTATTGCCAAATGGCACAACCTACTCATGGATTAATCACCAATATCGGCAAAGCCCATATTGGAGAATTCGGTGGTTTTGAAAATATCATCATTGGTAAAAGTGAGCTTTTTGATTTTTTAAAGAAAAACGATGGCGTTCCATTTATCAATACACAGGATGCGGTTTTAAAAAACATGGAAAAACGCTTTTCAAATGCCATAACCTTCCCAAATGAGGGAGATGATCTACAGCTTAAACCTGAAAAAGGCACTGCATTTTTGAGATATTCAACGGAAGGCTTTAGCCATATTGACACACATTTAGTTGGTCAGTTTAATTATCTTAATGTGGCTGCTGCCTTGTGCATAGGAAAATATTTTGAGGTTACTATGGAAAAAGCCATTGAAGCCACTCAGGAATATATGCCTGAAAACATGCGTTCGCAAATGATCAAAACAGATAATTACACTATTCTATTGGATGCTTATAATGCCAATCCAGATTCAATGGAATTGGCTATGAAAAGCTTAAGTGCAATTGAAAATACAGAATCCGTAGTGATTTTGGGAGATATGCTGGAACTGGGAGATACTGCTGAACTTGAACATGAGAAATTAGGCGAGTTAGCAGTAGACTTAGGGATCAGCAAAAGATATTATTGTGGTAAACAAATCCAATCCGCTTCCAAAAAGGATAATTTTGGTAAGTATTTTGAAACTAAGGATGAATTGATCGAGCACCTGACCGCAAAACCATTGAAAAAAGGTAGTACGATTTTAATCAAGGGCTCAAGAAAAAACGCTTTGGAAGAGATAGTGCCTTTTTTGGTGAAGTTGGAGGGGAGATAGGAATTATTGAAACTTCGTTTCAATAAGGCAAGATACCTGCCTTCGCAGGTATCTATTGATTTTAACCAAAGGTTAAAATATCATATTCATGAAATCTATTCCAACTCCACCTTAAACATTTTGCCATTCCTGCCTGCCATTAAAGCTGTTCGGCCATCAATGAAGGTTGCTGTCCAGATATCTTCATCACTTAGGTTTTGCCACTTCTCTTGATCACCCAACCAAATCTCTGCTCCTTTTGGGCCACAAACTAACACGAAATCATTCTCTAAATAATTCGTAACTGTTAAACCATAAAAAGAACCGGAAGTCTGATGGTCAGGGAAAGCATTCCAGGTTTCTCCATTAGCTTCGGAAAAGTAAACATTTTCCAATTGTTGATCAGTAATGGCTAAGTCACCGCCCGTGATCCATAATTTATCATTTGATTTTTTAATGGCGGTCAGTCCTGCAAATTCACCTGTCATCATAGGAGTACTTTTCACTTCCCAACTTCTGCCGTAATCCTCGGTATAAAAAACTCTGGCACTTCCATTAGCTCCTGTGGCAATCCAAGCTTTTCCTTCCTCTCCCGTTAAAATATTGCTTCCGCTTGAGGCAAAACCGCCTTCACCTTTATTTGCAATGGGGGCAGTAGGGATTCGAGTCCAGCTTCGGCCAAAATCAGTGGTTTTGAGAATGTATGCTAATGAATCAATGGCATCTCCATAAACTAAACCTTGTCCGTTTCCCCAGAATTGTACTGCATCAATAAATCCTTGCTCATGTTCCATTTGAAAAACTTTTCTCCATCCTGATTCCTCATGAAAATAGAAGATTTGACTAAGTTTTCCTTCGCCTGCACTCAGCACAATAGCTTCTTTATCACTTATAGGATGAACATCGCGAAATTGAAGGCTATCGATTTCAGGATAAGTAAAAACTTTCCAGTCTTCGCCTGCATTGGTTGATTTCAGTAAGGTAGAATAAGTTCCACTTGCCCAAACTATGGAATCATTGAATGACTGCAAACCTATAATCAGCGCATCAGTTTTGGTATCAAGCTCTTTCAATTTAAAAGTCACTTTATTATTTCCACATGATGCAACAAAAAATACTGCAATTATCATTAAGCTAACGTTTGCTATTTTTTTACCAATCAAAATATTCTTCTTCATTTAATTCAACTTCTTTTTCTTCTTTCTCGGGGAGTTTTTCTCCTTTTAGGATTTTCTTAAAGGTCTTGCCTTCTTCTTTAATTCTTTCAGCCACAGATTGTAAAGAACGCTTTTTATCCCAGCTTACTTCAAAATCGTCTGTAGTGCCTATAATTCTCAAATAGAGATTGGAGTATTCCCCACTTTCTTCAATAGCTCCAAATGCTGCGTCACTATCCTGCTTTTTATAATTTTTTAAAGGTACTAATAATCTGTAACTAATCTCCTGACTAAAAGTATGCGTTCCTTGAATTAAAATATCAGATACATTCGATTGAATGGACATTTCAGGTAAATAAATCACTTTATTCTTGATTTCTATGGTGTTGCTCAATTCGCCAAAATTCAAATGTGTCAGTTCATCTTCCCGCACATAATCCGACAAACTCAGCATAGGCTCAAAATTGTTTAATTCTCCATTTTTAACTTTAGCATCAATAATTGCAGTAAAAGCATCCGATTGAAAATTTAACTTCTCATCCAGTAGAATAAAAGCCGCAACATCAGCATTTATCTTTCCTTTTAAATGGCGATCAGTCAAGAAATCCTGTTGGAAATTCTCGAAAGTATAAAATATACTATCCACATTCATCCCATCGAAATTTGCCTTAGTATTGATGCGAATCTCATTTCTCTTTTCGGCATTCACTTCTCCGCTCAAGGTCATTTTCCCACCATTGCTTTCCATTTCTAATTGTGAAGCTTCCAGAATTTGATTGGACAATTTGATATTACCCGCTATTTGCCTTCCCTCGAATCGTTTAAATTCCAATTTTGAAATATGAGAAGTTAAATCCAACTGCAATTTTGGGCTTAGAGCAAATTTAAAGGACTCTTCCTGCTTTTCGATTGAGTTTTCATCATTGGACAAACCAGACAATAATTCATTTAGATTGATGTTTTCGCTTATCGTTTCGGCTTCAATTAATAGCGACTGGTTATCCTTCAAGAAATAAGGAATAATATTGAGGAAAAAGCCGCTCAGTTCAATATCCGATTCCCCGATTTTACCCTGTAAATGATTAATAGCAATATCATTTTTATTAAACATCAACCTTCCATTCACATCTTTAATTGGCAGTGGATAATCCACATAAACACCACTCAAATTAGTCAAAATAATCTCACCTGAGTTATTGATTCTTGAAGCAGTAGAAGCTTGCTTAAAATCATCCAAATAGCCTGCTAAGCTGATATCAAAATCAACCAAGCCTTCCAGCTTAGAGTATTTTTTGTGATTCGGAAAGAAAGTAAATAAATCCTTCGTTGAAATTTGTCCTGCCGTTGAAAGATTAATGAGATAATTTTCAAAATCTTTAATACCCAAATCAGCCGTGAAAGTCTTGCCTTTTAAATTTCCTATCAATTCTTTCAATACCAATTGGGAGGTTTTAAGGCTTTGCCTTGCACCATTACTGAAATTGCCGTGAAAGCTCAAATCTAGAAATCTGGTATTGTATTCAGGCTGAAATAGTGAAGCATTCTCCACACTAAAATTAAAATTGATTTCTGGGCTTTCTGTGGATGTCAGCTTTCCAATCAAACTTCCTTCGAACTGAGCATTACCAGTGCTTTCATATTCCGATAATTGCTTTCTATAATTATTAGGCAATAAAGAAATAAGGGTAGTGAAATCAGATTCTATACCATTGACCTGAATATCCATATAACTGCTTAGGATTTCATAATTTCCGGAAACCTCAAATTCATTATTTGACAGTAGCAATTCCGAAGGTAAGATATCAACGGTTTCTGCACCTTGAGTGTAATTAAGTTTAGCCTTGACGGTCAGATTTTTATTTTCAAAATAGCTGTACTCTCCAATTTTAATCGCTTTGGAATCAATTTTTCCATCAGCAATAATATGGTAAAGATCTCCCACCTTATTTAAGCTTGCCTTCAATTCTTCTGCATATTGCAAATAAGTTTGCTTTAATGCTTCATCCACATAATTGACTTGCACAGCTTGAATCTGAATATTCTTCAAATTGAAATTGACCGATTGATTAGATGATTCACCTGAACTTTTGATGATATCATAATTTCTCTCTCCTGTTCTAGTAGTGCGAATAGTCACCTCTCCCCTTTTCAGTATAATTTTCTCAAAAGAATAATCTCCTTTCAGAAAATCTAAGGTGTTAAAGGACAAAGCAAGCTCCTCTAACTTAGCTAAAGGAAGACTGCTTCTCTCCAGTGATTCTTCAATGAAAACATCCTGAAAGCGAAGTGAGATATTAGGAAAATCAGTCCACCAATTGATATCAATAGCCCCAACTTCCACAGGCGTTTGAATCGATTTATTAACTTCAGATAGAATTTTATCAATCAGTTGGTCTTGATTGTAATACAAATAAGCCGACCCGCCCGCAAAAAGCAGGATAAAAAATAAAAAAAGATAAAGAATAAACTTTCTGATGCGTTTCAAAGTATTGCTTTTGATTGATGAACGAAATTTGTGAATAAGGGGTATAAATCCAAATTATTTTTTTTAAGGATATAAACAATTGATTTTCAACTCTATAAACAAAGGAGTGAAAAAAAGTTAAATTATTTTACAAAATCAATTTGTAAATATAAAAAGCAGTACTACATTTGCATTCCCAAAAGACAACAAAAGGTTGTTAAAAATTAAAAAAAGGGAAATATAGCTCAGTTGGTTTAGAGCATCCCGACTCACAAAGTCGGGAGAGTCAAAGGTTCGAATCCGAACTATCAACTGGTTTTTGATATAAATGGGGATATAGCTCAGTTGGTTTAGAGCACCTGCCTTACAAGCAGGGGGTCGTAGGTTCGAATCCTACTATCCCCACCAATAACCTAAAAAGCCTTTTGATTAATTTCAAAAGGCTTTTTGCATTTATAAACTCAACCAATATGTGCAATTTCTACATCCTTTTCTCCCCATCTCTCAACAAAGACTATTACGGACACACCTGTGATGAGCTTTCCGAAAGAATAAGAAAACACAATTCCAACCACAAAGGCTTCACTGGTAAAACTGATGATTGGGAACTCGCCTATAATGAAGAATACCCTACCAAATCAGATGCACAAAATCGAGAACTTCAAGTTAAAAATTGGAAAAACAGAAAAAGAATTGAAACTCTTATCAATAAATCAGAGATATAGCTCAGTTGGTTTTGAGCATCCCGTAATGCAATGTCGGGAGGGTCGTAGGTTCGAATCCTACTATCCCCACCACAAACAAAGCCTTTAGATTGATTTCGGGAGGCTTTTTTACATTTATAGCATTTATAAACTCAACCAATATGTGCAATTTCTACATCCTTTTCTCCCCATTCCTCGACAAATACTATTTCGGCCACAATTGCGATGAACTTTCCGAACGAATCAGAAAACATAACTCCAATCACAAAGGCTTTACAGGGAAAACAGATGACTGGGAACTAGTCTACCAAGAAGAATACCCTATAAAAACAGATGCCCAGAATCGAGAACTTCAAGTCAAGAATTGGAAGGACAGGAAACGAGTTCAGGCTCTCATCAATAAATCAGGGATATAGCTCACTTGGTTTTGACCCTCCCGACATGCAATGTCGGGAGGGTCGTAGGTTCGAAAGCCTTTAGCTTCGTGAGGGGAAGTGTGGCATGGATGTGGGAATGAACAATCCAACTATCCCCACCACCTAAAAGAGTTACAGACAGAAAGTTTGTAACCCTTTTTTTATTTATCTACTTTTATTGAGGTGTTAAGTTTTCTACTTATTATATCTGATAAAACACCTATAAACCAATTTTATCCCTTCTCAAAATCAGCTTGTATACTTGACTTTTCCGGCACCTGGTTCATTGCATGCTCTGCAATAGCGGTAATAGACAATGAAGGGTTAACTCCCGGGTTGGCCGATATCATGGAGCCATCTATGACCATCATATTTTTATAGCCAAAAACATTGTTATTCCTATCAATCACTCCTTTTTCAGCGTCTTCCCCCATCACAGCACCACCCAAAATATGTGCTGTTGACGGAATTCCTGCCAGCGTTTCCAGAGAGAAAGCAGTGGCATTCCCATTAATGATTTTTGCATAATCTTTAGTTAACTGAGCAGATTCCGGGATGTCCGGACTCGGTGGTTTTCCATTTCCCACTTTCGAAACCATATTGCCAAGCCATCCTCTTTTAAAGTTAATGGTGCTATCAACAGATTGCATAAATAACAAAATCACCGTTCGTTTTGACCAGCTGTTGAGCCAGTAGGTTCTGAAATAACGGACAGGCGACTTAAACATATTCACAAAGGTGTTTCCTATCCTTTTAAAAATAGTGTTCCCCTGTGACATGGGTAAATGCAGCAACTTCCAAAAGCCTGAGCCTTCAGAATAGCGACAAATCTCAAGATGTGTATTTTCATCAGTATGCAAAATACTGCCGATAGCCACTCCTTTAGACACATTAATATTTTTCTTCAGACTGGATACGCTGATCAGTGTTTCATTATTGGTTCGTATTTCTTCACCCGTTTTATCAGAAAGGAGTGGCAAGGAGCCTTTTTTCTTCAGTTTTAACAATAATTTTACGGTACCCATTACCCCACCTGAGAAAATCACTCCATTTGCAGTAAGAGATTTTTTTGTTTTAAAAAACTTTGTACTGGATTGAAGCTGAACATGATAACCATTTGACCCTTCTTTATTGTCGATTGGCTTCACATCAATTACTTCCTGTTCGGCTAATATTTCAGCGCCTTCTTGCTGGGCAAGATGTAAATAATTTTTATCCAATGTGTTCTTTGCGTCATATCGACAGCCCGTCATACAGCCCCCGCAAAAAGTGCAGCCTGTCCTTTTAGGACCTTTACCACCAAAGTATGGGTCTTCTACCTCTACCCCTGGCTTACCAAAATATACAGCCACTTTAGTAGCTTCAAATTGACTGCTGATATTTCGCTCTTCAGCCAGCTTTTGAAGGGCAAGATCACCGTCAAATAACTCTGGGTTTTCTGCAGCCCCCAACATTTTATGGGCTATTGCATAATAGGGCTTTAAGTCTGTTTCCCAATCCCTTAAACTAGCCCATGAACCCGTTTTATAAAAGGCGGCTTTAGGCACAGGTAATGTATTGGCATAAACAAGGGAACCGCCTCCTACACCAGCACCCGAGAGAATGGCTACATGCCTGAAAACTGTGAGCTTCATAATACCGAAAAAACGCAGCGATGGCAACCATAACCACTTGCGTAAATTCCAGTTGGTTTTGGCAAAATCTTTTGACTGGTACCACTTTCCTTTTTCGACCACAAGAACCTTATATCCTTTTTGTGAAAGTCTTAATGCACTAACCGAGCCCCCAAACCCACTGCCAATTACAATGTAATCGTAATCAAACTTCATAACGTTGAATTAAAGCAAATAAGTGATTGTTTTAGATATATAGATTAAATATATAGAAAATAATGATGGCGTAAGTTGTTTATGGATAATTGGTAGAATTGATTTTATAACACCTACAATCCATTATCTCTTAAATCCTGAATTTCTTCTGAATGCTAGAATTGCTCAAAACCCTTACCTCCATTATCAGTTACTGTAATCATAAATAAATCTATGGTAACCATCTCATTAATAAATTACTCTCAAAATAAATACTGGGCATTTAAACAAATGCAATTACTTCCTCCTCATCTTGCTAAAATCAAGGGTTGTGAATTTGTAAAGCTATTGGGTACAGGAAGCGGATTTGGATTTAGCTTATGGCCTGATTTTTCTACCTATGCTTTGTTGATGAAGTGGAAGGATGAGAATCAAGCTGAAGATTTCTTTCAGAATTCAAATGAATTCAATGAGCTAAAAAGTAAATCCAACTCCATAGAAACACATTATTTAGAGTCTCTGGGTGCGCATGGTAGCTGGTATGGAGAAAATCCATTTCCTGAAAAAGGAACTTACAATGGTGGTCAGATTGCCGTTATCACCAGAGCAAGAATTAACATCCATAAACTTCCACGGTTTTGGCAATTTGTACCAAAAGCCAGTAAGGCCATTGAAAATGCAAAAGGCTTAATTACTACGAAAGGGATTGGTGAATGGCCATTAATAGAACAAGCTACTTTCAGTATTTGGGAAAATGAACAAGCTATGAAAGAATATGCTTATGCCGATACTCACAAAGAAATCATTGGCAAGGTGAAAAAAGAGAATTGGTATAAAGAGGAACTATTTAGTCGTTTTAATTACATTAAGAGCATTAATCACTAACAGCTCATTCTTTAATCCGTAAGCAATAAGTAAACACCAAATTTCAAAATCATGAAAAATCTTCTACTCCTTCCGTTTTTATTAATTTTATTCCATGCCTGTGCACAAAAAGCTGACAAGCCTTCATATGAAAAAGTCAATCTTAAGCTTAATGAGCAGTTTGGAGACTATTGGTATCAGGGAAAGGCAGAGTTGACCTCCTACGATTTGGAGCAAGTCCGATATGGAGAAAAAAGAGAAGGTGAAGCAGTACTAATTTTTGTAACTGAGGATTTCTCAAAAAGCAAGCAAGTGAAGCTGGACAATCTAAAAGAGGTAGGGGATGATGCTGAAAAAGTATTGAAACTTAATTTCACTAAAAAATTCAATACGGGGATTTATCCATATTCTATAATGACCTCTATATTTTCACCTGTTTACCCTGAAAATGATTTACATGCGAGAAAAATCACCACATCGGTTCAGGAATGGTGCGGGCATGTTTTTATGCAGCTCAACAATAAGAGAAAAGATTATGATTTACTAGTTCGCTCATACTTTGAAAGTGAAGGAGATATGGAAATGAAACTTGATAAAGTTTGGATGGAGGATGAGCTGTGGACTTTATTGCGTTTAGATCCCAATCAAATTCCTGAAGGGGAAATTCAACTCTTCCCTTCCACTCAGTATTTGCGTTTAAAACATAAAGAATTGAAGGCTTATGCCGCTAACGTCAGCATCAATAGAAATGATGATTTAAACGAACTTAAAATTGAAATTCCTGAACTGGAGCGTGATTTATCTATTTTCTATAAAAATCAACATCCTTACAAAATAGAAAAGTGGGAAGAAACTTATCCTGAAAATGGAGACATGATGACCACTACAGCCACTCTAAAAGAAAGAATTATGTTGGATTATTGGAATAGAAATAATGTGAAGGATAGCACTTATAGAGAGGAGTTGAAGCTTGGATTTTAGATTTAAGTTTCAAGGGTAATAAATAAAAAAGGAAAGCTCGATTGGGCTTTCCTTTTTAAAAATAAATTTTATCAGTTTTTAAAGCTTCTCCATCTCTTCTTTTACAAAGCTCATCAATTCGCTGATGTTCTTTTTGCTGAAATCAAATTTGATATCTGCAGCTTCGTAAACTTCAGGAATAGATTTGGTATACCCCATTTTCAGAGCTTTCATATAGGATTCCAATCCTTTTTTGGGGTCTGTTTTATAGTTTTTCCAGACTGCCACTGCACCTAATTGTGCCATTCCATATTCGATGTAATAAAAAGGCACTTCATATAAATGCAATTGCTTCTGCCATAGATTATCCTTGAATTTCTCCAAGC
Organism: Marivirga tractuosa DSM 4126; assembly: GCF_000183425.1. Taxonomy (NCBI): domain Bacteria; kingdom Pseudomonadati; phylum Bacteroidota; class Cytophagia; order Cytophagales; family Marivirgaceae; genus Marivirga; species Marivirga tractuosa. Next base: position 1,919,182 of record NC_014759.1, read on the forward strand.
CTGACCAATCTGTTATGGAATCTGAAAAATCATCCAAAATTTCATTCCAAGCTCTGGTTCTTTCGGCTACCGTATGCTCAGGATTTTCATAAATCCAATGCTGAAATTTGTCAATTGTAGCTACCCAAGGAAGTGTTTCAATAATTCCTTCCAAATGCTCGGTTTTAGCCCTTTTTAAATCCTCCTCATTATCGAAAAAGATATCCCAATAATCAAGTGTAATCAACTCCATACTCATGGAAGCCAATTCCGCTACTTCAGATGGCGGGTTTTTGAAATCATTCAATTCCAACTCATTCATTAGGAAAGAATGCACGGCATGTCCACCTTCATGTAATAGCGTTACCATATCACGCAAAGTGGAAGTCGCATTCATAAAGATAAAAGGAACTCCCGTTTCGGAAAGAGGATAATTGTAACCGCCTGGCGATTTCCCTTTTCTGGAATCCAAGTCCAGATGTTTCATTTCCACCATCTTTACAAGGCAATCGCCTAAAAATGGATCTAATTCATTGAATACTTTAATTGTTTTATCAGTTAAATCATCCGCTCCGTTAAAGGGCATTAAAGCTTCTTTACCTGAAATATCAACTGCTTTATCCCAAGGTCTTAATTTATCTAATCCTAACTTACTCTTTCTGTCCTTTGCTATTTCATTCAAAAAAGGCACTACCTCTGTTTTAACAGATTCATGAAAATCAAAACAATCCTGAGGCGAATAGTCAAAACGACCCATAGATGCGAACATAAAATCTCGGTAATTTTCGAATCCGGCATTTTTTGCCACTTTGGTTCTTAGCTGAATCAGTTCAGTAAAAAGGTTATCCAGCTTATCTTTATCGGCTAACCTTCTGGAAGATATTTTACGATAGATTTCTTCCCTTAATTTCCTATCGATGGATTGTAACATTACAGCTGCTTGTTGCAAGGTCATTTCCTTGCCATCATGCTCAATATCCATAGCCCCGGAAATAGAGCCGTATTTTTGAGAGAGACTTGCAATCTCGGTTTCCAGTGGAATGTTTTCTTCTCTGAAGATCTTCACATCCTTCTCCATTTCCCGAATCATGATGTCATAGCCGTCTTTCTCTTTAACTGAAGCTAAGTAAGGAGATGCCAAAGCCTTCCGGTTCAGTTTATCACTATAAGGGGCAATATGTGGCTGGATATTACGAACAAAATCTTCGAAAGAGGCCGCTAATTTTTCATCCGAAGTGTCACATGTCATTTTAATATAACGCCAAGCCATATCTTCTGAAACTACTGCTTCTAGCTCACTTAAATTGGCAAACCAATTTTCTAAATCCAGTGCGGAATTAATTTCTTCCTCCAATAATTTATCAAAATAAGGCTTTAAAGTCTCCCAATCTTTTACTTTAAAATCTTTAGGTAAAAATTGTCTTTCTTTTATTTCGAATTCCATGATATGTATATTTTAGTTCTAACTATCTTCCAGATATTCTTATTCATTCATAATTTTAATGTATAAGATTTCCGAAATGAGTGCACCAATCACTTTATGGTTTGTGAAGAAACAAACCATGGCGAACAGAGCAGGTATAAATAAAAAAAGAGGATTAAAAATCCTCTTTTATGTTTACTTATATAATACCGAAATGTTTTATCCGATTTCTATTTTCACATCAGCAGAGGTAGGATGACCTACACAGTTTAAGACAAAGCCTTCGTCCTTTTCTGCATCAGATAAGCCTTCGTCTTCTTCCATACGAACTGTTCCAGATAATAATTTGCCTCTACAAGCGGTGCATAATCCACTTTGACAAGAGAATGGTAAGTCAATATCTAAGTCTAAGGCAGTTTCTAGTATCGATTTATCCGATGGCACAGGGAATTTATATTCTTCTCCATCAAATAAAATGGTTACTTCATATTCTTGACCTTCAGCAGTTTCTCCAGTTTTCTTTTCCGCTTTATCGATAGTTCCTTGAACGAAGCTTTCTTTAAAAACATTGGCTTTATCAACCCCGAAATTCTCTAGGTATTGCTCCACATTTTTCATCATTCCTTCCGGACCACACATTAAATATTGTGTTTGATCATTTCCCCAATTTGGAATTCTATCCAATATTTTCTGAAGCATTTCCTCATTCAATAAACCAGACTCGCCTTGCCAATTGATAGGTGCATCATCCAGCACATGAATTACGTGCATTCTGCCTTCATATTCATCTTCCAGTTTATCGAATTCACTTTTAAAGATTACAGATTCCAGGTTTCTGTTAGCGTAAATCAAAGAAATAATGCTGTCTGGCTCTGCATGCAAAATGGATTTTGAAATCCCCATCATGGGTGTAATTCCACTCCCACCAGCAAACATTATTAAATGACGCTTCTTATTGGCATCAACTGTAGTGGTGAAATTTCCCATAGGTTCCAACACCTGAATTTTATCACCAGCTTTAAGGTTGTCGTTCAAATGATTGGACATTTTACCATTCTCTACTCTTTTTACGGTAACCGCAGGGTATTCATCCACTAAAGGAGAGGTGCATAAGGAATAAGCTCTTCTCACGCTTTCACCGTTGATGTCTGTGATGAGTGTCAAAAATTGACCTGCTGTATAGCTCAATTCCCATTCAGGTTTTTCAAATTCAATCACAATAGCATCAGCTGTTGCATTGATAACTTGACGAACCGTCAGTTCCTTATATCTCTTTGATTTTTTATCTTCTTTATTTTCTTTCTTTTTGAAAAAATTAAACGCCATGCTTTTTAAATTTTTATTTGAGATAACTCAATGTTTCCATAATAGTTAAGCAAAATTAACAAGCTTTAACAATTTTCACTTATTAATTCCAAAAATGCTTCAAAATTCATTACAATAATAAACTTTTCAGCCCACCAGATAGTTACAAAAAGAAAATATAATTATGGCAAGACCCAACATTAAACTCATAAAAGCAATTAGAACTGCTGCAATAAAGATTCAAGAGGGCACTCATTACCAATGGGGACATATGGGCGGTTGTAATTGCGGGCATTTAGCACAAGAACTAACTCCTTACAGCAAAAGAGAAATTCATGAATACGCCATGAGAAAATCCGGTGATTGGACCGATCAAGTAGAAGATTATTGTGGCACTACTGAAATGCCAATGGATGAAATTATATCTAGCATGATGGATTCAGGCTTAGAAAGAAAAGATATGATTGATCTGGAAAGATTAAAAAATCAAGAGGTTAGAAGATTTATGGGCGAAAGAGGTATGAAACTCTATCACAACAGTAAAGAAGATGTGGTGAATTATATGCTGGCTTGGGCTGATTTGCTAGAAGAGAAATTATTAAATAAAATTAACCTACCAGCAGATATAGGAGAATTTGACTCCATTTATGAAAACCAATTAACTCAATAGTTGATTGGTTTTAGTCCAGTTCTTAAAAAGTTAATAATGATCATCCAAGTCAAAAGAAACTATTCAAGTAGTTGTCTTAATGAGATAATTGAATCCATTGTTCCATTAATTTCTACTTCCCAAGAGTAAATCCTCCATCTCCATACTCAACAATACTAGATTTCATTCGTTATCCGAGCAAAATATCTATTCATCATTTTTAGAAGAAAATTGCTTATAGCATGAGATTCAATAAAATCACATTTTTTATATCAATACTTTTTGTTTCGACCAACCTATTTTCCCAATCCAAGCTTGAGAAAGCAGAACAATACTTTGATAATAGACATGAAACAATACAAAATGGAAAAGCCAATCGTAAGAATATTGATGAAGCAATAAGTCTTTTTCAGGAAGTGGATTCAGAACCAGAAAAAACAATTGGGTTGCTGAAAAGCTACGAGTTTAAAGCCTCTTGGACTAATGTTCCGGAAAATGAGAAAAGATCACTCTACAAAAAAGCCATAGATTTGGCCGAAAAAAAGTCAAGAGAGTTTCCAAAAAACGGAGCTATTGCGTACTGGTATGCAGCTAATTATGCTCGCTGGGCAGATTTAATTGATATTACAGAAGCTGCACAAGAAGGTGTACTAGATGAAATTAAAAAATTAGCCGAAAAAGCTATTGAATTAGATGAAAAATATAATCAAGCAGGTGCATTAAGACTATTAGGAGGCATGCATCTTGAAGTTCCCAATATCCCTTTAATTTTAAGTTGGCCTTCCAATGCGCAAGCAAAAAAGATATTACGCAAAGCCTATAGAATTGCCCCTCAGCATCCTGCTAACGTATATTTATATGCCAAAATGCTACATATCACTAAAACTAGTACAAGATCTAAAAAGGTATTTGAAGAATTGATAAAGAAAGAACCTAGAAGTGAATATTTTCTAGTTGATCAAAAATACATACAAAAGGGAAGGGAGTACTTCGAAGAGAATTTTTGAGAATTATACTACAATGAATTTTTCGTCACAATATATCTATAAGCAACAATCGCCTTTTCCAATTTACTAAGTTTCGTCAAATCTTTTTTAGCTAAACTGGGCAATATAATTTTATTAATTTTCGCCAGAATTTTAAAGAATGATTTTTTCATAAAAAAACAAAAAGCCCCAAAAAGGGGCATTTTTTTTTATCTAGTAGAATATTTTCTTAATCTTCTTTTCAATTCTTCTCTATCGCTTGTAATACTTGGGTCACTATAAATACTTTTTGATAACTCTGCTACAGATTTCTTTTTATACCCTAACTTTTGAGCGATTTCTTGGCAGAAAACAATCTCACTTTTATATACTTTCCCATCAATTTTCATTAATTGAATGATATTATATAAATATTCAAATCTTTGATCTTCTGATAAACTATCCAAATTTTTGATTGGCTCCGGGTTTTTAATCATCTGATAAATTTCATCCTCTGAAACTCCATTAGCCTTACCAATTTTTTCAATCAAGTTCGCTTCTTTATCTGCCAGCTCATTATCAATTGTGGCTAATTTAATTAAAATTTTTAGCTGTTCTTTTAACATGGTTTGAATTTTAGACTTTTAAGTTTTAGTATCTTCTATGGTATTAAATATGCAATAGAGGTCAATAAATAATGACTATTAGCATACAATTCTTTCATTAACGCATCTAAAGTTAATAATACTTTTGAAAAATCACATTTTTTTATCGGCTAATGTAATTATTCAATACTTTTTTAAGTAAAATTAAAATGTCAGCCTTCTGTCATTAAGTTTATTTCAATTATCTATTTGGCTGGAATTTCCTAAATTGAGATTATTACGCTAGTCCGACTTAATATAATGGTATTAAGATTAATGTTTCAAGCTACGAAATTTAGCGACATCCTATTCGATTTATAATAAATAAGACTGTAAAAGTGGTTTAACATGAAAAAGGAAAAAATAAATTTTGAAGGATCAATGGGAGATCAATTAGCTGCTGAAATTCATTTTCCCGCTGATGATCACGCTCATAACTTTGTAATTTTTGCACATTGCTTTACATGCAATAAAAATCTTAACGCAGTAAAAAATATAATTCTTGGTATGACCAAAAAAGGTTTTGCAGTATTAAGTTTTGATTTTACTGGATTAGGGCAAAGCCAAGGCGACTTCTCAGACACCAATTTTTCTTCTAATATAGAAGACCTTATTAAAGCAGCAGAATATTTAGAGAAAAAATATCAAGCAGCAACTATGCTTGTTGGCCATTCTTTAGGCGGGGCAGCAGTATTAATGGCAGCGGCTAAAATTGATTCAATTTCATCAGTAGCTACTATTGGGGCTCCCTCTCAACCAGATCATGTACTGCACTTAATAGAAGATGGAAAGGAAGAAATCAAAAGAAAAGGTGAGGCAGAAGTGAGTATCGGTGGAAGACCTTTTAAAATAAAAAAGCAATTCCTAGACGATCTTCAAGACAAAGACAATCTAAAAAAGATAGAAGATTTAAGGAAGTCACTTTTAATTCTACATTCTCCGCAGGATAATACTGTGGACATTTCAAATGCGGCCGCTATTTATGAAAAAGCACATCACCCAAAGAGCTTCATTTCATTAGATGGTGCAGATCATTTGCTAAGCAATAAAGATGATTCCTTATATGCTGGTGAAGTAATTGCAACCTGGGCAGCCCGATATGTTCATAAGCCGAAGCAGCAACAAATCTCTACAAATTCGCAAACTGTTGCATTCATAGGGGATAAAGATCAAAAATATACTACTCAGATAGTGGCTGAAGGTCATCATTTAGTAGCAGATGAACCTGAAAATGTTGGCGGAAACAATTTCGGCACTTCCCCCTATGGATTATTGACTTCAGCTTTGGCTGCTTGCACTGCCATTACAATGCGGATGTACGCCAACAGAAAAGAATGGGATGTGGATGAAATTTTGGTTCATGTGGATCAGGAGCAAAGATATGATGAGGACAGTGAAGATTGTGAATCAGACAATAGCAAAATCACATTCTTTGACAGAACTATTGAAATCAAGGGGGCATTGGATGAGAAACAAAGAAAACGGTTAATAGAAATAGCTAATAAATGCCCAGTCCACAAAACTCTGGAAAGTAAAATTAAAGTAGAAACGAAGGAGAGATAAGGAGATGGAAGTTATAAGACGGAAGCTTGTCAATACCTAAATAGCATTGACCTTTTTGAAAAAAAATCAGTTCTGACCCTCTTAAGTCATGTGAAGCTAAAATTCTTTTCTATCTTCAAGCAAATTTTTATGGCTTCACTATGATTTTAAATACCATTGACTGGGTTATTCTTTTTGGTTTTTTATTAATTTCCTTAGGAATAGGTTTTTGGACTTCCAGAAAAAATAAAAGTGCCTCTGAATTTTTTGCAGCTGGAGGTAAAATGCCCTGGTGGCTTTTGGGTGTTTCCATGGTCGCAACCACATTTTCAACCGACACCCCAAATCTTGTAACTGATATTGTTCGTCAAAATGGTGTGTCGGGAAACTGGGCATGGTGGGCTTTTCTTCTGACTGGGATGTTGACGGTTTTCGTTTATGCTGGGCTCTGGAAAAAATCAGGAGTGTTGACTGATGTTGAATTCTATGAATTAAGATATTCGGGCAAAGCCGCTAGATTCTTAAGAGGCTTCAGGGCGATTTATTTAGGATTTCTTTTTAATGTAATGATTATGGCTTCGGTAAGTTTGGCCGCTATCAAGATAGGAGGTGTTTTATTGGGGCTCAGCCCAGTGGAAACCGTGGTCATTGCAGGAGTTATAACGGTAATCTATAGCAGTCTGGGCGGATTAAGAGGTGTTTTATTTACAGATTTCCTGCAGTTTTTTCTTTCTTTAGGTGGCGCTTTTGTAGCTGCATACGTAGCCTTGAATCATCCTAAGGTAGGGGGATTGGATAATTTATTAGTACATGAAAATGTAGTGGATAAATTATCTTTTTTTCCTTCATTCTCAAATCCAGAAATGTGGGTCATGCTTTTGATCATTCCACTTTTGGTACAATGGTGGAGCACATGGTATCCGGGGGCTGAGCCAGGTGGTGGTGGCTACATTGCACAACGAATGTTTGCAGCAAAAAATGCCGATCATTCTATAAAAGCCGTCTTATTTTTCAACGTTGCTCACTATGCAATCAGGCCATGGCCCTGGATTATTGTTGCACTTTGTTCGATCATTGTTTTTCCCGATTTAGATAGTTTTGCAAAAGCTTTCCCAGCAGTAAACTCAGGAGTTGCTACTCATGATATGGGCTATCCTGCTATGCTAACTTTTATTCCTGCCGGATTATTAGGACTGGTAGTCACTTCATTAGTAGCTGCCTACATGAGCACCATTTCCACTCACTTGAATTGGGGTTCTTCTTATTTGGTGAATGATGTCTACAAAAGATTCATCAATCCTACAGCTTCAGAAGGCAAGCAGGTTTTATTAGGACGATTATTAACTGTTGTATTAATGATTTTCAGTATGCTGATGGCTCTAGTTTTAGAAAATGCCTTGCAAACTTTTGAAATACTATTGCAAATCGGAGCTGGTACTGGTTTGATTTTTATTCTCCGCTGGTTCTGGTGGAGAGTAAATGCTATTAGTGAAATAGTTGCTATGGTGGTCAGTTTCTTAATTGCCCTATATTTTGCTTTTGCAACCCATCCTTTTGGCTTCGAAGAACTATTATCTTGGCAGAAATTAATCATAGGCGTAAGTATCACAACAATAAGTTGGGTAACGGCTAGTTTTCTTACACAAAAAACTGCTGATGAACAATTAGCAAATTTCCTCAACAAAGTAAATCCCGGAGGCCCGGGCTGGAAGAAAATTATAGCAAGATTATCAACCAAAGGATTAATTCAGCATAAAGCTCAAAAATGGAAAGTCCCGACAGGAATTATTTGTATGATAGCGGGAAGTATGGGCGTTTACGGCTTACTATTTAGCACTGGATTATTTATTTATGGCGAGCTATTAGAAGCGAGTGGTTTATTACTTTTTAGTGTATTTTGTGGATATGTGATTTTTAAATTGTACCCAAAAATTATCGCTGAGGATTAATGGGTTGCTTCCCTATTAAAATCTGGAAAAACATTTTAAAATCAGAAGCTAAACTCCAAAGTGGATAAGTGAAAGTAGCGGGCTTGTTTTGCTCGAAAAAGAAATGACCAACCCAAGCAAATCCGTATCCTACAACTGGGATCAAGGCTAAGCCCCAATAGGTTTGAGTAATTAAAGCCCAAGCTAAAACACCAAACAATAAAGCGGTACCTGTAAAATGCAATTTCCTACAAGTAGGGTCTTGGTGTTCGGTTAAGTAGTATGGATAAAACTCTTTAAAGCTTTTATATTTTCTTTCAGCCATGACCTTAAAATTTGTTAACAAATTAATCAAAAAGGACAAGATTCGAAAATTAGTAAGTCTTTAATCCTTTTTGAATTTATTTTTATTTACAAATTTTCCTTGTGGCTTTTTTACCTTTCTATAAAATATAAAGGAAAGCGTAAGTAAAAATACTATTACAAGCTCAATTTCTAAATTTTCCAATTTAATCATTTCGTAACTATATGCTAAATAGAATAAGCAAAGTGCCATTGCAACCAAAATGCCTGCCCCAGATTTTTCGTATTTAAATCTTCTCTTTGCAAGCTTAGGTTCAACGGAATTTAATAAAACAATATCATCAACCTCCTTAATTATACTTGCAATCTGCTTTTCGTGCAGACCCTTTTCTTCTAACTCTGTCCTAATTTGATTAAAAGGAAAATCCTCAAATACTACTTTCATGGCATAATTCGCTTCTAATTCTAATTTTCCTTGTTCACTCATCATTTCTGTACAATATAACAGACCAAATACTTAACACATTGGTATAATTATTGGTTGTAAATGGAAAAAAACTAGAAAACCATGAAAAATCTAATGATCCCCTTAGTTGCACTACTAATTTGCAGTTGTACTGTTGTCCGTCAAGGTGAAGTTGGCGTAAAACGAAAACTTGGCAAAATCGACCCTGATGTATATTATGCTGGTCTTTACGGAATAAACCCATTTTTTACGAAGATGATCAAAACCCCTACAAGAACCGAGAACCTTGAACTAAATCTTAGCCTGCCCAGTAAAGAAGGTTTAAGCATTCAGTCCGAAATATCCATCCTTTATCGAATAAAAGAGGATATGGCTCCTTTAATAATTGAAGATATTGGTCAAAACTATGTTAGAAATGCCATACTGCCTGTTTTCAGATCAGCTTCCTCTGATATTTCCGCCAATTTTATGGCCAAGGATATGCATTCGGGAAAAAGAAAGCAGATAGAAACGGAAATTAAAGAAAGAATGACTGAAGTATTAAGTCCGCGAGGATTCATCATAGAGGAAGTTTTAATGAAAAGCATTGAACTCCCACGTGAATTATCAGCTGCCATAGAACGGAAATTACAAGCGGAGCAAGAATCTATGAGCATGGATTTTATTTTAGAAATTGAAAGGAAAGAAGCAGAAAGAAGAAGAATTGAAGCAGAAGGCAACAGAGATGCTCAGAAAATTTTAGCTGAAGGCTTAAATGATGCCATTATTCAATTAAGAAGTATTGAAGCTTTTAAAGAACTTTCAAAAAGCCCCAATGCTAAAGTAATTATTACTGACGGCAAAACACCTTTATTGATCCCAGGTGATAATTAAAAAGAGGTCCTAAGATTAGTCTGAAAATTTTCTTAGGACCCATTCCCATTTATCAATTTATTTATTCAATATTTGAGCCGCCTCTTTAGCAAAATAGCTTAAAATCACATCTGCTCCAGCTCTTTTGATGCTCAATAAACTTTCCATCATGGTGGCTTCTCCATTTAACCAGCCCTTTTCTGCAGCTGCTTTTATCATGCTATATTCACCACTCACATTATAGGCAGCAATTGGCAATTCATTATTCTCTTTCAACAAATGAATGACGTCCAAATAAGCCAAAGCGGGCTTCACCATTAAAAAATCAGCTCCTTCTTGGGCATCCAACTCCGCCTCAATTAAAGCTTCATATTTATTGGCAGGGTTCATCTGATAGGTTTTTTTATCCCCTGATTTAGGAGCTGAATCCAAAGCATCGCGAAAAGGACCATAAAAAGCAGAAGCATATTTGGCACAATAACTCATAATGGAGGTATTCTCAAATCCATTTTCGTCTAAAACATCACGGATATATTCCACTCTGCCATCCATCATATCAGAAGGGCCAATAATATCAATCCCAGTTTCTGCTTGAGCTAAAGCCATATCAGCCAAAACATCCAAAGTTTCATCATTGAGAATATTGCCGTTTTCATCTACTATTCCATCATGCCCGTCACTGCTGTATGGATCCATAGCTACATCCGTCATGATGCAAGCTTCCGGAAATTTGGCTTTAATTTCTTTTAAGGCTTTCAAATAGAAAAAACTCTCATCTGCACTTTTAGTAGCCATTTTATCTTTATGCTTTTCCTCCACCACTGGGAAAACATCAAAAGCTTTAATGCCTAATTTCATGCATTCCTCGATTTCTTTTAACATTAAATCTACTGTGAATCGATAAATGCCAGGCATGCTGTCTACTTCGACTTTCTTATTTTTTCCCTCCAATAAAAAAAGGGGAAAGATAAAATCTTTGGTAGTTAAAGTGGTTTCCTCCACCATTTCACGGATGGCTGCTGATTTGCGATTTCTTCTCGGGCGTATTAACATCAATATTACTTTTTCTTAGCTCAAAGTTAAGCTTTTATGAAATGGAAATTGGAATCAGATTTAAAAAATCATAAGATCATAGATAATTTTACATTTTGATAAAAATAAAAATTACGAGATGACGGATTGTTTCAATTTACCGAATTACCTTCTACTTTTGCAAAAGTTCTAAAATACAAAATAATATGCGTTCATTAATCTTCATCATCTCTATTTTAACCATTAGTGCTTGCCAACAAATTTCTAATGAACCCCCCTTAAGTCCTGAAGAAAAACTTTCCATGCAACTAGGTAATGCTACAGTTTGGTTTCAGCAATCAGCAGAAATGGAAGCTTCTTTTTTACAAGCTTATGACAAAGGAAAAATGCTTTTAAAAATTAAAATGGACACTCTTAAAGATTCTGAATTAAAGCCTGCGGTAATCTTAGATTTAGATGAAACTGTTTTGGATAATAGTCCATTTGAGGCGAGATTATTTTTAGAAGGTGAAAATTATAGTTCTGAGAGCTGGGAAAATTGGTGCAAAGAAGCGCAAGCAGATGCATTACCAGGTGCTGTAGATTTCCTTAACTATGCTGATAGTCTAGGATTGAAAATATTTTATATTTCCAATAGAAAAATTGGTGTATTCGAGCCTACATTAAAGAATTTGCAAACGCTGAAATTACCTCAAGCTGAAAAGGATCATCTTTTATTACGCACTTCGAAAAGTGATAAAACAGAGAGAAGGGAAACGGTAAAAGCTGACCATCAAATCATATTATATGTGGGCGATAATTTGACAGATTACAGTCAAAAATTTGCAGAAAGAGATTCAGCATTAGGGAAAGATTTAGTTAAAAAACATCAAAAAGAACTATCGCATAATTTTATTATGCTTCCTAATCCGATGTATGGGGAATGGGAATCTGCCGTTTACGGAAATGATTTTTCCAAAGCAGCAGAGGAAAAATTAGAGTTGAGAAGAAAAATTTTAAGTAGAAAACGATAATTACAGTTTTAAAAAGGCCTAGTAAAAGAATTAGGTTGAAATTTATAGAAATACTGTTATCTGGTTTGAATTTGATCAGCATCAGATCACAGTTTTTCTTTATTTAATATAATATCTCTCAGGTTGCTAATTTATTAAAAGTATAATAGGACAAATCTATCACCAAATTCCATTCATACATAGAATAAGTTTCATCAAGTTAAGTAATTTTCATATTTTGTATAAATTTTTTTACATACATGAAAATTCATAGTACTTTAATTATATTTCTTTCTTCTCTTTTTGCTATACAAAATTATGCGATCGCTCAAAATGAAAATTGGGAAGAAGCCCTTAACAAGAAAAGTGCAACACTCAATCTTCATTGGTATGTCTCGCAACCATTTGTTTATGAAGATAATTCTGGAAATCTGACAGGCTTGGAAGTAGAAATTTTCCAAGAGTTTAAGAAGTATATTAAAACAACCCATCAAGTAGATGTAAATCTAAATTGGATCGAATCAAAAAGCTTTGGCAATATTTTAACAGATATTAAAAACTCAAAAGAACCAAACTGTTTTGGAGTATCGGCCTTTTCCATAACTAAGGAAAGAAAGGAAATAATCAAATTCACACAAGCTTATTTATCCGATGTGGCGGTTTTGGTATCAAGTGAAGGGACTCCAATAGTTCGAACGCTTGAGGAAATCAACAATCTTATGAGTGAAATGACTGCTGTTACGATTGAAGGAACAACCTATGAAAAATTCCTAAATAATTTAGAAGAACAGTTTAGTCTTGATTTTAAGACGATGTACATCAAAAGCGATGAAAACATATTGGATGCCATAAGTCAGGCCGAGAACCGCTTTGGGTTTATTGATCTTCCAATTTACTTAATGCTTATCAAAAACGGGGGTAATTTGACAAGGCAAAATTTCTTTACTGTTAAGGGCAAAGGTTATGCCTTTATAATGCCAAAATCAAGTAGTTGGGATACTGTCTTTAATGAGTTTCTAGATGATCCTAAAAGTAAAGCAAAGTTGGCCGATATCGCAGCCAAGTATTTGGGGTTAGAACTGTATAAATTCATGGAAGGAATATATGAAGAAGAGAATCTGAGGGCGTCAATCTTAACCAAAGAAAAAGAAATACAATTAGAGCAGTTAAAGAATACAAATCTTCTTTTAGAGAAAGAAAAGAACTCACAGCTAACTTACATCATCATTGCCATTGTTACTACAATTCTACTTACCATCATATTCTTAATGTTTTACAGAGAGCAAAGAGCTTCCAAAATGCTAAGCCGTAAAAACAAGCAGATCGAACTACAGCAACATAGTATCCAACATAAAAACGAGCAATTGTACAACAGAAATTTGCAGCTTACAAGCCTAAATGAGGAAAAGAATAATCTGGTCAAAATTCTGGCTCATGATTTAAGATCACCTATTAACCAAATCACTGGCTTACTGGATATTTTAAAATTGAGCCATAAATCCTTAAGTGATGAGGAAGAAAAAATAATTTTTCAAGCAAAGGATTCAGCTCAAAGACTAAACCAAATGATTTCTAAAATATTGGATTTTGATGCGCTAGAAGGCAATCGTATGAAAGTAATGCCAGAAAAAATGGAAGTTAAAGAGCTTTTCAATACCGTGGAAAAAGAACTAAAAGTTGCTGCAGATAAAAAAAACACTAGCATACAGTATCAATACAATGTCAATTTTCGGTTCGAATCTGACCACCTATTCCTTACTCAAATTTTAGAAAACATAATTGTAAATGCTATTAAATTTTCAAATGCTGGTAGCGAGATAATTGTAAGAGCTGAAAAACTAAAAAGTAAAATCGTTTTTTCTGTCACAGATCAGGGTCCAGGTTTAACCGACACTGATAAGTCACTTATTTTTAAGAAATTTCAGAAACTAAGTGCACAACCCACGGCTGGTGAAAATTCTACTGGTTTGGGTTTATCCATTGTTAAAAAGTATGTGGACCTATTGAATGGTGAGGTCTGGGTTGAATCCGAAGAAGGACGAGGAAGTACTTTCTACGTAGCACTTCCTGTCAAATAAATTATTTCATTTCTGCTAACTGCTTCTTCAGTTCCTCATTTTCTTTTTGTGAATTTGCCAACATTTTTTCGTAGTCTTTTTGAGTCCTTTGCATTTCTTCCTGAGTGGCAGATAATTCCTCCATATTTTGCCTCATTTCCTCTTCCTGAGCTCTCATCTCCTCTGTTTGTTGTTGAGATTGCTGGTAAAGTTCAGTTGTTTTCTGATTTACTTTTGCTGTATTTAATGCTACAGCTATACTCTCACCTGCTTTTTCTAGAAAATCTTTCTCAAAGTCTTTTAAAACTCTGAAACTGGCAAGCTCAATTATACCTTCAATTGTAGCGTCCCTCTTAACAGGAGTAATCACAATTGATCTTGGATTAGCATCTCCTAAACCTGATTTAATATTGATATAATTTTCGGGGACTTCAGTTAAATAAATACTATCTTTTTCTTGATAGGATTGCCCCACTAAGCCTTCACCTGGCTGAATCCTTTTATTCAGCTTCTTTCTTCTGTCATAAGCATAACAACCTTCCAACTCCAAGAAAACATCATCGCCCTCTTCCATCACTATAAAAAAGCCTCCTTGATTGAGCTTCATATATTTTACCAAAAACTCAATTACTTCGTAGGTTAAATCTTTTAAGTTACTACCATTATCTCTTATTATATTGGATAGTTCTGCTAATCCTTTGTTTGTGAAGCGTTCTTGTTCTTCTCTAATTGAACTTTTCTTCAAGCTCTCTTTCATTTCCATCAAAGCACCGCTTAAAGGATCCTCTTCGTTTAAATCAAAGTCTTTCTCATAATTATTATTAGCAATTTCTCTAGCAAACATTATATTGATTTTAGTAATCTCAGCTTGCTCCTCACTTTCAACTAGTTTTTGAAAAAGAATTTTCGAGCGAGAACGGCTATTGATAGAGTATGCCCCGGCAATAATAACTGCAACCACAACTAAGCCTACATGAAACAGAAAAGTTTGGAAATCCATATAATCCAACTGTGTGAAATATATCGACTGATAAGATTCATTATCATTGACAAATCCTAGATATTGAATATATGCAAAAGCGGCATGGTGAATGGCAATAAAAAGGGTTGCGGGCAAAAACACTTTATAATTTTGGTAAGCCATTAAAACGATTATAGCAACAAAAGCAGTAAAATGCATCTCAAACAAACCATGCATTTGGTAGATAAATTGCGCCATAAAAATACCTAACACTAGACTTCCTATATAATGATGAGCATATCTACCTTTAAGTAAAAATTTTATCCCAAAATATAAAATTAATGATAAAGATCCCACTCCAAGCCCTACCAACCAGGTATCATAGAAGAATGCTAAAAACAAGCCAAATAAATAGTAGCCACCAATTGTAAATTCTGTTACCCTATCTGCCTTTCTATATATTTCGTCAAAATAAGGCCTAAATTTCTTTTTAGAAATAGCTGTCATAAACGTAAAAAGTTAAAAAATTTATCAATTCTTGTATTTGTATTACCATTGGCAGGCAATTCACATCCATATGCAATAGTGGCCAATTCAGGAAAAACTGGAGCATCCTTACCTTTAACCATTGCAGAAAGAGCTAAACTAGCGAATTTTGTATTTTGAGTGGTACAAAACCTTGCTTTATTATAATTACCGCTAAAATAAATTCTATGATTTTTGATTAAAACCGCTTGTGGTGTGCTATAGACGCCTAGTTGCGCTGCGATTTCCCCTGTTTGATCTAAATGAATATCAATACCTAAATCATATTTTTTTCGGAATTTATTGATTTCACTTTCTTTTTATCAATTGTTTCCAAGACAGCTAAAAACTTAACTTCTGATTCAAATTGAATTACAAGATTCTGAAATTCTTTGATGTTAAACCTTGAACAAGGACAATCAAAATTGTAGAAATGAATGAAAATTTGATCATTTTCTTGTAGATTCAAAGAGGAAAGTAATTCATTGGAGATGGAGTCGCCACTTTGAACATTAGAATAATTGGCGGGTACAGGTGTAGGTCTGGAAAATTGCCACTCCTGCTGCCAAAAAATTAATCCTATTCCAGCAAGGATTGAGATGGTCAATAAACTCGCAAAAATTATTCTCATTTGAAACTCCCCTATAATCTAATAAACAAATGCTTTTATCTCAAAATTGTTCAAATAAAAACGAAATAAATAGATTGTTGGATTTCCGAAGAGTTCAAATAATTTGAATTAAAGAAATAGCATAAAAAAACTGCCGCGATATAATGAAACAAGTATTCATGTAATCATGACAGTTTAAATATAGAATTATATTGATTCTTAATATTTATCTGGTCGGTTCTGTTGTCTATCCTTCACCTTTTCTTTTGCTTTTCTCACATGCCTTTTCGCCACTTCATAGCAGTCTTGCGCAGCAGAAACAAAACTATCGCCTTGTCCAGATACGAAAATATCGTTTCCTGGCAGAAACACCTTCGCATCTACTGTTTTCTCGCCATTCTCATCATTTGCATTAGATTTTAAATACAAATCAATGCCGACAATTTGATCATTATATTTTGAAAGTTTATTGAACATCTCACGCATGTGATCATTCAATTCTTGGCTTATGTTGAAATCTACGGGTTCTAAAGTTATATTCATTATGATAAGTTATTTTGGTATAAATCTGAAGTTTCAATGGTCTCTGCAATTTGGCGTAAATCTGGTAGCATATTGAACACCTGCTGGTGACCAGTTTCAGCTTCTTGATTATAGCGCGCATTTCGAAAAGCCACTAAGGGTTCAAGATTTATCTCACCTGGCAGCTTTTGATTATTAGACAACTCCCTAGCCGCTTGACCAATTTCTTGAAGATATTCGAAGACCGTTTCTTTAACTGGCTCATTTCGTCTAAAATCTTCATAGGTCATGCCATCCGTTTGGGCATTCACCTGAGCTATATTATCTACTATTCTGTTTAAATGTTGAATTGTTTCTTGTAATTGCATCATGCTATATTAAGCGATTAAAAGACGGATTTGTTGCGGTTATTTTAAATTAAGGTGATTGTAGGCTGTTTAACTCAGGCTTTTCCTAAAACCATAAGGTCGTTCCTATGGAACTTATTGTACAGGTTAGCTAAGGATTACCATATGAACGTCCCTCTGGGACTTTTCAAAATAGGGTAAACACTATTTCCTTCGTTCTTTTTAATTACATGACCATTCGAAATCCAATCCATTGTCTTTTCTATTACTTTCATAGCCCTGTAGGGGCTATCTTATGGTAACATCATGCAAAACCAATTTACTAAACTCCGTAGGAGTGACCTTATTATTGATCTGTTGACAAATAATCATTTGAATGGAAAAGAAGTGCAAAAAATGAGACTTATCTGAATCAGAAGATAATGTAAGGGTAGATAATTTTACGTATCCCAAAACTCACTTAAAAACCACCATAACTTAAAATCAACCCTTAACCACCTCTTTTCTTTTCAAATTTTCACAGTTTTCGATAGTGCAATCTCCATAAAAAACTAAAGAATGGTTTTTAATATCTGAGCCTAATGATTTTCCAACCCGTTTTTTAATATCTTCTATGCTAGGATCTAAAAATTCTTTGATTTTTAGACAATTATTACAAACCAAGTGATCATGATGTTCATAGGTAAGTGCTGGTTCATAAAGTGCATTTTTATCTTTGAAATTATGCTTCACTACTAAACCACATTCTACCAATAAATCAATAGAATTATAAACTGTAGCACGAGAAATTGTATATTCCTTATTCCGCATTCTCAAGAAAAGGGTTTCTACATCGATATGCTCATCTTGAGGCAAATAGTATAGTTCTTCCAAAACCGAATAACGTTCTGCTGTTTTTCTTAAGTGTTGGTCATTCAAATATTCATCTAATATATTTTTTGCGCGCTGCAAAATTTCCTTCATCACCGGCTTAGACATCGACATCTTTCAATCTATTTATTTTTAAAGACTAAGTTAAGTTTTGAATGTGAAGTTTGAAATATCATAGCTGGTTTTTATTAAAGTTTAAAGACATTCTAAACAAGAATTCTTGAATTAACCTATAGGATATTTACAAAAGTTCACAAAATTAACTAGATTAACGAATGATTAATCTCAAGCCGAAGCCTGACTTAAGTCATGTTTTTGGACTGCTACAGCTATTACTTTTGAAAAATAAAAATTAGCCATTAATGAGTATATCAACAGCAAAAGAAAAAAACCTTGAATGTAGCCACTGTGGAGAAAAATGCGACCAAGAGCTAATCGAAAGCAATGGTCAGAATTTCTGCTGTGAGGGCTGCCGAACGGTCTATGAAATTTTGCTGGAAAACGACCTTGATAACTTCTATTGTGTTGCAGACGCTCCAGGTGTAAGTTCTAAAAAGAAAAAAGCCAGTAACTTCGAATTTCTCAAAGATGAGGCTTTTGCGAATAGCCTTTTAGATTTCAAAAATGAAGAAATTAGTAAGGTAAGATTCTATATTCCCGCCATTCATTGCAGCGCTTGTATCTGGCTTTTAGAAAAATTATATAAACTTAACTCTGGCATCATCAGTAGTCGAGTAGATTTCAATAAGAAAACAGTCATTATCTCATTTAAGCATCAGGAAATTGCTCTTTTGGAATTAGTGAAGCTATTAGACTCCATCGCATACACTCCTGATATTCAGTTAGAAAAATCTAAATCCAATACTTCTCCTTACAGAAGAATTTGGCTACAAATTGGAATTGCTGGATTTGTTTTTGGAAATAGTATGCTGTTTAGTTTACCGGAATACTTCGGGCTGAACTTGTTCGATGATGATATCATTTCGAAGATATTCCCTTTCCTTAATGCGGTATTGGCGCTACCAGTAGTATTTTTTGCCGCACAAGATTATTTCAAATCAGCATGGGGAGTGCTCAAGCAAAAGCAAATCAATATGGATGTGCCGATTAGTATAGGGATCGTTACATTATTTGTCTATAGTTATCACATCATCTTTTTCCAGTCTGGTTTGGGTTATATCGACTCACTTTCCGGGCTGGTTTTTTTCCTTTTATTAGGGAAATACTATCAACAAAAAACATTCGACCATTTAAGGTTCGATAGAGATATTCAGTCCTTCTTCCCTTTATCTGTAACCAAAATAAAAGGACAGCAAGAAGAACAAGTATTGCTCAATAGCATAATTCCTTCCGATATTTTAAAAATCAGAAATGAAGAAATCATTCCTGCTGATAGTCTTTTGATTTCAGATGAGGCTTCTATCGATTATAGTTTTGTCACAGGCGAATCCTTACCTGAAATCAAGCAAAAAGAAGAATTGATTTATGCTGGCGGAAGATTAAAAGGTGCTTCTATTTTGGTGCAAGTGAAGAAAAGTCCTTCACAAAGCTATTTAGCTCAACTTTGGGATGATGAATCCATTCAACAAGGCGCAAAAGCACAAGTTCAAAGCACGGCAGATAAAATCAGTAAATATTTCACTGCAGTTGTTTTAGCCATTGCTTTCATAGCTTTTGGTAGCTGGCTTTATTTAGGGGATTTTGAAAGTGGGATAAGAGCTTTTACCACAGTGCTGATTGTAGCTTGCCCTTGTGCACTAGCATTGGCCACACCTGTCACTTTAGGTTATGCCATGAGAATGTTGAGCAAAGCTGGATTTTTTGTAAAAAGCACTCAGTCAGTAGAGGATTTATCCAAAATTGATTCAATTGTTTTCGACAAAACAGGTACGCTTACATTTTCAGATAAAGCTGAGGTAGTTTTTGTAGGAAATATGCCAGAACATAAAGTATTAGCCGCTGTCAAAACTTTATTTAATCAATCCAAGCATCCATTATCTCAAATTATTTACAACTGGCTACCTTTTTATCCAACTCAAGAAATTGAGGATTATAAGGAAATAAGTGGACAAGGAATTAGTGCCAAAGTAAACGGACAAATCATCAAATTAGGCAAGAAGCAATTTGTGGATAATCAGGCAACTGATTTTGACAAAAAAGCCAATAGCTCTCAAGTTTTCATCAATGTAGATGGCTTGACTTATGGATCCTTCAATGTAAAGCATGTATTCAGAGAAAATATAGGTGATTTATTCGACAGCCTGAAGACTGATTACAAATTGAATTTATTATCGGGTGACCAAGCTGCAGAGAAAGAATACTTAACTCAATGGTTAGCAGAGGAAAATATGCATTTCGAACAATTGCCAGGAGACAAAAAAGAATTCATCACGAAATGGCAAGATGCTCAGCAAAAAGTTATGATGGCCGGTGACGGATTAAATGATTCCGCTGCCTTACGCAAAAGTGACTTTGGTTTGGCTATTACTGAATCTACAAGGCAATTTAGCCCTGCTTGTGATGGCATTCTTCTGGGCGAGAATTTGAAGCAATTACCTAATATCATGAAATTTTCAAAAGCCGCATTCAAATTAGTGATAGCAGGCTTTATACTCTCATTTTTATATAATGTGGTGGGCTTAAGTTTTGCAGTTCAAGCACTTTTATCACCCGTAATAGCGGCTATTTTAATGCCAATCAGTTCATTCTCAGTGGTGCTTTTAGCAACCCTTGGAACACGCTATCTAGCAAATAAATATTTATTGGGAACTGAAAAAAGCAGAGATATATGAACATACTAGTAGTATTAATAATAGTGAGTTTGATAGTAGCAAGTGGCTTTTTAGTGGCTTTTATTTGGGCTGTACGTTCCGGACAATTCGATGATGCCTCCACTCCATCTTACCGCATGTTGTGGGATGATGCCATCACTAAAAAAGAAAATAAATCAAGTAATCAATCAACAAATCATAAACAAGAATCACATGGAAATTGAAAAGTTTCATTATGACAACAAAGTCGTCAAATACTTTGCTATAGCAACAGTAGTTTGGGGCGCCATAGGGATGCTGGTTGGTCTTTTGGCCGCAACCCAGCTATTTGCACCTGAGGCTAATTTAGGTTCGGAATATACTACCTTCGGTAGGATAAGGCCATTGCACACCAATGCTGTTATTTTTGCATTTGTGGGGAATGCCATCTTTGCCGGAGTTTATTACTCCATGCAGAGATTACTGAAAACCAGAATGTTCAGTGACACTCTTTCATGGATTAATATGTGGGGCTGGCAGCTCATTATTCTCTCAGCCGTAATTACCCTTCCTATGGGATTTACCTCTTCAAAGGAATATGCTGAGCTAGAGTGGCCAATTGATATTGCTATCACTTTAATTTGGGTTGTTTTTG
Organism: Marivirga tractuosa DSM 4126; assembly: GCF_000183425.1. NCBI lineage: Bacteria > Pseudomonadati > Bacteroidota > Cytophagia > Cytophagales > Marivirgaceae > Marivirga > Marivirga tractuosa. The sequence goes on from NC_014759.1 coordinate 1,940,559, forward strand.
GTATCAATATGATAGGTACCATCATCAAAAGAAGAGAAAAGCACATGTATGTAGCCATTTGGTTCTACATTGCCTCTTTTGTTACGGTTGCAGTTTTACACGTGGTAAACTCTTTTTCACTACCCGTTGACTTCATGAAAAGTTATTCAGCCTTTGCCGGTGTTCAAGATGCATTGGTACAATGGTGGTATGGTCATAATGCGGTAGCTTTCTTTTTAACTACACCTTACTTAGGTTTGATGTACTACTTCTTACCGAAAGCTGCAAATCGACCTATTTATTCTTATAAATTATCGATTGTTCACTTTTGGGCTTTAATATTCTTATACATCTGGGCAGGACCTCACCACTTATTGTATACTTCTTTACCTGAATGGGCACAAGCATTGGGTACTGCCTTCTCCATTATGTTGATTGCTCCATCTTGGGGTGGTATGGTAAATGGACTTTTAACCTTGAGAGGTGCTTGGGACAAAGTTTCAAAAGACCCAATCTTAAAATTTATGGTAGTAGCCATTACTGCTTATGGTATGGCTGTTTTCGAAGGCCCAATGTTGTCTTTAAAAAGTGTGAATGCGATAGCACATTATACTGATTGGATTGTAGCACACGTTCACATTGGTGCTTTAGGTTGGAATGGCTTCTTAACCTTTGGTATGCTTTACTGGATGATTCCACAAATGTGGAAAACGAAATTATTTTCAACCAAATTAGCAAATGCTCACTTCTGGTTGGGTACTTTAGGTATTATTTTCTACGCATTACCGATGTATGTATCAGCTTTCACACAATGGTTAATGTGGAAAGAATTTACTCCAGAAGGTATATTACAATACCCTAACTTCTTATCTACTACCCTACAAATTATCCCGATGCATATGCTAAGAGCATTTGGTGGTTTACTCTACCTATCAGGTGTTTTTGTAATGGTTTACAATTTAATCAAAACTGCTAAAGCAGGAAGTTTTGTAGCCAATGAAGCTGCTGAAGCTCCAGCTTTGGAAAAAGCAGTAAGCAAAGGAAAAGAGTACTGGCACAGGGTATGGGAAAGAAAACCGATTTTCTTCACCATCTTAACTACTGTAGCCATTTTAATTGGTGGAATATTCGAATTAATCCCATCCTTTATGATGAAAGATAATGAAGCCACTAAAATTGAGGCAGTAAAACCTTATACCCCATTAGAGTTGGAAGGTCGGGATATTTACATCAGTGAAGGCTGTGTGGGTTGTCACTCACAAATGATACGACCTTTCCGATATGAAACGGAACGATATGGCGAATACTCCAAAGCAGGTGAGTATGTCTATGATCATCCGTTCTTATGGGGGTCTAAACGGACAGGGCCAGATCTACACAGAGTAGGTGGCAAATATCCTGATTCCTGGCATTTCAACCACATGTATGATCCAAGGTCAATGTCACCAGGTTCAACCATGCCGCCATATCCGTGGTTATTGGAACAGCCTTATGACTTAGAAGGACTTCCTGATAAAATTACGGTAATGAGAAAATTAGGAGTTCCTTACGAAGAAGGTTTTGAAGATGAAGTTCAGGCTAATGCAATGGCGCAAGCTGAAAAAATTGTCAAAAGTCTTGAGGCTGACGGAATTGAAACAGTTCCTGAAGCCAAAATTGTAGCCTTAATCGCCTACTTACAGAGATTAGGTACAGATATAAAAGTTGCAGATAAATAAAAATTGAAAAGACATGTTTAAGCACTATTTCGAAACAATTGAAAATGTGGAAATATTCCCCATCATTTCGCTAAGTATATTTTTTATTTTCTTTATCGGACTGATTTGGTGGGTGATAAGAGCAGATAATGGCTATATCAAAAAAATGAAATCCTTACCCATGGAAGAGGATATTGTTACATACAAAAATGATTCAAAAGATGAAAAAAGTCACTAAAATGATATGGAGCAGCCTTTTCCTTTTAGGATTGGCCGTAACACCAGTTTTTGCACAGGTGGAAGAAACTGTGGAAGAAATGGAAATTGAAAAAGTTAGTATGTGGGAACAACTCATGCAATCAGAACAAGGCCGTCTATTATTATTAATAGGCGGGCTTCTGCTTGTGTTGATCGTATTAATGGTTATTCTGGCTGTATTAATGTTGAAAACTGCTGATTTAATTTTAAATAAAAAAGCAGCTGAAAAAGGTGAGGAACGCTTAAGTTTCTTCAAGCAATTTAAGCAAAAATGGATTACTGGTAAATTTAAGCCTGTTGATAAGCAAGGTGACATGATGCTGGACCATAATTATGATGGAATTCAGGAAATGGATTACAGCATGCCACCTTGGCTAAGATACGTATTTATAGGAACATTCTTATTTGCTGTTTTTTATGTGCCCGCCTTCTTGATTTTCGATATTATTCCTGACCAACAAACGGAATATCAAGCTTCTATTGAGGAAGCAGCACTTAGAGCTGAGGCTCGTGCAAAAGCAGGCATGGTTCAAATCACTGCTGAAACTGCTGAGTTACAAACTGATGAAGAAGTAATGAAAGCAGGACAGGTTTTATACAAAAAGAACTGTGCCGTTTGCCATGCCGATGATGGTGGTGGCGGAGTTGGTCCAAACCTAACAGATGATTATTGGATACACGGAAATGACATTAAAGGTGTATTTACTACAGTATCTGAAGGTGTGCCAGCTAAAGGCATGATTCCATGGAAGGGGAATCTAAGTCCGAAGCAAATTCAGGATGTATCAAATTATGTTTTGAGTTTAGTGGGTACTACCCCTGCTAGCCCGAAAGAACCACAAGGCGAAATCAAAAAGCAAGAAAAAGCGGAAGAACGCATAGAAGAGAATGTGGATGAATTGCCTGAGGTGGAGGAAGTGGAGTAGAAATAAATTGAAACCTGACAGGTTTTAATTGCTTTTTCATGCTCAACTTCAATTATTTATGAAAGTGGATTAAAGTAAACCTGACAGGTTTAGGTTGATGCAAGTGGTCGGTGTGCCACCGACCATGGCTCACTTTCTACCCCGGTCGGTGGCACACCGACCGGAATCTGGGCTAAAAAATTATAATAACTCATAGACCTTCCAGGTTTTGAAAACCTGGAAGATCAAAAAGTACAACATATAACTAGTAAAATGGACAATTTAGACCAAGAACAATTTAGAGGACAACTCTCCACCGTTGGAGAGGGAGGAAAGCGGAATTGGATCTATCCCAAAAAACCAAAAGGGATTTTTCATAATTACAGAAGGGTTTTGGCTTGGTTGCTATTAATATTATTCTTTGCAGGCCCTTTCATAAAAATTGGAGGGCATCCTTTACTGTTATTCAATATATTTGATCGTCAGTTTGTGATTTTAGGAAGTGTTTTCTGGCCACAAGATACTCACCTGTTAATTTTCCTATTACTGATATTTGTAGTCTTTATTTTGCTCTTCACTGTAGTATTTGGAAGAGTCTGGTGTGGTTGGGCTTGCCCGCAAACCGTATTTATGGAAATGGTTTTCCGAAAAATTGAATACTGGATTGAAGGAGATGCTAACCAACAAAGAAAACTAGCTAAAGCTCCATGGACTTGGAACAAAATCTGGAAGAAAACGGCCAAACAAGGAGTATTTCTGCTCATTTCCTTTTGGGTTTCTCATACATTTATGGCTTATCTAATTGGAATCGGTGAAATGACTGAAGTCATTCAAGCTGGTCCGCAAGCCAACTGGAGTGCTTTTACTGGACTATTAGTTTTTACTGGCATTTTCTATTTTGTATTTTCCTATTTCAGGGAACAAGCTTGTACAGTAGTTTGCCCGTATGGAAGGCTACAGGGTGTTTTCCTCGATAAAAAATCCATAGTGGTGATTTATGATTGGTTGAGAGGCGAACCAAGAGGGAAATTAAAGAAGAATGAACCTCAAGCTGATAAAGGCGATTGCATTGATTGCAATTTGTGTGTGCAAGTTTGTCCTACAGGTATTGACATCAGAAACGGGACTCAAATGGAATGCGTGAACTGCACCGCCTGCATTGATGCTTGTGATGAAGTAATGACAAAAATTAATAAACCAAAAGGACTAATTCGCTTTGACTCTGAAGAAGGCGTAGAGAAAAAGAAGAAAAAGCTGATTACTCCAAGGGTTATGGCTTACTCTGTAGTTTTGGCTATTTTGGTTGGTGCAATGGGATTTTTATTGGTGGGCAGAGCTCCAATTGAAGTTACTATGACTCGAACTCCAGGCTCTATTTATCAGATTAAAAATGATTCTATTATTAGCAATATGTATCAAATGGAGATGATCAATAAATCATTTGATCCTATGAACTTGACTTATAAGATTAAACCACAATCCGCAAATTTATTTTTTCCTTCAGGACCAATTGAAGTATTGGAAGGGCAAGAAAAAGATGAAGTTTATGTATTTGTGGAAATGACTAGAAGAGAATTTGCAAAAATAGATGAAAAAATCCAAGTTGAAATTTACCGAGAGGATGAATTGATTCAAACCATTGATTCAAGATTTCCTGGACCTAACACTTTTAGTAGAAAATAATTATGAACTGGGGAAATAAAATAACATTAGTATTTATAGGATTCGTGATTCTGATCGTTTCCATGGTCATTTTCAGTACACAGCAAGAGTTCGACATTGTGGAAGAGAATTACTATGAAGAAGAAATAGCCTACCAAGGAAAAATAGAGGAAATCCAAAATGGAAATGACTGGAATGGAGTAGTTTCGGTGAAGCAGGAAGGCAATAATCTGGCCTTGAAATTTGAAGGAGCTGAAAAGGTAAATGGTAAAATTCAATTTTATAGACCAGCAGATGCAGATTTAGATTTTTTTGTTCCCATCAGTGAGGAATTGAACATTCCAATTGAAAAATTTAAGGCAGGCAGCTGGAAAATTTCTTTTAACTGGGAAATGGATGGCAAAAGGTATTTTAAAGAGGAACAAATTTTTATTCAGCGTTAAAAAATGATCTGGGCAGCACTAAGCATAGGTTTATTAGGCGGGATACATTGCACTTTTATGTGTACCCCATTAATGCTGGGCGTTTTCCGAAATCAATCCATGGCTTGGGGATTTGCTGCTTACCAAACTGGTAGGATTGTCACTTACATCATTTTAGGTTTAGCTTTAGCTTTTGTTGGGGAAAGTTTATCCATCTTAGGTTGGCAAAATAGTCTCTCCATCATCATGGCCATTTTCATAGTTTATTTTTATGTATTGCCTGCTCGTTTCAGGTTTTTAAAGTTTATCAATAAAATCGAATCAGTTCCCTATCAAAAAGTAAAAGATGGATTCAAAAAATTTATAGGCAAGCAAGATATTCTCTCCAGATTTTCAATTGGTCTGCTAAATGGACTTTTACCATGCGGGCTAGTGTACTTAGCACTTTTAAGCTCCTTTGCTACCGAAACCATAATGGATTCTGTTGTGTTTATGGCTGTTTTCGGACTTGGCACACTACCTTGGATAGTAGGAAGCGTTTGGGCTGGAAAAGTTACTTTCAGAAAATTAAACGGAATTACTCAGAAGTTAAGACCTGCCTTGGCCTTAACACTTGCTTTATTCTTATTCTTGAGAGGACTGGAAGTGCAATTTATTCATATTCCGCTTCCTGATTTAGGACAGGCACAAACTACCATGGATATTCCAATTTGTGGGGAGAGGTAAAAAACCAGTATATAAGTTTAAAATATCCACTTCCAAAACCCCATATTTTCCATACTTTTGCCTATCAGGAAATTTAAGATCATAATTCAACTACTATGGAATTGAAGAAAATTGCAATAAACCACATTCACGAGCAACTAGGTGCTAAAATGGTACCCTTTGCCGGTTATAATATGCCTGTTTCCTATACGGGTCTGATTGAAGAACATAACACTGTCCGCAATACTGTTGGTATGTTTGATGTTTCCCATATGGGAGAATTCCTTATTTCTGGTCCAAAAGCATTGGACTTGATTCAAAAAGTATTTAGTAATGATGCTTCTACATTGGTAGTTGGAAAAGCGCAATATGGCTATTTACCAAATGATAATGGCGGAATTGTAGATGATTTATTGATATACCGAATAGGAGAGGAAGAATACATGTTGGTTGTGAATGCTTCCAATATTGAAAAAGATTGGAATTGGATAGCCAAACAAAATGAGGGCTTCGGAGCTATAATGAAAGATATTTCTGATGATTTTTCTCTTTTTGCCGTACAGGGTCCAAAAGCTGAGGATACTTTACAGAAGTTGACCACTGCTATGGACTTATCTGCTATCAAGCCATTCCACTTTCAAGTAGCGCCTTTTGCAGATACTAAGTATGTGATTATGTCCAACACAGGATATACCGGTGCAGGTGGTTTTGAAATTTATTTACACAATAAAGATGCGGAAAGTGTTTGGCGCAAAATTTTAGATGCAGGTGAAGAGTTTGGCATCAAACCTATCGGATTAGGTGCAAGAGATACCTTAAGAATGGAAATGGGATTCTGTTTATATGGAAATGATATAGACGATACCACCTCTCCAATAGAAGCAAAACTAGGCTGGGCAACCAAATTCACCAAAGATTTTATCAATGCCGAAGATCTTAAAAAGCAGAAAGAACAAGGTGTTGAACGTAAACTAATCGCCTTTCATATGAAGGATAGAGGTATCCCAAGAAAAGGATATGAAATTTTGGATATGGATGGCAACACTATTGGAGTTGTTACATCAGGAACCCAATCTCCTACTTTAGGTCATGGCATTGGAATGGGCTATGTTAAAACAGATTTTGCGAAACCTGAAACAGAAATTCAGATTGCGGTTAGAAAAAATCAATTGAAGGCAGTAGTAAAGAAGTTACCTTTGATTTAAATAAAAAAAAATAGCCTCCGAAGAAATTCAGAGGCTATTTTCATTTTTGTTATATTACTCAATTAACTCCTCTTTCACACTCTTGATATTATCCTTAAAGACTCTATCAATCAAAAGATGTCTCGGATCAATACCCGCCTTTGCAGGGATATTATCCACCACAAAAGTAAAATCCATTTCTTCTTGATCGATTTTAACTCTCTTTTGGAACATTAAATCTTCTTCCTCTGCATCAGCAAATAAACCAATATCAATCCAATCATTAATGGGAACATTCGTTTCATTACCCAAACTGTCTGCTTTTATTTTCTTGCTTTCTACTTTTAAGTTGACCTCGTAAACGCCATCCTCAATTTTCCGATAGCTAGCATCTGTCATTCTATTGTCGTACAAAGTGATTTCCTTAAACCAGTCATCGATTAGATATTTCATAGAATCTGGAACCTGAGGTTCTAAATACTCGAGAAAATCAAGAGAAGTCGGATATGGGGGACCTTTGTAGCGATACTCCTCTAGGAATCCTCTCATGGCTTTGTTCACATTGTCTTCGCCTATATAATCCTGCAAAGCAAATAGAATAACACTCCCTTTTCCATAATGAATATACCCTTGATTCTCTACTTTATAGAGTGGTAATTCTTTCTCTAATTCTCCACTTCTACCTCTTAGATATCTGTTATGATTATACTTATTAAACTCTCGCATTTTCATAGGATCATCGGTTTTACTTTTCATCGTCATCAAAGAGGAATACTCAGAGAAGCCTTCACTAAACATAGTGCTACCTTGCATTTCCGCTCCAATCACTTGATGAGCCCAGTATTGATGGGCAATTTCATGCGCAATAACCGCATCGATCACATTATTCTCGCTTTCATCTTCCAAATTGATCACAAAACCAAAAGACTCGGAATAAGGCATAGTACCCGGAAAAGCTTGAGCAAAATTGGCATATCGTGGGAATTCTATAATTCTGCTTTGTTTATGATAGTAGGGACCAAAGTTATCTGTATAATATTGCAGCGATTTTCTGATAGCTGATTGCATTTTAGGCACATTGACCTCATGCTTTTTATCATAATACACTTCTATATCAACATCATTCCATTTTTCTCTGGACACCTCAAATCGTGCTGAAATAAAAGAGTAAAAATTCATAGATGGATGATCCACTTTATAGTGAAAATATTTTCTCCCATCTTCTTCCCATTCTTTCAGTAAACTACCAGGTGCAATGGCTATTTGATCTGAAGAAGTAGAAATCACGGTTTCTACCTCTATGAAATCCGACAAGCCATTTGTTAAGTAGTTTTTGTCACAAGCAGGCCCACAATTTTCTTCCAGAGCAGGCATTCGTTCCTTTTCTGGCAAATCATATTTCTTACGTGTATTATTGTCGCTTATCTCAGCTCTTGAATTGTACCCTAGAGAAGGTAACACTTCAAAATTATTCAAAAAGGTACCATTTTCTACTATTGAAGTATTGCTCACCTGATTTTCAAATCCTTTGGTAATATAATTATTCAAAATGGTAGCATTCATGCTATCTCCAGGTTGAAAAGGCTTAGCCAATTTGTAAATCCGATAATCAAATTCATCATCTTCAAAAACCAATTCTGCTCCCTCGATCAATATTTCCGTATCCCAAGCAGGATTACAGCTAAAATGAAGTGAATCGATCGCTACATCCGTTTCATTTGTGAATAAAACCTCAGCTTTTACTTTCACATCTCTTTTATATGGAAATATATCAATAAAATAATCGACAGCGCCTATTTTCGGCATAGCGATATCTTCATACTTTTTATAAGTCTTTTCGTACTCTATCGCCTGTAATTCTCGTTCATCTGAAGTATCATACGTATTCAAAACTTGTGTATTGTAAAATACAAAACCCGATAAAGATAACCACACCGCAATCACTAAGAAAAAACTAATCTTAAATGACTTAGGCATTCCCTTTCTCATCAACTTTATTTTTTCTTTGAAAGTTGCTGTGGTTCCTCTTTTCCAAATCATGGTCGCTAAAAACAAGCAAATTAGTGCAAAGGAAATCCAATAGAAATTGAACCAAATAGAGCTCATTAAGGCTGGTCCAAAAGCATTCATATCAGAATAAATGATCCTAGGAGTAGCACCCAAGGAAATCATATTACTTTGAATATCTACAATTACCAATAAAATATCTAATGCAAAAATTAAGATTATAGAAATGAAATAGCCAATATATTTATTGCTCACCATCGCATGAATCAACACCATCACCATGCTGTAAATAATGTAATAGCCGAGATAGCTGATAAAAAAGTCGCTGAAATATAATCCCAGTTCTATTCTGCTATAACCTGATCCTAATTGATAAATCACGGCACTCAATACGAAGAAGGCATAGAGCACAATGGTAATAGCCACCAAGCTACTCACTTTAGCAATTAAAGAAATAAAAGACTGATGCGGAGTGGCATCTATTACTTCATTGATGTAATTGTCTTTATCTCGCCAGATCAATTCCCCACTAAAGAACACCACGATTATGATGGTGAAAAGACCCGATACACTGGAAATAATATCCAGCATTTTATAGGTAACTGGATAAGATTGCAAACCAAAATACTCGAAGCCTCCTGCTAAATTTGAAATCAGCATTAACAAACTGAAAATGATCAAAATCTTAAAAGTGGTGCTTTTAATAATACTCAGAAAGTTGATATAAAAGAAGCTTCTAAACTGCTTCCATGATGTTGCTGAAGAAAAGTTAATAGAAACGTTCGGCAAAACAAATGGCTCTCTTTTGATGGCCTTCTCCTTCTTCTCCGCTTTTACTTTTTTATTTTTCTGCTGGAAGCTAAAACTAAAATAAGATGCTAGGAGAATAATCAAGCCTACTCCAAACCAAAGCAATCTATTATATAGTAATATCGGAGTCAACTGCAGTCCCAAAGAATTCTTTTCTACTGGCGTATAATACTTTGACATGAAGGAATAGGTCCTGATGCCGAAAGTATCTAAAAGTGCTGCCATACTCTCGTTTTCAATGTCCGACATTAAGGTTCCTGATATAATATAGGCAACAATAACTGCCAATGCTCCCACAAATGAGATCACCGTGTTTTTCCAGATATTCGCGAAAGCAAAAATAATTGCGCCTGCAAAAAACATATTAGGTAAAACTATGAAAAAGTAGTTATTGATAAAGGAAGAAAGATAAAAAGCCCCAAAGCGATCGGCTTCAATCCAGCCAAAAATAGGAGCTAATGCAGAGCCAATTAAAATCCCTAAAAACACACCCAACATTGGGACAGTAGCTAGAATTAGTGCACCAAAGAAGCGACCAAGAAAGTAGCCCGACTTCTTGATGGGAGTACTGAACAATATTTCATTGAATTGATTTTGATAATCTCGTAAAGCCGCATTATTGAAAAATGCAGTAGCTATTATCAGACCAAATATGGTCATCACTCCGGTATAAACCGCGATGATATGAGGTGCATTCCTGTATACATTACCTATTGAGCCTCCAATGGTCACATTATCGCTGACCACCGCAAAAAAGACCAATAGACCTAATAAAGCCGTGAAGATATAAATCATCGGCTGCTTAAAGGTGTACTTTAATTCAGTTGTAAAGAAGTGTTTAAACATGTCTGATGAGTTTATACTAAGATGTTAGAAGTATTGATTTTTGAGAAGAATACATCTTCTAAATTTGGCTGAACCTGCTCAAAGCCATCACCAGGATTACTATCACTGAAAATGTGAATCAAAGGCTTTCCTCCTACCATTTTATTAGAGATGATAGAATATTCTTTAGCATAATTATCTAACTCTTCTCTCTGAACGATTTTTTGATAAACTTTTCCAGATAGATCTTCAATTGCTGCTTGAGGAGCCCCTTTAAATACGATTTCCCCTAGGTTCATAATTGCCATATTGGTACATAGTTCACGAACATCGTCTACGATATGAGTAGATAAAATTACCACTACTTTTTCACCCACATCCGCAAGTAAATTATAAAATCTATTTCTTTCACTAGGATCCAAACCGGCAGTTGGCTCGTCTACTATTATCAATTTTGGATCTCCAATCAGAGCCTGAGCAATGCCAACTCTTTGTTTCATTCCTCCTGAAAACCCTTTGATCGCTTTACTTCTTTTATCATAAAGATTCACTTTATCCAAAAGGTATTTCACCATTTCCTTTCGCTCGGATTTTTTAGAAATCCCTTTCAAAATCGCCATATGATCAAGCAATTGTTCAGCTGTTATCCTAGGATATACGCCAAATTCCTGTGGTAAATAGCCCAAGACTTTACGTAGTTCATCGGGTTGGTTTAAAATGTCAATTCCATCTAATTGGGCACTGCCTGTATCTGCTTCTTGCAAAGTAGCAAGTGTCCTCATTAATGATGATTTTCCAGCGCCGTTGGGTCCTAAAAGACCAAACATGCCGTTATCAATTTCCAAATTGATATTATCTAATGCTTTTACGCCATTCGGATAGGTTTTCGAAAGCTGGCTGATAGTAAGTTTACTCATGTTCCTTTTTTTAAATTTAAATCTCAGTATATAGATGCACTAATCGATACATTAGTAACTCGAAAAATAATATTTATTACTAAACTTACATCTACCTTTCATATAAAAGATCAAAGGATAATAAATAGGATAAATGGTTAAAACTTAGAAGACGGCATTTTTTTGGGCTAATATCCAAAACACCACGTGCATAATTATTAAAAACTATTTAAAAAGATACATAATATAAATTCGCACATTTAGTTTATAGGTAAGTATTCAATAAAAATACTCCGCAATTCATGAAATCAGTTTTTTACCTTCTAATACCTTTTTTAACAATCAATTCAGCTTATGCTCAAACATTAACAGGTATTGTACAATCATCCGAAGATGGTTTAAGCATAGAAGGAGCACATGTTGTGAATATTTCTAAGAATGAAATGGCGATTTCTTCTCAAATGGGGAATTTTACGATAGTGGGTGAAATAGGTGATACATTAATAGTCAGCAATATTAATTACATCAAGAGACAGTTCATTGTGAACACAAAAAACCGAATATCAATATTACTGACACCGAACTTAATTCAGCTTGAAGAAGTGATCGTCAGCAACCTCCCAAAGACTGCAAATGACTTCCGTAAAAAATTGATAGCAATGCCGATGCAGGATAATGGTAAATTTTTACCTTACGGTATGAAACCTGCAAAAACAAGATCTGAAATCCCCCCTCTTTACAACCGAAGTCTGAATAGTGGTTTAGGATATGTGGTTATGAACCCATTGAAGAGCATCACAAGAAAATTGAGTAGTGAATATCAAGAAAAAGTAAAGTACTATGCTCTTAAAGCAGATGAAGACGATAAAATCCTAAGAGATAAAAAATTTAATAGAGCATTAGTAGCTTCCCTTACCAAATTAGAAGCCGATGAACTCACCAACTTTATCCATTTCATGGATCTAGCTGATTCATTTATTAGCAATGCTTCAGATTACGAAATTGCTAAGAGAATACAGGAAGAGCTGAAAAAGTATCAAAACGAAGAAAGAAAGGAATAATCAATTTTTAAGATATTCACAATGCTATATTTTCTACTCATGAGGAATAGGCTCAAGAACCACAAATTAAATACTATAGTAAAAAACATGAGTTTAGGATATGATTATTTAGTATAAGAATTTACATTTACTTAATTTAGAAAGACTGAATCAACTTAAAAGCTATGTCTTCATCCAGTGAACGAACCAAAAAAGCACTTGAAACCCTCAGCAAGCTTCAAGATATTTCTGAGCTTATCAGTAAAGTGCAAAATAAAACTGGGGATGTGGACGATAAACAATTTTTCCCAATAGAATTTCCGGCTAGTAAAGAAGGAACAAAAAACAGACAAGCTTTTATAAAAGAGGAGCTTCAACTAAAGCCCAATCATTTATTTCAAGAAGGTAAAAAATTGACCGCAGAAGATTTCAGGGGCAATATTGAAAGTTTCATAGGTTGTAGCCAAGTCCCGACTGGTATGATAGGTCCAGTGAGAGTAGTGGGTTCTGTAGCACAAGGAGATTTTTATGTCCCTCTGGCAACAACCGAAGGCGCATTAGTAGCTTCCTATCAAAGAGGGGCTAAAGCATGCACGCTTTCCGGTGGTGCCACTTCCATTTGTTTGATCGAATCTGTGAAAAGATCCCCTGTTTTCAAATTTGACAACTTAGGCGACTTAGGCGGATTTCTGGTTTGGTTTTATAATCAAACCGATCAGTTGCATGAATTAGTCAAAAAAAGTAGTCGTTTTGCTCAACTGCAAGATATCAGTTCCAATATTGAAGGCAATCACCTTATTTTAACATTTGAATTTCAAACAGGAGATGCTTCCGGACAAAATATGGTGACTATCTGTACTGATCAGATTTGTCAATTTATTCTAGCCAAAAGCCCTATTAAACCTAAGAAATGGTATGTAGAAGGAAATTATTCTGGCGATAAAAAAGCTACTTCTCTATCTTTTTCAAGCGTTCGTGGCAAAAAAGTAACAACGGAAATCACACTACCTGTGTCAATTGTAAAAGATGTATTGAAAAGCAGTCCGAAGCAAATGGAAGAGTATTGGAAAACCTCCACCTTGGGAACTATTCAAAGTGGTGCCATAGGCGCACAAGGTCATTATGCCAATGGGCTTACTGCCCTATTTCTGGCAACCGGGCAAGATGTGGCCTGCATTGCCGAGGCAGCAGTTGGCATAACCCGGATGGAGGTCAATGAAAATGGCGACCTGTATGCCAGTGTTACTTTACCAAATTTAATTGTGGGGACCATTGGCGGAGGAACAGGATTACCGACTCAAAAAGAGTGCTTGGAGTTAATGGATTGCTACGGTGAAGGCAAAGCACGGAAATTTGCTGAAATATGCGGAGCCGTTGTTTTAGCAGGTGAGTTATCCATTGCGGCCGCATTATCAGTTGGTCATTTTACATCTGCACATCAAAAACTAGGTAGAACAAAATGAGTGATTATATCATCAATCAACATAGTAAAGAAGAGGAAAACAAAGCATCATTCTTAAAAAGATTATATATCTATCAAAAAGAAAGATTCCCCATTTTAGGACATGGAGTTTTAGTTGCTGTTTTCAGTTTTTCAGCAATATCCTATTCAAGAATCAGCCGCGGTGCCGAAGGCTTTGTCAGCACAGAAAAATTTCTACTGGGAATTTTTACTACTATTACACTCTTTCTACTAGTCCGCATATTGGATGAATTCAAGGATGCTAAAGATGATGCAAAATTCAGGCAAGAACTACCGGTTCCAAGAGGACTAATTTCCCTGAAAGAATTAGCCGCTATCGGATGGGTTGTTTTTATAGCCCAAATCATCATCAATACTGTTTTCTTTCCAAAAATGTTACTGCTATATGCCGGAGTCATCATTTACCTGCTATTGATGACCAAAGAATTTTTCATTGCCGAATGGCTGAAAAAGCATCAATTTTGGTATGTCACTTCTCATATGTTCATCATCCCCTTTATAGATGTCTATGCCAGTGGTCTCGATTGGTTTTTGGCTGATGTCCAAGCCCCGGTCGGATTACTTTTTTTCTTTGCCGTATCTTATATGAATGGCATTGTCTTAGAAGTCGGCAGAAAAATAAGAACTCCTCAACAAGAATCAGAAGGTGTTTTGACTTATACCTCCATGTTGGGGATTCCAAAAGCTGTTTACCTTTGGATTGTAGTATTATTTGCAACTCTCCTGCTGAGCATTACCGCTTCCTATTTTGCTAATTATAGCATGGAAATCTATATGATTTTATTGTTTGTATTTTTGATTTGCCTCTTCCCAGCCTTCCTTTTTTTAGGAAAGAAAGATGCCAAAACAGCAAAATTCATTGAACATGCTTCCGCCATTTGGACCATTGCCATGTACCTGATCCTAGGCGCTGGCCCTATGATTTCACGTTTGATTGGTTCAATATGAAAATCATTTCAGAAAACGATATTGAAATTATTGACATTAAAAATGCTGGTGGAAAAGGAACAAATCTGATCCACCTAAAGAATCAAGGTTTTCCCGTTCCTAAATTCATTATTATTCCTGCAAATGAGTTGACTGATCTGATTTCTCAAAATGTAAATGACGATAATGCTATTATCAATTTCATTGAAAATTACCGATTCCCTGATAAATTTATTCAAGACATCGAAGGGTTATTTGGCAATCAGGCACTGCTAGCGGTTCGCTCTTCTGCCAGCATGGAAGACGGCCAAGAATCTTCATTTGCCGGTTTATTTGAAAGCATGATGTACGTTCCGATTTCGGATATTCAATCTGCCATTCGAAAGGTTTGGTTGTCTGTATATGCTGAGCGAGTAAAAAAATACATACATTCCAAAAAATTAGACAGTAGACATCTTTCTATTGCCATTATTCTACAGGAAATGGTAGAGGCAGATGTTTCGGGAGTGGCTTTTGGGGCTAATCCAGCAGATGGAAATGAAGAGGAGCAAATTATTAATGCTGTATTTGGCGCAGGTGAAGGCTTGGTTTCTGGACAATTAGATGCAGATATGTACTTGATCAACGCTGCAGGAATAAAAGAAGAAATTGCTGACAAAAAGCATCAATTGCTTTTTGATGATCAAAGAGGTCATGGATTGAAAAAAGTTACTCTTACTACAGAGAAACAAAAGCAATCCACGCTAAACTCATCTCAAATTTCAGAATTAAAAACCCTTCTTTCCCAACTGAGAAATCATTTTAAAGCTCCACAAGATATTGAGTTTGCCTATCGAAATAAGGAATTATATCTATTGCAAAGCCGTCCGATCACAACTGGAAATAATAAAAGCAAAACTGAAAATTATATCCTGTGGGATAATAGCAACATCATAGAATCTTATCCTGGTGTAACCACGCCTTTGACTTTTTCATTTATAAGTCAATCTTATCAGCAGGCCTATCAGCTTTTCAGTGCTTATATGGGTGTTGATCCAAAAGTAATTGCTAAAAATCAACAAGTTTTTAAAAACACATTAGGGTTAATAAGAGGCAGGGTATATTATAATCTAAAAACCTGGTATTTGATGTTAGCCATGTTGCCGGGCTATAGCCTCAATGCCCGCTATATGGAAACCATGATGGGCGTTAAGGAACGCTTTGACATTCCAAAAGACTATATCATTTCAAAAGGACAAGCCTATTGGTCAATCGCCAAAACTGCTTTTAAGATGCTGAAGCGGATGTTTTCTTTACCGAGAAAACGGAAAGAATTCATGCTGTTGTTGGAGGAAATCATCTCCCAATATAAGGCCATTGATTTCAATTCAAAATCTGCACCTGAACTTTTGAAACTATACCTAGACTTCGAACAACAGCTGCTCAATCAGTGGAAAGCACCTTTATTGAATGATTTCTTTGCCATGATCTGGTTTGGCAGTTTGCAAAAGAGCACGGTCAAATATTTGAAAAGCGAAAATCCAAATATTCATAATGACTTGTTATGCGGAAGCTCTGATATAATTTCTACCCAACCTATACACCGAAGTATTGCCATAGCCACTTTTATAAATCAAGATGAGGATTTAAAAGCATTTTTCGAGGGTTCTCCTGAGATCGTCTGGAAGAATTTACAATCAGAAAAAACAGATCCTGATATTCTAGCACTTAACAAAAAAATTGAAGATTATATCCATGATTTTGGTGAAAGATGTGTGGGCGAATTAAAGCTCGAAACGCTATCGTATGAACAAGCTCCAGAGCAACTGATCCGCGTTTTGCAATCTTATGTGCAGCAAAATATAACGGTAAAATCGACCTCAGGCAATTTAGAACTAGAGTTGCGAGCAAATGCTGAAAAAGAAATTCAAGAAAAATTAAGATTCAAATTTATCAAAAAATGGTGGCTGCGCTATATTCTTAAAAACACCAGACAGTTGGTGAGTGGACGAGAAAACTTGAGATACGAAAGAACAAGAGCTTTCGGAATAGTCAGAATGCTATTTTCTCATATCGGAAAAAGGTTTTATGAAGAAGACCTCATCGAAAACAGTCGGGATATATTCTATTTGACTAAATCTGAAATAGAAGGCTATATAGAAGGACGCGCAGTTTTTAGTGATTTGAAATCTAACATAACCATTCGAAAAGCTGAATATGAGCGCTTTGAAACTGAGGAACCTCCTCCAGAAAGATTTTCAACGAATGGCATTGTGTATAGCAGTGAAATTTCTGGAAGCGAAGAAACCAGTTCAAATGATGGAGAACTGAAAGGAATTGGTTGTTGCCCTGGAAAAGTACGAGCCAAAGTCCGCTTGGTTAAACATCCAAATGAAGTAGACAGCCTAAACGGAGATATTTTAGTTACTTCTAGCACGGATCCAGGTTGGGTCACCTTATTCCCCTCAGCTTCAGGCATCATAGTAGAAAGAGGAAGTTTGTTGAGTCATTCTGCTATTGTCTCCAGAGAAATGGGGATTCCCTGTATCGTAAGTGTTACAGGCTTATTGAAACAATTAAAATCGGGAGATGAAGTGCTGATGGACGGAAGCTCAGGTATCATTAAAATCCTTGAAGCAAAATGAGCAGCTCCATTGAAAAAGTAAGTTTTGACAAAATTAGATATGCAAACTGCTGGGAGGATGCAGATATTTTATTGCAAGGACTTAAGCCTGCTTCAACTAGTAAAATTTTATCCATTGCTTCTGCTGGAGATAATAGCTTTGCACTACTTTCTAGCAATCCTGAAATAGTGGTTGCTGTAGATATCAGCAAAACACAACTGCACTTATGCGAATTAAAGAAAGTAGCCATCCAAAATTTAGAGCGAGAAGAGTCCTTACAATTTCTTGGATTTTGGCCTAATGAGAATAGACTGAAAACCTATGAGAATTTAAAATCGCAATTAGGTCGGGAGGCAAAAGCCTTCTTTGATCAACAGAAGAGCGAAATCCAAAATGGAATCATCCATCAAGGGAAATTTGAAAAGTATTTCCAATTATTCAGTGAGAAAATATTGCCATTCATACACTCTAGAAAAACAATCAAAAAGCTATTTCAAGAAAAGTCTGAATTAGCACAAATAGATTTTTATAAAAATAAATGGAATACCTGGCGTTGGCGAATGCTATTCAAGCTATTCTTTAGTAAAGCCATAATGGGAAAATTCGGAAGAGATCCTGAATTCTTAAAGCAAGTTGAAATTCCCGTAGCAGAATATATTTTCCGCAAGGCGGAAGTGCATTTGCAATCCCAAAGAGCTCAACAGAATTTCATTCTAAACTACAACTTAACAGGAGAATTCGGTGTCCATTTACCGTATTATCTTAGAGAAGAAAATTATGGCAACGTCAAAGGAAATTTGAAAGCCCTACAACTTTTTGAAGGATATGCACAAGATGCAATAGGTCAATATGATGCATTTGACTACATGAATTTGTCCAACATATTTGAGTATATGGATGTAGAAACATTTCAAAATACTGGCAAAGAATTAATCAATGGATTAAAAAAAGAAGGTAAAATGGCTTACTGGAATTTGATGGTAGCTCGCCAATTATCTAAGGAATTTCCACGGGATTTAGCCTTTCAAACTTCATTGTCAGACACTTTAACACAAAAAGACAAAGGCTTTTTCTATCACCAAATACTCATAGAGCAACGGAAATGAAAGTAGATTTGATTGCGATTTCTTTACTTGCAGTATCATTTCTTTTCCTATTTGGAATGACAGAATTACTGTACCATCGATTCAAATGGAAAGTCGAACTCACCAGAAAAATCGCACATATCGGTACTGGAATCATCACCCTACTATTTCCAATTCTACTGACTAGCCATTGGTCTGTTTTACTACTTAGCAGCAGCTTCTTATTACTCCTGAGTTTAAGCATGCGGTTTAATTTTCTGCAATCGATTAATGATATTGATCGCACCTCCTATGGAAGCCTATTATATCCAATCTCAGTTTACGGCTGCTTCTATGCTTATGACAGCTTTAATCAAGAAATACTTTTTTTCTATTTACCTATTCTAACTTTAGCTATTTGTGATCCTATTGCTGCTTTAGCAGGAAAAAGAAAGCCTTTTGGCAAATACAAAAGAGGCAGCAAATCGCTTTCAGGAACTCTTGGTTTTATGGGATCTTGCCTGATCTTATCATGCATTTTGATGTGGATGCTGACGGATCTCAATACATTCAATATAATTCTATACAGCGCTGTAGTGGCTGTCTTAACTAGTTTGACTGAAACCATTAGCGGCAAAGGATTTGACAACCTCAGCATCCCGCTAATAGTCATCATTATCTTAAAATTCATTTTATGAGTCTTAAAATCAAAAAAATATCTCCCGAATCGGCTGAATTCAACAGATTCTATAATTTCCCAAAAGGAATTTATCCTGAAGATAGTCCCAAATGGAAGGTGCCGGAGGACTTTGATTTTAAGAATTTGATTGCCATTTACGGAGTAGAAGATGAAAACAATCTTCTAGCAAGAGCCGCTTTATACCAAAACCCTAATTTAAATTTTCAAAATCAACCAACATGTAGCATCGGAAATTATGAAGCCGAAAATCACCCGAAAGCAGCACAAATTTTAATTGATCAAGTTTCTGAAGATGCCAAAAAGTTAGGAGCAAAATTCCTTTTAGGGCCTATGAACGGAAGTACATGGAGCACATACCGTTTTGCGGAAAGCACCAATTCACCATTCTTTTTGGAACCTCATTACCTGAATTATTATCAAAAACACTTTTTAAACGCAGGTTTTAAGTCTGTCAGGAATTACAATAGTAAGCTGGTGGAAGAAATCCCTACAGATTCTTTAGAGCCTGAAAATGAGCTGATTGAATTACAAAAATCATTAAAAGTGAATGTTCGCCCCATCAATATGACTGATTTTGCTGGCGATCTTAAAAAATTGCACGAATTAGTTCACCAAGCCTTTGCTCATAATTTTTTATTTACGCCTCTCGGAAAGGAAGAATTTGTACAAAAATATATGAGCACTGAAAAAATTCTTAATCAAGAATACACGCGCATTGCTGAAGATGAAGACGGGAATTTCCTAGCTTTTTTCTTTTGTCTGGATGATCACCTGAATCCTGCGGAAAAAAGATTAATTATTAAAACCATAGCTCGCCATCCTGACCCAAAATGGAAAGGTTTGGGACAATTAATGGGCAGTCTGCTATACCGAAAAGCTAAAAAAGATGGATATCAATCCATAATCCACGCCTTAATGGATGAAGATGCGAATTCTTCCAGTATCTCTACCAAATTTGCCGGAAAACCTATAAATCGCTACTTTCTGTATGCAAAAGAACTCTGATGGAAGCTGGCCAATTCAATATCGTCTCTCTTTTTACGGAATCAGCAAAGCATTTTCCTGACCGAATCGCGATTATTGAGAAAGAAACTCAAATCACTTACAGTGAATTAGCGAAAGAAATTGATATTACGGCTGCCTATTTTCAGCAAAAAGGAATTTCAAAAGGAGATCGTGTCCTGGTATTTGTACCGATGGGAATTGACCTTTACAGAATTGTCTTAGCTCTTTTTAAGATCGGTGCTACAGCGGTATTTTTAGATGAATGGGTGAGTTTCAAAAGATTAAATCTTTGTTGCAAAATTGCAGATTGCACCGCTTTTATTGGAATATTGAAGGCTAGAATACTCACATTTTTCTCATCTGAAATTAGAAAAATTCCCGTTAAATTGGGCATTAACTACAAAGAGGTAAAAAATTCTTACCAATACATTACAACTGATTTAGATGATATCGCACTGATCACTTTCACTACAGGAAGCAGTGGAACTCCTAAAGCGGCCAAGCGAACGCATGGGTTTTTAAGAGCACAATTTGAGGTTTTGGAAAAGAAAATTGATCCTGAAATTTCTAAAATTGATATGCCGGTTTTGCCCATTGTATTAATGATCAATTTGGGAAAAGGACTAACTTCGGTAATTGCTGATTTTAAAGCTTCCAAACCCGAGAGCCTTAAAGCTGACAAGATAATTGCACAAATTGAAAAACATCAAGTGGAAAGCATAGCCTCATCGCCTTATTTCGTATTAAACTTGGCCAAATATGCACTGGAAAACGACCATCCCATTAAAAATATAAAACGGATTTTCACTGGTGGTGCAGCTGTCTTCCCGGAAGAAGCACAATCTTATGTAGACGGGTTTCCAAATTCTACTTCAAAAATTTTGTACGGCTCTACGGAAGCAGAACCCATAAGCAGTGTGAATGCAAAGGAATTAGCCCACAGAAATTTAACGAAAGACAAAGGCCTTTTTGTTGGACCAATAGATGCATCTGCCACTGTTTTGATTATGCCTATTGAAGATCGAGCTCTTGAATTTAATTCATTGAATGATCTTCAAAATTTCAGTTTGGATGATGGGGAAATAGGAGAAATCATAGTTTCTGGTCCGCATGTTTTAAAAGAATATGTCAATAATCCAGATGCGATGAAAAGGCAAAAAATATGGGTTGAAGGTAGATGTTGGCACCGAACTGGGGATAGCGGTTTTAGAATTGGAAATGAGTTATTCCTCACGGGACCTTGTAATGCTCTTATTCAAAATGAAGCTGGATTTTTATCACCTTTCCTATATGAGGAAATCCTGAAATCTAATAATGGTGTAAAGGCAGGAACGATTATCCGAATTAGAAATAAAAATTATGCGGTTGTTGAAATTGAAACAAAGGCAGATTCCAATGCAATCACAAAAGAACTCCTGAGAATTTACGCCATTGATGATGTTCATTTCATGGAAAAAATACCAAGAGACCCACGTCACTTTTCCAAAATAGAATATAAAAAATTGAAGTTGATATTGAAGCAAAAACTCAAGTGACGAAATGCAATGGTTAATTAAATATCACTGGCTTACTTTATTGATAGCCCTCGCTTTTATGCCATTCTTATGGTCGGGAATTGAAAAGGCTGTTCAAGTGGATAATCGACTGAGCATTTGGTTTTTGGAAGATGATCAGCAACTACAAGAGTATTATGAATTTCAAGATAAGTTCGGCAATGATGAGTTACTGTTTATTCTTTTGAAAAATAAGAGCGGTGCGTTAGAAAATGAGTTTCTGAAAAATCTTGAACAGCTTACTGATACAGTTCAAGGACTCGAGAGAGTCGAAAAAGTCTTTAGCCCGACTAATCTAAAAATACCGGATGGCAATACTTTTGGAATTAGTCGATTTTCAAGGCTTCAAGATGCTAAGTATACTTTGAATAAAAGGAAGGAAATCTTAGACAGGAATAATGCATTGGGCTCTATTTTGTTTAATCAAGATCATACTGCTGCAGTAATTTTAATTCAACCTAAAAAATATGAGGATTATGAAGCCGAAAGAGCCGATTACCTGGCTGAAATAAAAACCTTAAGTCTGCAATATTTTGATCAAGATGACCTCCATTTTGCTGGAATTGGAGTGATTTATGATGCTTTAAACCAACTCTCAGAAAAGGAATTTGCTCTGTTTTTAGGCATTGCTTACGCTATCATATTCTTATTAACCATCATCATTTACAGACAGCTTTCAGTTCTTCTTTATGTATTACTAGTCATAATCTTGGCCAATTGTTTTACACTTGCACTTTATGGTTTAGCAGATTTACAGCTTAATTTGATGAGCAGCTTAATTCCTATTATTATTAGTCTATTGGGTGTGATGGATATAGTTCATATCGTCAACCAGCATCAAAAATATATGGGGTCTGATAAAAGCGGTTTCTTTGCCTTGAAATCAGCATTTAAACCATGTCTTTTCACAACGCTCACTACTATGGTGGGATTCTTAACGCTTTTCGTTAGTCCCATGCCCATTTTAAAAGACTTCGGATTGTATGCTGCGATTGGAATTTTCTTCTCTCTAGTATTCAGCTTTTTGCTAGCGCCCATTTTTCTACCCTTCATAAAGGTGCATAAAAAGTATTTCCCATTTGAAAAGCTTATTCCAAGAAGTCAATTCTTTAGCGCCAAAAAACAAAATTCGATTATAATAATTGCTTCTATCTTAATTGCAATATCGGTTATAGGAATACAGCAAATCGAAACGAACTCTGATACCTTAGGCTACTTTCCTCAAGACCACGAAGTAACTCAAGATAGTAAAACGATAGAAGATAATTATGGCGCATATCTTCCCATTGAGTATCTTATAAAAACGACTAATAATAATGATAGTAAGCTTCTGCAAAATACTTTTGCGTGGACAAATGAGGTCCATCAGTCCATATCTGGGATTGAGAAGAGTTTAGGATTTCATACCCTTTATGAAACTGCCTTTAGAACGGAATATCAAGAAAAATGGCCTAAAGCTATAAAGAGTGAAGGACTAGTGAAAAGAGCTAGACTGCAGGTGAAAAAGCATTATACGGATTTACACCAGAGTTTTAACCATGAAGAATCAAGAACTTACAGGCTTACTTTCTTTACCAAAATGCTGTCCGCAAATGAAATGACTGCAAAGCTTAATCAAATCAATGATATAGCAAATCAGCACTTTGACAATAGTACCAAAGTGCAAGTAGCAGGCTATCAGCCGATGTATGCCTCTATTATAACTTTTGTGATTAAGACACAAGTTTACAGTTTGTTACTCGCTTTCGTTCTGGTCTTTCTGCTTCTTTGGTGGATCGTGAAAAATATCTGTCTGGCCATTTTGGCCACCTTAATAAATCTCTTGCCAGTTCTTGTGATTTTTGGGGTAATGGGGTGGTTTGATATAAATTTGGATACGGCTACAGCCAGTTTAGCATCGATAATCTTGTGTATATGTATCGATGACACCATACATTTTATCCATCATTTTATTAAAAACAAAGAGCAGAAAAATCAATCAACTGAAATTGCCATTGACCACACGCTACAGTGGGTAGGTAAAGCCATTATCATTAGTAGTTTTCTTCTATTTCTTGGATTCGGCTCCATGATATTTGCCTCTCTTAATACTGTATTTTATTTTGGCTTACTGATTTCTATCGCAGTATTAGTGGCAGTTATTAGCCAACTTTTTCTCTTTCCTGTTTTATTGTTAAAGTTTGCTAAGAAGTAAAATACCATGAAAATCGAAATTGTGAATTACGATTTTCATGGAGAATTTAATTTAAAAAAACCTATGTTTATGAGCGCAAAATTGCTAAAACTTATCACTTAAAACTTAAGACATAAAACCAAACTCACTACTCATTACCCACTACTCAATACCCATTCAAACCACCAAATCCAATAAATACTGTTTGTCATTCAAGTAATCTCCATAGAAACCTAGTTGCTTCATATTTTCCAACAACTGCGAGAAGTCAGCAGAGTTTTTTAATTCTATCCCAACCACTGCTGAACCCGTTTCCCTTGAATTCTTTTTAGTGTATTCAAAATGGCTAATGTCATCATCGGGACCTAAAACCTCCACTACGAACTGCTTTAAAGCCCCAGCTCTTTGTGGGAATTTCACCACAAAATAGTGCTTCAATCCTTTATAGAGCAATGCCCTTTCTTTAATTTCTTCAGTTCTGGTGATGTCATTATTACTTCCGCTCAGCACGCAAACCACATTTTTGCCTTTGATCTCTTCTGCATATTGTTCTAATGCAGCAATGGATAATGCCCCGGCTGGTTCGGCTACTATGGCATCCTTATTATATAATTGCAAAATCACTTCGCAGACTTTGCCTTCCTCCACGGTGATGACTTCCGTTAAATTTTGCCTGCAGATTTCGAAATTCAAATCTCCCACTTTTTTTACGGCTGCTCCATCCACAAATTTCTCAATTTGATTCAAAGCAGTATTCACTCCTTTTTGAATGGAAGTTTTCATGGCAGGTGCACCTGCTGGTTCTACCCCAATGATTTTGGTTTTAGGTGAAAGTGCCTTAAAAACACTACTTACCCCAGCCGACAAACCTCCACCACCCACTGGCAAAAAGAGATAATCAATAGGATTTTCGGCTTGTTGCAAGATTTCCAATCCGACCGTTCCCTGTCCTTCGATCACTTTAGGGTCATCAAAAGGGTGAATGAAAACAGCTCCGGATTTTTCCTGATATTCCTGTGCAGCATGAAAAGCATCATCAAAGGTATCGCCCACCAACTCTATCTCCACGAAATCCTCTCCAAACATTTCAACTTGAGCAATTTTCTGTTTTGGAGTTGGGGCGGGCATGAAAATCCTGCCTTTCACTTCCAATTTTTTACACGAAAAAGCCACTCCTTGTGCATGGTTACCAGCACTGGCGCAGACAATTCCTTTATCTAATTCTTCACGGCTGAGACTACTGATTTTATTGTACGAACCTCTAATTTTGTAAGAACGCACGGGTTGCAAATCCTCTCGTTTAAATTGAATATTAGCACCAAACTCTTTCGATAAACCTAAATTCGGTGTCAAAGGGGTTTGAAGTGCCACACCTTTTAGTTTCTGCGCGGCACTTTGTATGGCTTCTATTTTTGGGTAGTATGCTTTTAATGTATTTGGCATTTCTTAAATTCTTAATTGAGAAACATGCTTAGTTTAACTCATTAGATTAAATGATATAATTCCCTCTAGCCGAAATTATATAAAGAATAACAGGTGCATCTTATATCTAGCTATTGACACCTTTAATGATCTTCCTTTTCTTTTGTCTTGAAGCAATCCGCCAGATGATCATAGCCATACAACCACCCCGTCCGCTAGCTAGCGGACACCCCTCCTTTTTTAAGGAGGGGAGCTGCAGTCTGCTAAAAGCAAATTTTGTACTTCTAATTAATATCTTGAATTCATTTTCTAGTTTAAAATTTTACAGTTAATTCTTAAGCACTAAGTAAAATTAAGCACAATCCACTTCTCCCCTGTTTTAGGGGAGATGTCCGTAGGACAGAGGGGTCTTTCCCCTGTATTAGGGGAGCTAGCTAGCGGATCAAACAGTTTTTGCTTCTTATCCAACTTACTAAATAATGCCCTTCCTGATAGCTAATGACTTAGCAGAAAAAAAACATCAATTATTAAATATTTTATGCATTTTCCGGTCTTAACTTTCTGACTGCTGCACCCGCTTGCCACATTTCAGAATTTTTCAACTCATCCAATTCTTTTTCTAATTCTACTCTGTAATCGGCTTTTTCATTGGCGGTGATGGTCAGTTTTGCTTCATTCCCTGTCTCAACCGAATCGTATAATTCTTCAAAAACCGGTTTTACAGCATCTCTGAATTTTTTCCACCAATCTAATGCGCCACGTTGGGCCGTGGTAGAGCAATTAGCATACATCCAGTCCATTCCGTTTTCAGCAACCAATGGATATAGAGATTGTGTAGCTTCTTCTACTGTTTCATTGAAAGCTTCTGACGGTGAATGTCCTTTTTTGCGCAATAAATCGTATTGAGCTGCAAATAAGCCTTGGATTGCACCCATCAAACTGCCACGCTCTCCGGTTAAATCGCTATAAACTTCTTTCTGAAAATTGGTTTGAAATAAATAGCCAGAGCCAACTCCAATTCCCAAAGCCACGCATCTTTCCCAGGCTTTTCCTGTAGCATCCTGATGGATGGCAAAGCTGGAATTCAAGCCTCTGCCCTCTACAAATAGTCTTCTTAGGCTGGTACCTGATCCTTTTGGAGCTACAAGGATTACATCCACATCCTTTGGTGGAACTATACCTGTTTGATCTTTATAAGTCACACCAAAACCATGTGAAAAATACAAAGCTTTGCCAGGGGTAAGATGTTTTTTCACCATCTCCCATTGTGCAATTTGGCCTGCATCAGATAATAAATATTGTATAATTGTGCCTTTTTCAGCCGCTTCTTCCAGTTCGAAAAGCGTTTTTCCGGGCTCCCAGCCATCAGAGACAGCTTTATCCCAGCTTTTAGAACCTTTCCTTTGTCCAACAATCACATTAAAGCCATTGTCTTTCAGATTCAGTGCCTGACCAGGCCCTTGCACACCATAGCCCAGAACCGCTATAGTTTCATCTTTTAATATTTCCTGTGCTTTCGCCAAAGGAAATTCTTGTCGTGTTACGACCTCTTCTTCTACTGTTCCAAATTTTAGTTTTGCCATTGTTTTAGATTTTAGAGTCTAGATATTAGAATCTAGACGGGTTATTCAATTCTTATTTTTATACATCTTCTACTGTTCTATTTTTTAGATCACCTGTCAGACGCTTTATGCGTCAGACCGAGATTCTTACCCATTCCCCCTTTGGGGGTTAGGGGGCTTACAGTTCGACCTTTGGTGCCGTCCCCATTATTAATTCGTAATTCGTAATTAAAGCCTAGAAGCTTCCTCTACTTCCGTGAAATACTCCTGAAATTCTTTCATTGGTTTAGAAATTGAAATCCTTCCAGAGCGTACAAACTCCAGAATCCCATGAGGCTTTAGTTGCTCAAAAAGCTCCTGCGTTTCTTCTTTGAAGCCCGTCTTTTCAATGATGGTAAAATCAGGCTCTACTGCTAGCAAGCGAGCATGATGCTTTCGTACTATGTATTCTACCTCTTTTGTTTGGGATAGTAATTTGGTAGGCATTTTATATAAAGCCATTTCCTGATAGACTATCCCATCATTTTTATGATAGAAAGCTTTAAATACATCCACTTGTTTTTCAATCTGCTTCACAATTTTTTTGATTTTATCCTCTTCAGAACTTACCACAATCGTATAGCGATGAATATCTTTCACCTCGCTTTCAGAAGCGGTTATACTCTCAATATTGATATGCCTACGAGTGAAAATGGTAGTCAATCGGTGCAGAATTCCTATAAGGTTTTCTGTATAGATTGATATGGTGAATTGTTCTTTCATATTTTAGAATTTTAGATACTAGATTCTAGAACCTAGACTTAATGGTCTTGATTGTTGATGCTTTCATTCAAGTCTGATTTCGGACACGGACGCTCCTGTAGGAATCATAGGGAAAATATTATTCTCTTTTCCGACCATTACTTCTAATAGATAGCTTCCTTCATGAGATAAAAACCTATGAATGCTATCTTCCAACTTCTCTCTTTTTGTTACTTTTTCTGATTCGATTCCGTAGCCTTTCGCTATCATTTGAAAATCAGGATTGACCATGTCCACAGAAGAGTAGCGCTTTTCAAAAAACATATCTTGCCATTGCCTTACCATTCCCAGATATTCATTATTCAATAATAGAATTTTAACATCCACTTTGGTTTCGAAAATCACTCCCAGTTCCTGTATGGTCATTTGAAATCCCCCATCTCCAATCACGGCAATTACTTGTCGATGAGGAGCTGCAAATTTTGCCCCTATGGCGGATGGAAGCGCAAAACCCATAGTACCCAAACCACCAGAGGTCACGTTACTTTTCCAATTGGCATATTGATAATAGCGCTGCGCCACCATCTGATGCTGTCCCACATCCGTTACAATGATGGCATTTCCTCTAGAAATATTCGAAATATGCTTAATCACCTCTCCCATGCTCATGGGTTCATCTGCTTGAGGATTTAATTCATCTTTTATTACTTTTTCTTCCTCCTGCGCATTCAATTCTTTAAAGCGAGCCAGCCAATTCTCATGCTTATTTTCATTGACTTTATTTAATAAAACCGCAAGTGATTCTTTGCAGTTGCCTAAAACCGGCACATCTGCCGCCACGTTTTTATTAATTTCAGCCGGATCAATCTCGAAATGGATGACCTTGGCTTGCTTTGCATATCGGCTAACATCTCCTGTTACCCTATCATCAAAGCGCATCCCTATGGCTATCAAAACATCACATTCATTAGTGAGAATATTGGGTGCATAATTTCCATGCATGCCCAGCATTCCTACATTCAAAGGATGAGAAGTAGGCAATGCTGATAAGCCCATAATTGTCCAGGCTGCAGGAATGCCTGTTTTCTCTACAAATTCCTTAAATTCTTCTTTTGCATTGGACAATAGCACGCCATGTCCGAAAAGAATCAAAGGCTTCTTCGCTGAATTGATTAATGAGGCAGCTTGATCTAATGCTTTTTCACTTAATTTAGGATTTGGCACATAACTTCTGATTTGATCACAAGTTTGGTAATCTTCAAATTCAGCTTTTTCAAATTGTGCATCCTTTGTGATATCCACTAAAACTGGTCCCGGCTTTCCACTGCGAGCAATATAAAATGCCTTCGCTACTGCATTAGGAATATCTTTAGCTTTGGTAACTTGAATATTCCATTTTGTTACCGCCATCGAAATACTGACAATATCGGTTTCCTGAAAAGCATCCGATCCAATCATTTTGCCCGGCACTTGCCCCGTTATGCAAACCATAGGAGTTGAATCCAGCTGAGCATCTGCCAAACCAGTTATCAGATTTGTGGCTCCCGGACCAGATGTCGCCAAACAAACCCCTACTTTACCGGAAATTCTTGCATACCCTTGAGCAGCATGTGTAGCACCTTGCTCATGTCGGGTCATGATATGCCTGATTTTCTCCTTTTGATCAAACAAAGCATCATAAACCGGCATAATGGCACCGCCAGGATAACCGAAAAGTGTTTCCACTCCTTCACGGATAAGACAATTCACCAGGGCGGCTGCACCGCTCATGCTTGTTTTCGTTTTCGTTTTCTGTGATTTGGTGGCTACTTCTTCCATATTATAAATCCGTTATACATCCAAAAGATGCTGATGATACCAGCTTGCTATACTTCCTTAAGCTTCCACTCACATTTCGCTCGGGCTTTATAGGAGTTTGCTCCTTTCGTTTTTCCCATTCCTCTTCCTCCATCAATACACTAATTGAATTTTCCACTGCATCTATTCTGATGCGGTCGCCATTTTCTACATAAGCTAATGCGCCATTATCAAAAGCTTCGGGTGAAATGTGTCCCACTACAAAACCGTGAGTTCCTCCTGAGAACCTTCCATCTGTAATGAGGGCTACTTTCTTTCCCAAACCTGCTCCCATTATAGCAGCAGTTGGCTTTAACATTTCGGGCATTCCAGGACCTCCTTTTGGCCCTTCATATCGAATCACCACTACATCACCTTCTTTTATCTCGCCTCTGGCAATACCATCATTGGCCAGAAATTCACCATCATAAACTCTAGCAGTTCCTTCGAATATCTCTCCTTCCTTTCCGGTGATTTTAGCAACAGCTCCTCCAGGTGCTAAATTGCCTTTCAATATTCGCAAATGACCTGAGCTTTTGATTGGATTTTTCACAGAGTGAATGATGTCTTGCTTTTCGCCTAAACCCTGAACATCTTTATAATTTTCAGCTAAAGTTTTACCTGTTATGGTCATGCAATCGCCATGAAGAAGTCCTTCCCCCAACATCATTTTCATCACTGCAGGAATCCCGCCATTTTGATGAAGATCTTCCATCAAGTATTTACCAGAAGGCTTTAAGTCGGCTAGATAAGGAGTTTCGGCACTGATTCGAGCGAAATCTTCCAATGTTAAATCGATTTCAAAAGCATTGGCAACAGCTAATAAATGTAAAACTGCATTGGTCGATCCTCCCAAAACTGTAATCAACCGTATGGCGTTTTCAAATGATTTTTTAGTGACGATATCCCGTGGCTTCAAATCATTTTCAATCAATTTTTTAATGGCTAAACCAGCCTCTGCACATTCTTTCCTTTTCTCAGCACTTTGAGCGGGATTGGAAGCACCATAAGG
This sequence comes from Marivirga tractuosa DSM 4126, assembly GCF_000183425.1. Classification (NCBI taxonomy): domain Bacteria; kingdom Pseudomonadati; phylum Bacteroidota; class Cytophagia; order Cytophagales; family Marivirgaceae; genus Marivirga; species Marivirga tractuosa. Next base: position 1,971,030 of record NC_014759.1, read on the forward strand.
CAAGCATAATCCTAAGGCTTCAATAGCGGATGCCATCGTATTGGCAGTGTACATTCCTCCACAGGCTCCAGGACCTGGGCATGCATTTGCCACTACTCCCTTAAAATCTTCTTCAGAAATAGTGTTGGCTTGCTTCTTACCTAAAGCTTCAAAAGCAGAAACCACATCTAATTTTTCTCCATTATGGCAACCTGGAGCAATGGTTCCTCCATAAATTATGAGTGAAGGTCGATTCAATCTGCCCATAGCCAGTAAGGCGCCTGGCATATTTTTATCGCATCCCGTAATAGCAATCATGGCATCGTAAGCTTGCGCATTCACTACCGTTTCCATGGAATCGGCTATGATATCGCGGGAAGGCAATGAATAGCGCATTCCGTTGGTACCCATAGAAATACCATCGCTTACTCCAATAGTATTGAAAATCAACCCTACCCACTCATAAGATTTGATGCTTTTCTTGACCTCTACAGCCAAATCATTCAAATGCATATTACATGGATTGCCCTCAAAACCAGTGCTTGCAATACCTATTTGTGGTTTTTCCAAATCTTCATCAGACAAACCAATGGCATGCAACATGGCTTGAGCGGCAGGTTGTGTAGGATCTTGTGTAACTGCTTTACTATATGGATTTAATTCCTTCGCCATTATATGATGGTTTGATTTTGTAAATCGTTGAATAATACTTTCTGTCGGTAGATGTGGTAAATGCTCTGTCCTATGGAATCTTCCCAGCTTAAAGGGAAAACAGTATCATTTACTTGCGCAATAGGGGCGATTTCAGCAGCAGTTCCGGTAAAGAAAGCGGCATCAGCTTCCAATAATTGAGCTTTAGAAATTGGCTTCTCTGTCACCTTGATTCCGTGCTCTTTGCAGATTTCCAAAACAGTTTGACGAGTAATTCCCGGCAAAATATTACCTCTTGAAGGTGTATATAACTCCCCGTTTTTCTCAATAAAGATATTAGCACCCGAACCCTCAGATACATGCTGTGTGTAATCCAATAAAATGGCTTCATCATAACCCAATTTCTTAGCTTCAGTGGTTGCCAAAATTGAATTGGTATAATGCCCCACTACTTTAGCTTCCACATGTTGAGAGGCAGGATGGATACGCTGATATGATGAAATCTTAGCCTTGATAGGATCATGACCCAAATACTTTTCCCATTTCCAAGCACAGATAAATACATTTACTTCATCAGTAGGTTGCAAAGCCATGTTAGCACCCAAATAAACCAATGGACGGATGTAAGCATCCGTCAAATTATTTCTATCCAGCAATTCATAGCTTATGCTCACTAATTCTTCTACTGAATATGGGATTTTAATGTGCATTAAATCAGCAGATTTGTGTAAACGCTCATAATGCTCATGGGCTTTGAAAATATTGAATCCCACATCATTTTTATAGGCACGAATCCCTTCAAATACACCATTTCCGTAATGCAATGTTTGTCCGTACAAGCTTGTTTGGGCATCTTCGGCATACTGCCAATCGCCATTAAGAAATACCAGAGTTTTGTTGTTGTAATACATAATCAAAAAAGTCAGTTTGAATTTGGACAAAAAAAAAGCGCCACTTCTGATGAAGTGGCGCTTTTAAAAATTTTTATATAGTTATAGCACTACCACATCAGGCAAGTCATTGGAATAATGACAATAATAATTGCTGATACTATGGTAATGCTTGTTTTGTACATGTCTTATATTTAATTACAAATATAGAATCAATCAATTGAATAAACCAAACTATTTTATTCATTTTTTTCATACGGATTCTGTTTTATACTGATTTACAATACTTTGACTAATAAAGTCACCAACCTCAGAGGTGCTTTTTCCTTCATCAGGAAAAATATCTTCCGTACCATATCCAATGTTAAGTGCAGAATTAACAGCATCTTTTATAATTTGACATTCTTCTTTTAAATCAAAAGCATATTCCAACAGCATGGCAGCTGAAAGTATTGCACCTATTGGATTTGCAATTCCTTTGCCTGCAGCTTGAGGATAAGAACCATGAATTGGCTCAAATAAACTGCTTTTCAATCCTAATGAAGCGGAAGGCAATAAACCTAAAGAACCAGAAATCACAGAGGCTTCATCCGTGATGATGTCCCCAAACATATTTTCAGTAAGCACTACATCAAAATCTTTCGGATTCTGAATGATTTTCATGGCAGCATTGTCCACAAACATAAAATCAAGGGCTACCTCCGGATATTGGCTAGACAAGTCCTTTACAGTTTCTCTCCACAGACGTGAAGTAGCTAAAACATTCGCTTTATCCACTAAAGTCAGTTTCTTCCTTCTGTTCTCCGCAGCCTTAAATGCCAGATGAGAAATCCTTTCAATTTCAGTTTTGGAATATACACAGCTATCAAAGGCCGTGTTTCCATCCTCAGACCGACCTCTTGGCTCACCAAAATAGATGCCTCCAGTTAATTCTCTGAAAACCACAAAATCAGTTCCTTTGATGATGTGTTCCTTCAAAGGAGATATAGGCAAAAGGGCATCATAACTACTCACTGGTCTCACATTAGCAAAAAGCCCCAAATTTTTACGCATTTTCAATAATCCCTGCTCAGGCCGCACTTTTGCATTTGGGTCATTGTCATATTTTGGGTCACCTATAGCACCAAATAAAATAGCATCTGCTGATTTGCAACTTTCTTCTGTTGCTTCTGGAAAAGGATTTCCTGTAGCATTAATTGCAGCCGCTCCAATTAGTGCATCAGTGTATTGAAATTGATGCCCGAAAGTTTCAGCTATGGCATCCAAGACTTTTACTGCCTCAGCTGTTACTTCAGGACCAATTCCGTCTCCAGCTAATATTGCGATGTTTTTGTTCATATTTTGTTCTTTTAAGCTAAAGATTGCTCGTAAGCTTCAATTTCTGCTCTTTTGTTCAATAGAAAATCTATATCGTCAAAGCCATTTTGCAGGCAATATTTTTTATAAGAATTGATTTCAAAGCTTTCTGTCAATGCTGAACCCACCAAGCTGATTTCTTGCTCATTTAAATCAATTTGTAATTTGGCTTCCGGTCTATTTTTCAGAATCTGAAAAACTTGCGCCAAGAAATCATCTGTAACTTGCACAGGCAAAAGCCCATTATTCAAAGCATTATTTTTGAAGATATCGGCAAAAAAGCTAGAAACTACTGCTTTAAAGCCATAATCGACCAATGCCCAGGCAGCATGTTCTCTGCTGGATCCACAGCCAAAGTTCCTTCCTGCCACTAAAACATCTCCTTTATTACCCTCCTGATTCAATACAAATTCAGGATTGGGCGATCCATCTTCTAAATACCGCCAGTCGCGGAAGAGGTTCTCTCCGAACCCCTCCCGGCTGACGGATTTCAGGAAACGAGCGGGTATAATCTGATCGGTATCTACATCCTCGAAAGGAAGCAGTACAGCCTGACTATTTAATGTGTTAAACTTTTCCATACTATCTTATGCTTCTAATTTCATTAATTCTCTCACATCCGAAATTTTACCTGAAAGTGCTGACGCTGCGGCAGTCAACGGACTCGCCAATAAAGTTCTGGCACCTTGCCCTTGTCTTCCTTCGAAATTCCTATTGGATGTGCTCACACAATATTTTCCTTTGGGCACTTTATCTTCATTCATGCCTAAGCATGCCGAACAGCCCGGTTGTCTTAATTCGAAACCAGCTGCTTCCAATATTTTATCTAAGCCTTCTGCCCGTGCTTGTTTTTCTACTTGTCTTGAGCCCGGCACAATCATAGCTTGAACATGATCTGCTTTCTTCTTGCCTTTTACCAGTTCAGCTACCAAACGGAGGTCTTCAATTCGACTGTTGGTACAACTGCCTATGAAAACGTAATCCACATGGTGACCAAGTAATTGTTTCCCGCCTTCCAAATCCATGTATTTCAAGGATTTTTCAAGACCTGAAGAAGTTTTACCGTTAGGGAGTGGGATATCTTTAGTGATACCTATTCCCATTCCAGGGTTAGTTCCATAGGTAATCATTGGTTCAATATCTTCCGCTTTGAAATAATATTCCAAATCAAATTGTGCATCTTCTTCAGTTTTTAAAGCTTTCCATTCGGCTACTTTTCTTTCCCATTTTTCACCTTTAGGTGCAAAAGGTCTGGTTTTCATATATTCAAAAGTGGTTTCATCAGGAGCAATTAAACCTCCTCTGGCTCCCATCTCTATGCTCATATTGCAAATCGTCATACGAGCTTCCATTGATAAAGCCTCAATTGTAGAACCACAGAATTCAATGAAATGACCTGTTCCACCCGCTGCCGTAAGTTTTGAAATGATATGCAAAACAATATCCTTTGAAACTACTCCGGGATTTAGTGCTCCATCCACTTGAATTTTTAATGTTTTAGGTTTTTTCTGTAAAACACATTGGGTCGCCATTACTTGTTCCACTTCGCTGGTTCCAATTCCGAAAGCTATATTTCCGAAAGCCCCGTGAGTAGAAGTGTGGCTATCTCCACAAACAATGGTCATGCCTGGCTGTGTAATACCTAATTCAGGGCCTATCACATGCACTATCCCTTGATAAGGATGACCTAAACCGTATAATTCCACCCCGAATTCATCACAATTTTTAATTAATGTTTCCACTTGATGACGGGATAGTGCATCTTTGATAGGTAAATGCTGCTTTTCTGTTGGGACATTGTGGTCGGCAGTAGCAATGGTTTGCTCTGGTCTGAAAACAGAAATACCCCTTTCTTTCAAGCCCGCAAAAGCCTGTGGACTGGTCACTTCATGAATAAAGTGCCTGTCGATATACAGAACTTGTGGGCCATCTTCCACAGAATGCACCACATGCTGGTCCCAAATTTTATCAAATAATGTTTTTGCTGACATTGCTTTAGCTGAAATTTATTTTACTACCACTTGGTGGTCTTTTACTAAATGTTTTAAATCTTTATCCTCCACTACATTGATGCGATCTGCTAATTCGCAGAATTGCTGATAGGTCTCTTCTAATTCTTCCTTTCCTAAATGCACACCCAACTCAATTAATCGGAAATTCAATGCAGCTCTACCACTTCTCGCAGTTAATATGATGCTTGATTTATTGACGCCTACTTCATAAGGGTCAATGATTTCGTAATTATCTCTGTTCTTAATAACTCCATCTTGGTGGATACCAGACGAATGAGAAAAGGCATTAGAACCCACTACCGCCTTATTGGCTTGCACCGGCATACACATGGTTTCTGCAACCATCTGACTTATCGGAAAGAGTAATTGCGTATTGATCCCAGTGTCCAAAGCCAATTCAGGATGCTTTTTCATCACCATGACGACTTCCTCTAGAGAAGTATTTCCTGCTCTTTCGCCAATTCCGTTGATGGTACACTCAATTTGTCCAGCTCCATTTTTGATGGCTGCTATACTGTTGGCCGTTGCCAATCCCAAATCATTATGACAATGAGCAGAAATGGTAGCATTTTCAATTCCCTTCACATTATCTACCAAATACTTTATTTTAGCTCCGTATTCCTCCGGCAAACAAAAACCGGTAGTATCAGGAATGTTGACCACCTTAGCACCAGCAGCAACCGCTACTTCAATGACTTGTGCTAAAAATTCATTGGAAGTTCTACCAGCATCTTCAGCATAAAATTCAACCTCATCTACAAAGGATCTAGCATGAGTAACACACTCATGTGCTTTTTCAAGCACTTGCTCACGAGTAAAATTGAGTTTTGTAAATACATGTTGATCGGAAGTTCCTAATCCAGTATGAATTCGGGGTCTTGCCGCACCTTCCAAAGCACGAGCAGCGGTTTCAATATCATTCTTTACGGCACGAGACAGGGCGCAAATTGATGAGTTTTTGATTTCCTTTGATAAAAGGCGAACAGATTCAAAATCTCCTGGTGAGGATATGGGGAAGCCTGATTCTATCACATCCACACCCAAGGCTTCCAATTCTTTGGCTATTTTAAGCTTTTGATGCTTTGTTAAGCCACAACCGGGCACCTGCTCTCCATCTCTCAACGTGGTATCAAAAATTGCTATCCTACGTGCCATAAACAATATTCTTTTAATGGTTTTAATATTTTGATAGGACTAATGTAGGCGGATGAAAAAACTCATGTAATGCCAAATATTTTTGTAATTACGATTTCAAATACTCACATTTATATCAAAAAATGATAGTATTGAACTATTTGGCAATTATTAATTACGATGGCTAAGCAATCATCTGAACATTTATATGATCTAATAAAATCACTGAACCCTAGTGAAAAGCGCTATTTTCGTTTGCTTTCGCAACAACAGCATGAGTCGCAATCTAAATACATGCAACTTTTTGACTATCTGGATCAAAAAGAGAATAGTTCGGATTTGGATAAAATTACCTTCATAAAAGCATCGCAGATTTCCAATATGAAAGCCCACTTAACTCAGAAGATTTTGCAGGCCTTGAGACAATATGAAAGTGGTAAAAACAGTGAAATCCATATTCGTGAAATGATTGATTATGTTCAATTATTGTACAATAGGGGTTTACTAAAACAAGCCTTTGATATTTTAAAAAAGGCTTATAAGAAAGTGGCCAAAACAGGAAATTTAGAATTGAAATTGGAGCTCTTGAAATGGGAAAAGAGTCTACTTAACCAAAGTGTTGGGAGCCAATACAGTCAGGCGGTACAGCGGGTAATTTCTGAAGTGGAAGATGCCAATAGTAAAATCAATTTGATCAATCAATTCACCAATTTGGCAGTAAAGCTGAATGCTATTTATGTAAAAACAGGTTATATCCGAAATGATCAGCACTTCAAGGAAATTCAAGCATTATTCTATCAAGGATTACCTGAACATGAGGAAACTAAATTATCAATTCATGAAAAGTTGAGTCTGTATCGGTTATATGTTAATTACTATTATTTCTTAGAAGATATGGATTTGGGCTATCATTATGCCTTAAGCTGGTTACATCTCTATGACTTGCATCCTGATTTAAAAAACAGTCAAATGAATGATTATTTGAGTGCTATCAACCAAGTGATGATAGCAGAGTATAAATTATTCCGGTATCAGAGTTTCCTCAAATCACGCCAGCGCTTGCATGAATTAAATGAAGAGATGCAGAAATCAGTCAATGAAAATATTCGAAACAGGCTGATAAAATATGTTTATGTGCATGAATTCAACAGAATATTCATGCTGGGTAAATTTAATTTGGGTGTAAAGTTATTAAAAAGGCTTAGCCCGGATCTGGAAGCTTTTATTCAGCGTTCGGATGAGCATTCACGAATTATTTTATTTTATAAAATTGCTTGCCTTTATTTTGGAGACAGTCAATATCATAAAGCACTGGAGTGGCTCAACCGAGTTCAGCAGGATGAAAAAACAGATTTAAGGGAAGATATACATTCCTTTGCCAGAATTTTGAGTTTGATTGCTCATTATGAATTGGGGAATATGGAGGTAATAGATTACTACATCCGCTCTACCTATCGTTTCTTATTGAAAAAAGGAGAATTGCACTTATTTCAGAAGTACATCATGCGGTTTTTAAGAAAATTAGCTGGGGAATTTAGGGAAGAAGAATTGATACCAGAATTTAAAAAACTTTTGAAAAATCTTGAGCCATTGCAAGACATCAGATACGAAAAGCGCTCATTTATTTACTTTGATATTATCGCTTGGCTGGAAAGTAAAATAATGGGAAAAAGTGTGCAGGAAAGGATACAGGAGACGGCTAGGGAGAAGATGAGGTGAGATTATTTGCATAATTATTTTTAAAAAACTCTAGCATTTTCTTCTCAAATCTTTTTTCTACTATAGATCAAAATTTCTTTTCTATAATTAAGCTTTTTTACCCCCCTCAAACAACACCCCTAAAGTCCCCTCAAGGGGACAGTCGCACAGATTCGAATCAGTAGAAAACCATAAGTATTATCACAATTTCCTACTATTGCAAAAGTCTAGTGATCGCCTTCGAATTTTATTTTAAATCAGTGAATACTTGGAATAATTTTGGTGTCTCAATGAGAATTATAAACTAAATTCAACTACCACTAAAAAATAATCTCGATTATTGTCTTTGTGCTCTTAGTGAACTTCTTGGCGAATCTCGTATGTTCAAGAATTATTAAAAATATAAGTATTTTTAATAAAGCAATTAGGCAAAGTGAGAGCAGTATTTGTGAACAAACAAGCTAAGAGCTATGTTCTCGCAAAGATATTCCTCACTTTGTTTTTACTCTTTTTAAATTCCGAACCAGAATCAAAAGAATTTCATCAATTGAAATATCTTGTATTAACACGAGACAGGAGCCAGAAGAGTATCTTATTGCTATTGTGGAACTAAACTTTAAAGCCATGAAAGTACTTAGACAATGCTGTGGAATCGATGTTTCAATGGATGCTCTGGATGTTGTTTTGATGACCCTCCAAGAGGATTTTGAATTAAAAATTGTATCAAGTGGTCAGTTTGCCAATACCAAAAAGGATATTAAGAAATTGATGAATTGGGTTAAAAGACATCAACTTAATGATCTTCCTCTTCAAGTAGTCATGGAAGCAACAGGTGTTTATCATGAGCAATTGGCTTACGCGCTTTACGATAATGGTTTTGAACTTGCCGTTGTTCTGCCCAACAAAGTAGCTAATTATGGCCGTAGCACTGATGTGAGACGCATAGACGATAAAATCAGTGCAAGGCACATCGCTGAATTTGGGTTATAAAAAAGATAGACAACTGGACAAAACCAGATGCCTCTTTATTGAAATTAAAAGGTCTGAGCAGAGAACGAGAGCAATTACTCAATGAAAGAACCAGGGCCAAGAACCAACAACATGCCAAAGAACACATGGCAGAAGTCGATAAGTTTACATTAAAAAGAGCCAAGCAACACATTAAGTTCTTGGATAAGCTGATTGACCAAGTAGAAACTCAAATGAAAGACATAGTCGATCAAACCCCATGGTTAAAAAAGAAAATTAATTACATATGCTCCCTAAAAGGAGTTGGCTTTATTACAGCAACCATTGTAATAGCAGAAACAAATGGCTTTAACCTTATCAGAAACAGCCGTCAATTGGTATGTTATGCCGGTTATGACATCAACAACAAACAATCTGGAACATCGGTTAACACCAAAGCTAGAATTTCCCACAAAGGAAATAAACATATTAGAAAAGCACTCTACTTCCCAGCATTAACGGCAGTCCAACATGATGAGCCATTAAGTAATTTTTATAACCGTCTGTTCGACAGACAAAAGATTAAAATGAAAAGCTATGTGGCCGTGCAAAGAAAATTGCTGATACTGATCTATACACTATGGAAAAAAGAAGAAAGATATAATCCAGAATATTGCAAAGATAAATTTTTATTAGAGCAGCCCCGAGAGGCCGCCCTAACCGAGCTGGATCAAGTCCGCTCTTGATTTGTTTTCCTAATTGTAAATTTAATGAAAAATCATTTGGTTTTCAACACAGAATCTTTGTGGTTAAATTATCATTCAAACTCATAAAAGTGCTTTTCAAAAGTTTTTCCGCTGTGCTCTCCGTCTTTCAAAACTTTGTAAACCATCCAAATCACAGCTATTGGAGACATACTAAAAATAGCTGCTATTAAAGGATATGGAAAATTAAAAGCTATAGCTACTATGTAAAAAAATAGTAGAAAGGTTACGAGGCTTAAAGGAAATATCAGCTTGTCCATACTATTTAAACCGATACTGAAATGTAATTGTTTAGCTTCCAGCCTCTTCCATTTTAAAAAGCATTAATCTGCCAATTGTGCTAGCTCGTGTTTTGGCTTCTTTGGCGGTAGCACCTTCAAAAAGTTCATCAACTGTTTCGAACCATAATTCCAACCATCGGTCAAAATGCTCTTTTTGCAATGGCTCTTTTTCGTTTAAAGCAAAATGCTTGTCCATGGGATTCCGCTTGTATTCGGTAGTACCCAGTAAAACTGATGACCAGAAATCATACATTATAGGCATATGAGCAGGTACATCCAGTTTAGCGACTTCAGTAAAAATATAGCCGATAGTTTCGTCTTTCAATACCTTTTCATAAAAGCTATCGACCAGTAATTGAATGTCTTCTTTTTGAGTAATGTCTTTTTTGGGCATAGGATTCTTTTTATGTTTAGACGGATAAAATTGTCTTATCGTTTTTTGTTATTTTAACCTTTAATTGAAATATTAAAGAACCAAGTAACAAGCTACTCAAGCTTAATGTAGTATGTAAAGAATAAAACTGATGAAATTAATTCAAAGAGAAAACATTCAGCTCTTACTAGACTAAAAAATCCGTGCGTCCCCGCATATTCTTGCGGGGCAGGCTATCCTCGCGAAGGCGGGGATCTATTGATTTTAATCTTTGATTAAAATATCTAAAAAAAGCCTGAGTTATCTCTTATTGATAGATACTCCAGATTAATCTCTTCTCTGACAATATTATTGAAACTTCGTTTCAATAAGACAAGATCCCTGCCTGCGGAGGGATGACGCACAGAGGCAAGTCTGAATATAAACAAGCCAAATATGAGCTTTTTTGTAACCTTAAATTTAAACAAAATCAAATACTCTGGCTAAACTGAGGCTTATCGGATTTTTGTTTCAGTTTAGGATCAAAAAGACTACAGATATTTCTAACGAAGAGCATTCCCTCTTCGGTTACTTTGGCAAAATAGTCGTCTATCTCTACCAATCCATCATCTTGCATTTCATCCAATTCTGATTTAGCTCCTTCCCACAATTCCATTGATAAGGAATTCGTACTAAAATCAGCTTTCCCATTGCAAATCAACTGATTAATCAATTGAGCAGAAGTTTCTTCTTCCTCAGTTAAAAAGTGTCCTGTTGTTAGAGGTAATTTTTCATCCAGAACTGCCGTTTGATATTTTTCCACTACTTTTTCATTCTGAACAAATGCCGTTCCGGTAGCACTAATAGCAGAACACCCCAAACCTATCATCATCTGGTTCTGATCAGTGGTATAGCCCATGAAGTTCCGGTTTAGATAACCTTTCTCCTTTGCAATAGTCAACTCATCTTGAGGCAAGGCATAGTGATCCATACCAATATTTTCATAGCCCATTTCATTAAGCAGTTGCTTTGCACGAAGATACATTGCTAATTTCTCGTCTGGCTTAGGTAAATCCTCATCTCCATACCCCCTTTGCGCTTTACTCTTCCACGGAACATGCGCATAGCTGTAGAGTGCTATTCTTTCTGGTTTAAACTCACGCAATTTTTCAATATTCTCCTCAATGTTCACTAAAGTCTGGAAAGGCAGTCCATAAATTAAATCATAATTTACGGATGTGTATCCCAACTCTCTTGCCCATGCTGTGGTCTTACGCACATTTTCAATCGGCTGAATTCGGTGAATCGCTTTTTGCACTTGCAAATTGAAGTCCTGCACCCCGAATGACACCCTATCAAATCCTAAATCTGCCAAAACCTTTAATTGTTCGTAAGTGGTATTATTTGGGTGGCCCTCAAAGCTAAATGCTTTCTGAGGATGAATCTCAGAAGTTTCCAAAATGGTGAATAAAAGTTTATGAAGATTTTCAGATGAGAAAAAAGTTGGGGTACCTCCTCCAAGGTGGATATTTCTAATGACAGGCTTTTCTTCTAATGCTTTCACGTAAATATCCCATTCTGCTAATAAAGCATCGATGTAACGCTCCTCCACACCATGATTTTTTGTAATTCTTTTATTACAACCGCAGTAAGTACATAAGCTTTCACAAAATGGCAAGTGCATATAAAGACTAATACTTTTATCAACTTGCGAAAAATAAATGCTTTTCACTTCATTCAGCCAATCTGCTTGGTCAGGATTTTGTAATTTCCAATGAGGGACTGTAGGATAGCTTGTATATCGTGGTATTGCTTTGTTATATTTAATGCTTAAGTCTGTCATAAAAACTAATTTAATGATGACTCAAAATTAAAATCTACTTATACAATATTTACTGACATAAATCATGATATCAGCTGAGATGTATCCGATAGCGTAAAAGTTAGACTTTTCATATACTCTGCATGGGAATTGAAAGTTTAGCAATCTCATACCCTCTGATTTTAAACACCTTACAACATTTAGCAATTATGTGGAATATTACTTTTTATATTATTCCATTTTCATTTAATTATATAAAATTTGATACTATGGAAAAGGAAATTGATAATATCGTAAAATTGTTAGACGAAGAATATGCAGAAGTAAACTACAGTCCGGAAATGCAATTAGCTTGGATTAAATGGAAAGGAAATGTTTCTGTAGAACAATATAGAAATGCATTCGAAACTATTTACAAATATGCTGTTGCAGGAAATTTAGTTAAGAGGTTTTACTCGGATACAAGAGAACAGGGGGTGGTCGGGCCTGAAAACAGAAAATGGTTTGAAAAAGAAATGCTACCCAAAGCTATTGATCAGGGACTAGAAAAGGCAGGAGTGGTTTCTGATGCAAACGTTTTTAAGCGCTACTATTTAAACATGATTCTCAAAAGTGTAAATAAATTTAATATGCCTTTCAAGATTTGTGGGAGTGATGAAGATGTTATAGCATTTTTGATGGAAGATTAGCGATCCTTTCGATAAGCCTTTCAAACAAAAAAGCTACTAGTTGATGTAAATTTGTCTCTTCTTTATATTTTTGCAGCAAAAGAAATTAGATTACAATGGGAAGAGCATTTGAATACCGTAGAGCAGCAAAAGAAAAAAGATGGGATAAGATGTCCCGTTTATTTCCGAGATTAGCCAAAACCATTACAATGGCGGCAAAAGAGGGTGGCCCTGATCCTGAGATGAATGCTTCCTTACGGACTGCCATTCAAAATGCCAAAGCCCAAAATATGCCTAAAGATAATATCGAGGCAGCCATTAAAAGGGCTTCAGGTTCAGAAGCTGAAAATTACGTAGAAGTTACTTTTGAAGGAAAAGGACCGCATGGTGTATTAATCTTCATAGAGTGCGCCACAGATAACAACAATCGTACCGTAGCCAATATCAAATCCTACTTTAATAAAGATAAAGTGGGTGCCAATTTAGTTCCCAATGGTTCTTTAGAGTTTATGTTCTCAAGAACAGCTGTTTTTGAGTTTGAGAAAACAGAGGAAATGGACATAGAAGAATTGGAATTAGAGTTAATTGATGCTGGAATGGAAGAAATCGAGGAAAATGATGGTATGCTTTACGTCTATGGTGACTATAAAGAATTTGGAAATCTTTCTAAAAAACTAGAAGAACTTAATATAGATGTGAAAAATGCCTCTTTGAAAAGATTCGCTAATGATTCAATAGAATTTTCAGAAGAGCAATTGGCTGATATAGAAAAACTGATCGATAAAATTGAAGAAGATGATGATGTGCAAGCTGTTTATACCAACATCGCTTAAAATATATTCCAAAAACAAAAAGGGTCAATAAATGATTTCATTGACCCTTTTTGTTCTAAAAGACTAAATTATTTCAAAGGCATAATCAATCTATCCAACTTGTAGACAATAGCTTCCTTTGTCTCCTCTTTCTTTTCTTCAATAACTGCATTTTCAATTTTTAACTCTTCATTATTAGATAGCGCTACTGACTGATTATTAATTGTACGCAATTCATTCTTTCTTGTCAAATCATCAAAATTCAATCTCTTTGGTATCACATGATAACTCAATAATTGGATGAGTGCTGTTTTATTTTCTTCATCCATAAAGTTCTCCCAAACGTCAGTTGGAAGCAATTGGATAGCTCTGTTTGTGGGAATTAATAAGGTCATTTTATCCAGTTTTGCCATTTCTTTTGCGAGCTCTGAATTTTTAAGAGCTTCATAAAAACTCGAGAATTCCGGATTATTTTTTATGGTGTTAATAATCCTTTCTAATTCTTTCGATTCAATCTCGTTGGACTTGGGTTTTCTAACTGGTTCTGCGAAGGCTTTACTCCCTATAATTGATGCAACTATAATCCCTATAAATAATATTAAATCTCTTCTTTTCATCACACTAAATTTATAATTCCGTATCTGTTCATTTAATTATACCACTAACACGGAACCATAAGTTTTGTTTAACATATTTATCAAATAAATTAAACAAAAGAGTTAATTATACTCAGAGCGCTTTTCAGGATCATATTTTACAAAAAGATTGATGTAAGCAGACCTAGATAATCGAAAAGTAATGGGAATCAGAAGTAGAGATAAAGAGACTGATAGGGTAATGATCAGCCAAAGTTCTGCAAATCCTAATATATTTAAAGCTACAAAAACGGTGATGATCAGTGCAACTTGCATGGCGTAACTAATATACATGGCGCCATCAAAAAATGACGGCTCCGACATATAGCGCAAACCACAATGAGAGCAGTGCTTAGGCATTTTTTGGAAATTTTTTAGATCATAAGCTTTCGACTTAAACAATTCACCTTCATGGCATCTTGGACACTTAAATCTAAATATGCTGTACAGTTTATTCCCCTTTTCCATTAGCTTTTATTCCTGTGTTATCTCCCATTTCATTTATAAACCAAATAAGCATTTTTAAAATGAACTTTAAGTAACTAAAGTTGCATTAAGTATTAAGCCACCTCCAAAATTTACCCAACAAAGTTTTTGGTTGAGGCTTTTGTATTTTATTTACTTCAATTTCTTGAGTTTTTTTCTTCTTTGGTTTTTTCTTTTGCTCAAGTTGTTTAGGCTTTAGAACTTTCTCCTTATAGAAGATTTCGCGCTTTCGCTTCTTTTCTTTTTCAAGTCTTTCACGCTTTCTAGCTTCTCTTTCCTCTTTACGTTTCCTAACTTCTGCAGGACTTAGTTCATGTATTTGATTCCTTTTTGGAGACTTTTTCCTTGACTTTGAGTGAGCATTTTTTGTTTTAAGTTTCGTTTCCTCTCTTTGCTCTGCTTTTGGTTCTGATTTTGGCTTGGGTTCTGGCAGATCAATTTTGCCTACCACATTTAAGCCTTTCAATTCTACCTTAGCTGGCTTTATTACCAAACCTTCATCTATTTCTGACCCGTCTGCCTCTAATAACTCTTCAACTGTTTTAAATGATTTCTTAAACGTCTTTTCTGATTTCTCTACTGCTTTATCCTCTTCCTGAATTGACTGTTCTTTCTCTTCCTTCTGACTTACGATTTCTTCATCAGTCATATCCTCTTTCACTTCCTTCTCACCTAAGTCTTCTTTGTCAAGCTTTTCATCTTCGATTTTAAAAGTATCATCTTTCTCAGTAGCAATCTCCTCTGTTGACTCAATCTCAGCCTCTTCTACAGATGCTAATTCATCAGATTCACTGTCTTCTTCTATTTCAAAATACTTATACAGTAATTGAACCGCCTCTTCTTCTAATTTAGTATTAGAATCTCTTTCAATAGTAAATCCTCTGATTTCTAGGAAATCAACTATGTCTTCTGTGGTGATGGAAAGTTTTCTCGCTGCTTGGGCAAGTCTCATGGTTGTTATTGGTTATTAGCTGGTTAATTGCAAATATATCATTTTACGAGGATATATGAATTTTTAATCAACTATTTACAATAGCTTAAAAAAAGAAATGGAAATAATTTGGATTCATGTAAAAGAAAAGAGTGCAGAGATCGATATCAACCTCTGCACAAATGATCTACTATTCTCCTTGACCTAAAGAAAAACCTAATTTTCCGTCAAAAGTGTATAAATTCTCAGTTTTGATAATATCAAATCCTGCTTTGTTTAAAGCCATCATCAATTCCAATACTTCTTTATAATCAATAGCTTTATAATCCGGCTTGCCTTCGATAACCTCAGCATTTTTAGAAATAAATCGGCATCTCCAGTGATCTGTACAGAAAGTAGATTCCATACCACCAGGGTAAACTTTCACCCCTCTATTCGTTATCATTTTAAGCTTTAAGAAATCTTTGGAGCTGTCAGTTAAAGCATCCCCGAATTTATTAGCATCTCTGTCTCTGTGATCAATAAAAACATCTACCCCAACTAATTTCTTTTCTTTAGGGGCATGCGATTTTTCTTGAATATTGATTCTAAAATCTTCTCCTTCCTTAACTTCAATTTTCTTGAAATGAGATGGAACTTGCCCTAATCTTGCAATTACGGCATCCGCAAATTCCATAGTACCTACTTTTTGTTTACTATGACCTTCCTTGTAGATTTCTCCAGTATGTATCCCATCTTCCATGGTTGTCAACCAAGCATTGTGAATTAATGCTGCTTTTTCTACTTCTCCAAAATATTGCAACATTTGGATAGCACCATGCAATAATCCAGATGGATTGGCAATTTTCTTTCCTGCAATATCTGGAGCTGAACCATGAATCGCTTCGAACATGGCATAATCTTTACCGATATTGGAAGAACCTGCAAGTCCCACAGAGCCTGAAATTTCTGCAGTTACATCAGAAACAATGTCCCCATATAAATTCAAAGTAACGATTACATCATACTCTTCAGGACGATTAGCAATTCTCGCAGTAGCAATATCGATAATTTGACTCTCTGCTTGAATATCTGGATATTCTTTAGCTACTTCTTTGAAAACACTATGGAATAAACCATCAGAAATTTTCATGATATTATCCTTAACTAAGCAAGTAACTTTCTTACGGTTATATTTTTTAGCGTATTCAAATGCGTATCGAACAATCTTTTCAGAACCTGGTCTTGAAATCAATTTCAAGCATTGTACAACCTCATCTGTTTGTTGATGTTCTATTCCCGCATATAAATCCTCTTCATTTTCTCTTACTACCACCAAGTCCATAATAGGGTGTTTGCTTTCCACAATCGGATGATAAGAAACAGCTGGACGAACATTTGAGAACAATCCCAAAGATTTCCTAATGGTAACATTCAAGCTTTTGTAACCTGAGCCCTGTGGTGTAGTGATGGGAGCTTTTAGGATTACTTTCTTTTTATGAATTGCTTCCCAAGCACTTTCAGGAATTCCAGAGGTGTTGCCAGATAAATAGGCCTGCTCACCTATTTCAATATGGTCGGCATCCAAACTAACATTCGCTGCTTCCAAGATTTTCAAAGTGGCGTCCATTATTTCCGGACCAATTCCATCTCCTTTTGCAACAACTACTGGAAGTGCCTTGGTAGTTTTCTTTAAATAATCTGCATTAACAGAATCTTTCATGATAGGATTTTTATGTTCTAATAATCTATTTTTTCAAATTGAAGAGTAATTTCACTATTGAGGATATACACGGTATATATGTATTATAGTTGATATAGCCTCTAAAATTGTTGCAAAAATAATGCAGAAGGCATTGGAATCAAAGCCGTTGTAAGTTTTAAACTGAAGTAATAAATTTCAGGCTGTTAGCTCAGGCTCTGGCTTGTCTTTAGGTAAGCAAACGCCTGGTGGTAAATCTAATACCGGATCGTCATCGTTTTCGCTAGAACCACCACCTCCTCCACCGTCTTCATCATCAGAATTATTACCGTTTTTTAGTACCCATCGAATAAAGTAAGATACCAAAAAAGCACAACTGGCTACCAAAATTAGGTAGTCAGGATTTTGAATGATATAGTGAAAGAAAGTTTCTGACATTTCTTTTAATACAATTTTAGGACTAAAAGCATTCAAAAGTTAATCAATTTATAATCAAAATGTTAAATGATCGGGTGGGAAATTTAAAAAGTACCGTTAAAAGTCTTGGTTATTGTATTACGATGAGTGCGATTTTAATCAAGGAATTATAAGGTCGCACCTAACGGAGCTTAGGTTAAACTTTGTTTATTTTGGTTACCATAATGCGACCCCTACAGGGTCATTTTGGTAGTTTTGCCAATTGATTCGCTCTATATAAAAGGCTATAATAATCAATTACTTGGCATGCTCTTAAAAAG
Organism: Marivirga tractuosa DSM 4126; assembly: GCF_000183425.1. NCBI lineage: Bacteria > Pseudomonadati > Bacteroidota > Cytophagia > Cytophagales > Marivirgaceae > Marivirga > Marivirga tractuosa. Next base: position 1,988,867 of record NC_014759.1, read on the forward strand.
AAAAAGATTATGAACTTAATTCAAATCATTTTAAAATAATGCAATTAAAGATTTTTTTATTCTCACTATTTTGATAGATCGTAGATTTCCTAAGTCCCAGAGGGACGGTCATATGGTAACTTCAATCATAATAATTTAACCAAGTTCCAGCGGAACGTCCATATGGTAAATATAAACTATAAAAAACAAAAAAGTTCCGTAGGAACGACCTTATAAAAATGTCAGAACAGTGAATCTAATACCTTAGAGATAGATGAAATTAAATCAAACGAAAATAAAGGCTAATTTTAAAACCCCATTTTCTCATACCAGCCATACACTTTTCCTAAGCCTTCTTTAAACCTAACCTGAGGTTTATAGCCTAAAAGATTTTCAATTTTAGAGATGTCGGCTTTGGAATGCTTGACATCTCCAGGTCTCTCAGGTCCATAATTAGGCTTTAAATCTATCCCACTTAACTCCTGCAATAAACCAATCATATCATTAAGACTCATTTGATCTCCACAAGCCACATTGTATATTTGATTCAAAGCTTGCTTATTTTCTGTAAAAAGAGCCAAATCATTGGCATGAACAGCATTTTCCACGAACGTAAAATCTCTGCTAGTTTCACCATCACCATTAATAGTTGGCTCATTACCATGAATAAAAGCTTTGCAGAAAATAGGAATTACGGCCGCATAAGGATTATCAGGATTTTGCCTTGGACCGAAAATATTGAAGTACCGTAGTCCCACATAATTTAAGCCATAAGTCTTTTGAAAAACCTCTGCATATAACTCTACCGCATATTTTGTAACTGCATAAGGACTTAGAGGATTACCAATTATATCTTCTTGCTTAGGCAAACTCGGACTATCACCATAAGTACTTGATGAACAAGCCAAAACCACTCTATCAATTTTATTCTGAACCGCGGCATACAAAATATTAACCGTCCCATCAATATTGACTTTAGTGCTCTGCATTGGGTTTTCAATTGATCGGGGAACAGAACCCAAAGCTGCTTGATGACTGATTAAATCAAAGCCTCCGGTCAGCTCAAGCATTTTATCATAATCGCAAATGTCTTCTTTGAAAAACTCAAATTTTGGATGGCTTTCAAATTCCTCTATATTACTATAGTATCCATTGGAAAGGTTATCAATCACTCTTACTTTTTCTACTCTATCATCATTAAGGTATTTTTCAACCAAATTTGATCCTATAAATCCTGCTCCTCCTGTAATTATGATTTTCTTTTGCGACATGCTGAGATATATTTCTTTGCTGGCAAAGATAAGGACTCTATTCTTTCTAGGAATGAGAATGAAATAAAACTTTAAACAAAGTCTATTTATAATATACTATACTCTAAAAGTTAAAATGAATTGTAGTCCCAATAATGAGCTTTTACTTATTGCTGAAAAATCTTATTGACTTATTGTTACAGCCTAAGACTGCTTGTTTCAATACAGTACTTAAACAAAATCTTCACCTAAGAATCAAAAATTATTTTTCAACGAATTCTTGCCATTCCCTAAAAGCATCTTCCTTCATCACCTTAGCCATTTTCACTTGACCACCTTTATGCTTGTTAGTATCGTTCCATTCCAAAAATTTGTCGGCAGATATCAAACTAATTTTCACATCTTTCAGGGCCTTATCGCGGGCTACTTTATAATTTTTATTACTGTTTTTAAGATGCTCATCTAGATGATTTCGGATTGCCTCATTATCAAACTCACTCTTCATTTCATCTAACCCCAAATACCAGTGATGGATGTATTCCCCATCTTCTTTGACAGCTGAAACTGTAAATTCTTTAATGTTTAAAGGAAAATTCTCATTAAGACTTTCGATTGCATCATCCATCTTATTTACTGAAAGTTGTGATCCCACTACATTCAAAAAGAATTTTGTTCTACCAGTAATCTTGATTTCATTTCTAGATATATCGGTAAACTTGATAGTATCTCCAATCATATAGCGCCAAGCCCCGCTCACCGTAGAAATCAACAATATATATTCTTCTCCTTCTTTAACATTAGAAATATCCAATGCCTTTTTCTCTGGATTGATTTTTCCGGACTCCAACACACTATCTTCTTCAAAAGGCACAAATTCAAAATACACCCCATTATCGCAGAGTAATTCCATCGCATCAGTATCAGGGCGAGTTTGAGTAGCCAAATATCCCTCAGAGGCAAGATATGTATCAATGTATTGAACTGGTTTACTGAATAATTTCTCGAAACTCTTTTTGTAAGGGTCTAATGCAACCCCTCCTGAGGTGTAAACTGCCAAATTCGGCCAAATATCATGTATTGAATCTACTTTATTGTACTCTATCACTCTTTCCAACATCAACTCAATCCAAGATGGAATGCCCGAAATAGAACCAATATCCCAATTTTTTGCTTCTTTAGCGATGGCCTCCACTCTTTCATCCCAATCATCGATACTGCTGATTTTCTCACCAGGCTTATAAAAATTCCTAAACCAATTCGGAATATTTGAAGCACTTATACCGCTTATTTCCCCTTCTAGATGACCATTAACTTTATCTAGGTTAGTGCTGGAACCTAGCATTAAAATTTGCTTAGTAAAAAAGCTTTCAGGTAAATCCTTGAAATTAGATAAGCTTAAAACTTGCTGAATCCCTGCATTTCTTATGCTTTCTAGCATATCATCTGTAACCGGAATATGCTTGCTATGCCCTGTTGTGCCAGAACTAACTGCAAAGTTCTTCACTTTACCTGGCCAGCATATATCTTCCTTCCCTTCTAAGGATTTCTTCCACCAAAATTCCATATCATCATAATCATGGAATGGTATTTCCTCGGCAAACTTTTGGGCTATATTTTTCTTATTCAATAAATTTTCAAATCCGTAATACTTCCCAAAAGCTGTTGCTTTTGATTTTTCAAGCAGCTCTTTCAATGTTTCCTGTTGAGCATGAATTGGAGAATCATGTTTTTTGATCCTGCTCCCCACTTCAATAGCTGCCTTTATGATATTACTGATGATTTCCATAAAAAAATATTAGATTTTAAAATATAGAGTAAAAGTAAACACTCTACATTTTAACCGAAATATTTCTCTAGGGTTGCGGCCACGCCATCTTCTTTACCAGGCAGAGTGATTTCATCTGCTATTTCTTTCACCTCATCTTTCGCATTGCCAACTGCTACTCCACAGCCAACAGCTTTCAACATTTCGATATCATTGTAATTATCTCCAAACGCAATAACATCCCTCATTTCAATATTGAATTCAGCTTGCAGTAGTTGAGATAAAGCACTTGCTTTGGATATTTGTAATGGGGCTATTTCTAAATAAGTGTCTTTTGAACGGTAGAGGTGTAAAGGTGCATCAATAGAGATCAACTTGGCAACCAAGTTATCAATTAACTTAGGTTCTCCCATGCACATGATTTTATGGGCACCTTTTTCCTGAGTTTTCCAGCTTTCCATCAAATCTAAACTTGGGAAAATGGAAGCCTGAACTTTAGTGTTGTTAATTTCTCTTTGAGTCCATTGATCTTCCGAAGGAGCAAACCAGTCATCATCCAAATAAAAGCCAGCATGTAGATTTTCATTATGACACCATTTGGCAACAAACTCACATAAAGCAAAAGGAATTGTCACAGAATCTAACACTGTAACACCTGACGTTTGAGAAATAACATAGCCTCCATTATAGCAAATTAAAGGCTGATTTGCTATATCCAAAGATTCCTGCAGGTGACGCATAGCAGCCGGCATTCTACTAGAAGCCAACACCACAGCAATATCATTTTTAAGACTTCTAATGATGTCTATAGTTCTTTTAGATAATTCTCTTTCTGGGTTTAAAAGAGTTCCGTCTATGTCAGTACAGATTGCCTTGAACATATTCTCTTGAGCTTAAAATTTAATATTTGCAAAACTAATGCTTTTGAGAGAGTTCAAAACAATCTTATTACTTATTTATCATGCCAATGCCCATGCTCTGATGACCAAACTTTTCCAGGAGGTGCTTCGCCTGGAGGCTGAGCAACTGGCCCACGGTTAGAATTGACATTTTGTGAAGGAGATTCCTGAGCATTAAAATAAACCGAAAAACCAGCTATAGCCACTATTATTACCATTATAGCAATGTATAAAAGGTTCTTATTATTATTAATACCCGAAGATTCTTTCCCCATATGGCAATTCTTATATTTCTTCCCACTTCCGCAATGGCAAGGATCATTTCTTCTTAAATTTGACATAGCCTAATAATTGTTGATCTTTTCAAATTTACGAAATAAATTGAAATACTAGTAATGAATTAAATACATGAGAATCCTGATTTAAATACATGAGAATCCTGATGAATTCAAATCATTTAAGGATTCTTATTGCCTCTTTTCCACTATTAATTTTAATTTGACCTAGAAAGCTCCAATGGTTTTTTCTCCTTGTAATTATTTTTTATTCTGAATTGGTGATTCTAGTTTCAATCATTACCTTTAATGTATATTTTAACAAAAAACCAAAACTATGCGCCTTATTGCGAACTTCCCCCTTTTACTTTTACTATTTATTAGCACTTCTTGTGAGGAATTCAATACAGAACCAATGGTCGTTCAGGAAGAATATGATAATTGGACAGTCCTTCAAATACCAAATGGAGAAGAAGCACATGCAATCAGTGGAAGTATTGATGATGTGTTGGTGGTCACCACTTATACTAAAGTTTATGCCACTAAGGATGCTGGAGAGACTTGGGATGAGGTTGCAGATTTTTCTGGTATTATGCCTGGCCTATTAGAAAGAAATGACAGCTTATTTATATTTGGAGCTTACGGACAAGGTGCAGATTATGATATCGCTAGCAGTGTTGCGCGCTTTTCTCTTGATAAAGGCTATACCTGGCAGGAAGATAAAAAGAATGTTTACTCTCGTTTAAGCGTACCAATTAAATATGTTAAAGCTGAAAATGAAATCAGTTATAAAATCAAAAAGAACACATTCAAACTAGACGGATCCGAAACTGAGTATGTTGGCACTTCTGACATAGAAAAAACCATTGATGATTATACAGCTAAACTTGAAATTCCATTTGAGTATATTTTAAACAATCTTCACCTAGATGACCAAAATCGTTTATATGTAGCGGCTTCCTATGGGACAGTAAATGAAAATGGCACTGTCAAACCAGGTGGGCGAAATGCTCCTGCACTTGTTTTTATTTCAAAAAGCCCATTACCGTAAAAAGGTAGCTAATTTTAGGTTTTACTAAATTAAATTGAGTTCCTTCCTTATTATCTCCAATTAATGACCTGAATTTCATTTTCCTCCCTTTGCTTCATAATATCAGGAAGGTGATCCACTATTTCCTTTTGCAAAGCCTCAATAATCCTTCTTTTTAAAAAGTCCCTTTTCATAACCAGACTCACTTCCCTAAAAGGAGTAGGCTTTTTAAAGGTTCTAAGTTTTTTGCTATCATTTGGCGATAGATCCAAGGTAGCTAATTCAGGTAAAAGGGTTACGCCTCCTTGCTTATCTACCATTCTTTTAAGAGCTTCTAAAGAACCACTTTGATAATTTAAAATATTATCGAAATTTCGGTTTTGGCAAATATTTAAAACCTGTTCACGAAAACAATGGCCTTCATTTAATAACCACAGTTCGTTGTTTTCCAAATCCTTTCCGGAGATAGGTTCTTCCGGTGGTTCTAAATTAGTATTGTGAGCATACCCTAAAAACTTTTCGTAATAGATAGGGATTTCTCTAAAGGAGCTATCATTTAAAGGCCCCACTACTATACCCACATCTATTGCTTCAGATTTTATGGCTGCCAATGTGTCTTCCGTTAATAATTCCTGAACTTGAATATTAATGGAGGGATATTTATTCATAAAACTCTTAGCAAATAGTGGCAAAAGATAAGGAGCAATTGTAGGAATCACCCCAATCTTCAAGGCACCAGAAACTTCCTTTTTCTGATCCTCAATGATTTCTTCCATCTTTTTAGCTTCATTCACGACCCTTCGTGCTTGTTCTAAAATCAGAGAGCCCAATTCAGTAGGAACAACTGGCTGTCTGCTTCTATCAAAAATTTTTACGCCTAAATTATCTTCCAATTTATTGATTTGCATACTCAGAGTTGGCTGCGTGATAAAACAGTTCCCAGCTGCCTTTCCAAAATGACGATAGGTATCTAATGCAATTATATATTCAAGTTGAGAAATAGTGGCCTTCATATATTCGGAGGATTTTATAACTGTAAAACATTAAGGCTCGCAATTTAAATAATTGAATCAAAATAATGGCTTTATTATTTAGAATTAATCCAATTATGATTAAATTTGCCTTCGAAATTTTAAAATCTACAACTATAATGAAAAATATAATCCTATCACTATTAGCAATAAGCACCCTTTGGGCTTGTTCACAAAGCTCCAATAAAGAAGGAGAATCAGAAAAAGAAGAAAGCAAGGAAGTTAATGTTTACACCCATAGACATTATGAATCTGATCAGCAACTCTTCAAAGATTTTGAAGAAAAAACAGGCATTAAGGTGAATGTTGTAAGTGCCAATGCAGATGAGTTAATTCAAAAAATGACTTTGGAAGGTGAAAATTCTCCAGCTGATGTATTAATCACGGTAGATGCAGGTAGACTGCATAGAGCAAAAGAAGCTGATCTTTTACAATCAGTTGAATCTGAAACTTTAAACAACACGATTTCATCAAATCTTAGAGATGTAGATAACCAATGGTTTGGATTGACAATCAGAGGAAGAGTAATAGTTTATAATCCTGAAAAAATAAGTGCAGAAAAGATTTCAACTTATGAGTCTTTAGCTAATCCAGACATTAACGGAAGATTATTAATTCGCTCTTCATCCAATATCTACAATCAGTCTTTGATGGCTTCTATCATTGCGCATAATGGAGAAGAGGCTGCTTCAACTTGGGCGAGTTCAATTGTAAATAATATGGCAAGAGATCCTAAAGGTGGAGATAGAGATCAAATCAAAGCAGTTTATGCAGGAGAAGGTGATGTTGCGGTTTCTAACACCTACTATTTAGGGAAAATGTTAAATTCTTCAAGCGAAGAAGAAGTGAAAGTTGCTCAAGCAGTTAAGATTTTATTCCCTAATCAAGATGGAAGAGGAACACACATCAATGTAAGTGGAGCGGGTGTTGCCAAATATGCACCAAATAAAGAGAATGCTATTAAATTTATTGAATTCTTAGTGTCAGAAGAAGCTCAAAAAGTTTTTGCTGGCGTGAATTATGAATATCCAGTAAACGAAAAAGTAGAATGGGCTCCAACTTTAAAAGAATGGGGAGATTTCAAAAGGGATACATTAAACCTTTCAGTTTTAGGAGAAAACAATGATTTAGCAGTTAAAATATTTGACAGAGCGGGTTGGAAATAATTTGTGAGTAAGCTAAAGTCAATTTTAAAATTTAAAAAGTATGCCAATGGTTGGTCCTTTGCTTTAATTGCATTGGTGCTAATTATTGGCTTACCTATTTATACCCTTTTCTTTAAACTTTTTGAGGAAACTACTGATAGTGTTTGGGGTCATTTGGTTGACACTGTTTTGACCGATTACATCATTAATTCTATTGGCTTGGTGATAGTAGTAAGCATCCTCACTTTACTCATGGGCATTTCCTCCGCCTGGATCGTGAGCACAACCAATATTCCATTTAGAAGGCAATTCGAATGGATGCTGATTTTACCTTTAGCTATCCCCACATATATTGCAGCCTACACCTATGCAGGCATTTTTGATTACACTGGCCCTATTCAAGTTTTCCTAAGGGATATCGGCTTCTCGGATTTAGTGTATATTGACATTATGAATTTCTGGGGAGTAGCCGTAGTCATGGCGCTAGTATTATTCCCTTATGTTTATGTGGTAGCTAGATCTACATTTATGAGCCAATCTGCTACACTTTTAGAAGCTTCCCGAATTTTAGGCAGTTCATCCTGGCGTACATTCTTTAAAATCGCGCTACCCATCAGCCGACCTGCTATCATTGGCGGACTTTCATTAGTCATGATGGAAGTTTTAAATGATTACGGAGCTGTAAAATATTACGGTATTAGCACCTTTACCACTGGAATTTTCAGGGCTTGGTTTTCTTTTGGCGATCCTAATTCTGCTATCAATTTATCTGGGATTTTAATGGGGTTCATTTTCATTATGATCATGGCGGAGAGATTGCAAAGAGGAAAAGTGAAATTTGATGAAGGTGCCAGAATTGGCAGACAGCTTAAGAGATATCAATTGACAGGCTGGAAAAAGTTTTTCGCCTGGATGGTATGTTTTATTCCTTTATTCTTAGGTTTTATAGCTCCTGTTTTTCAGTTAATTCTATGGTCATTTCAAACCATCAAAAAAATTATTGATTTTGATTTTCTGATTTTGATGGCTAATAGCTTTGGGCTTGCTCTATTGGCAGCTGTTTTATGTGTGGGCTTTTCAGTGATAATTTTATTCGCAGTCAAAGTAAATAAAAATAGGTTTTTTAGCCTATTAGCAAAATTTGCAGCATTAGGTTATTCCATTCCAGGAGCTGTCATTGCCATTGGCATTATGATTCCGTTGCTAGGGTTGGATAAATTCTTGATTTCTACTTGGCAGGATAGTTTCAATATGAAAATCGGGTTGATCTTCAGCGGAACCATTTTTGCCCTCACTTTTGCCTATGTCGTTCGCTTTTTAACCGTTTCTTTAAACCCTATTGAAGCAGCCTTTAAGAGGACTGGAGATAGCATAGATGAAGCTTCCTACTCATTAGGAGCTGGTTCATTCAAGACACTTCTAAAAATTAATTTGCCATTATTAAAAAGCGCCTTAATTTCAGGCGGAATCTTAGTTTTTGTCGATATTTTAAAGGAATTACCGCTTACTTTAATTTTACGACCTTTTAATTTTCATACATTAGCAACCAAAGCCTACGAATTGGCAAGCGATGAAATGATTGCTGAATCTGCAACACCTTCGCTCATCATTATCGTTATTGGCACCATACCCATTATTATTTTGAATCGCTTAATGAAAAACACTAAAGCTGATGGAAGTATTATCAATTAAGAACTTACATAAAAAATTTGGTAAAAAGCTTCAGTATGCGGTCAATAATGCAAGCCTGAATGTAAATAAAGGCGAACTTTTGGCTTTAGTTGGAGAAAGCGGAAGCGGCAAAACAACCTTATTAAGGTTGGTAGCTGGATTTGAAGAAGCAGATGCAGGCCAAATATCCATCAATAGTGATAAGGTGGTGGATGATAATTTCAGCATGAAGCCTGAAAAAAGAAAAATCGGAATGGTTTTTCAGGATTATGCTCTATTTCCACATTTAACCGTAGCAGAAAACATAAAATTCGGTCTATCCAAAAATCAATTTCCCAATTTGAATGATAGAGTTAGGGAAGTTACCGATATGGTAGGTTTAAGCAGTTATGAAAACAGATATCCCCATCATTTATCAGGCGGACAACAGCAAAGAGTGGCCTTAGCCAGAGCACTTGCGCCCAATCCAGGTTTGATTTTGTTAGATGAACCTTTCAGTAATTTGGATGCAGTATTAAAAGACCAAGTTCGAGAGGAAGTCAGAAGCATTATTAAAAAAGCAGGAGCTACAGCCCTATTCGTAACTCACGATATGCGTGATGCACTATCCTCTGCCGATAGAATAGCCATTTTGAAAGATGGCAAAATCCAGCAAGTTGGAACTCCAAGAGAACTTTACGAAACCCCTAAAAACCTTTATGTAGCTAGTTTTTTTGGGAAAATTAATGCTATGAATGCCACAGCTGAAAATGGCACTTATAAATTGAAAGCTGGCGAAATTAAAGGAGCAAAAACAGATAAAACAGGTCAGATTTTAATTGCCATCAGGCCTGAAAATATTGAAATCCTTACTGAAAAACAGGAAGGGACTTTCCCTGCTAAAGTAGTATTAGCCCAATATTTCGGTGATCATCAGCAAGTTCATGCCGATATAGGAGCAGAAACTCATGTGGTCATTCATGCTCACGAAAAAATATTATTTGAGAAAGATGATAATATTTTTCTTCGATTCAATCCATCCAAAATTCATATACTAGACACTTGTTGGTATCCTGGCTTGGTGAGTTAAAAATGGAATAACAACTATTTCATTACTTCTGTCTTAAATTCTACTGCTAGGCATTATCATTTTGGCTGAATTATTGTGATATTTATATAATATAAAATATTAACGCTTATGAAATATCTATCTACAATCAGCTTATTCATTTCAATTCTACTTTTATCATCATGTGATTTATTAAATGATGCAATAGAAGAACAAGAAAACAACATCGATATAGCAGAAGGACTAAAAGAAGCCTTAAAAGTTGGCACTGATACAGCTACTTCTAAATTGGCAGTTGTAGATGGTTATTTGAAAGATGAAGCAGTAAAAATCCTTTTACCTGATGAACTGGAAGCTCAAATTGCAGCACTGAAAGCAGTTGAAATCAATGTGTTCGGATTAGGAACGATAACTGGAGATCAAATTTACAATACTGGTGTACCCTTCTTAGGAATTAACAGTCTGGCAGAAAAAGAGGAAGAATTGATAGTAGGAATTAACCGTGCGGCTGAAGAAGCAGCCCAAGAGGCAGGGCCAATATTTTTTGATGCCATTCGTGGCATTACCATTACAGATGCAGAAAACATTTTATATGGATCAGACACTGCAGCAACTGCTTATCTCATCGATAATACGTATCAATCCTTATTCGACACTTTTGAGCCCAAAGTAAATAATGCAGTAAACTCAGTAAGTATTGGAGAAAGAACGGTAGAAGAGCTTTACGGCAATTTTGTCAGTGAGTACAATGATATATTAAACACCTCAGTGCCCATCAGTTTTTTAGAAAGTCAAACCCTTGGTTCCATTTCCGGTATCAACTCCATTGATGAAGCCGATATTTCAGCTTTTGCGACTGAAAAAGGTTTGGATGGTTTATTCTTAAAAGTTCAGGATGAGGAAGCCAATATTCGAAATAATGTAAATGCAAGGGTAAATGAACTCTTACAACAAGTATTTGGCTTGCTGGATTAAGTACCAAAAATCATCCAAGAGCAAAAGCCTACGATTTAAATAATCATAGGCTTTTTCTTTTCTTAATTCCCTTAGAAATTATAGTTTACACTGAACAAAGCCCTTCTACCCTGAATAAAATTCTGATACGTACTCACAAAATACTCAGATAAGAAATCTCTACTTATTGATTGTGTATCAAAAATATTATAAACCTGCAGATCAAATCTCCATGGTTTTTCGGGCCATTCATAACTCAATTCTGCATTAGCTAACCACCAATCGCTTTTGGTATTAGTACCATTATACATTTGATACTCAACATCTAAATCTACTTCAAAATTATCACCCCATTCTGCCTCCCATCGATTGGTAAAACTTTGAAGGTTAAATTGATTACGATTAGGACCGTTTTCATATTCTGTCAGCTGAAGTCCATATTTAAGCGAACTGGTCATGTATTGACCAAGATTTGTTTGAAAAGCTAAACTGTGTTTTTGATTCCACTGCTCATTATTAAGTTCCACTTCATTCAGCTGATTTACATAATTTTGGTATAGACCATTTGATTCAAACGTTAATCGAAAAGTTCTAAATCGCTTATCAATTTTACCATTATAATTAAAATCATACTGTGGTGCATTGCTATTTATCAACACAGAATTATTAACTAATCCATCAAAATTAGTAGCCTCTTGAAAAGAATGTTCTACCCTATTAAAATTTGTAAATAAGAAAGCATTCATCCCATTAAATAGGTTAAAGAAATGGTAGTTAAGCTGCACACTATTATAAAAGGAGGTTCTTAAAGCTGCATTCCCCAATACTATATTTTGATAATTTCGTAGCTGGAATGCTTCTGATAACCATTCGGATTGCGGGCTTCTAATTTGCTGTTGAAATACAAAATTTAATCCTTGAACACTATTAATGTCATACTTAATCCTAAAGTTAGGTAGTACAAAGTGCTGCGTACTTTCTCCCACATTTCCTTCGCCCTTGAGCGAATTCCTTTGGTCATTCAAATAGAAGTAACTCACCCCTGGGAGAAATAGAAATGATTCAACTCTTGATTTCCATTGTAATCCAGCTGCAAAATTGGAAAAGCTGCGGTCCATTCCTATCCTAAAATCTTCTAAAGATTCACCTTCTGCATTTTGCAAATTCCGATTCATGGAAGAAATTCTATTTTGATATGATAGGGAAACATCCAAATGGTTTTTTCTATTCCAAACCCAATAATAATGCAATTCCGATTGTAATGTTTTGATGTCTTGCTGGCTATCTTCCAATCTAATAATGGACGAATCTGCCTCAGTTTCTAAACCATATTGTAAATCCCATGCATTTAAGCTTTGACTATTTCTCCACAAAAACTGGTTCTCAATCGATATTAAGTGATTAGGGTTTATCTGAGTATAATAGTTGAGTTGCTGGTTCCAGCTCCATTCGTCATTTTCACTTTGAATGGTACTTTCTTGCCCTCCTGCCCAGTTGGAAAGTGAAAACCTATTTGCTGAATTCCTACTGCCCAACCATTGACTCTTATATTGCCAATTACTGAAAGGAGTAGCTAAGAAATCTAACTGGTATTGCCCCAAAATACTGCCATATTCCTGATTTTGTTGATTAATGCTATTTTCAGGTTCGGGTGCGTCTTCACTCAAAAATCGTCTTTGCTGCCGTTGTTGCTCCAAAACATTTGCAGTATTTCCAATCATATAAGCTTGATGCTGCCATTTGCTTGATGGCTGATAATTAATATTAAGTCCCACAAAATTACTAGTCAACTCTTGTACCTGTGTTTTGTCTTTTTGAGGAATTGCATTTCTATCCTGCCGTTCTGCTATCTTTAGAGCACCTCCTTGAATACCCCAGGGATTCTGAGCCTGTTTCATTCGTTGGTAATCACTAAAATTAAAAGCCTGTTCTCCTATATTATTGGCATCAAGAATCGCATTAACACTTAAATCTTCACTATAATAAAAAGCATTTCCATGCCCAGTATAGCTATCTCTCAAACCTACGCCCAAGGTCACATCACCAAAAACCATTGACTTTTGATCTTCTTTTAAGGTAATATTCATGGCTATTTGCTCATTGGTATTCACATTTTTCAAGGCGGCATTTTCCTGATAGCCTTTCAAAACCTGGACCCTATCTATAGCCTTTGCTGGTAAATTCTTTACAGCCATTTTACTATCCCCATCAAAGAATTGCTTACCTTCCACTAGAAGCTTATCTACTTTCTTACCTTGCACCGACACACTTCCGTCTTCAGCAACCTCTACCCCCGGCAACTTCTTGAGCACATCTTCTAACTTCCGTTCATTGCCCTTCGTGAAAGCTTCAGTTTTATAAATTAGCGTATCTCCCGACAAGGTAACCGGCATTTCTTTCACCACTTGTACCTCATCCATTAAGCCTTGATCTTGTGACAATGGAATAATAAGATTCTGAATTCTATCCGGATCTGTGGTGATATGCTTAATGAAAGGAACGTAGCCTACAAAACTAGCTCTCAATTCCAGCGGTACGCCAGTTTCGATAGTCATTTTGAATTTACCAGAAGCATCCGTAACGGCAAACGACTTGATTTCATTAGTGGTCGTATCCTTCAGAAGCACATTAGCATAAGGTATGGGTGTATTTAAAGAATCCACTACTTTACCTTCCATGCTGTAATAATCTTTACTTTTCTGCGCCAAAACAGAGCAAGAAATATAGACCACCGAAAAGATTGTGAGAATTATAGCTTTCATGTCCTCTACTTAACCGCCAATTACAATTTCAATGTTCGAGCCATCTCCTTTTCCTTGATATCGCTGCATCATCTCTTTCATCTTTTCTTCAGAAATGGCCTGGAATTCCTTCAGTGTTACTTCTTTTCCTTGATCAGGCACTTTAATCTCTTCTTGCTCTTGATAATTCAAATTTACTTTGGTGCAAATGAAATGACGACCGTTCGACTTTAATTCCAGAATTAAGCCAGGCAGCCCGAAATAAGTCGTTGGACCCTGAGCAACGGGAATATCCATAGTAAACCAAGCTTCAATTTGAGTAGTGTCTTTGGTTACTTCCATTTCCTCCATACCGGTGGCAAATCTTCGTGCATCAGAAATGCGAGTATACACTGCTCTTCGGCAGCTATAATCCCCAATTTGCTTGGTTTCACTTCCAATTTTCCAATCGTATTTTGGCAGACTGTCAATTACTAGAAATCTTTTGCCCATTAGCTCCTGGCTATTTCTGTATTTTCCCTCTTCCAGATTTCGGTACAGTTTATCCTTTGAACTCCCATTAGAAATTACTAACTCCATCCCATTGGATGAAGCGCTGGCAGGCCCTGAGTTCACACTTTCTTCTTGCTCCCATAATGACTCTTTTGCATTGAATTTTAAGGTATAAGTCTTTTGCATCTTCTTGAGCAGTTGCTGTTTTAGAGCTTGCATCTCTTGCGGGGACATGGCGCTTGAGTCTAAAGAGAGTTCGATTTGACTTCTGCTTTCATAGGTAGCCACTCCACTGAATTGTTGTGCAAAAAGGCCTGAAGCCAATACTAAACTGATGAATGTTAAAATAAGCGTTTTCATATTTTTGTGATTTTCGTTTGCTACAAAACAACTCAATTGACTCTTCAAAAAGCGTTAATGAATGTTAAAGAGTGTTAAAATCAAGATATGACTGCATCCTTTTCTCTATCTTAGCATTATGAATTCAAAAAGATTCAAGGCCATAGGGATTTTAATTGTAGCTGTGTTTTTCGCAGCCATTCTTTTCCATGGCTTTTACTTCATAAAAAATTATCAGGAAGCCTATTCCAAATTCACCCAGGAAGTCACGCTCTCTTTCGATACAGCCCTCAAAAATTATTTTAATGAGTTATCGGAGACAGATGTAATCGTTATTACTGATATTCAAAAATCTGACACCCATCAAGGCCAGCATGTCGATCAAGTTGAAATAAAGACAGACTCTACTGAGTTAAGCCAGGCTATTACTCGAGATTTTTTTCAGCGATTTACTGAGAGTCCCTTTTCTAAGAAAGGAAGCCAAATTTTAGAGAAGAAAGTAAAAGAGTTAGATGGTCTCAATATTACTCAGATAGTGGTCTCTGGTGAAATGCAGCAAGAAGAAATGTTTGTGGATAAAGATAATGACATCGTTATGATGGCGGGTCGAAAAGCAGCAGACAGCGTTTTTTCTTTAAGCTCCATTTCTAATAAATTGGTCATTTCAGTAAGTAGAGATACACTGGATTTCGAATTGCTTAATAGATATTTCAAACAGGAACTAAGGGAAAACAAACTGGAAATCACCTATGCCATCAAACATCTTAAAAAGGATTCCTTAATCGGTGCATTTAGACCAGAGTTAGCTCCTACAATGACGCTAGTGTATTCTGCAAGTGAAGACCTTTTGCCAAGGAATGAAAAGATCAATCTAGTGTATGAAAATGCCTCATTGGATATTTTACAGGAGGGCTTCATGAATAGTAGCTTTTCACTCGCGTTTTTTCTACTCATCGTTTTTGTATTAGCCTTTCTCTATAAAACCATTAAAAACCAGAAAGATCTGGCTGAAATCAAAAATGACCTCATCAATAACATCACCCATGAATTTAAAACTCCGCTTGCCACCATTTCTACTTCAGTTGAGGCTTTACAAAATTTCAATCCGGAAAATGACCCTGAGAAAATAAAAAAGTATCTAGCGATTGGTCAACAGCAAGTGAATAAAATGAATGGGATGGTGGAGAAGTTGTTAGAGACCGCCACTTTAGATAGTGAAAAACTGATGATTAAAAAGGAAAACATCAATGTCAGCCTTTTTTGCAAAGAACTTTTCGATCGATATCAAAACCATAATACTGATAAAACGCTAACACTTAAGGTCGCTGATCAAGATACTGTAATCAAAGCAGACCGTTTCCATTTGGAAAATGCACTGTCCAACCTTCTTGACAATGCCTTTAAATATGGGGGCAGTAAAATTAGCCTAGCGTATCATTTTAATGATGGACGACATTGTTTTAGTGTAAAAGATAATGGCGGTAATTTATCAAAAACTCAAGCGAAAAAGGTATTTGATAAATTTTATCGTATCCCACAAGGCAATATACATAACGTAAAAGGCTTTGGCATAGGTCTTTATTACAGTAAGAAAGTAATAGAGAAACATCAAGGGAATTTAGAATTACACATTGCTAAGAATTTGACTCACTTTGAAGCTTGTTTACCATGAAAAAGGAATATCAATTGTTATTAGCTGAAGATGAGCCCTCTTTAGGCTTGATATTGAAAGAAAGCCTGGAAAGTCGTGGCTTCAAAGTAGACCATTGTGAAGACGGGGAAGCGGCATGGAAGTGCTACCAAGCTAAAGAATACGATCTATTAATTCTCGATGTGATGATGCCCAAGCTTGATGGATTTAGCTTGGCCCAAAAAGTGCGCAAGGCAGATGGCTATATTCCTATTATTTTCCTCACTGCAAAATCAACCACTAATGATGTGGTAGAAGGCTTTGAAAAAGGTGGAAATGACTATATTAAAAAGCCTTTTAGTATGGAAGAGCTAATTGTGCGGGTCAAGGCATTATTGGAAAGAAAAAGTAATCCCATTCATCAAGAGTGGATTACAATTGGGAAATACCTATTTCATCCCGGTAAGCAAATCTTAAAAATTGAAAAGGACGAAACCTATTTAACCAGTAAAGAATCAGAAGTTTTAAAAGAACTTATGATGCATCAAAATGAGCTGACCGATCGCTCTACTATACTTGAAAAATTGTGGGGTTCAGCTGATTTCTTTAATGCCAGAAGTATGGATGTATACATTAGCAAATTGCGCAAAAAGCTTGAAAAGGATCCAGAACTTCAAATTTTGAATATTAGAGGCTATGGATATAAGCTAATCTGCAGCTAAAATTTACCGCATTCTCTTTATTCTTGTGGCAATATTTAAATAAACAAAGGCAAGAAAAGCAAAAGCAGCACCGGTATAAAACGTTACTTTAAAATTTGCGGGAGCATTGCTGTACACCCAACCTGATATAAAAGCCCCCATTCCGATTCCTAATTCCAAAAATATATAGAGCGTAGCCAACGCCTTTCCCCTTTTATTATTGTCGGCTAAATCTATAGCCCAAGCAAATACAGTGGGAGAATTCATGCCCATGGAAAAGCCGAAAACAATTGCTGCTCCCATTAAGCTGATCAATGAATTGGATAAGGCAATTAATACCATAGCAACAGCCAATAAAAAGGAAGATACCTTCAACACTTTGACTCTTCCAATTTTATCCGAAATTTTACCGGCTATGATCCTTACCCCTAATGAAGCCAATACAAAAACAGCAAAAAACAATCCTTTATTGCTAATTCCTAGATGTGCACTATAATCTGGCATTATGGTTAATACTATTCCAAATGAGAAAACGCTAAGTGCCATATAAATCGCTGGCACTAATACTCTTTTCTCTATAATTTCATTTTTCTTGAGTTTGAGCAAACTAAAATTAAACTGAACCTTATCTGCTAAAGTCTCATTCATTCCAGCTAAAATAATAATGCTCATTAAGGCAGTAGCTGCAGAAGCATAAAACACATAATCAATTGGAAATGCACTCCCAATATATCCGCCAACAGCATTCCCTGTAGCAGTACCAATGCTGATCGCCACTCCAATAATTCCCATTGCTTCTCCTCTTCGATTGACCGGTACTATATCAGCTACATAAGCGGCATTTCCAGTAGGTGTAAAACCTGTAGAAAAACCATGCAATAAACGTAAAGCAAAAAAAGCGATGACGCCCGATACAAAAGGGTAGGCTAGGCCAGCAACAAAACAAACTACAGCACCAAAAATCATGACTGGCAGTCTCCCGATTTTATCGGCCAGTTTTCCACTGAAAGGCCTGGACAAACCAGCCGTAATCGTAAATAGCGCAATAATAAGCCCTTTGTATTCTCCACCACCTAAGCTTGTCAGATAATCGGGCAGCATAGGGATAATCATATTGAAGCTGGCAAAAAATAAAAAAGCACTAAATGAAAGTGCTATAAAGGAGCCATTGATCAATCGTGATTGCTTCATCCTGCGAATTAAAGTATAATAGAATTATAAATAATCATTGGTTTTGCAAAAT
The DNA here is from genome assembly GCF_000183425.1 of Marivirga tractuosa DSM 4126. NCBI lineage: Bacteria > Pseudomonadati > Bacteroidota > Cytophagia > Cytophagales > Marivirgaceae > Marivirga > Marivirga tractuosa. The sequence continues at coordinate 2,007,060 of NC_014759.1, forward strand.
AGTACGTTGACAGGCATAAAAAAACCCTGATAGTTTTCACTATCAGGGTTATAAATAAAAGTTGGCAACGACTTACTCTCCCACCTTTTACGGCAGTACCATCAGCGCTGGTGGGCTTAACTTCTCTGTTCGGAATGGGAAGAGGTGTACCCCACCGCCATAGTCACCATAAAGTCTGTCATTCTCTGTATAGAGCATGAACTTAATTTCTTTATGATACCTTGTCCCATTTTACCGGGAGGGTGTATCAATATTTTATAATCAACCTCTACATTTAGAGATTAATCAACATGTTAAAGTGAAAGAGTCTTAAAGTAAACACAAGACTGTTGAACGGAAAGCTACGGATAATTAGTACTGCTCGGCTATGACATCACTGCCTTTACACCTGCAGCCTATCAACCCCATCATCTATAGGGTTCCTTTAAAGAAGTCTCATCTTGAGGCGGGTTTCGCGCTTAGATGCTTTCAGCGCTTATCCCTTCCAAACATAGCTACCCAGCGATGCACCTGGCGGCACAACTGGTACACCAGCGGTTTGTCCAATCCGGTCCTCTCGTACTAAGATCAGGTCCTCTCAAACTTCTAGCGCCCACAACAGATAGAGACCGAACTGTCTCACGACGTTCTGAACCCAGCTCGCGTGCCACTTTAATGGGCGAACAGCCCAACCCTTGGGACCTTCTCCAGCCCCAGGATGTGACGAGCCGACATCGAGGTGCCAAACCTCCCCGTCGATGTGAGCTCTTGGGGGAGATCAGCCTGTTATCCCCAGAGTACCTTTTATCCTTTGAGCGATGGCCCTTCCATGCGGAACCACCGGATCACTATATCCGTCTTTCGACCCTGATCGACTTGTAGGTCTCACAGTCAAGCTCCCTTATGCTATTGCGCTCTGCGCACGGTTACCAAGCGTGCTGAGGGAACCTTTGAAAGCCTCCGTTACTCTTTTGGAGGCGACCACCCCAGTCAAACTACCCACCACACAATGTCTCCGCCTAGTTAGCGGATTAGGCATCAGATAAAATAAGGGTGGTATTTCAACAACGACTCCACCATGCCTGGCGACACAGCTTCGAAGTCTCCCACCTATCCTACACATATTTTACCCAATGTCAATGTGAAGCTATAGTAAAGGTTCATGGGGTCTTTTCGTCCCGTTGCGGGTAAGCGGCATCTTCACCGCTACTACAATTTCACCGAGCTCGTGGCCGAGACAGTGCCCAGATCGTTACACCATTCGTGCAGGTCGGAACTTACCCGACAAGGAATTTCGCTACCTTAGGACCGTTATAGTTACGGCCGCCGTTTACTGGGGCTTCAGTTCAACGCTTCGCACTTGCGCACTAACGTCCCCCCTTAACCTTCCAGCACCGGGCAGGTGTCAGGCCTTATACTTCATCTTTCGATTTCGCAAAGCCATGTGTTTTTGTTAAACAGTCGCCTGGGCCTCTTCACTGCGGCCTCGTTATCACTAACGAGGCGCCCCTTCTCCCGAAGTTACAGGGCCATTTTGCCTAGTTCCTTAGCCACGGATCACTCGAGCACCTTAGGATTCTCTCCTTGACTACCTGTGTCGGTTTGCGGTACAGGTACCTTATACATATGTTTAGAGGGTTTTCTTGGAAGTCTGATTAGGTCCACTATCCACGCTGCCGAAGCGTTGTGGTACTATCAGGTTCAGCTAGTCTTGCGGATTTTCCTACAAGTCCAATACCTACACCCTTCAACGTACTATTCCGTCAGTACGCGGGACTTTCACTACTCCGTCACCCCTTCACTCTATAAGGTAGTACAGGAATATTAACCTGTTGTCCATCGACTACGCCTCTCGGCTTCGCCTTAGGCCCTGACTAACCCTCAGCTGATTAGCATTGCTGAGGAAACCTTAGTCTATTGGTGTGCTAGTTTCTCACTAGCATTATCGTTACTTATGCCTACATTTGCTTTTCCATCCGCTCCAGCATGGCTGACGCCACACCTTCACCGCTGATGGAATGCTCCCCTACCTCTCGCCATTACTGACAAGACCATAGCTTCGGTTGTATGTTTGATGCCCGATCATTATCGATGCTCTGTCGCTCGACCAGTGAGCTGTTACGCACTCTTTAAATGAATGGCTGCTTCCAAGCCAACATCCTGGCTGTCTAAGCAACTGAACCGCCTTAGTTCAACTTAACATACAATTGGGGACCTTAGCTGATGGTCCGGGTTCTTTCCCTCTCGGATCAGGACCTTAGCACCCTGACCCTCACTCCCGGGATAATTTGACAGCATTCGGAGTTCATCAGGATTTGGTAGGATTTGACTCCCCCTAGTCCTATTGGTAGCTCTACCTCTGTCAAACATCTCCCGAGGCTGTTCCTAAAAACATTTCGGGGAGTACGAGCTATTTCCCAGTTTGATTGGCCTTTCACCCCTACCCACAGTTCATCCAAAGACTTTTCAACGTCAACTGGTTCGGGCCTCCATTCCGTGTTACCGGAACTTCACCCTGACCATGGGTAGATCACAAGGTTTCGCGTCTACTTCCCCTGACTAATTCGCCCTATTCAGACTCGCTTTCGCTTCGGCTCCCCCGTCAACGGGGTTAACCTTGCCAAGAAAAGTAACTCGTAGGCTCATTATGCAAAAGGCACGCCGTCATCCAACGAATGGACTCCGACCGCTTGTAAGCGTATGGTTTCAGGTTCTATTTCACCCCGTTATTCACGGTACTTTTCACCTTTCCTTCACAGTACTTGTTCGCTATCGGTCTCTCAGTAGTATTTAGCCTTACCGGATGGTGCCGGCTGATTCAAACGGGATTTCTCCGGTCCCGCCCTACTCAGGATACTGCTAGGTATATACAACTTTCCTTTACGGGGCTCTCACCCTCTCTGGCCCGGTTTCCCAACCGGTTCATGTTCATTGTATAAGTCCACGTTGCAGTCCTACAACC